>JBAVUO010000050.1:0-32456 GCA_049696815.1 Terriglobales bacterium | reverse complement strand
CTACTTGATACCCCGGCCCTATAATATTTCCTCCCATGTCTTCCCCGCCTAAGGCAGCCCGGCCGAAGTCAACCCTCGCCGCCAAGGCCCGGCAGTTCTGGCAGCGCGTCAGCGAAGGGATGGAGGTCAGCCAGCTTTGGTCGCAGTTTGAAAAAGACGCCCGCTCCAGTTATCGCTTGTATTCCGCAGGGATGGCGGAACGGGCGGAAGGGCAGTCGCGTTTTCGCCGCGCCAGGTTTGTCGCCAAGGCGCTGTTCTGGGCAATTCTCGAGAAGCTGACTCCGGCGCGGCGCGTGCTGCTGCTGCTCGCGTTCATCCTGCTGTTCTTCCCGGCCGGCGGATTCACCTACAAGAACGCGGCGGGCGACGTGCATGTCTTCGAACTGGACCTGCACGTCTGGGGCGGCTTGCTCATGTTTGTCGTGCTCTTGCTCGAACTGGCCGACCGGGTGGTGATGAAGCGCGACCTGGAAATTGCCAAGGACATTCAGACCTGGCTGCTGCCCGGCGCTCCCTTGCAGATTCCGGGATACCAGATCGCTTATGCGACCCGTCCGGCAAACACCGTGGCCGGCGATTACTACGACGTCATTCTGCGGCCGGGGGCAACGCCCGGCCATGACCGCATCCTGTTTGTCGTCGCCGACGTGGCCGGAAAGAGCATCCCCGCGGCCATGCTGATGGCGACCTTCCAGGCCAGCCTGCGCACGCTCTCCGACGGCCGCGTACCCCTCCCGGAAATTATCGCCGGCCTGAATCGCTATGCCTGCACCAACAGCCAAGGCGGCGTCCGCTTCACGACCGCATTCCTTGCCGAACTGGATCCGGCGACTGGCAATGTGGTTTATGTGAATGCCGGACAAAACGCACCCATCCTGCGGAAAAACTCCGGCGTCATGGGACGTCCTGAAATGGAGCGCCTCGAAGCCGGAGGCATCCCGCTGGGGATATTGCCGGACGCTGCTTACCAGACTGGCGCCACGACCCTCGGCGCCGGCGATTGGCTGGTCATCTTCACCGATGGCGTGGTCGAGGCCGTTAACCCCAAGGGCGAAGAGTATGGAGAACCGCAGTTGATCGGGCTGTTGGACAGCGAAGCGGCGGCCACCCCAGGGGAAATGCTGCGCCGCCTGCTCGCCGGACACGACGCCTACGTCGGCAATACCCCGCAGCACGACGACATCACCTGCCTACTGCTGAAACGAAGCTAGGTTCTCACCGCCGAGACGCCGAGATCGCCGAGAAAAACACGGCCAATGGAATCCAGCCAGCTGTCGACATTGCGCCCAAGGACCTATTTCCGCCCCTTAGCGAACTGGTTTCCAAGAAACGGCTTTGGGAAGGGCACGGCTTTAGCCGTACCGCAGCGAGCCACAAGAGATGCGGGCTTTAGCCCCTGAGGGCCACGTTCTTGACCCTCTGAGTGGATTCCTGAAACCCCTTCCGGCAATTCGTGGGAATTTTTCCTTCTTGATTTTTCTCGGCGTACTCGGCGTCTCGGCGGTTCCAGCTCTCTTGCTACACCCCCGGCATGAGCTCCCGATACATGCGGTGGAAGGCGTGCACGCCTTTTTCCTGCTTAACGCTGTAGCGGCCGCGATCATAGCTGCGTGAGCGCAGGTTCTTCTGCACGATCTCGCAGATGGCTACATCTTCCATCTGGATCTCGTGGCTGAAATTCAGAGCCTTGCGGGCGGCCTCGCTGTCTGGGTCTTTCTCCGGCAGATACCACTCGAAGATGGCCAGCGTGCGTTCCGGCTCCAGAGGCAGGACGAGGTTCAGGGAAACATTGTCGGGATAACAGTTCAGCATCCAGTTGGGAAAGACCCAGAAATAATCCACGGTCAGATCTTCGGGCGCATCCGGATAGCGGCGCGGCGCCGTGTCCCCGGGCTGGGCGCCACGGATGGGGCTCCACTGGCGCACGTAACGGTCATGCGGCTCGACCGTGTAGGCGCTGTAGTTCAGTTCCCGGTTGAGCCCGGGATGCACGCTGGGCAGGTGGTATCCCTCGAGGTAGTTGTCGATGTACGTCTTCCAGTTGCACTTCATGTCATAGGTGCGGCGCTCGTAAAACCGCATGCCGTGGAAGTCGAACTTTTCGGCCTGCGCCGGAAGCTCAGCCAGAGATTCCCGCAACGGCAATGCCTCCGGGTCCAAATTGACGAAGACCAGGTTGAACCATTCCCCGATCGGGACGGGGGCGAGGCCGAAGTCTCTGGGATTGAAATCCTTCACGCCGTCGAATTCGGGAGTCACCAGCAGGGCGCCGTCGAGCCGGTAGGTCCAGCCATGATAGCCGCAACGGAACAGTTTGCGATTTCCGCAGCCGGAGGCGGGGTTCCCGGCGCGATGACGGCAGACGTTGTAGAAGCCGCGCAGAACGGCGTCCTCGCCCCGTACGATCAACAAGGGTTCGCCGAGCAGGTCACAAGTGAAATAGTCGCCGGGGTCGCGGACTTGGTGGGCATGGCCGACGACTTGCCAGGCAGCGGAGAAGATGCGCGACTTTTCCTCCTCCAGCGCCGCCTCCCCGTAATAGCTGGCAGCCGGCAAGGTGGAAGCGCGGGTGATATCGCGATCGGGGTCCGCTTGGATGTTGTCCATGGCTGTGCCTGGATACGCATTCTAGCAAGTGTTGATTCTTGAGGGTTGCTTTGGGAGGTCCAAAGCCACGACGGAGATGCTCGCCACGCAGGGTTTCACCTCTGCAATCTAATCTCTGACCTCTGACCTCCGCTGCAAGAATTCTGATCAGCTTCGTTCTCAAAGGGGGCGGAGGGCACCCGCCTGAGGAATTCGGAGAGGACGGAATGGGTGGATGCCTCCTGACAAAATCTGGCACAAACGGTACCAAACTTTGTCAGCACTCCACAAAAAGGCAGGGCCAGGGTACCCTAGCTGAGGTAATCACCGATTCTCAAAGGCGTTGAAAAAACAGCACTCTGGGTTGCGGCCCAAGGCGGTACTAAGGTAATTTTTCAAAAGGAAGGTCAAGTGCGACGATTAGTCACGAATCGGGCCACGCCAGGCCCCTGGGAGACGAGGAATTGAAAATGCGTAAACAAAAAGGTTTTTCACTGATCGAGTTGCTGATCGTAGTGGCGATCATCCTGATCATCGCCGCTATCGCTATTCCGAACTTGCTGCGCGCCCGCATTGCGGCCAACGAAGCGTCTGCGGCCAGCGGCATTCGTACCATCAACACAGCGGAGGTTTCGTTTAACTCCAACTACCCGGCACAGGGTTATTCGCCCTCTCTTGCGGCGATGGGCAGCGCCGGCGGCTGCGCTCCGCCGCTTGTCACCAGCGCCTGCTTGCTTGACGCCGTGCTGGCGCAAGATCCGGCCGTCAAAGGCGGGTACTCCTACCAGTATACCGGCGACGGTCTTGTCCCGAGCGTGGGCTATCAGGTCTCTGCGGATCCTGTGACGGCCAACCAGTCGGGCGTTCGCAGCTTCTGCTCTTTTGCGGATGCAGTGGTTCGCTTCACTCCGGCCACCGCGTTGGCTGGAACTTGCCCTATCGGCACAGCCCCGCTCCAGTAGTATCGCGGAATTCAGGAGCGTATAACCTTGGGAGCATCGGAGCAATCCGATGCTCCTTTGTTTTGTGGGGCAAGATGTTCCTTGGAACAAAATGAAGAGGAGTATCAAACTGCGGCTTCCGAGCTGACACTTTCTGTCAAGGCGGCGGGCTGGCTCGCATGGGAGGCCCCTCATCATTTGCCCCCAGGCGCGAGAGCTTCTTTGGCACCAATGGCTTACGGGTCTGCCCCATGGGCCGAAGATGCCCTGCGGAACGGCCCTGCGCATGCATTTGAAAAAGTGCCGGGCCCGGTTCTTATCGGGAACGACACTTTGGGAAAGGCGATGCGAAAGCAGAAGGGATTTTCGCTCATCGAACTGATGATCGTAGTCGCGATCATACTTATCATTGCCTCGATCGCGATCCCGAACATGCTGCGGGCCAGGATGGCAGCCAACGAGGCATCTGCCGCCGCGGCGATACGGAGTATCACATCGGCTGAAACCCTGTACTTCAGCGCTTATCCGGACATCGGGTATGCGGTCCAACTCCAGGATCTTGGGCGCACCGCCCCCTGCACCCCGGCGCCGACCCATGCCTGTCTGCTGGATAACAATCTTGCCAACGCTGTCCCGGGGAGCGGGGGACACAGCGGATACCAATTCCTGGCAACCGGGATCAACTCTGGAACCACGCTGAACAGTACCTTTGTGACCGGAGGGACTCCGGTAAGTGCATACAGGTCGGGAAGCCGCGATTTTTGCTCGATTGCGGATGGAGTGTTGCGCAGCGAACCGACGGCGGGCGGACTTCCCCCAAATGCCATCGCGCCTTGTCTGGCCTATCCTGTCGCGCAGTAGAAAAAGTTTGGCGAAGTACCTGGGGGAGGGTACAAGCCGGAAAAAAGCCCGGACGAAATTCCGGGCTCTTTTCTTTTGGCCGCCATAGCGCCTTCATGGCTATCTCCTCGGAAAGCCCGACAACAGAGTTACCTTCGATATGCAGATACCGTCGCCGCTAGCTCCCGTGGCGTCAGGGGAATGCTTATAATCACTTTGCCGTTGAAGAATTGCTACGCAGAATGCTTGCCATCGAAACGATCAATCTAGAGAAGACCTACGCGGTGGGTTTCTGGCGGAAGAAGCCGCGCGTGGCGCTGCGCCCGCTGAACCTGGCGGTCGAGGAAGGTGAGGTCTTTGGCTTCCTGGGGCCGAATGGCGCCGGCAAGACCACCACTATGAAGCTGCTCATGGGGCTGGTCTTCCCGACCGGCGGCACGGCGCGCATCCTGGGCAAGGACATCCACGATTCGGAAATCAAAGCGCAGATCGGTTTCCTTCCGGAACAGCCCTATTTCTACGACTACCTGACCGCCAAAGAACTTCTCGAATACTATGCCCGGCTTTCCGGCGTAGCAGCCGCCCAGGAACGCAGCCGGAAAATCGAGGCCATGCTGGAGCGTGTGGGACTGAAAGACGCCGCAGGGGTGCAACTGCGGAAGTTCTCGAAGGGCATGCTGCAAAGGGTGGGCTTGGCGCAGGCTATCCTGCACGATCCGAAAGTGGTTTTTCTCGATGAACCCATGTCGGGACTGGATCCAATGGGCCGTCGCGAGGTCCGCGATCTGATGGAGGAGCTCAAGCAGCAGGGCAAGACTGTGTTCTTCTCGACCCATATCCTTTCCGACGCCGAGGCGTTATGCGACCGGGTCGCGATCATTCACCAGGGAGAACTGCGGGGGATTGGCCACGTAGGCGAACTGACCTCGTCGGTTGCCGGCAAGGTGGAGCTGATATGGAATGGCAGCGCCGTTCCGGCTGGGTTCAGCGCATTGGGCGCGGAGTGCCACACGATCGGGGACACGATCCGCGCCGTACTGCCCGAGGCGCAGCAAGAAGCGGCGCTGGAGATCCTGAGGAGGGAGCGGCTGCGGTTGAATTCGCTGATCCCCGTGCGCTCCTCACTGGAAGAATACTACTTGCAAAAAATCGGCCCGGAAGCCAAGGCGACGGTGGGGGCGAGATGAGTCGAGTGGTGCACATCGCCGCCAACACGTTCCGCGAAGCGGTGCGCGACCGCGTTCTTTACAACCTGGTCGCCTTCGCGCTGCTGCTGTCGGGAGCCGCGATCCTGGTGGGACAGATCTCGATCGACATCGAGCGGTTGGTGGTGGTCAACCTCGGTCTGACGGCGGTCTCGCTGTTCGGCGTGGTCATCGCCATCTTCATCGGCATCGGTCTGGTCTCGAAAGAGATGGAGAAGCGGACGCTGTACACCGTGCTATCGCGCCCGGTGCGGCGGTGGGAGTTCATCGTCGGCAAGTTCTTCGGGCTGGCCGGGACGCTGGTGGTAAACACGTTCTGCATGGCCATCGGGGTGTTCGCGGCCCTGCTCTATGTGTCCCACAAATTCCAGTCTTCCGATGCCTGGATCCTGGTCGCGTTGTTTTTCATCGTGCTGCAATTCCTCATTCTGTGTTCGCTGGCGCTGCTCTTCTCGTCCTTCTCTTCCCCGCTGCTGTCGGCAGTGTTTGCTTTTTCGCTGTTTGTGATCGGCAGCTTTGCCGAGGATCTGCGCGGGTTCGCCAGGATGTCGCATGGGCTTACGCAGTGGCTGGCGACCGGAGCGGCCTACCTGGTGCCGAACCTCTCGGCGCTGAACGTGATCGGGCAGGTGGCGCACGAACAACCCATTCCCGCGCATCTGATCGCCTACAATACGGCCTACGCGCTGGCGTACTCGGCGATGGCCATCTGCGGTGCGGTGCTGATCTTCGAGCGCAGGAACCTGAAATGAGCGGCTCGCGTAAAGTCACAGCGGCTGCGAGCCTCCTGCTGCTGCTCTCGCTGGCCGGCTCCGTCCTCCTTTTGCGGCGGCTCGACCAGGTACGCACCCAGGCTACCCTGGAAGAAGTCCTCTATTTGAATTCGCCGAAGTTGGTCAAACGGCTGAGCCTCGGCTATGACGGGTTGCTGGCCGATATCTACTGGACCCGGGCGGTGCAGTATTTTGGCAACCGGCATATGACCGGGGCCGGAGACTACAAGCTGCTGGCCCCGCTGCTGGAGCTCACGACGGCGCTCGACCCCAAGCTGACCGTAGCCTACCAGTTTGGAGCAAACTTCCTGGGACCAAGACCGCCGAACGGTGGGGGCCAACCCGACAAGGCGATTGCTCTGCTCGAGTACGGAATCCGGAATAATCCCGACGACTGGAAGCTGTATTACGAACTCGGATTCGTCTATTACTACATGCAACCCAAGGACTACGCGCACGCCGCCGAGGCGTTTGCGCGCGGCACAAAGGTCCCGGAAGCACATCCGTTTCTGAGCGTGATGGCGGCCCAAATGGCACAGCACGCGGGCGAGATCGAGACCTCACGCATGCTGTGGCAGGCTGCCTATGCCACCACGCAGGAAGAGCTGATCCGGAAAAATGCCGTCGCGCACTTGCGCGCCTTGAGGGTCGATGAGGACGTCACGGAACTCGATAAGTTGGTTGCCGCTTACCGGGAACGGACAGGAGTTCTGCCGTCGAGCTTCAGCGTGCTGATCGGTGTTGGCATGCTGCGTGGGGTGCCAGTGGACCCAGATGGGAAACCGTACAAACTGTTGGCGGATGGCCGTATTGAGTTGCGAAACCCGGAGGATTTCCCGTTCGTAGAAAAGGGGCTGCCGCCCGGATACATACCGGGGCCGCCAAAGTTCCACTGAGCCTCCCACCAAGGCACTTCCGCCCGGCGCCGAGTCGCCCCAGCCTAAGCCGGCTTCGCCGCAGACGGGTTCCAAGCACTGAGCCTGCGACGCCTTCTCGATTCCATGCTCAACTAATTTGGGTACGCCCCGCGCCCAGTGTGGGTCGTCCATCACAATCCTTCCTGGAAATAGCCCCCGGAAGAGCGGCTAAACATTCACCTGGGTTTGACGCGATGAGGGGCCGGGCAAGGGTAAAATCAGGGTGGGGATGCCGAGTTGAGAAATTGCCTCATCTTCTGGCTGGCCGGTCTGGCAGCGCTGGGGACGACTTCGTCCCCGGTGCATGCCCAGGATGTCCACCAGTTCGCCCGGGCGGTGGATGAACATTACAACCACCTCCGCAGTCTCCAGGCTGACTTTACCGAGATCTACCGGGGGGAGGGGATGGACCGGGAAGAATCGGGCACCCTGTGGCTGAAAAAACCACGCAAGATGCGCTGGGAGTACCGTTCTCCGAAAGAGAAGCTGTTTATCAGCGACGGCAAAGCGGTGTGGTTCTACCTGCCAGCCGAGCGGCAGGCCAGAAAGACGGAACTCAGGAAACTGGAGGACTTGCGCTCACCCATGGCGTTCCTGCTGGGTAAATCCCAGCTGGAGAATGAATTACGCGGACTCTCGAAAGTCGTAGATCAGCACCCCTTGAACCCGGCCAATACCCTCCTGCGGGGGGTTCCCGCAGCCATGGCCGACCGGGTCGGCGAGGTGCAGCTGGAAATTGCGCCCTCCCACCAGATTGTCCGCATGGTGCTGACCGGGGTGGACGGGACGACCACCGAGTTCCGGTTTGCCAACTTGCGGGAGAATGCAGAGCTCGGTGACGACCGTTTTCACTTTATCCCTCCCCCAGGGGTGGAGACGGTGGAAGGAGAACTGGCACCCTGAGACGCACGTGGTTACTTGGGTACCAGTGGCGACTGCGTCAGGGTAACTGCTTGCGAGGTCGAGTGTTACACTTGCGTTAAGCCCCCAGAGCTGGATCGCAACCAATGGCAGAATTCCTGGTCAAAGTCGCTACGGAACAGGGCCACCTTGTGCAGCAGGTGGAGCATGGGTACTCTGAGGCCGAGGTCCGCGACCGCTATATCCAGCAGGGCTACCTGGTGTATTGGGTCAAGCCGCGCAGCCTGCTGACCGCCGGCGGGATGTCGCTGGGACGCCGGACCAAGCTCAAATCGAGCTCCTTCCTCATCTTCAACCAGCAGTTTCTGACCCTGATCAAGGCCGGGCTTCCCATCCTCACTTCGCTCGACCTGCTGATCAAGCGGCAGCGCGACCAGTACCTGCTGCAGCTGCTCGAAAACGTCCGCGACCGGGTCAAGGGGGGCGAGTTGCTTTCCGACGCCTTCGCCGCCCAGCACGTCTTTCCCAAGATGTACACCACCACCCTGATGGCCGGGGAGAAGAGCGGCAACATGGAAGAAGTGCTGAGCCGCTATATCGCGTACCAGCGGCTGGTGCAGTCCTTCCGCAAGAAGCTGGCGGTCTCGCTGGTGTACCCGGCGCTGCTGGTTTCGGTGGTGACGGTGATGCTGATTTTTCTCGTCACCTACGTGATCCCCAAGTTTGCCGACCTGTTCAACAACATGGGAGCGCAGCTTCCCGCGATTACCGTCTTTATGCTCGCCGTGGGGGTGAACGCCCAGAAATACGCCTGGATTGTGATCCTGGTGCTGCTGGCTGCGGCCATTCTGACCTGGCGGTGGAAGCAGAGCGACCGGGGCGCCGAGCGTATTGACCAGTTCCTGTTCTCGTTACCGCTGGTGGGCGAAATTCGTCTGAAGTACCAGGTCGCGAACTTTTCGCGGATTCTTGCCACCCTCTTGCAGGGCGGGTTGCCGCTGGTGTCCGCCATGGAGACGGCGGGCGCTTCCATGACCAGTCGCCAGATGCTAAACGGCATCCTGACCGCGACCGAGCGCGTGCGCGAAGGCCAGGGCCTGGCGAGCAGCCTGGAAACCGAAAAGATCTTTCCCGATCTCGCGGTCGAAATGGTCGAGGTCGGCGAATCCACCGGAGCCTTGCCGGCGATGCTCAGCTCGGTGGCCGAGTTTTACGAAGAAGATGTGCAGACGGCCATGGGCGCGGCGATGGCGCTGATCGAGCCGGTCATCCTGATCATCATGGCGGTGTTTGTCGGCGGGATCCTGATCTCCCTCTACATGCCGATCTTTACTTTGGGAGCAGGAGTGCATTGATTTGGCTTTAGGCTTTAGGCTTTAGGCTTTAGGTTCTGGGTGCGCGGTTTTTGTAGATTCATTGAAAAGCCGCTGTTCCTAGAACCTAAAGCCCAGAGCCCGTATTCAGAAATCGGGTTGTAGAATTGGAACAAGAATGGCCGACAAGAAGACAGCACTGGCGAACGGCGGCAACGGCGGGAAACAGACCGCGGAACCCGCCGGCGATGAGCTGGAACGCGCGCGCGACATCGCCCGGCGCTACCGCTGCGAATTCATCGACCTGAAAGAATTCCAACTCCACCACGATCTGTTCGAAAAGATCCCGGTGGATCTGATGTTCCGCTATAACTTCGTTCCCCTGGACGAAACCCCGGACGGCCGCCTAGCCATTGCCATTGCCGACCCCAGCCAGCTGATGATGATCGATGAGATCAGCCTGTTGCTGGGTAAGCGCATCGTCACTAAGGTTTCCACCCTCAAGCAAATCTCCGACATCCTCAAGAAGACCGAGCAGTCTAAGCGCGTGCTGGAGGAGGCCAGCGAGGGCTTTACGCTCGACGTCATCCGGGAAGACGAAGCGGGGAACGACGAGACCATCTCCATCGACAAGCTGACCGCGACCGCGGGCAGCGACATGAGCCCGATCATCCGCCTGGTCGATACCACCATCTTCACCGCTTTGCAGCGCCGGGCCAGCGACATTCACATCGAGACCCGCGACGACTCGGTGGTCATCAAGTTCCGCATCGACGGCGTGCTCGCCCACGCCATGCCGCCCATCGGCAAAGAGCACCATTCCACCATCATTTCGCGCATCAAGGTCATGAGCGAGCTCGACATCTCGGAGCGCCGCGTCCCCCAGGATGGCCGCTTCCGGGTGAAGTACAACGGGCGCGCCATTGACTTCCGCGTCTCGATCATGCCCTCGATCCACGGCGAAGACGCCGTGCTCCGCGTGCTCGACAAGGAATCGATGAGCGAGAAGTTCCGCAAGCTCACCCTCGACGTGGTGGGCTTCGACGAAGCGGACCTGCGCCGCTTCCGCCGCTACATCAAGGAACCCTACGGCATGGTGCTGGTCACCGGACCGACGGGCAGCGGCAAGACGACGACTCTCTATGCCGCCGTCAATGAGATCAAAACCGACGAAGACAAGATCATCACCATTGAAGATCCGGTCGAGTACCAGCTGCGCGGCATTACCCAGATTCCGGTGAACGAGAAGAAAGGACTCACCTTCGCCCGCGGTCTGCGTTCCATCCTGCGCCACGACCCGGACAAGATTATGGTGGGCGAAATCCGCGACACGGAAACCGCGCAGATTGCCATCCAGTCGGCGCTCACCGGTCACCTGGTCTTCACCACCGTCCACGCCAACAACGTCGTGGACGTGCTCGGGCGCTTCCTCAACATGGGCGTCGAGCCCTACAACTTCGTCTCCGCGCTCAATTGCATTCTGGCGCAGCGCTTGGTGCGCGTCATCTGCGATTCCTGCCGCACCGTAGTGCACTATCCGCCCGAGCTGCTCGAAGCCAGCGGGCTCGACCCGCAGCAGTGGTCGCAGGTGCCACTCTACGAGGGCCCGGGCTGCATCGAGTGCGCCGGCACCGGATTCAAGGGCCGCACCGCCATCCATGAGCTTTTGGATTTGACCGACCGCATCCGCGAGCTGATTCTGGCCAAAAAACCGTCTTCGGAGATCCGCCGCGCCGCCCGCGAAGAGGGCATGCGGTTCCTGCGCGAATCGGCGCTCGACAAGGTGCGCAGCGGGGTCACCACGCTGAAAGAGATCAACAAGGTAACGTTTATCGAGACGTTCCGCTGAGGCCGGTTACCGGCCGCGTGCCGGGAGTCCAATCCCGGGCATCGCCAAGGTAACTGTTCTCCTCATGAAAGTACGGGATATCATCGATTGCTGGAACGATGACGATCACTGCTAAACACGCCGCCCGCCCCCCCCTGGCCTGCGAAATCGCTGCCGACCGCGTGCTCGCTGGACGGTCCGCGAACGCGGGCCGCATGGTCGAGGTCTGCTCCACCAGCGAACTTGCTCCTGGCACCCTGGTGCCCGACCTGGTCGAGCCCAACGTGCACGGTGGATCGGCCGTCCGACAGGCCATAGAAAGCGCCCTGGGCGGCATCGCCGGACGCTCCCGAGACGTGATCGCCATTCTGCCCGACACGGTGGTGCGCGTCGTGCTGCTCGATTTTGAGACCCTCCCCTCCAAGCGGGAAGAGGCCGAGGCCGTGGTCCGATTCCGTCTGAAGAAGTCGCTTCCCTTCAATCTCGAGGATGCCCGTATTTCTTATCACGCTCAGACTGCCGGCACTGGTGTGCGGGCGGTGGCGGCCGTCGTTCTGAATAGCGTCCTGGCGGAATACGAATCGGCGTTTCGCGATGCCGGCTACAGCCCGGGATTGGTGATGCCCTCGATGCTGGCTGCGCTCGGGGCGGCCGATGCCGAACGCCCCACCCTGGTGGTCAAGGTGGATGCCCGCACCATCAGCATCGCCATCCTCGACCAGGAGCAGTTACTGCTGTTTCGCACCCTGGAGAACTTGCGCGGCGTCACCATCACCGGCGAACAGCTGGCCGAGGAGGTCTATCCCTCGGTCGTGTTCTTCCAGGACACCTATAGCCTGAACCTGGAACGCATTTACGTCGCTGGCCTGCCGGAGTCAGGCGGGGCCGCGCCCGCGCTGAAAGCCCAGACCGGGGCGGTGGTCGAAGAGTTGGTGGCTGCTTCGCAGATCGGATCCATCAATGGTTCGGTTCCGCGCTGGCGCCTGGCCGGCGTGGTAGGGGCGCTCATCGCATAACCATGCGCGTTGATATCAATCTCGCCACCCGCCCTTACGAAGATGCCCGGGAGTTCTGGACCCGCTGGGGCTTGGCGGTGGGTGTGCTCGTCCTTCTGACCCTGGCTCTGCTCACCGTCGCCGCGCGCGGCTGGGTGAACGCCGGCCGCGACCGCCAAAGCATCCGCCAGTTGGAGCAGCAGATTGCACAACTCGACAGCCAGCGGAAAGACGCTCAGGCCTATCTCGATCTTCCCGCGAACCGCAGCACGCGGGACCAATCGCAGTTCCTGAATGGTCTGATCCAGCGCAAAGCATTTTGCTGGACCGAGGTCTTCGCCGACCTGGAACGAGTGATGCCCGCCAACCTGCACGTGGTTTCACTCAAGCCGGAACTGAATGAGGAGAACCAGTTACAGCTCGAGATGAAGGTGGCCGGCGACACCCGCGCCAGTGCGCTCGAACTGGTCCATCGCATGGAAGGCTCGCCGCATTTCCAGGGAACGCAGTTGGTGGCGGAAGGCCAGGCCTCGCAGAATGAAGGCGCGGTTGCCGCCGAAATCGTCGCCGTCTATGTCCCCGATCAGGTGGAGAGGAGCAGAAAGTAATGCCCGAGCTGCAGGGTTCCCGCCGCAACCTGAAGATCGCCATCGCGATCATGGTGGCCGCCGACCTGGTAGCGGCAGCGGTTTTGTTTTCCCCGCTGGTGGGTTCAACCGACTCGCGCCGGCAGCAGATGAATCAACTGAGGTCCGAGTTGCACTCCAAGGCCCGCGCCGTGGAACCGTTGCGCGGCATGGACAAGAAAATCGTGTTGGCGAAAGACCAGATCAGGCAATTCTATAAAGACCGCTTTGCCACCCGCGACTCCGATATTGCCGATCAGCTGGGAAAGCTCGCGCAGGCCAACGGCGTCCGCATCCTGCAGGCCAAGTACAAAGAAGAAGACGCGGAAACTGCCGGCATCGTTCCGGTCGAGATCGAAGGCAACTTCTCCGGCGACTACCTGCAACTGGCGCGTTTCATCAACGCGCTGGAGCGGTCGAAGTTGTTCTACATGGTTGACAGCGTGAGCCTGGCGGGCGAGGAGAAGGGGCCGGTCAAGCTGGAAGTGAAACTGCACAGCTACCTCAGAGCGGGTGCTTGATTGAAGCTAGGAGCCGAAAACCGGAAAGAAGTGATCCTCCTGGCGGTGGTGGGAGTGATTGCGGTGGTGCTCGCGGGCCGTGCCTTCTGGCCTTCGGCGCCTTCAGCGGCACCCGCGTCGGCGACGGCGCCCCCAGCCGGTTCCACGCGAGTGAGCGTGCGGCGGAGCGCCTCCGGTCGAGTCGTCAAGACAGCGGAACCTCGCCTCGACCCCACCCTCCAACTGGACTTGCTTCGACAGAGCGAGGACACCAAGTACGCGGGCATGGGGAGAAATATCTTTGTTGCCGGGTCCCTGCCGATTGAGAATCCCAAGGCGAACGGAACCACGGACAAAGCCAAACAGTACACTCCGCCGCCCATCCCCCCGCCGCCCCCGATCAACCTCAAGTTCTTCGGTTTCGCCAGCAAGCCGGGAGAACCGAAGAAAGTTTTCCTGTCCCATGGTGAGGACGTCTTCATCGCCGGCGAAGGCGACATCGTGGATCGCCGGTATCGTATCCTCCGCATTTCGCCCGCCGCCGTGGACGTGGAAGATGTCCTGAACAATAACCGGCAGAGCATTCCCTTGACGCTGGGATGAGACCGGCAGCATTCATTTGGCAATTTTGTAATCGGGTAATTTGGCAATTGAAAAACGGCGGGAGCTGGATATGCGGCATCGGGCTGACAAATTACGAAATTACCAAATTGCCAAATTACAAAATCGGCGAAGCCGCTCCCGCGGCTACATTCTTATCACCCTGATGCTGTTCTTCGCGTTGCTGGCCATTGCCGCCATGGCAGTCTTGCCGGAAATCGCCTTTCAGATCAAACGCGATCGCGAAGAAGAGATGATTCACCGGGCTTTGGAATACTCGCGTGCGGTAAAACGCTACTACAAGAAGTTCGGCCGCTATCCATCGCGCATCGAGGAACTGGAGAATACCAACAATATCCGCTTCCTCCGCAAGCGCTATAAGGATCCCATCACAGGCAAGGACTTCAAAATCCTGCACCTCACCGACATCATGCTGAACAGCGGGCCGGCCATGGGGCAGCCAACCGGGCAGTCGCAGGGCGCGGTCAATCCCAAGGTGCCACCGGCCGCGGGACTGCCGCCGCCGGCAAATACCACAGACCAGAGCGCTTCGGGTGCCAATTCCAGCACTCCGCCGAATGGGCAGACTGACGCGAACGCCTCTGTGTCATCATCATCATCATCATCATCATCGAGTTCCAGTGACACCTCGAGTTCGACGCAGCAAGTAATTGGGAGTGGAGGCCCAATCCTGGGTGTGGCCAGTACCAGTAAGGCACAAACCATCCGCGAGTTTTACGACAAGAACCACTACAACGACTGGCTCTTCATCTACGACCCGCAAAGCGATCGCGGCGGTATGCTGAACACACCCGTGAAGCCCGGCCTCGATAGTAATTTCAGTCCCGGGGCGCTGCCCGGCGCCGGGCCGGGACAAGTGGTTCCCAATGCCGGCCCGTCCCAGGGCAGTCCTCCTCAGGGCCCGCCCAACCCTCAGCCGATGCCTCCGGAACAGTAATTCCGCACAAGGAAAAGCCCCGCTCACCGAGCGGGGCGGGCATGCGCGAGACTCAAGAACGACTTAGGTGTTGAACGAAGAGCCGCAACCGCAGGTGCTCTTGACGTTGGGATTTTCAAACTTGAATCCGGCTCCCTCCAGCGTTTCAACGTAATCCACGCGGGCGCCGTTCAGATACATCAAAGAAGTCGCGTCCACGTACACCTTCAGGCCGTCCATGTCGAAGACCTTGTCCATCATCCCGGCGCCGGTCTCGAAGGCCATGGAATACTGAAATCCGGAGCAGCCGCCTCCGACCACCGACAGCCGGAGTCCCGCCGGGAGTGGATTCTGTGAGGCCATGATTTCCTTGACCTTCGCGATCGCGCTCGCGGTCAGGATAACCGGCGTGGTTGTGGGTTTTACTTCCGGGGTGGAGGTGGTTGCCATCTCGTTTTTCTCCTTGGACTTCCTGATTATAACAAACGGCGCCAGTGCATCTCTTGGCGTTCGGGGCACGGGCCAGATTGCCCCTACCTCCCGTCCGTTCAGCTTACGCTTCTCTGTGTTGGATGCCAGGGCTGAGCTTTGGTCGCAACCCTCTTGCCAAGTGGGTCTATAATCGAGGCTACCAAAGGGCCGGCACCCGAAACCGTCGGCGAACAGGCTTCTCGCGGCGGCCAAAGCAGCTTCGGGGATTGGCTCGATCTCAGCTGCGAGGTGGCGTATGCCTTCTATGTTCGGGCTGCTTGTCGCGTGGGGCATTTTGACGGGGATCCTCATTATCCTCCTGATCTATCGCAGCACCCTCACCATGCACGAGGACGATTCCATCTTCCTCCATGAGACCGAATCTCAGATGCATAAAGATCAAACGGAAGTTATAGCCAAGATGAGAAGGATCACACCGATCGTCAAGGTGCTTGGCGCCTTGTCGGGGATCATGATTCTGGTCATCGCGGGGTTATTTATCTACGACGGTCTGACCAGGACTGGCCTGCAATAACCGGTCGCCCCCCGGGTTCGCGGGACTTCTTGCGATCTTTCCTGTCCGCGGGAGCCGCCGCAACCAGCGCGGTGGCTGGTCGCTGCCTCCCCGGACCCACTCGTTTTGCGCCGCGCGAAAATGGAGACACAGCTTCCCATCGCCATTGTCGGAGGCGGCCCGGCCGGCGCTTTCGCTGCTTCCCTGCTGGCCGCGCCCGGACGCAAGGTCCTTTTGTTCGACGAAAAGCTCGCTTGGGAAAAACCCTGCGGCGGCGGGCTCACGCACCGGGCCCTCGAGCAGTATCCGTTTCTTGACGAGGCGCAGGCCGAGCACAACTCCATCCGGCATTGCGAGCTCATCAGCCCCTCCGGGCAGCGGGTCCGATTTCATCTGCGCTACCCGCTGGCAGTCTTTTCCCGGCTCGTCCTCAATGGATTACTGCTGGACCGGGCCCGCAACAACGCTGCCGATATCCGCCAGGAGCACGTCATTCGTATTTCCGGATCGGGTTCGGACTGGCATCTCACCACTTCGCAGGGCGAATATCGCGCTGGCTACCTGGTGCTCGCGGCTGGCGCACGCCATCCCTTCCGTGGGCAGTTCGCTCCCTCTTTCTCGCCCGACGATTTACTGGTCACCGCCGGATACTACATCCCGGAGCGCCGCTCTCTCGTGCAGATTCAGTTTCTTCAGGGGATCACCGGCTACATCTGGGTGTTCCCGCGTCCTGACCATCTTTCCGCCGGGATTGTCGGCAAGTTGGGCGGGCCCTCTACCGTCGAGTTGCGCCGCAGGCTGGAAGCATGGCTCGAAGAGAACGGCTTCCGTGTGGATGGGGCGCGTTTTTTTTCTCATATCCTCCCGGCCCTGCGGGCGCAGACGCTGGAAGAGTTGCGGGTTTGCGGGGAAGGTTGGGCCGCGATCGGCGACTCCGCCGGCCTGGTGGACCCCATCACCGGAGAAGGTCTCTACTACGCTCTGCGCTCCGCCGAACTCTGCGCCCAGGCCCTGCTTGCCGGGCATCCGTCCTCGTATTCGGCTGCCCTCGACGAGGAGATCCTGCCAGAACTGAAGCTGGCGGCGCGCGTTTCGCACCACTTCTACAACGGCCAGGTTCTCGGGGAGAGTGTGGTGGAACGGGTGGTGAGTCTCACCCAGCAGAGCGAGAGTATCCGCAACCTTGTGTCCGACCTGTTTGCCGGAATCCAGGGATACCGCGACTTGCGTACGCGGCTTTATCGCAGTCTGCCCGCGCTCCTGGCCGAAGGACTCGCCGGAACTCTGCGCCTGCCCCGCAGCGGCGGCGGTCTGGCGACGCACCCGTTCGCGGAATAGGCGCTGGCCTCACGGGAGCCACACGGGGGACGGGCAAGGCGGACTTTCAGGTCCGGAGACACAGGCATCCTTAGAGACGCGGCTTGCCGCAGCTCAGACCGTGGCGGCAAGAGACGCAGCAAGCTGCGTCTCTACGGTTTCTCTTCCGATCACGCTGCCTTCGTCTGCAGCTTCTGGATGTCGTTAAGCAGCACGCGCTCATGCCCTTCGGGATTGACCTTCTCGTACACTCTGCGAATTACGCCGTTGGGATCGACCACGAAGCTGGTGCGCTCCCAGAACTTCATCCCTTTCCACTCCGCCTGATCGATGCCGAGGGCCTTCATCAAGCGGGCGTCGGTGTCGGCTAGCAGGTCAATGGTAAAGGCGAACTTGTTGCAGAAGTTCTTGTGTGAAGCTACGTCATCGGCGCTCACGCCGAGAACCTTGATTCCGGCAGCATCGAAGTCAGCCTTGGTTGCAGTGAACGATTTGCCCTGGATGGTGCATCCCGGTGTGTCGTCTTTCGGGTAGAAGTAAACGACCAGCCAGTGCCCGGCGAAATCGCTGAGCTTGGCGATCTTGCCGTCCTGGTTAGGGAGCGCGAAATTCGGGAATGGGTTGCCCGCGGAAAGCATAGGGGGAGTCCTTTCGTCAGTCAGGATGATTGTGGCACGCAGAGGGGCGGAAGGCAGCATCCGCCTCTCCGCGTCGATCGTGTTAAGCCGCTTTGAAGGCCTTCTTCGCGCGCTCCTCCATCTCTTCGGCGGACACGTCTTCCACATGCGTTGCGACGGTCCAGACGTGGCCGAAGGGATCGTGGATGGTCCCGTTGCGGTCGCCGTAGAAGCGGTCCTCCACAGGGCGTTCAAGCGTCGCGCCGGCGGCAACCGCACGCTTGACGACACCGTCGCAGTCTTCCATGTAGAGGTGCAGGCTCACCGGAGTTGCGCCAATGGTGGTCGCGCTGCGGTAGCCCATCTCGGGATGTTCGTCGGCCAGCATGATGTGCGAGTCGCCGATCATCAGCTCGGCGTGCCCGACCCGGCCGTTGGCATCATCCATGCGGAAGAGTTCGGTCGCGCCAAAAGCCTTTTTGTAGAACTCGATGGCCTTGGCGGCGTCCTTGATGATGAGGTAGGGAGTGATGGAGTTGTATCCCTCGGGAATGTGCTTGACTGGTTTCATGATTTTCTCCTCTGGTGTTCCTCTCAAGATGAGGTTGAGGGTTGAGGTTGAGGCGCGCAGGCGGGCCCCCACGGCCCGCGTCATTCATTAATGAGAACACAAGTCGCGAGAGGGCTCAAGGGGAAGATTTCCTGCCTGCGGGCGCTGAGCGTACTCTGGGTCGATCAGCCCGCACGATGTCGTCGAGTTCGGGTGGAAGACGAATCTCCGTGGCGATGCCGTGCGAGTGACTCGCGAAGCGCTGTCATGAGGTCGATGGCCGGTGCGAGCGGCGCGGGCGGTGCTTGCCCCGCCTCGGAAGCTGCTCGCGGCTTGATCTTCTTGCCAACCCCGCTTCCCTCCGCGACCCGCAGATCGTAATCGTTCTGAAGGTTGAGCCAGAACTGCGCGGGCAAGCCGAAGTATTTTCCCAGGCGGACAGCCGTGTCGGCGCTGATGGCGCGGTCTCCGCGCACAATTTCATAGACGCCGGGGAAGTCCAACGCTTTCGCCAGGGCATAAGCGCTGACCCCCAGCGGCTCCATGAATTCGCTCTTGAGGATCTCTCCCGGATGAACGGCGAAAACCTTGCTCTTCGGCTTAGTCATACATTAGGTCCCGATCCTAGTGGTAATCGACGATTTCCACGTCAAAAGCATTTCCGTCCCGCCACACGAAACACACGCGGTATTGATCGTTGACGCGAATGCTATGTTGTCCCGCACGGCTTCCGCGTAGCGTCTCCAAATGGTTCCCCGGAGGCACGGTTCAGTTGTCCAGCGCGATGGCAGCATTAAGAACGGCAAGTTTCTTGAAGGCCCGGCGGTGCAGATCAGCAGGTAGGCGACGGCTCTTGCCCGATTGCCACAACCTCTCCGTTTCCAGGTCGCGGAAACTCGCGATCATGGCTCAATACTAACGTTACACAATACTATTGTCAAGCATGAGTATCAGTTGGATTTCTACTCGATCCCCAACTCCTTCGCCAGCGCCTTCCACTTCCCGTCCACCAGCGCGCGGGTTTTCGCGTCCATCACGATCTCGTCCGGCCAGGGGCGGGTGAAGCCTTCGCTGGACCATTTGCGGGTGGCGTCGATGCCCATCTTCGAGCCGTAGTCGGGCAGGCGAGAAGCGTGGTCCAGCGAATCCACCGGGCCGAGCGTGAACTGGATGTCGCGCTCCGGATCAATGTGGTTCAGCACTTTCAGCGTGACGTCCGCAAGGTCCTGAACGTCCACGTCTTCATCCACGACCACGATGCACTTGGTGAACATCGCCTGGCCCAGGGACCAGATGGCATTCATCACCTTGCGCGCCTGTCCGGGATAGGACTTGCGGATGGAAACGATCATCAGGTTGTGAAAGATGCCCTCGATGGGCAGGTTGATGTCCACCAGCTCGGGGATGGTCAGCTTCATCATCGGCATAAAGATGCGCTCGACCGCTTTGCCCATCCAGGCGTCTTCCTGCGGCGGCTTGCCGACGATGGTGGCGGCGTAGATCGGGTCTTTCCGGTGCGTAATGCAGGTGACGTGAAACACCGGGTACTGGTCTTCGAGCGAGTAGAAGCCGGTGTGATCGCCGAAGGGGCCTTCGGTGCGGAGTTCGTCGAGATTGACGTAGCCTTCGAGGATGATTTCGGCATCAGCCGGAACTTCGAGGTCGACCGTCTCGCACTTCACCAGCTCGACCGGCTTCTGGCGGAGGAATCCTGCGATGACGAATTCTTCAATGTCCGGCGGGGCGGGCACGACGGCACAGAACGTGAGCGCCGGCTCGGTGCCGATGGCGACGGCGACGTCCATGCGGCCGGAGGGACGGTCGCCGGAAGCCAGTATCGCGCCTCCCGAAGACCGTGCCATCAGATCCACTCGTAGAGACGCAGCTTGCTGCGTCTCCCGCATGCGGGCGCGGTAGTGCTCGGCGGCGTCCTTCTGGCGTTGCCAGTGCATGCCCGTGGTGCGCTCGTCATAGACCTGCAGGCGGTACATGCCGACGTTGCGCTTCCCGGTTTTCGGATCGCGGGTGATGACACAAGGCAGCGTGATGAAGCGCCCGCCATCTTTCGGCCAGCATTGCAGGATAGGGAAATCGAGCAGCGAAAACTTATCGCGCTTGACAACTTCCTTGCACGGGCCGGTGGGCACGGTCTTGGGGAAAAACTTGCCCATCTCCGCCAGCATGGGTAGCATCTTCACTTTGTCGAGGAAGCCCTGAGGCGACTTGATGTCGAGGAAGCCGCGAATGCGCTCGGCGACTTCATCGAGCGAATCGACTTCGAGCGCGAGCTGCATGCGCCGGGCCGAGCCGAACTGGTTGATGAGCAGCTTCTGTCCGGGATAGCCCTTGAGATTCTCGAATAGAAGGGCGGAGCCGCCGAGCTGCCGGGCTTCACTGGGCCGGACAGCCGGGGGCAGCTGCTGTCCCTCCATGGGGACAGGCGACTTCGAGACTCGGTCCGTAATCTCTGTGATTTCCAGAATCGGGTCCGTTTCGGTGCTGATCCGCTTCAGTTCGCCAGCCTGCTCGAGCGCGTTGATCCAGTCCCGCAAATCGTCGTAGGCCAAATTTCCTCCTGGAATGACAGACGATTATATGACGGGGTCAAGAAACCCATTCACTACAGAGTCACAGAGTCACGGAGAAAAACAGAAACGAAGCCTCTTCCTCTGTGTCTCTGTGACTCTGTGGTGAGATCCACCCCTTCACGTTCCGGAAACCCCTGGGAACAAAGTGAACGCTCTCCGCCCTTCCGCATTTCGCGCTCTGCGACTAGGATATGGAAATCAATTCTGCACCGCATACGCCTGAAACCGGAGGAGCAATGATCCGTTTCAAAGTGAATGGCAAGGAACGCTCGTTCGACGGCGACCCGGAGATGCCGTTGCTTTGGTATTTGCGCGACGTTCTGGGGCTCACGGGCACCAAGTTCGGCTGCGGCATGTCGCTCTGCGGCACCTGCACCGTGCACCACAACGGAGAGGCCATCCGCTCCTGCACGACCTCGATGAAAGACGTAAGCGGAGCGGAGATCACTACCATCGAAGGCATCGCTCCCCTGCATCCCGTGCAGAAGGCGTGGCTCGAGATCAAGGTCCCGCAATGCGGCTACTGCCAGACGGGCCAGATCATGCAGGCCATCGCGCTCTTAAAGGAAAACAAGCATCCCAGCGACCAGGACATTGACGCGGTCATGGCCGGCAATCTCTGCCGCTGTGGCACCTACCAGCGGATTCGCGCGGCCATCCACCAGGCCGCCAAGGAGTCGGCATGAACATCATTGAGAATGTCAGCCGTCGCGGATTTTTGCAGGGCGTTGTCGCCAGCGGCGTGTTTGTGCTCAGTGCGCGCTTCCTTCCCGAGCCGCTGTGGGCCGCGGAAGGGGCTGCAGCCGCAATTGAGCCCAGTTTATGGCTGTCGATTGCTTCCGACGGAACCGTGACCATCGTGGCGCATCGCTCAGAGATGGGTTGCGGCAGCCGCACGGCGCTGCCCATCGTGGTCGCCGACGAACTGGATGCCGACTGGTCGAGAGTGAAGATCGATCAGGCGATTGGCGATCCAAGATACGGCGAACAGGATACGGACGGTTCGCATTCCGTGCGCAACTTCTTCGACCAGATGCGGCAGCTGGGCGCTGCCGGACGCGCGATGCTGATCAGCGCCGCAGCCGCGCAATGGAACGTCTCTCCTAAAGACTGCGCGACCGAACCACACTTCGTCGTGCATCGCGCCAGCGGGCGAAAGCTGGGATACGGCGAACTGGCTGCGGCGGCCGCCAAGCAACCTGTTCCCAAGCGTGAGGAACTTCACCTCAAATTGCGTTCCGAGTGGCGCTACATCGGGAAAGAGAGCAACACGCTGTTCGATCTGCCCGACATCGTCACCGGCAAGGCTGTGTTCGGGATGGACGCTACGATGCCGGGGATGGTCTACGCCTCGATCGAACATCCGCCGGTGCTGGGCCAGAAAATCAAGTCCTACGACGACAAAGCCGCTCTCAAGGTGCCGGGCGTTCAGAAGACGCTCACCATCGAGACCGTCACACCGCCGCACCTGTTCAAACCACTAGGCGGAGTGGCCGTGATTGGCGACAACACCTGGGCGACCTTCAAGGGGCGTAAAGCACTCAAAATCGAATGGGACAGCAGCCCGCACTCGGTGTACAACTCCGCATCGTTCCGCAAGACGCTTGAAGCAACTTCCCGGCAGCCGGGTAAGGTTGTGCGCAATGTCGGTGATGTGGACGCCGCATTCGCCAAGGGCGGCAAGATCATCGAGGCCGAGTACTACACGCCGCACCTGGCGCACGTTTCCATGGAGCCGCCGGTCGCGGTGGCGGAATATCGAGACGGAAAAGTTCTGGCGTGGGCCCCGACGCAGGATCCACAGGCTGTGCAGGAGACTATTGCCGGCGTGCTCGGCATCAAGAAAGAAGATGTGACCTGCCATGTCACGTTGCTGGGCGGCGGGTTCGGACGGAAATCAAAGCCCGATCAGGTTGCCGAAGCAGCGGTGCTCTCCAAGCAACTCGGCAAGCCGGTCAAGGTGGTGTGGACGCGCGAAGACGATATTCACTTCGACTACTTCCATTCCGTGGCCGCGATGTACATGAAGGCCGCGGTTGGTGTGGACGGCAAGCCGACCGCATGGCTGCAGCGCACGGTCTATCCGCCCATCAATTCGACCTTCGACGCTTCGGCGACTTATGCTCTCGACGAGATGGGCCTGGGATGGAACAACCTGCCTTTCGACATTCCGAACCACCGCGCGGAGAACGGGCCCGCCGATTACCACGTGCGCATCGGATGGTTCCGCAGCGTGGCGAATGTCTATCACGCGTTTGCGATTCACTCGTTTGCCGACGAACTAGCGAAAGCGGCCAACAAGGACTCCGTGCAGTACCTGCTGGACCTTATCGGACCGCCGCGCATCGTCGACCTCGGCGCAAAGGGCGACGACGCAGAGGAGGCGAAAGCTTACCCGCTCGACACGGCACGACTGCGGCGGGTAGTCGAGATCGCAGCGGAGAAATCCGGCTGGGGCAAGCGGCCCATGGGTAGCGGGCGCGGCATGGGCATCGCCGCTCATCGCAGCTTCCTGACCTATGTTGCCACGGTGGTAGAAGTCGAGGTCGACAACAAGGGACAGGTGCACATCCCGAACGTCTGGACTGCTCTCGATGCGGGCACAGTGGTCAGCCCGGACAACATCCGCAACCAGTTTGAAGGTGCCGCAGTATTTGCCACCAGTTTGGCGCTGTTCGGCGAGATTACCGCGACGAACGGCGCGATCAACCAAAGCAACTTCCACAACTACCCGATCGCGCGCATGAACCGGGCGCCACGGCACGTGGATGTACACATCGTGGAGAGCGAAGCGCCGCCTGCGGGCGTGGGCGAGCCCGGAGTGCCGCCCTTCGCGCCCGCTTTATGCAATGCGGTGTTCGCCGCAACCGGCAAGCGTGTGCGCGAGCTGCCGCTGTCGAAAAGCAGGCTTTAGGCTTTAGGCTTTAGGCTTTAGGCTCTAGGCTTTAGGCTCTAGGCTTTGGGCTTCTTGGCTTTGGGCCTTGGGCTCTCGGTACCCGACACTCGCAATTCGTTCTACGACGGCTTAGCCGCGAAGCGGCGTAAGAGTACAGCCCACGGCGTTAGCCGTGGGTGCCAAGTCGCAACGGAGTCAGCCCCGGAGGGGCGGAAGAACCGCCGCGGTACGGACTTCGGCAGGTCTCCTTTTCAAGCAATGATGAACCACTTCCGCAACCTGGCAATTTCGCTTCTGCTCTCCGTTTCGTGCGCCGCCGCTCAGGAGATCACCGTCGCCGCGGCCGCGGACTTGAGCACCACTCTGCCCGAGATCGTAGCCATCTACACCAAGCAGACCGGTCAGACGGTTAAGCTTTCGTTCGGCTCCTCCGGAAATCTCACCACCCAAATTCAAAACGGCGCGCCCTTCGACATTTTCTTCTCGGCCGACGAAGAATACCCCAGACAACTGATCGCCGCTGGGCTCGCCCACAAAGACACGCTGTACCGCTACGCTGTCGGACGGCTGGTGCTCTGGGTCCCAATTGCTTCCCAGCTCGATCTGCAGAAGCTGGGCATCCGGGCGCTGCTTGATCCCTCAATCAAGAAGATCGCCATTGCCAACCCTCAGCATGCCCCCTACGGACGCGCCGCCGAGGCCGCGCTCAAGCACTTTGCCATCTACGATCAAGTCGTCACGAAATTCGTGTTCGGCGAAAACGTCTCGCAAGCGGCGCAATTCGTCGAATCCGGAAACGCCCAGGCCGGTCTGATTGCACTCTCTACCGTCCTCGCGCCCGCGATGAAAGACAAGGGCCGCTACTGGGTTCTGCCGCCCGATTCCTACCCCGCGCTGAACCAGGCCGCCGTCGTCCTCTCGCGATCGAAGCAGCCGGGCGCCGCCCGCAAATTCCTGGAATTTTTGCGCGGCCCGGAGGCCACTTCCCTGCTAAAGAACGGCGGCTTCAGTCTTCCTGCGGAGGCGCGCTGATATGAACTGGCAGGCGTTCTGGCTGACGGTGCGCCTGGCGGCGATCGTTTCCGCCACCCTGCTCGTGCTCGGCATCCCCATCGCTTACTGGCTCACCTACGCCCGCTGGCGCTGGAAATTTCTAGTCGAGGCCCTGGTCGCGCTCCCCATCGTGCTGCCGCCGACCGTGCTCGGATTCTATGTTCTAGTCGCGCTCGGCTCCCGCAGCCCGCTCGGCCGGGTCTGGGAATCGCTCACCGGACACACCCTGGCGTTCACCTTCGAAGGACTGATCATCGGATCATTGTTGTACAGCCTGCCCTTCGCCGTGCAGCCGTTCGCGGCGTCGTTCGCGGCCGTGGACCCCAAGCTGCTTCGCGCCTCGGCGTCTCTCGGACATTCCCCGCTTCAAACCTTTTGCCGCGTTGTGCTTCCTCTATCCCGGGCCGGCCTTGTCACCGGACTCGCTCTCAGCTTCGCCCACACGCTGGGTGAGTTCGGCGTCGTGCTCATGGTTGGGGGCAACATTCCCGGGGTGACGCGAACCCTCTCCATTGATATTTACGACCAGGTACAGGCGGCCCGCTATTCCGCCGCCAATCAAACGGCGCTGGTGCTGCTGATTCTTTCCTTTGTGTTGCTCTCGATCGTGTACGGGCTGCACCGCCGCCCCTGGACGGTGGGTCCATGGAAATGAAAACCGTCCCCACGACGGAGCGGGACCCCGCACTGCCCGCTTCTTCCGCCCTCGAAGTCCGCATCCGCAAGCGTTTCCCGCATGCTGAGGGCGCGTTCGACCTCAACGTTCATTTCCGTGTGGGCGCGGGCTTCACGATTCTTTTCGGAGCCTCCGGCGCGGGCAAGACCACGGTGCTCGACTGTATTGCCGGACTCGCCGATCCCGTCGACGGGCGCATTACCGTGGCCGGCGAAAACCTCTACGACTCGGAGAAGGGGCGGAACCTGCCGGCGTGGAAACGGCGGATCGGATACGTGATCCAGGACCTGGCGCTCTTCCCTCACCTGACCGCCGAAGAAAATGTCGCCTACGGGCTGCACACCCTGCGCGCGGACGAACGGCGCGCGCGCAGCCGCGAGATCCTTAGCGCATTTCGTATCGAACATCTGCGCGGCCGGCGGCCCGCCCAGATCTCCGGCGGCGAGCGTCAGCGCGTGGCCCTGGGGCGGGCTCTGGTGACCGAGCCCCGGGCTTTGCTGCTCGATGAGCCGCTGGCCGCGCTCGATCGTCCCACCAAGTCCCGTATCCTCGACGATCTTCGCCAGTGGAACCAGGCGCACCGCGTCCCGATTCTCTACGTCACGCACAGCAGCGAAGAAGTCTTCGCTCTGGGCGACCACGTCATCGTCCTCGAAGCTGGAAAGATCGTGGCCCAGGGTTCTCCCCACCAAGTTATGCGCGCGCCGCGCCTCGAGACCGTCGCGCAACTCACCGGCTTTGAAAACATCTTCGACGCTACCGTGCTTGCGCTGCATGAAGACCGCGGCACCATGACCTGCCGCCTCGAACCGGGCACGGTGCAACTGGAAACGCCGCTAGTGCGTGCGGAAATCGGGTCCCGCCTGAGCGTCGGCATTCGCGCCGGCGATTTAATGCTCGCTACCGAAAGCCCGCGCGGGCTGAGCGCCCGCAACGTCGTGCCGGGGACCATCCGGCGTTTGGAACAAAGGGACGTAACGATCTCCGCAGTGGTCGAGTGCAGCGGCACACCATTCGAAGTTCATCTGACGCTGGCGGCGCGGGAAGCGCTGCATCTCGCCGCGGGAACCAAGGTCTGGCTGGTGGTCAAGACCCACTCCTGCCATTTGATGGGGATGTGAACACGATTGCCGCGGAACGTAACGTGTGGAAACCCGACTTTGGCACATAGGCGCTAACTTGAGGCAGAATTCCCTCAGAGTCGCCCGTGATTCGACCAGAACCCGGACTAGGTGATCCCGGTAGTGAGCGCAAACGTGATTTCGCCAGTTGACACACACCGCTTGGAGTTCCGTGCCCACTGGCGTAGATTGTTGAGCCGTGAACAGTGATTTGATTGAGGTCGTAGTAGGCGGGGCGACCGTCGCCCTAATTGTGGTTGCGACACGCTGGTTGTTCAATTCCAAGGGCGCTCAGAACCCGACCTCTCGCAACGGTGCGAATATCTACGGACTCAGATGGCAGATTCGGGTAGTGAGCTACATGGCTGCCGCGTTCTTCCTGTTCTTGAGCATCGAGGGGTTTCTGCAAGATTCACATTTGGCGCGTTGGACGATAGACCTTTTGTTCGTTGGACTGGCAATAGCATCTCTGTGGTTCGGCAGCGGCGTCGTAGTGACCGATCAAAATGGGATAACGAAGAAGTCTCTTTGGAAGTCTCAACTATTGCGTTGGGACGAAATATCTCACATTCAAGCCCACAAAAGGGATGCGGGTGCGATCGAATTGCGCGCTGGTTCGCGGAAGCTGATTGTGGATTCTCGCTTTGTTGCAGCAGCATGCCTACTCAGGGAAATTAAAGATCGCACTAACTTACCCGTGGCGAGGGATTGAACGGAGCAATCTCAATTGTTGATAAATCGCCATAGCACTCGCAACGCGGGCTCACCGCTCCAGCACGATCACCGCCACCCACTGTCCATCGCTTTCTTTATGAAACAGCACTCTTCCCCCGATGCGCTCGGCGATCTCTTCCGGCGCCAGGTCGCGATGGTAGCCAAAGAAGCGCGCTTTGATTCGCTGCCACCAGGCCCAGTCCTCCAACAGCGCATGGGGAGGCTGGTACTTGGTGGAAAATACCAGCGCGACATCGAACTGATCGCGCGCCGCCGCCGCCCGAGCAACCTCAGCTGGCGTGAAATCCTCTACGTGCAGTACGCGGAACGGCTGCGCGACATACCCGAGCCAGGGGCGCGTCAGTTCGTCCGATGCCGGCCACGCCGTCAGCACGCGCGCTCGGGGAAACCGCATCGCCAGAAATCTGCCGGCCTCGACGTGCATCACGATGTAGTCGCGGTAAGCGAGGTTGTCTTCCAGAGAGAAACCGTACGGCGGATTGGTGAAGAGTCCCGCGACAAACGCGGCCGCTACCATCCCCACGATCAGTTTCCAGAATCGCACCCGCCGCCACAGCGTCGAAATCAGCACCAGCATCACCAGCGGCACGACCGGCAGCATGTAGCGCGCGAGCACCGCCCCGCCCACTGCCGACATAAACCCCAAATAAGCGAGGATTACCGACAACAAACCGGCCTGAATCCGGATTGGAATTCGCGGGCGCAAAATCCCTTTCTCCATTTGCGCCGGACGAAACATCGCCAGCAATCCGGCCAGCGTAAGCAGATAGAGGCCGAGATATCCGAACAGTTGCCACAACCGCAGTCCCAGAGCGAGTGGAATGCGCAAAGGATCGAGAGTGGCCGCAACGTTGTAGCGGAAGAACTCGGGATTTCCGAGCAGAAAGCCCGTCTTCGCGTAATGGTAGGCATACCAGCACGCGAGTGGCACGACGGGAAGCAGCAGATGAAACGTGCGCGTACGTCTTCCCGCGCTTGGAAGAAATTCCTGCCATCGCGGGCGAACAACATGGGCCAGCGCCTCCCAGACAAACAGCGCCAGCGGCGCCAGGATTGCTGTCTCTTTCGCCAAAACCGCCAGCGAGAACCAGACGGCTTGCTTCCAGCGGCAGTCCTCAAGGTAGGCGGACAACGCCCAGAAGGTAAGTCCAGCGGCCGCCAGATCAACCTGGGCGAGAGAACTCTGGGTGAAAAACACCGGGTATAGCGCCGCGCAGGCTACGGTCGCCCACGCCACTTCCAGGTTGGCGGCGCGGCGTGCCAGCTGGAAGAGTCCGAGCAGCGAGAAGGCGGCCAGCGCCAGCATGGCCGTGCGCGTGACCAGAGTCGAGAATCCCGCCACGCGCCAAGCCACCGCCAGCCACGCCATCACCAGCGGAGGATGGGCATTCGAAAGCGTGGACTGCGGAATCAGCGAACCCGTCAGGTACAGATCCCGCGCCGCCGGAACGTAGTAGCCTGCTTCATCCCAGAAGTAAGGAAGGCGCAGCAGCGGCGCGTGCAGAAGCATCAACGCGGCAAACATCAGCGCGAACAGAAGCAACCGCGAAGCCCACTCGCACCTCCCTGGTCGCAATTGGGACCTCACATCAGCTCGAGCCCGCGACCGCGCAGGCATCAGTGCACAGGGCCGCCGGGCGCGCGCGCCTCGAGCTGCAGGTGGCCGAAGGCGGCCTCATAGTTGGCCACATTCTGCTGCAGTAGCGACATCAGCGCCTTCGCCTGCTGCGGGCTAAGATAAATTCCCTGGAAATTCCGTAACTCCACCTGCGTCTCCGAGCTTTGCTGCATGGTTCCGAAGACCAGAAAAAAATCCCAAACATTGACCCGGATCTGCACGCTGTTGGCGTAGGCCTCGCGATAGTCGGGGGCGTTCACGAACTTGACATTCGGCTGCGCTGGAATGGTCATGACGGCAAGTGTACCGTCTCACCGGAGCGGAGGGAAAGTCGCGGCGTTGGCGTGGCGTCTGAGCCGCGCGCCTTAGCAGCTGGAGATCATCTGGGACCGCAAGTGAAACCAAGCTCTTTCCAAAGCCGGTCCCAGTGCCAGATCCCGTAAGCCGCCCTGTCGGGCAGACGGTAGCCGAGCTGGTGAGCAAGTGCGATTACCTGGCCACGGTGATGCGCTTCGTGGGCAAACATGTAGGCGAACATGGTTGCGCCCGCCGGCCACACACGAGTCCAACTGCCGCGTGAGAATTTCGTCACCCGCCGATCCGGATTTTCCGACAATGCTTCCTTAAGCATTTGGAGGCAGCGCGCGGCGCTCTTTCGGTGGGCGGCGGCGGCTTGCTTCACGGTGCAGCGCGCGGGATCAAGAGCCGCAGGGCATCTGAGATGAGGCGCCGACCATTTCAGCCAGACCAGGCGGTTGTTGTGCAGATGCGCAAAGATGGCAGCGATGGTACGGCCCTCGCGCTGCTTCAGGCCGGGCGGTTGGGCTCGCCAGGCCCGCGCATCAAGGTGCTCGAGGAGAAGCTGGTTCATCGGGTCATTGGCAGCGTAGGTTTCCAGCAAAACCTCGCGAATGTCTGAGTCAGCGGCGGCTTGTCGCGCCATCAACGCTCCTCGTGAAAAAATTCCTGGTGCGAAAGGGGGGACTCGAACCCCCATGGGTTTCCCCGCCAGATCCTAAGTCTGCGTTCAGATTCTCGCATCCCCTCTATTTGTGCGGGTTTTGCGCTTGCCTCTTGACACTGCATACACTTTTTGCATACACTCAAATCATGCTCATCAAGCGGGGCAGCACGTGGCACTGCCGGTTCAAGTTTGACCGCGTGCTATACCAGCGGTCACTGCACACCCGCAACCGCACAGAGGCCGTGAAACTTGAGGCTGCCTTCCGCGCATCCCTTGTGCGTGGTGAGTTCTCAATCATAGATTCCCGCAATGCTCCCACACTCGCGGAATTTGAAGGCCGGTTGCTTCCCCATCTCCGGGCGAACACTGCCCCGCGCACATTCGGATTCTACTGCCAGAACCTAGCGGCCCTGAAAAAATTCACTCCCCTAGCGACCGCCCGGTTGCACAAGATTGACCCATCCCTGATTGAAAAGTTTGTTCAGTTCCGGTTGAAAAGCACCTATGGTGCGAAACGGAAAAAGAAGCTCACGCCTGTGACGATAAACCACAGCCTGCGGACGTTGCGCCGTGTGCTGCACATTGCCCGCGAGTGGAAGCTCATCCGCGAAGTGCCCGGCATCAAGCTATTGCCGGATGAGCATGAGCGAGAGGCCGTGCTTACCGATGCAGAGGTTGACCGGATGACGGCCTACATCGCAACGGCCTACCCGACTAGCCTCATGCGGCATATGCTACCGTTCCTAGTGGACACCGGCCTTCGCATCTCTGAGGCTTGCGATCTGCTGACGGAGAACGTCCAATTTGATGACGGGCTGCCTGTGTCTATTCGCGTGGTCAAGGGAAAATCGAAGTACAGCAAACGGGAGATTCCGCTCACCAAGCGGGCCGCTGTCGCGTTGTCTGCCTGCCTGCAACAATCTCGCTGTGCCCACTGTTTCACGTCCAAGGGCGGACGGCGCAAGCTGACCCGGCACTATCCCAGTGAGCAGTTCCGCACGATCAGGGATGCCCTCAACCTTGGCCCGGACGTGGTGCTGCACTCAACCCGGCACACCTTCTGCACTCGCCTTGGGATGGCCGGGGCGAATGCCTTCACCATTCAGAAGCTCGCCGGTCACAGTTCCATCGTAATCAGCCAGCGGTACGTACATGCCGACCGAGAGGTCAAGCAAGAGGCCATCCGGCTGCTAGACGCGCAGAACGTGCCCAAGGTGGTTGTCGTCAGTGATACCATCAAGACGATCTGAGCGGGGCTGGCGGAACTGGCAGACGCGCTGGCCTTAGGAGCCAGTGGCCGCAAGGCCGTGCAGGTTCAAGTCCTGTGCCCCGCACCAATGTCAGCCCGTAAGGGCCGTAGGATGTGGCATGGCGTCTGACGGCACCACATGGTTCGAAAAAATAACAGGCAAGTTTTTCTCCTTGCTCTCACAGAGGGAAGTCAAAACACCCTTGTCATTTTTCTTTCGAATCGTGACAGCACTCACAGCGATAGTACTGGCTGCTCTCCTTGCCATTGGCCCCGATTCTAACCTGAGATTCAAAGTCTTTCTCATAGCGGTCGGTTTCTTGGCGGTGCTATTCGTTGGGGTGTTTCTGTTTGCCTGGATCAGGCCAAAGCATCTTGTCTATGGAGAGACAGGTCACCGGGCTGAGATGAAGTTTGCAATGGGAACAGAAAAGAAGGAGCTAGGCGTAGCAGAGATAGCAACTATAGAGGGGACAACCAATCCCGTCACCTTGCCAGGGCAAGTAGGCCCTAACGCTTTACCGAAGGCTGGTGGTGCGTGAATCTTCTACTGATAACATTTTCGCTGCGCAACCCGCAAAAGGACTACAGCCAGTTCTTTGTGGCTCTGAGGGGAAACGCACTGCAATGGTGGCATTTCATTGAGCAGACCTGCATCGTGACGACGCTGCATGACGCGAACACATACACTAGGCAGCTGCTACCCCATATTGAAGCGACAGACTCTCTGTTGATTGTGAAGATCACTCCGCACGAGTTCCAAGGCTGGTTGCCAACCGACGCGTGGGACTGGCTTAACAAAGTTTCGACTGATAGCCAACAACTTTCCTTGCCTGCTCTCACGCCGGGCCTGCCCTGGAAGTAGCCCGACGCATGGCCCTAGAAGGCCCTTAGCAGGCCCGTACACGCAAACGTAGACATGAAACCGGCCCCAAAGGGTCAACTCGTCTCAAGTTGACACACTAGGCCATCCCCAGGCCGAATGCAGCCTTTCCTGTTGAAAAATGGTCATTGACCGGGTTCTGAGTGTAATCGCCTGTGGCTGTTGAAAAACTCTCTTCAGGGCGTTTCAACAACGGAGTTCGCTCGTAAGTTGTTGAATGTTCGTCCGCCGAAGGCGCTGAAATTCAATGAAATTACTGCTTCGGTTCCTTTTTCAACAGCC
>JBAVUO010000049.1:0-61463 GCA_049696815.1 Terriglobales bacterium | reverse complement strand
GACTCCCCCACATGATTAGTGTGGCGGCCACCGACAGCAACGATGCGCTCGCGGACTTCTCCAGCTTCGGGCGTCATACCGTCCATCTCGGCGCGCCCGGGGTAGAGATTCTGAGCACAGTGCCCGGAAGCCTCTTTGGGGACCCGTACCTCAGTGCCAGCGGGACATCAATGGCATCTCCGCATGTCGTCGGCGTCGCGGCGCTGCTAAAGGCGCAAGACCCAACGCGCGACTGGAAGGCCATTAAGAACCTGATTCTGGCGGGCGGCGACAGCATTCCCTCCCTGTCCAATACCATTGCTCAGAAGCGCCTGAACGCCTACGGCGCGATGACTTGCTCGAATTCCGTGCTGCAGTCACGCCTGCAGCCGTTGGACGCGGACGCCTACGTGCGGGGCGGCGACTCGCTCATCTTCACGTTCCTGAACATCAACTGCGCGGCCCCGAATGGCACGATCGAAGTGCCCGTGGATGGCGGCCCGGAAACCATCACCCTGCTCGATGACGGCGTTTGGCCCGATCTCGAAGCCAACGACGGCATCTACGCGGCGCAACGGCAATGGTTAGCGTCGGAAGTCGGGGACCACACCCTGACTTTCCCGAATAATGATGTTGTCATGGTTCACGTCATACCCCCGCTGCCTCCTTACGCTTACTCCACTGCCGTCCCGTTCAATTACCGTGTCATCACGGGAACGGATCTGCATTTGCGAGACGACGACAGCGCCACGATTCGCCCGCCGTTCCCCATCCAGTTCGGCGGAGTCAGTTTCCCGACCCTGAACGTGAACAGTAACGGGAACGTAACGTTTTTCGCGCCGTTCGTCGAGTGGGACAATTCGGCGCTGCCGGCCACGGGCGCGCCGACTTTGGTCGCTCCCTTCTGGGATGATTTTCATACGTCCATGGGAGGCAGTGTGCGCTGGGACGTGACCGGAACCGCGCCCAACCGCGAACTCGTAATCGAGTGGCGCGACGTCTGGGATTCAGCGTGCCTGTGGACGGAATCACCCCGGGATTACGCGACATTTCAGATTGTCTTTTTCGAAAACTCGAGCGACATCCTGTTCAACTACGCGGACGTAATACTGGGCTCATATGACCCGCTTGACCCGTTCCGGGGGTGCGGCGAGGAGGTAAACGCGGGTGCCAGCGCCACCGTCGGCGTGCAATCCATGAGCAGCCTGGCGAACCAGTTCAGCTTCATGACACCCAGTCTGGCTGACAACTTTTCCATCCTCTGGCAATTCGGCCAACTGACGCCAGCCATCACCCAACTCTCGCCCTTCAGTGTGTTGGCCGGCTCGCCCGCACTGTCTCTCCGGGTGCTGGGCCGGAGTTTCTTGCCCGGCGCGGTCGTACGCTGGAACGGCACCGACCGGCCAACCTCTTTCGTGAACGGCGGCAAACTGACGGCAGACATTTCCGTCGCCGATCTCGCCGCCGCCGCTACCGCGCAAGTCACCGTTTTCAACCCGCCACCGAACGGCGGCGCAGAATCAGGTCCAGCGCCGTTTTACATCTATTCTTCTTATCCGGTGCCGACGCTGACCGATATCGCCCCGAAGCCCGTTCCTCTGCAAGTTCCGATTGGGGGACTGGAAGATCGCGCGAGTATCATCGTTACTCTGACCGGCACCAATTTCGTCGCCGGATCGGTCGCGCGTTGGAATGGCAGCAAGCTTGTCACTTCGGTAACCAGCAGCACCCAGTTGCAGGCCACCGTACCGAATACCGTCATGAAGTTGGGAACGGCTCAGATCACCGTCGTCAACCCCACGCCCGGCGGCGGCACTTCAAACGTGCTCGTGGTCAGCGTTGTCAATCCATTCCCGGTGATTGCTAACGCTCCTCGCTTCGTCGGTGCTGGTGCTCCTGCGTTCGATCTGAACATTTACGGCAACGGCTTCACGCCCACGTCGGTCGTGCGCTGGAACGGCAGCGATCGCCCAACCCAATCTGGTAGTATTATCGCGGTCGCAGCTATTCCCGCCAGCGATGTCGCATCGTTGGGCACGGCGCAGGTGACGGTATTCAATCCTGCCCCCGGCGGCGGAAGCTCAGATCCGTGGACGATTTCGATTCTTCCCCCGCCCGCGAACGACAAGTTCGTGAACGCCACCGTCATTCCCACCTACCCATTCACGCTAACTGAGAACACACCTGGCGCGACTGCCGACGCCCAGGACCCGAAACCGCCCTGCATTGTGTCCCCTCCATACGTGCTGGAGAGTGTCTGGTTCAGCTTCACCCCGCCCGCGGGTGGCGGCTTTGTGAGCGTGGATACTCTAGGCAGTAACTACGGCCACGACCTTTCGGCATGGACCGGATCACCCGGTAACTTCGTCCACCTCGGCTGCACCTATAACGCCGACGGCAACTACATGCTCTGGCCGCTGAGCTTCCCTGTCAACTCGGCGACCCCCGTCCACTTCATGGTCTCCACAAGATATATGGGAAGGACCGGCAACCTGGTGTTCAATCTGAACGCGGGGCCTGGGTTCAAGCTCGGGGCCAGTCCGGCCGCCAGCACCGTCCCACACGGCTCGCCGGCCACCTACACGGTTACGGTCACTCCGCAGTTCGGCAGCTTCAACGATCCGATCATGTTCTCGTGCAGCGTTGCGCCCGCCGGCCCAACCTGCGAGTTCTCTCAATGGAGCGTTACCCCTGGCGCCGCGGCCGCTTCGGTCACGCTTACCGTCAAGACCGACACCATCTCGCAGCTTGAAATGCCCGGTAAGCCGGGACCCTTGTTCGCGTTCTGGATGGCTTTGCCCGTGCTCGGACTGCTCGTGCCGCGAATAATTTTGCCAGGCGCAAAAAAACCAAAGCTAGGCATTTTCCTCGCGCTTGTGCTGGCAGTGCTCTTGCTCGGTTCGATGGCCGCCTGTGGAGGAAGTAGTGGTGGCGGGAGTGGTGGTGGCGGCGGAGGGACGTCTCAGACTTTCACCATCAACGTGGTCGGCACATCGCGTACGATCAGCCAGCAGACTTCGGTCTCGCTGACCGTAACCCCCTGAGCGCCCCGCACAGCCCCTCGCCCGCGCGCGCCCCGGCCCCAGGTATATCCAGCCCCGGTGGGGAGTGTAGCCGAATTTTTCCCGAAGAGTACTATCCCCACCCGCATTTGACCCTGTTTCTTTCGCGACCCTAGAATGAAAGATTCGCATCGCAGCCGCGAACTCAGCCATGGCACTGCGCCTCTACAACACACTCTCCGGCAAGATTGAAGAGTTCCGTCCGATGGACGACAACCGGGTCCGGATGTATGCCTGCGGTCCCACGGTGTACGACTTCGGGCACATCGGGAACTTCCGGACCTTCGTCGCGGTCGATCTCCTCTACCGCTTCTTGCGGCAGAGCGGATACGACGTGCGCTACGTCATGAACATCACCGACGTGGACGACAAGATCATCCGCAACGCAGCGCGCGACGGCGTGACCGTCCAGCAGTACACAGCGAAATACGAAAAGGCATTCCTGGAAGATTCGGCCGCTTTGAACATTGCGCGGCCCGTTCTGGTGCGCGCCACCGAGCACATCCCGGAGATGGCGGAGTTCATCGCCGAACTGGCGAAGAAGGGAGCCGCCTATCGGACGGAAGACGGTTCGTACTACTTTCGCATCGCAAAGTTTCCCGAGTACGGCAAGCTGTCGAAAAAAGACTTCGCCGGCATGGAAGACGGCGCGCGGGTGGACGTGGACGAGTACGACAAGGACAACGCTCGCGACTTCGCCCTATGGAAAGCTCCGAAGCCCGGCGAAGCTTCGTGGGACACCTCGATCGGGCCGGGACGTCCGGGCTGGCATATCGAGTGCTCGGTGATGTCCATGGAGCAACTGGGGCCAAGCTTCGACCTGCATGCCGGGGGCGAAGACCTGATCTTTCCGCATCATGAAAACGAAATCGCGCAGTCGGAGGCGCTCACAGGGAAACCGTTTGCGCGTTATTGGTTCCATGCGCGATTCCTGCTGGTGGAAGGGCAGAAGATGTCGAAGAGCCTGGGAAATTTCTTTACGCTGCGCGATCTGGTGCTCAAAGGCCACAAGCCGTCCTCGATCCGCTTCTTGCTCACCCAGGTGCCGTATCGCAACCAGTTGAATTTCACCTTCGATGGGCTGAAGTCCGCGGCCAGTTCCGTGGAGAAGTTGCGCAACTTCCGCTTCCGGCTGAGCAGTACACAGTTTCCCGCCGGCGCCAATCCGGCGATGACGCAGTTGGCGGGCGAGACCACCGCGAGAATGAAGAGCGCGCTGGAAGACGATCTGAATACCGCCGAAGCGCAAGCCGCCGTCTTCGACATGGTGCGCAAAGCCAATGCGGCGCAGGACAGCGGAGGGCTGCACAAAGACGACGTCCAACCACTGCTCTCTGCGCTGGAAAAGTTCGATGAAGTCTTTGGCGTGCTGAAAGATGACGACCAGCCGAAAATGAAGGCGATCCTTGACTGGGCGCGCAGCGAAGGGCGCGAAAAAGACATCAGCCCGGCGTTGCTGGAACTGGCCGGCCCGGCGCAACTCTCCGACGAACAGGTGAATCAGAAGCTGACGGAGATGGAGGCGGCGCGCAAGGCCCGCAATTTCAAAGCCTCCGACGCCCTGCGCGCCGAGCTGGCCGCTGCGGGCATCATCGTGGAAAACACGAAAGAGGGCGTGCGCTGGCGCAGAAAGTAGCGCCGTCATCTTGCCGGCTGTCCCGAGGGCGTCTCGCCCTCGGCGCGGCGGGTGGGGACGCCCGCCGGACAGCCGCCGGGACGGCGGCGCTACATTCAACATGCTGAGGGAGGCATGCAGTCCTTAGACGCCTATCTTCGCGAAGCTGAGCAGGCCCACGGGCATCTCTGTGCCGGGCAGGTGCTGGGCGTTCGCATGGCCATGCTGGGTCTGGAGAAGCTGGGCATCGAAGACCCGCGCGGCAACAAAGAAGATCGTAAGCGGCTGGTCACGTTCGTCGAGATTGACCGCTGCGCCACCGACGCGATCGCCGTGGTCACCGGATGCCGTCTCGGCAAACGCGCCCTGAAGTTCCGCGACTGGGGCAAGATGGCCGCGACCTTCGTGGATTTGAGCACGGGCAAGGCGATCCGGATTGCCGCCAAGGAATCGTCGAAGCGGCTGGCCCGGGAGATGCATCCCGAGATCGAGAGCAAGAACCAGCAGCAGATGCTGGCCTACCGTGAAATGCCGGAAGACGATTTGTTCACCAAGCAGTGGGTGAAGGTCGAACTGCCCGCGGAAGAATTTCCCGGATTCAAGGGTGAGCGAATCGTGTGCGCCGAGTGCGGCGAGGGGATCAGCTTCCGGCGCGAAGTGGAGCGCGACGGGCGGATCTTATGCAGGGCCTGCGCCGGGGAAAGGTACTACGAACCGCTGTAGGAGGGGGTTACAGTTTATCGAAGGCTCGATCCAACCGTTTGACGAGACTTTCTAATTCGTCATCGGTCAGCCCTTCACTGCGAGAATGATCCTGCTTGTCGCGCGCTCTTGCCTGGGACAGGGCGCGCTGCTCCGCCTCCGCTTGTCCGGCGATTTTTTCGACCATTGCCAACCGCACGTAGGCGAACGCAAGCTCGTGGGCATGGAAAGACTTGTCCGCCAGTTCCAGTTGCTCGAGTAGCTGAATCTGCAGCGCCACGGCCTGTCGCGCGTGATCGGTGTCTGCGTGCATGAACTGTGTGCGGGCAAAGTCGGATGCAATCTTAGTAGGGCCGATGTATTGAACAGACTCCAACGAGTTGCTTACCTCATTCGCGCGGGTGTAGCCGAGATATCCGCCAAAGCCCAGCCCCAGGACGGCTGCTGCAAGGAAAGTGGCTTTGATGGCACGCGTCATTTTGGTGCCTTCCACAACAACTGCGCATGGGTAAGTCTCGCCAGCGTTTCTCTTGAAACATCCTGCCAGCCAAGCGAAACAAGAATATCCTGTGCCTTTTTCCAGTGACGATCAGCCAAGGTTGCATTGCCCGCGGCCTGCTCTAGCCTTGCCATTTCCACATCAAAAGTTGCTACTTGGATGTCCACAATAGCCGCTATTTCAGGCTGCCTACCGCCGCGCATTGTTGCAAGGTAGTCCGCCGCTCTCTGAAGGTCCGATGGAGCGCCGCTGGTGAATTGAGAGAATGAAACCGCCTGCAAAGTCAGCAAATCCTCGCGCAATTGCTCGTGATTCTGGTTCTTTAGCGACTCGAATGACATGGGCTTATGCCAGCGGTAGGTGATGGTTTCAGCTCCGCGATCGCCGAGATACGCGCACGCGACAAAAATTACCAGCCCGCCGCAGAACGAAGTTACCAGTGGAAATTTCACGGCTGCAATTGTCGGCCAAACCATTCCCGGACGCAATTATAGATTCGCATGCTGGGCACTGGGCCACTCAGGCCGCTTCATACGCATGCGCGGCCCGCAGCAGCGTCGCTTCATCAAAGTGCCGCGCGAACAACTGCAGCCCGATCGGCAGCTTCTCGTGGTTTTCGCCGCAAGGAACTGAGATCCCGGGAATGCCCGCTAGGTTCGCAGTTACGGTGTAGATATCGGCGAGGTACATGGCGAGCGGATCATTCACTTTCTCGCCGAGCCGGAATGCCGGAGTCGGGCTGGTCGGCGCGGCGATGACGTCGACTTTCTTGAAGGCCTCGTCAAAGTCGCGCGTCAGCAGGGTGCGGACCTTCTGCGCTTTCAGGTAGTACGCGTCGTAATAGCCGGCGCTCAAGGCATAGGTCCCGAGCATGATGCGGCGCTTGACTTCCATGCCGAAGCCTCCGTCGCGGCTCCGGCGATACATATCGGAAAGCGAGCGGGGGTTGGGTGCGCGGTAGCCATAGCGCACGCCGTCGTAGCGGGCCAGATTCGAGGAAGCCTCGGCGGTGGCGACAATGTAGTACGTGGGGATGGCGTATTCGGTGTGGGGCAGAGAAACCGGCACGACCTCGCATCCCAGTTCCGCCAGCTTTTGAATGGCCGCCTCGACCGCGGCCCGGACTTCCGGATCAAGACCTTCCCCGAAGTATTCCCTGGCGATTCCGATCTTCAAGCCCTGGACCGGCTTCTCCAGTTCTGCAACGTAATCGGGCACGGGAACGTCCGCCGAAGTCGAATCCATGGGATCGCGCCCCGCAATGGTGCGCAACACCAGCGCCGCTTCTCGTACCGTTTTGGCGAACGGGCCGATGTGATCGAGCGAGGAAGCGAAAGCAATCAGGCCGTAGCGCGAGACTCGCCCGTAGGTTGGCTTCAATCCGACCACGCCGCAGAACGACGCCGGCTGGCGAATGGAGCCGCCGGTATCGGAACCGAGCGTTACGACCGCCATACCGGCCGCCACCGCCGCCGCCGATCCGCCCGACGAGCCGCCCGGCACCCGGCTCTTGTCGCGCGGGTTATGCACCGGGTGATACGCCGAGTTTTCGTTCGAAGAACCCATGGCAAACTCGTCGCAGTTGAGTTTGCCCAGCACGACGGCGCCCGCCGCTTCCAGCCGCGCCACCGCGGTCGAGTCATAGGGCGGAACGAAGTTTTCGAGAATCTTCGAGCCGGCGGTGGTCCGCACGCCGCGGGTGACCATCACATCTTTAATGCCGACCGGAACTCCCGCGAGCGGCGGCAGTGGCTTGCCCTCGGAGGCCATCTTGTCGATGCGCGCGGCCTGGTCAAGCGCGCGGTCTTTCGAAAGAGTTAGAAAAGCGCCAATCTCCGGGTCTTCTTGTTTGATCCGGGTGTAGAACTCCTCAGCGAGTGCGGTCGCGGTCGTTTTACCCTCCGCAATCGCGCTGCGGACGCCGTCGATCGTGAGACCCGTACTCTCTTCTCCCGCGATCATGGACGCTATCTCTCAATCACCTTGGGAACTTCGAAAAATGTGCCATCCGTGTCCGGTGCGTTTTTCAACGCGACCTCATGGGGCAGAGACTCGCGCAAGCCGTTGTGCACGTCGTCGCGGCTGGCGTAGGCGAAGCGCTCGCTTCCCTGCCGCGACTCGTCGACGCCATAGCGGTCGGAAACCTGGGCCATGGGCGCGACGCTATCGGTATTAAGTTCGCTGAGCCGCGCGATGTACTCGAGGATGGAATTCAGGTCGCGCAGCATGCGGGCGCGCTCGTCCTCGGTCAACTCCAGGTTGGCCAGATCGGCGACGTAGGCGACGTCCTTTTCGGTGACTTTCATGGCGTGTTTCGGAGAGATGCCCTCACTAGCACAGCGCGAACTCGATCCGCTTCAGGGGCTCGATTGTAGCATCGGCAGAACAGACCCAGAGCCAGCGAGCTACGCCGTAAGTCTGCGTTGCGCGCGGACTCGCTCCAACTTTCGCAAGTAAGACCGCGAGTAGAGGCTGCCGCGGCAGAGCGGGGCGCCACAAAGGCAGGGCGCATCATCTTCGCCGTCGAAGAGGTTGTAATCGTAGGTAAGCTCTTCCCCGGGCTCGATGTCGCGGAGGGCGATGATCCAGATTTTCCCGCCGATTTCGTCGGCTTCACAGTTGGGATCGCAGGAGTGATTGATGAAGGCGGCAACACCGTGGCCGTCCACGACGTGCTTGCCGCCGTCGAGACCGAACAGATAGGTGTGCGGGATGTGGCCGTAAAGATCCTCGGCCTGATCGTTGGTGAGGCGTTCGCCAACGTACTCCACGATCAAGGTCCCTTTGCCAATGGGCCGGGTGGCGTAGCAGCCGCGGGAATGGATGCGCGATTGGCGAATGAGCAGGGACATAGACGCGTGCGGTTTCGTGCTATTTCATCTTTAACACAGTTCAGGATACTCGAAGCTAGCATCCACGGTGGGGGCCGCGGCAAGATTGAATACAATTGGGTCTAGATATTTGGGGTCAAGAGACCGGCACGGAGTTGACCGTTATGGAGCATAAGCATTCACCGCGATTCCTGATAATTGCGGAAGAATCCCGGAAGCGTGTCCGCCAAACCACGGTGGACGAGGTCAAGGCCCGACTCGATCGCGGCGAAAGGTTGATCCTGGTCGATGTCCGCGAGGACAACGAGTGGGCGAAGGACCACCTCCCCGGAGCGGTTCACCTGGGCAGAGGAATCATTGAGCGCGATATCGAAGTGGCATATCCCGTCCTCGACACTCCGCTCGTGCTCTATTGCGGCGGCGGTTTCCGTTCCGCGATGGCGGCCGACAATCTCGAAAAGATGGGCTACACCGGCGTGATTTCGATGGACGGCGGGATCCGTCTGTGGCGCGAGAAGGGTTATCCGCTGGAAACCTCGGGCTAGGGGCGCGGTTGCCCGGGCCGGCCTGCTGAGCTGCTAATCCAAACCCGGAATGCTGCCGGCGGCGGAAGCGGCCTTGGATTTCGACAGCTCCCCTCGCGGGTTCTCCGTGTGGACGATGTCCGCCATTCTCGAAGTGTCCTTTCGCAGGGTCTCGATGCGAACCTCGTAAGGAGCCCGCATCGCCTCGGCGGAGGGAATCAGACCGATGCCCTGGTTGCGGCCGGTCTTCTTGGCCACGTAGAGTGCCCGGTCCGCGATTTCGATCACGTTTTCCAGGGTGAGAGCGTCCACCGCCTCCGGGATCCAGGGGAACGGGGCCCAGCCCACGGAGCAGGTGAGGGTCACTGCCGCACCATCTTCCAGGCGGTAGGGCACGGCGCTGATGGTTTCCAGGATGCGGCTACAAAACAGCGGAGCATGCGAGCGGTCGGTAGAGCGGCAGACGATGAGGAATTCTTCGCCGCCCCAGCGCACCAGCACATCGGACTTGCGGATCAGGTCCGAGAGGCGGTTGGCGATCTCCTGGATCAGCCGGTCGCCCATCAGGTGGCCATGTTCGTCATTGGCGATCTTGAAGAAATCGATATCCACCATGACAAAGATGAGCTCGTTGCTGGGAAATTCGGCGCGGTCTTCGGCGGAGAATCCCCGGTACTGGCGCAATACATGGGCGGTATCGGTGGGAATCGTCTCGTAGAAATACCGACGGTTGCGGGCCCGCGTCAGGGGATCAGTGAGAGAGATTTCCTCCAGTTCGCGGTTTTTCTCCAGTAGTTCAGCGCTGCGTTGGACCACCGCTTCTTCCAGTTCGCGACGGCGGCGGTTGAGCGAGTAGGTGCGCACCCGGACGATCAGCCATATCAACCCCAGGGCTAACCAGACAATCGCGCCGCGAAACCAGATCGTTTGCCACCAGGGCGGAAGAATGGTGAACGAGAACCGCGCAATCTCTGGACTCCAGGCCGATACCTCATTGCGGCACTGCACCCCGAACTGGTATTGCCCGGGAGGCAAACTGGAATAGAGCACTTCCCGCAGGTTGGATTCGACATACCGGTCGTCAAGGCCGGCTAGCCGGTACCGGCAGGTGACATCAGCGGAATCGTTCAGGACGAGCGGCGTGAATTGCACATGGAGGCTGCCGTGCTTGTAATCGCGCTGCGGATGGCTGTCCACACTTACATCCTGGTCCCCAAACGACACACTTGTAATCAGAGCACCGGGCGGGGCCGACGCCGGGGCGGTGGCGTGCGGCACATACCGCGCCAGGCCATTTGTAGTCGAGATCAGGAAGCTGCCGTCCGGCTCTTCGCGGAAGCCCGAAGGACTGATGTCGTCCCAGATCAACCCGTCCGCCTGGCTGAATCGCAGGTCTGTGCCGCCGGGTGCGAAGACACGGATTCCTTCGATACCGTTGAACCAGACTCGGTGTTTCGAGTCCTTCCCGATGATGTTGAGGTCCCAGGGATAGCGCTCGATATGAGGTTGCCCGCTGGAATCGAGTTCGAAGCGCGTGATCCCGACCACGTCGTCATAGCCAATCCAGACTTCGTCGTCCCGGACTGCGGCCAGGCTGGTGATGGAATCGCCACTCAAGCCGTCTGTGCGCGTGAACAGCCGCCACCTCTTACCGTCAAACCGCAACAGGCGGCCAGGGGCGCAGGCCCAGAGAACACCGGTCGGAGAAATGTCGAGGTACCATACCTCGCCCTTTGCCGCGTCCGGCAGGCGGACTCCCTCGGGATGCGGTACAGGGCTCCTGCCGTCAAAATGAACCAGCTTCTTTCCCGTGGTGGCCCAGATGTCGCCGTGCGGGTCCGCTATTTCGTAAATGAAGTTCTCGCCCTCAAAGGAGGTAAACCGCTGGGTCCGAAAACTGTGCGGATCAATGCGCGTGATCCCTCCGGGCAGGGCGATCGCCCAGATGGAGCCGTCAGCCGCCAGTTCCAGTTCGCGGGTTTCGGTTCCGCTGAGCCCGTCTCTAGCGGTCAGCGTCTTCCATTGATGCCGCTGGCCGTCCCAAACGCCGATGCCGCGCGGGGTCGCTACCCACAGCCGCCCGTCGCGATCGCGCTCGGTGGCCCAGGTCGCGTTGTCCGGCAGGCCTTCGGCTTTGGTCCACGCCGACCAGTCGCGGATGCCGGTGAGATGATCGAGGCCGGTGCCGTAGCCGCCGACCCAAAGAGTGCCTTCGCGGTCCTGCAAAGCGATCTGGACGTTGTTGCTGCTCAAACCGTCCTTGGCGCTGATCTTTCGCCAGTGTCCCTGGTCGCGCCAGAATAGCCCTGCCATGGAGGGTACGAGCAGGCTGCCATCCTGGTCCAGAGAGGGTTTGCCGCCTTCCTGGTTGGCCGGTGCAATGCCGGCGTCGTCATAGAACAGCTGGTGATGAACTCGATCAATGCGGGCTACGTGCCGGCAGGAACGCAACCACAGCTCTCCCGCACCGTCGAAAATCAGCGCGACGGCGCGCTCCCTGGGCAATTGCAGATTCGTGTCCCATTCCGGACGTTCAGCTCCGGGGGCCAGGCGGGCGAGCCGGTGACCGCAGGTAAACCATATCGAGTCGTCCGCGCCGGCCACGACAACTTCCGTCTTGCAGTCCACTCCATCAGCTTTGCCGAACAGGTGGGTTTTCGAGGGATCTTGCGGGTTGGCACGCAGCAAGCCGTGCTCCACCACTACAAAGGCATTGCCCTGACGGTCGACGGCCACCCCTTCCGCCGAATTGGGGATCTTGCCGGCTTCTTCCGGCACGGCCAGGGCTGTGAATTGATCGTGAGAATAGCGGGCAACACCGCGGAATCCCCCCACCCACACGGAGTTATCGGGAGCGATGAGCACCAAATCGAGGTAATGGCCTACCAGCGGTTCGGCCGCCGTCATTCTGGTCACTCGGGACCCGTCATAACGGAACAATCCGGTCTGCGTCCCGATCCAGAGAAAGCCATTCTGGTCTTGAGCCATCGCGGTCACGGTGACCACACCGATTCCGAATTGCTCTCCAAAACGCTGCGAGGTGAAGCGCGGATTGTCGGGGAAGGAAAGTGACCGCGGGGCGGATTGCATCTGGGCCAGAGCCACCGCCGAGGCAAGAAGCAGGCCTCCAAGCACGCGCGAGAGCCGCGATTTGGACGTGTACGCCATTCGTCGAGCGCCGAAGAAAGGCACTTCCAGACCGGGGCTAGACACAACTCCCCTAACAAAGCGTACTGTAGTGGCATGGGTGGACGCAGGTTACGTTAGTCACCCCGAGAACAAGGGACGATCAGGTAGGGGGCGGAGCTGAGTTTCTGCCGCTCCAGAAATCAGCAGAACGGTCCAAATTCCTGAACAGCAAGCATTTCTGTACTTCCGGCGGATTGCGCAACCTGCCGATTCTTTGAAAAAATACAGTGGGGTTACCCTCCAATGTCTCAGATTGGCAGTTTTGCGCTCATGCTCGCGCTGGGTCTCAGTGCCTATTCTTTCCTGGCAGGTCTGGCCGCGCTGTTCCGGCGGGATGCGGGCGCGGCGCGGCTGGGAGAAACCGCTCGCCGGGCAGGAATCGCGGCCTTCGGCGCGGTGCTGCTGGCGGCGCTGGTCCTGGTCATGGCGGCCTTCCAGGACGACTTTTCGAATGCCTATATTCTGCAGCACAGCAACCGCGATCTGCCCGCGGCGTACAAGTTCGCCGTGCTGTGGTCGGGCCAGGAAGGATCTCTACTTTTCTGGTCGCTGCTGCTGGCCGGCTACGGATTCGTCCTGCGGCTGCGCTACAAGACCGATCAGCGGCTTTTCGCTCATGCCTCCGTCGTCATCGCCGCCGTGCAGGTTTTCTTTTTGCTGATCCTGAATTTCACGGCGTACCCGTTCGCCCTGGCACAGGGCGCGCTCCGCGCCGATGGAAACGGCCTGAATCCGCTGCTGCAGTACCCGGAGATGGTGATCCATCCTCCGATGCTTTATTTGGGTTACGTCGGCTTTACCGTCCCCTTCGCCTTCGCGCTGGGCGCGCTGATCATGAAGTATCCCGGCGAAAAGTGGATCCACATCACCCGCCGCTGGACCATGGTGACCTGGTGCTTCCTGACGATCGGTGTCTTCCTCGGCGCGCACTGGGCCTATGCGGTGCTGGGGTGGGGCGGCTACTGGGGATGGGACCCGGTCGAAAACGCTTCGCTCATGCCCTGGCTGACCGGAACCGCCTTCCTGCACTCGGTCATGATGCAGGAGAAGCGCGGCATGCTGAAGGTCTGGAATGTGTGGCTGATTTTTTCCACCTTCTTGCTTTCGATGCTGGGGACGTTCCTGACGCGCTCGGGCGTCATCAGTTCCGTCCATGCCTTCGCCCAGTCCTCGATCGGCGACTGGTTCGTGGTGTTTATGGCGCTCACGCTCGCCACCTGCGTATTCTTCTTCGTGAAGAACAAGTCACACCTCAAGAGCGAGCACAAGCTGGAATCCCTGGTCTCACGCGAATCGAGCTTTTTGTTCAACAACCTTCTTCTGCTGGTGGCCTGTTTCACCGTGCTCTGGGGAACGCTCTTCCCCATCCTCTCGGAGTGGGTCCAGGGGCATAAAGTCACGGTCGGTCCGCCGTTCTTCAACCGTGTAATCGTTCCGATTGCCCTGCTGCTTCTGCTGCTCACCGCCGTCGGACCCTTGTTGGCATGGCGCAAGACGTCACTGGAAAGCATCAAGCGGAACTTCCTCTACCCCGCCATCGGTTCTCTGGCGGTGGGAATCATGATGATTGTTTTCGGCGTGCATCCGTGGGAAGACCCGGCGTACTTTTATGCCACCATGGCGGCCATCCTTTGCATGCTGGTGATCTTTACCGTCATCTCGGAATTTGTCCGCGGAGGCCGGGTCATCGCCGGGAAGAGCGGCCAGAACCTGTTCTCCGCCATGGTGCAATTGTGGCACCGGAATACGCGCCGCTATGGCGGGTACATTGTGCATTTCGGCGTGGCCCTGGCCGTCATCGGAATCCTCGGCACTCCCTTCAACAAGGAAGTCGAGCAAGAGATGGGCTTCGGCGACAAAATCTCAATCGGCCCTTACACCCTGGTCTGCCAGTCCTTCACCCAGGACGACAATCCGAACTACGGCAACGAGTGGGCCATCATTAACGTCTTTCGCGGGGGCAAGGAGGTCACCACCATGTATCCGGAGCGACGCTTCTATAAGTCCAGCGGTCAGCCGCAGACCCTTCCCCGGATTTATCCCAGCGTGAAGGAAGATCTCTTGCTGGTCACGGACCTCTATCTGGTCTACGAAGGCAAGAACGAGACCACTGGGCGCCCCATCATCAAGGCCCACCTCAATCCCCTGGTGCCGTGGATCTGGACCGGGTTGATCGTTATGGTGTTCGGCACGATTACCGCTCTCGTACCGAATGCTGCGCCGGTTCGCGTAGTGGCGACCGCGCGCGCTGAGGCTGCACCGGTGGGAGCAGGTGATTGATATGAATTCGCCATTTCCAAAGGTGCTCTATGTTAGATGGGGCTTTGAAGGGGCACGCCTTCAGGCGTGCCGTCAAAGCCAACCAGACAGGCCGGCTTTAGCCGCTGAGGGACGTGCAGCCTCAGGGCCTGAAGGCCCACGTTTTCGGAGCCTGTTTTCGGCGCGGCTGAAGCTGCGCCCCTTCAAAGATGGTCACAGCAACTCTGGAAGTGCGCTAATTGGCTGCGGCCAACTGACAATTCTCCTGCTTGCGATCTTTCTGTTCATGGGCGCCGGCGACGACACCGGCCGCTTCAACAGTCTCGGCCATCGCATGATGTGCACCTGCGGGTGCGGCCAGGTGCTGCTGGAATGCAACCACGTGGGCTGCCAGTCGTCCGACAAAATGCGGAATGAGTTGATCGCGGCAATCAATCGCGGCGATAACGACGACCTGATCCTGCAAGGATTTGTGCAGAACTACGGGCCCACCGTCATCGCCGCACCCACCGCGACCGGCTTCAACCGCGTGGCCTGGATCATGCCCTTCGCTGCACTGGCGGCAGGCATGGCCTTCGTCGTGTTCGTCGTGCGCGCCTGGAAAAACAAGCCCGCACCCGCCCTGGCCGATGGCATCACTATCCCCCGAGGCGTTGAACTGGACGAACTCCGCGAGAAGGCCCGGAAGGAGACTGACCTATGACGATGCCATTGTTCGTCTGTGCCGTAGCCTTCCTTGCCGCGTTCTATTACGTTTTCTTTTTCCCCGGCGAAGTGTACGCCGGACCGGAAAAAACGCGGCTCATCTATCTCGGCGAGCGCAAAGAAGCCGTTTACGAGAACCTGCGCGATCTGAACTTCGAGTACAAAGCAGGCAAGGTGCCCGATGCCGACTACCAGTCCATGCGCGCCTCGCTCGAAGAAGAAGCGGCCGCGATCATGGCTGAGATCGAGCGTCTGGAGCAGGCCATTATTTCGTCGCCCGCTCGATCCAGCGTCTGAGAATCGAAAGGAGTGGAGTTGAAGAAATTCGCAAAGTCCCTGGTAGTAGCGCCGGCGCCTCGCCGGCACATGAACGCCCTGGCAATCCTTTTGCTCGTGGGCCTCGCGCCCTTCGCCGCCGCTCAGACCCTCACCGGTACGGCCACCAACGGCACGACCGGCAAGCCCGCCGCCGGCGACGAGATCATTCTCATCAACCTGTCCAATGGCATGGAAGAGGCTGCCAAGACCAAGGCCGACAGCAACGGCAAGTTCAGCTTCAAGCTGACCGATGGCGAAGGTCCACACCTGATCCGCGCCATCCACCAGGGCGCCACCTATCACCAGATGGCGCCTCCAGGAACGAATTCGGTCGAAGTGCAAGTGTACGACGTCGCCAAGAAGATTGACGGTCTCAGCATGACTGCCGACGTGATGCGCTTCCAGGCTGAGAATGGACAGCTCCAGGGCACGCGTCTGTTTGCGGTCAGCAACTCATCTTCGCCGCCGAAGACGCAGATGAACGACCACAATTTTGAGTTCTACCTGCCCGCCGGAGCCAAGATCGAGCAAGCGCAGGCGAAGGCCCCCAACGGCCAGCCGATCTCGGCCGAAACCACGCCGCAGGCGGAGAAGAACCGCTACGCGATCGTGTTCCCGCTGCGTCCGGGCGAAACGCAGTTCCAGGTTCAGTTCACTTTGCCCTACTCGGGAAGCCTCAAGATCGATCCCAAACCTCTGTATCCGGCGGAACACGTCGTCGTCGTACTTCCCAAGTCGATGCAGTTCGCCGCCGCCGATGCCTCCCGCTTCCAATCGATGCAGGATCCCAGCCAGGGCGACACGGTCGTCCAGGTGGCGCAGCAGACGCAGCCCGGCCAGTCGCTCGGCTTCACGCTCAGCGGCACGGGGACGATTTCCGAATCGCCGGCGCAGGTCGCCTCCGGAGCGGCGCAGCAGCAGGGACGTGGAAATCGTCCCGGCGGCGGCCTCGGCGCGCCCATCGACGCGCCCGACCCGCTGCAAAAATACAAGCTGCCCATTCTCGGCGGATTCGTCGTGGTCCTGGCCATTGGCGCGTGGGTGGTGATGAAGCGGCAGCCGGCCACGGCCGCAGCGCCCGCCGCAACCGTGCCCGTTCCAGAGGCTCATGTTGCGCCGCGCCGACCCGCGCCGGTGGCAGCGCCCGCCACATCAACGGCTGGCGGGTCAGGCAGCAAGTCGTCGCTGCTGCTGGAAGCGCTGAAAGAGGAGATGTTCCAGCTCGAAGTGGAACGCAAGCAAAAACGCATCACACAAGCCGAATACGAAAAAGCCAAGGCGGCATTGGACCAGACTTTGGATCGTGCACTGAAGAGACAGGGATAGAGAAGCGCTCACCGCTCACGGCTTACAGCCCACCGCCCCACACGAGGCGGCTTATCCCCCCGCACCGCAGTGGAGACAAGATTGCAGTGAGCGGTTAGCGGTTAGCTGTCAGCCGCAAGCCAGAGCCGAAACCCGAGCCGCGGCATCTAAGTTACTAGGGAAATCCTATGAGCAATATCTTCAAGACCACATTTCTGCTGACGGCCATGACCCTGCTGCTCCTGCTGGCGGGACGCGCCTTCGGCGGCCAGCGCGGGATGCTGATGGCGCTGATCTTTGCCGCCATCCTGAACTTCGTCTCGTACTTCTTCTCCGACAAGATCGCGCTGGCCATGTACCGCGCCCAGCCGGTTTCCCGTGAAGATCTGCCGCGCGTGTACGACACCGTGGAGCGATTGACGCAGAAGGTCGGCCTTCCGATGCCCAAGGTGTACGTCATCCCCACGGACTCGCCGAATGCATTCGCTACCGGCCGCAATCCGAACCACGCTTCCGTGGCCGTAACCCAGGGCATCCTCGGCCTGCTCAACGACGACGAACTCGAAGGCGTGCTGGCCCACGAACTTGGCCACGTGCGTAATCGCGACATCCTGATCAGCTCGATTGCCGCCACCCTCGCCGGCGCTATCACCTATCTGGCACATATCGCCCAGTGGGGCATGATTTTTGGCGGCTACGGAGGCGACCGTGATAGCCGCCGTGGGGGCGCCCTCGGCGCCCTGCTCATGATTTTCCTCGCTCCATTTGCGGCGATGTTGATCCAGTTGGCGGTCTCTCGTTCGCGCGAGTACGGCGCCGACGATACCGGCGCTCACTGGACCGGCAACCCTTACGCGCTAGCCAGCGCGCTCGGCAAAATCGATGCCTATTCGCGGCGCGTGCCGCTCGTGGCCAGTCCATCCACAGCGCATCTTTTCATCATTCAGCCGTTCCTTGGGGGAATGAGCTTCGGCAACCTGTTCTCCACCCATCCGCCCACCGCCAAGCGGATCGAGCGGCTGACGGGACGGCCGGCAGAATTCACACAGTAGAGACGCAGCTTGCTGCGTCTCAGGGCGGCGACGGATCACCTGCAGCAATCCAGACACGGCAGGGTGCGTCTCCAGACGGGGAAGCATCACCGTTAGCAACCCAGACGCAGCAAGCCGCGTCTCTACGGCATGACCGCCGTAACCCCAAACCTCTCGGCCCGCATAGTAGAATCGCCCATAATGGCTCCCGAAACCCTGGTGGCAACCTCCCGCCGCGCGGCGGAACTGGAAAACAGTTTGCGCCGCGTCATCCGCGGCACCGACGACGTAATCCGCCTGGCGCTGGTTTCCGTCTTCGCCAAAGGCCACCTGCTGATCGAGGGCGTTCCTGGAGTCGGCAAGACCACGCTGGGCCAGGCCCTGGCCCGCGCCATTGATTGCAGCTTCCAGCGGGTGCAGTTCACCAGCGATATGCTGCCCTCCGACGTGCTGGGCATTTCCATCTACTCCGCCGTCGAGCAGAAATTTGAGTTCAAGCGCGGCCCGGTCTTCGCCAACGTCCTGCTCGCCGACGAAATCAACCGCACCACGCCCAAGACGCAATCGGCGCTGCTCGAAGCCATGAACGAAGGCCAGGTCACGGTCGATGCGTACTCCTATCCGCTGCCACAGCCTTTTCTGGTCATCGCTACCCAGAACCCGATCGAACATCACGGCACTTACCCGCTGCCCGAGTCGCAGCTCGACCGCTTCCTGATGCGCGTGCGCATGGGCTATCCGGAAAACAGCGCCGAGCGCGAGATCCTCCGCTCCGAGGCCGGTACCGCCCAGCTCGAACATCTGCGGCCCGTGCTCAACGCCGCCGAGGTGCTCGAAATTCAGCAGGCCGTTACCCGGGTGCACGTGGACGATGCGCTCATCGACTACGCCCTCGCCATCGTCCGCAAAACCCGCGAGTCCGAGTACCTGTCGCTGGGAGTTTCGCCGCGCGGCTCGCAGATGTTCTACCGCGCCGCCCAGGCCATGGCCTTCCTCGACGGCCGCGACTACTGCACTCCGGAAGATTTCAAGCCCCTGGCGGTCGCCGTCTTCGGCCATCGCGTCGTGGTCAGTTCGCTCTACACTTCCACGCTGAAAAAATCCGAGCAGGCCGACCAGGTTCTCCGCGAGATCGTGGAGAGCGTGCCGGTGCCGGTCTAGTTCTCAGTTCTCAGTGAAACCGAGCCTCGTTGCCTCGCGAGCATGTGCGCGCCTGCTGGTTCCTCGCCTCTGAGAACTGAGAACCGGGAACTGAGAACTTGGACCAAGAACTCATATAATCCCTCCATGTCCTTCCTGCGTTTTCTCATGCTCTTGTCGCTCGTGGTCTGGCTGGGTGGATTGATCTTTCTGGCATTCGTCGTCGCGCCCACTGTTTTCTCTCCGGGGCTTCTGCCCACAAGGCACATGGCGGGCTCGATCGTCGGGCATTCCCTCGATGTGCTTCACTACATGGCGATCGTTTCCGGGATCGTCTTTTTGATTTCCTCCATGATCTACAACCGGTTGACCGTGGGGAACACGCGTCCGCTCGCTGCGCGCCACATCCTGATCGCCTTGATGCTCGTGCTGACCGTGATTTCGCAGTTCGCCATCTCCCCGAAGATGCATGCCATCCGCACCGAAGTCGGCGTGATCGACGCAGCCCCATTGGACAGTCCTCTTCGCGTGGAATTCAACCGGCTGCACGTCTGGTCGGAAAAATTTGAGCAGGGGGTCTTGTTGCTGGGGCTGGCTGCACTTTATTTCACAGCGCGCGCATTTCGCTAGCAAGTTTCTGGAGAACCGCGCTAGATCTTGGGTGGCGCAGCGCTTCAGCGCTGCGATAACTGCTTTGTCTACAGCATCGGCTTAAGCCGCTGCGGTCAGAAGTGCTGCACAGAAAATACTTTTTCAGCAGGGCTGGCGTTTTCCACTCGTATCCCTAACGTTGACAAAACTACTTGGACGCCTTCCCCGATCCCTTCACGGCCGGCTTGCCCAGCACATCATCGAGATAGGCCAGATACACGGCGATCAAGTGGTAGCTGTCGTAATAATCGTTGATCTTGACCGCGTTCAGCTTGTCGCGCGAAGAGTGCAGAACCGCCCAGGTCTCGGACGTGACTGAATGCAGAGTGATGCGCGGAATGTGGTAGCGGGCAAACGATTCCGAGTCGGCGGTTCCGACATGGTCCACGTTCATGGCCGAAACGGGCAGTCTGGTGGCAGCGCCGACCGCGCCCAGAGCGCTCAGAAGCGGTTGGTCGGCGTGCGAGGCCCAGACCTCGGTTGGACCAAGCCCCAAACTGTCGAGGTTGACCACGGCCTCGATGCGCGCACGCTGCTCGGGTGTGAGATGGTCCGCGTAATAAGCCGATCCAATCAGTCCTTTCTCTTCGGCGGAGAATCCCACGAAGACAAATGTGTGGTGGCGCGGCTGAGCGCTGAGGCTGAAAAGCAGAGCAGGCAGGAGAGAAGCCCCGGTCCAGTTGTCCACCACACCGTCGCCGAAGCTGTCCACGTGGTCGGTGTGGGCGCCGACTAAGATGACATCCTGCGTTTCTCCGGGCAGCACGCAGATCACGTTGGGCGGCAGCTTGCGATCGAGGGATTGCTCGGAGAGATTCGAGTCTTTGCATCCGGATTCCGCGAACCACTTGCGGATCAGCGCTTCGCGTTCGTTGTTCTTTGTGGAAAAGGATTTCAGGTGGGCCTCAATGATTTCACGTGTTGCCGGACGAAACTGGACCTGTGCTCGGGCACAAGCAGGACCAAACGCCCACACCACGCACAGGATCACGAAAATGCGCAACAACCCGGAGCGACCCCTCACCTTTGCAGAAAGCATTGAGCCGAGCGTAGCATGGCTCGTCCGCGAATTCACCCGGCAGCGGCGCCCGCCTGGGATGATTTATTCTGTCTGGTCTGGCAGCACTCGAAATCAGCAACCTGCGAGCCGTCGCCTGTGACCTGTCACCCTAATACTGAGAACTGGGAACCGAGAACTGAGAACTCGAAATGAAAACCGGCATCATCGGCCTGCCGCAGGTAGGCAAAACATCTCTGTTTCGCATCCTGACCAAGGCGAACCTCTCTGAGCACGCCTTCTCAAATCCGCGGGAGGCGCACGTCGGAGTCGCCAAGGTTCCGGACGAGCGGCTCGATAAGCTGGCCGCGCTCTATAGCCCGAAGAAGCTGACGCATGCTTCGGTCGAGTATGTGGACGTCGGCGCGATCGGCCAGGAGGCGCTGAAGGAAACTGCTTATATCGGCCATCTGCGCCAGGTGGACGCACTCATCCACGTCGTGCGCGCCTTTGACGACCCCGCCATCCCGCACGTGGGGGCAATCGATCCGCTCCGCGATATCCGCAACGTCGAGTTCGATCTGATGGTGAGCGACCTCGGCCAGATCGAAAAGCGGCTGGAGCGGCTGGAAAAAGACTTGAAGAAGATGAAGACGCCGGAACTGGAAAAAGAAAACGAGCTGCTCATCAAGGCCAAAGCGCATCTCGAGACCGAAAAGCCGCTGCGCGAAATGGAAATGACGCCGGAAGACAAGAAACGCATTCGCGGATTCATGTTCCTGAGCGAGAAGCCGATCCTCTACGTGCTGAATATCGGCGAGAGCACCGAACTCGGCAGCGACCTGGAAGCCGCCGCGGCAAAGTACAAGCTGGGCGAAGTGGCGGCCCGTCCGAATGCCGGGGCGAGCGCCATCTGCGGCAAAGTGGAAGCCGAACTTGCGGAAATGCCGGACGAAGACGCCGCGGAATTCCTCTCCAGCTACGGCCTCAAAGAAAGCGGCCTGTCGCGCCTGATCCGCACCACCTATCACCTGCTGGGACTGGTCTCGTTCTTTACGGCCGGCGACGACGAATGCCGCGCCTGGACCATTCCTGTAAATACCCGCGCTGTCAACGCCGCGGGCGCGATCCACTCTGATTTAGAAAAACATTTCATCCGGGCAGAAACGATCCGCTGGGACCAGTTGCTGGAGGCCGGTTCCGAAGCCAACGCCCGCGCCCGGGGTACGCTGCGCTTGGAAGGCAAGGACTACATCGTGCAGGATGGGGATGTGATGCACATTCGGCACAGCGGATAGTTCCCGGTTCTCAGTTCTCAGTAGAAACACAAGTACGCTCACGCGGATCGGTGCGACTGGCAACCCTGCGGAACGTTCAGTTTTCGCCTCCTTATCATCTGAGAACTGAGAACCGGGAACTGAGAACTGTTCAGTGGACATGGAAGAAATGATCCAGCACAAACATGCACGCCGCGCCTACGAAGACGAGCCCGGCCATGCGCACTCCAGTTTCCTGGTTGACCTCGGGGATCAAGTCCGACGCGGCGACATAGATCGTCACACCCGCCGATAGCGGCAGGCCGAATCCTACCTCATGCCGGAACAAGGCCATCGTCATTACGCCGGCAACGGTGGCCAGACCCAACATCACGGATGCGCCCCAGGCAAACCCGCGGCTCCGGCCGCTCGCCAGCATGACGGAAGCGATCGTGAAGCCTTCCGGAATCTTGTGTAGGAAAACCGCAAGAAAGATGATCCATCCCAGCCAATTGGAAACAAGGAAGCCGGAGGCGATGGCGATGCCGTCAAAGAAGGTGTGGATCAGCAGTCCCAGTAGCACCGAGTATCCCAGGTGAGCGTGGACGAATGCATCGGCGTGCGTCTCTTCCCCGAAATGGAAGTGCGGCGTGACCGTGTGCTCGAAAAAGTGAATCAGCAAGTACCCGAGCAGAATAAGGAATCCGGCACGCGGGCCTCGTAACGCGATACTTTGTGGCACCATCTCCACCAGCGACGTGGCCAGCATGAATCCCGCTCCCAGTGCAACGAAGTAGCGCAGGTACGCACGCTCCCATCGTTTCTGAACGATGATGGCGCCGCCGAAGACGTTCGCGCCGGCCGCCGTCAGTCCCAGCAGGAGACTGGTCAATATAGGGGACATAGTTTCCGACGGGCCATAGTAACAGTTCCCAGTTCTCGGTTCTCAGTTCTCAGTAAAACCGAACATTTCGCTCGGTTGCTGGTCACAGCGCCAGCCCGTGGGCAGTCGCAAAATCGGGAACCAGGAGGGCAGTATGGGCCGGTCTTATCGGGAATTGATCGCATGGCAGAAAGCCATGAAGTTCGTGATTCAGATCTACCGGACCACCCAAGAGTTCCCCCGCGAAGAGCGCTACGAACTCACCAACCAGTTGCGCCGGGCGGCGGTTTCAGTTCCCAGTAACATTGCTGAGGGGCAAGCTCGTCATTCACAGAAGGAGTTTCATCACTTCCTCAGTCAGGCGCGCGGTTCGCTCGTAGAGATTGAGACTCAAATCCTTATTGCTCGGGACCTGAACTACTTGTCCCCAGTCAAGGCGAATGCGCTGCTGGGTGCCACCGAAGAACTCGGCCGAATCTTGGATGGACTGATCGCCGCAATCAAGAACCGCGCCGCGTAAGCCTGTGGCTTCTTGCTGAGCACTGAGAACCGGGAACTGAGAACTGAGAACTCTTATTCCACCTGATGTTTCGCCGTGTATCCCTCGCGCGCATAGATCACGGGTTTCACGTCCTTGCCCTTCTGGTCGTGGATTTTCAGCGGCCCGCCCTCGGCCGCCTGCAATTCAACCTTCAGCTTGCGGTAGGTGCCGTCGAGCTTGGTGTTGGTCGGGTGATAGGCGATGGTGTACTGGTTGCGGATATCGGCGCCGATCTCGCGGAAGATCTCAGGTAACTCCCCTTGGAAACGGGGAAAGTAGGCGCGCCCGCCGGTCAGGCTGGCGAACGTCTTCATCTCGTTATCCGCTTGCAGGTAGTCCATGTTGCCGACCGGTATCCCGAACCCGTGCGTGTAGCCGCATTGATGCACTTCACAATAGATCCGCAAGACGGCCCCGACGCTGATCGGGTAGATGGTGGTGTCTTTCGTGGCCTTGACTTTCTTGAGGATCTGGTCCAGGTTCAGCTTGCTGAAAGTGTCGACTCCGGTGGTCACCAGAATGACGTACTTCTTGCCCTCAACCCGGTCGAGCCGGTCCAGCGTGTCGAACAGGGCGTCGAACAAGTTGGTCTCCGCGAAACCCGGCATTCGCAGCTGGTTCAGCGCCGCGTACACGGCGTGCTTGTCCTGGGTAAAATCCGCCAGAATGTAGGGTTTCATGTCATAGGAAATCACCGCCACCCAGTCATCCTTCTTCAGGGTATCCGCGAAGTAGTACGACGCATTCAAGGCATCGACGACGAAGTAGTAATTCGTGGATGCAAACTCCACCAGCAGCACGGCCGTAATCGGCGCATTCCCGGACTGGCTGAAGTTTGAAATCTTCTGCTCCGTCCCGTTCTCCAGGATCTTGAAATTTTCTTTTTTCAGACCCGGTATGAACTGGCCGTCCTTGGTCGTCACCAGGACATCCAGGTTGACCAGGGGTACATCCACCCGGATCGAGTAATCGGGCATGCCTTCTATTTTCTTGGGCTTCTCGGGGGCTGGAGGCGGCGGCTCCTCCTTTTTCTTGGGGACAGCGTAGGGTCCGACGTCGTTTTGTGGGCCGCCGGCTTCGGGCGGAGCCTCTTGCTTGTTGGGATTCGCCGGGGGTTGCTGGGGGGCGTCCTGGGCCCACGCCAGAGTCGCCAGAAACACAGCAACTGTAAGTAATATCAACATTTTAGAGAGGTTTGTCGGGCGCAAGGTCCGCTGGAATCGACTGGAAAACATGGGAGTCCTCAGAAAATCCTGTGCTAGTATAGATGCAATCACTCTGCGGTTGGGATATTTTGCGGGCCTTGGTACTGCCTCCTCTCCTGGCAAAACTCACTGACATAACGCGGAGTCAGAAGGAATCAGCAGATAGTTGCACCTCCGGGGCAAAGCAATGAGGAAGTCTGTACTGTTACTCGCCGCCCTTTTGGGTCTCACGTATTCCGTCTGTGCCACCGCAGAAAACAAACGTTCCGTGGAGACCATCCCACTCGACCAGATCCATACGGGCATGCGCGGAACTGCCTACACGGTGTTTCAGGGCACAAAGCCCGAGCCCATGGAGGTGGAAGTCCTGGGTGTCTTGCACAACGTAAACGGTCCCAAGGGCGACATTATCCTGGTCCGGCTCCACGGCGCCAAGCCCGAGTACACGGGAGTGGTAGCCGGGATGAGCGGCAGCCCGGTGTACTTTGACGGCAAACTGGCGGGCGCGCTGGCTTTCCGCATCGGCCAGTTTTCGAAAGAACCGATTGCCGGGGTCACGCCCATCGCCGAGATGCTCGAGATCAACCCGCTCGACCGTCGTCCCGCCCCGGCCTCGATACCAGCCAACCCCGCGACCGCGAACGCCGCCACTGCTGCCTCGGGCCCGGGGGATAGCCCCTCTCCTCCCTCTGAGAGTTACCGCAACTACCTGCGGCCGATCGACACGCCTCTAGTCTTCAATGGATTCTCCGAAGAGGCGCTGCGCCGCTACGGGCCGCTATTTGCCTCAGCCGGGATCGTTCCGGTGATGGGCGTCGGCTCTTCGAGCGACAGCAAGCAGCCGGAGCCGCTCGTCCCTGGCTCCGCCGTGAGCGCCGTCCTGGTGCGGGGTGACATGGATATCGCCGCCACCTGCACCGTGACCTACGTCGATCCCGAGCGCTTGCTCGCCTGCGGCCATCCGCTCATGCAGTTCGGTAAGGTGGACCTGCCCATGACCAAAGCCGAGGTCCTGGCCACTCTGCCCTCTCCGCTCAATGCCTTCAAGATCGTCAACACTACCGAGACCGCCGGCTCGTTCGTGCAGGACCGGCACAGCGGCATCCTCGGCGTGCTGGGGAGAGAGCCGAAGATGATCCCGGTAACCGTCACCATTCGTGGTGGAGCGGCGACCAGGGAATTCCATTATGAGGTCCTGAATAACGCGCGGCTCAGCCCCGTCGCCATGATGGTAACGGTGTTCAACACGCTGCACGGCACCAACGAATATGGCGACGAAATCACCTATCGCATGAACGGCCGGCTCAGCGTGAAGGGGTATCCCGAAGTCACCCTGAGCAACATGTTCGCCCCGCTGGAGAGCGGACAGCCTGCCGCCGCGGTTGCCGCCGCGACCATCGGCGAGCGCTTCGGGCGCATTTACGACAACCCGTTCGACAATCCCGACGTCGAAAGCGTCCACCTGGATTTTGACTTGGTGCGCGAGCGCCGATCGGCGCGCCTGGAAACCTCGCGCACCGACGTGACCGAGGCCCGGCCCGGCGACCAGATCATCGTCGAGATCGTGCTGCGTCCGTATCGCGGCGAGCGCCTGGTGCGCCAGATTCCCATCCGCATTCCGGCTTCGGCTGCGAAGCGGATGCTCCGCATTCTGGTCTCGGACGGCGACACGCTCGACCGCATCCGGCGCGGGATGCCTATGGCAAATCGCAAGCTGGGCCTGGCTTCCACCATCGCCCTGTTGAACCGGGAACACGCCAACAATCGCGTCTATGTTTCGCTCCTCGAGTCCGACCCCGAGGCCATGGTGGCCGATAAGGTGATGCCGACGCTGCCCCTCTCCGTGATGAACGTCATGGACAATATGCGGGGCACCCAGGAGATGGTCGTGTTCGGCGAGTCCGCGGTGCAGGAAGCTTCCACCGAGCCGCTCGACTATGTCGTGTCCGGCGCGCAGCTCCTGACCATCAATGTGAAATAGCGCGATCCAGCCCCCGCCGGGGCCGACCAGTTTAGCCCTTCCAGACTTTGTACAATCGAGGAATGACTTTGGCCCGTAAGATTCTCGTCCTGCTCTCCGCTCTGTTGCTCTCCACCGCTCTCGTTGCCGAGGGCACCCGCACCTGGGAACAATCCAAGTTTGAAGAGCTCACCAAGGGCACCGCCAAGGGGGCGGCGCTCCGCAGCACAGGCGGCCTGGAACTCGCTCCCGCCTTCAAGGCGCTCTCGACCACGCCCTCGACCTACGTCTGGGCGATCGCTTCCGACGCGGCGGGGAACATTTATGCCGCCGCCGGATCGCCGGCCCGCGTCTATCGCATCACTCCCAACGGCGAATGCACCGCCATTTTCGAACCGCAGGAATTGCAGGTGCAGGCGCTGGCGGTGGACAAGAACAACGTCATCTATGCGGCCACGAACCCGGACGGCAAGGTTTACCGCATTCAGCCAGCGCGGCCGGGCGAGACGGCGGCCAAGGCAAGCGGGAAAGCTGCCGGGCCGTCGTTCAGCGCGGCGCCCTACTTCGAGCCGGGCACCAAGTACATCTGGGACATCGTTCTCGACAACGCGGGCACCCTCTACGTGGCCACCGGCGACCATGGCGAAATCTACAAGGTCGGCGCCAATGGACAGCATTCCCTGTTCTTCAAGAGCGACGAAGCCCACATTCGCGTCCTCGCGCTCGATTCGAAGGGCAATCTCATCGCCGGCTCCGATGGCAGCGGCCTGGTGTATCGCATCGCGCCCAATGGCGAGGCCTTTGTCCTCTACAGTGCGCCCAAGAAAGAGATCACCGCGCTGGCCATCGACAACGCGGGCAACATCTATGCCGCCGGAGTAGGGGAAAAGCGCCCTGCGGCAATGCCGGGAACCATGATGCCGGGAGCAGGTATCGCCATGCCCACGCCGCCACAGAATCAGCCCGGTGCGCCGGGCGGCGCGGTGGTCCCCAATCCTGCGCCTGGGATGGGCGTATCACCCTTCCCGATGCCTGGACTGGGCGCCACCGGCGGTTCGGAGGTTTATCGCATCGCGCCCGATGGCTCTCCCACGCGGCTTTGGAACTCCCGCGAAGACCTGGTTTATGCCCTAGGCTTCGATCAGAACGGACGCCTGCTGGCCGGCACCGGTAATCGCGGCCATATCTTCGCCATCAACGGGGCGGATGATTTCAGCGATCTCGTCAAGGCCAGCGCCACCCAGATAACGGCCTTCGCCCACGCGCCCGCGGGCGGACTCTACGCTTCGAGCAGCAACCTGGGCAAGATCTTCCTGCTTGGCCCCGGCCCCGATAGCGACGGCAGCTACGAGAGCGACGTCTTCGATGCCCGGGTCTTCTCCCGCTGGGGACGCTCCCGGGTGCGCTCGGCCGGCAATGTGGAACTGTATGCGCGCAGCGGCAACGTGGATAATCCCGACCGCAACTGGAGTCCGTGGACGCGGGTTGACCTGGCTGGCGGTTCCGAGTTTAAAGTCCCTCCGGCGCGCTTCGTGCAGTGGAAATCGGTGCTGCATGCCGGGAATCCGGCCCCGCGGGTGGAGAGCGTTCTGCTTTATTACCTGCCCAAGAATGTCGCCCCGGAGATTGACGACATCACCGTGCAGCCCGGCTTCCGCTACCAGCCGATTCCTCACGTGACTGGCAACGAGCCGCCCCCTCCCGGACAGCCCCGCTTCGATCCGCCTCCGCCCAGCGTGCGCGACCGCGACTCGATTGGCATTCGCTGGTCAGCCCATGACGACAACGATGACCAGCTCACCTACGCCGTGTACTATCGCGGCGACGGGGAATCGCGCTGGCTGCTGCTCAAGAACAATCTCAGCGACCGCTACTATTCTTTCGACTCCAGCCTGCTGCCCGATGGCGGCTACACGGTGAAAGTTGTGGCCTCGGATGCGCCTTCACATTCGCCGGGAGAAGAACTGTACTCCGAGCGCGAGAGCACCCGTTTCGAAGTGGACACCACGTCTCCGGTGATCGAAAACCTGAGTGCAATGCTCGAAGGTAAGAAGGTCGAAGGAAAGATGCCCGAAGGAAAGACGCCCGAAGCCAAGCAAATCCGAGTCCGCTTCCGCGCCCGCGACTCCTTTTCTCCCATCAAGCGGGCGGAGTATTCACTCGACGGTGGCGACTGGCAGTTCGTAGAACCGGCGGGACAGCTCTCCGATTCTAAAACCGAAGAGTACGACTTCCGGCTGACGGTGCCGCAACCCGAGGCTACCCCTCCGCCCATGGCCGCGACTACGGGGAACGACCACGTTGTCGTGGTCCGCGCCTATGACCGGTTCGACAATCTGGCGACAGCGAAGGTTGTGATACGGGGAAAGTGACCCGCCCGCGTCATTGCACGGTCGGCGTCGGAAGGACCGGGCCAAACCGCAGAGTCGGGACCCGTCTGGGGCTCTTCGAAAGGTGCAAGACGGCGGGCAGTTAGCTCGCCGTCCCACGCAAAGATTACTGTTGCGCGTAGATGATCGACGCGTTCGCGTTGGTCTTATCCACATCCATCACCAGAATGTGCGTGATGTCAATCGCGTAGATCACATAACTCTCAGCCGAGGGAGCGGTTAGCGTGACCGTGCCAAAGCCCGAGCCCTGCAGCGTATACGCTCCGGTCACCGTCTCACCCGGCGGTGGGTGGCCAGCATCGTACTGAAATCCACTGATGCCTTGGGTGGGGTTCGCCCAGGTGAGCAGCAGGTTGGCCGCGATCGGGTCGACCAACTTAGTGGCGCTGCTGGTGGTGGCAGCGGCATACGTGCCCGGGATGTTCGAGGCAGAGAAGATGCCCTGTTGTGCTTTTGGAGGTGTCTGCAAATACATGGTTCCGGTCATCACCGACGTGCTGGACTGGTCGAGCAGAAAGCCCTGGTTGGCCGCGCTGGCATAGAGAACGAATGGGACCGGGGGCACAACCGGATTCGCGTTCGGATTGCCCAGTAGGTTGAAGGTATAGCGTCCGCTGCCCGTCGGCGCCGCCGCCGAGTATGTGTAAGTGCTGAAGGGGGCGGTTGCGGGGTTTGACAACGGGCCACCCACGTCAACAATTGTCCCGCCATTGTTCTGGTCGAAGCTCCCGGTCAGGCCTCCCGCCCCATCCGTGGTGACCACAGTCAGCGATACATTGCTCTTCGTTCCCGTGCTATCCACGCCGGTGAGACTGACAACTGAGGTGCCATTGAAGGTCGCGTTGTTGTACGGCGAGCCTTTCGGATCCTGGAAAACGACGGTTCCCGATATCACCGGATGCGCATCGGTGGAAATGGCGTAGAGCGTGGTCGGATTGTTCGCTTTCGGTGGATTCACTCCGGAAACCACGTACAAATTGAAGTGAAAGGGCCCAAATGTGCCCGACGTCAGGGTCATCGAGCCGGCTCCATTGCTCATAGTATAGGAACCGCTCACGTCACTGGCGGAACTCGCGGTACCACCGTCGTTAATGTCAACGACACCCGGAGTCGTGCCACCGATGTGCCCGCTCCCGTCCATCGGCAGAGCTCCGGCGTAGCCCACACGTTTGCCGCTAATGTCCACACCGGTGAAGCCGAAAACAAACGATCCGGAAAGAGATGTTAGATCAAACTGGGATAGGGCCGTAGTCAGTTGTTCAATTACACCGGATCCAGTGCCGTTGCCGTCCGACTCGATCATTTGGATATCGCCATTTGCGTCGAGCACGACGGTGTAAGTGTTCGGGGTCCCCGCGGGCGCACCACTCACGTTAATTGTCCCCTGATTATTGGAAACCGCAGAGTAGGTGCCGGTAACAGAGTATTCATTGGAACCACCTGTCGCGGTTTGAACGTCCTCCACTCCACTGGTGATGTGTATGCCGTCGGTCGAAACCACGAAACTTCCCACCAGCGCGGTCGGATTACCCAGAGTGTCGAAGCCCGAGAAACGGAAGGCGTAGTTCGTAGCCTTGCTGGAATTGCCGCCGAGGCGTGACTTCACAACCGTGACATTGGCCTGGCCGATTCCCTGTGCATCGACGGTAGAGGTTGCAATGATATTCACGTCATCCGTCGGTGACGGGCTACCGGGGGCGGTATAGACGGCAAGCCCGGGATTCTTGCCGTCTGGAACGATTGTTCCGCAGGGAGCTGTCGTGCATGTGGGCTGGCTCCACGTGAAGGTCTGGGGCGCGTCGTCCGGCAGGGCGACCGCTATGAACTGCTGGGTCAGGTTTATGCCAACATTGGCCGGGTTGGGCGTGATCTGCACGGTAACGGGGACCACCTTCACCGACATGGAATCCGACGCGGTGTTGTCGGCCACGGAGGTTGCGGTGATCGTGATGTTCACCTTACTTCCTGTCGCCGTGGGTGGCGCGGTGTAGAGACCGGTCGAGCTGAGCGTTCCGCAAGCGGAGCCGGTACACCCCCCATCCGAACTCAGGCTCCAGGTCACCGCGGTGTTGCTCGTGCCTGTCACCGTCGCCGTGAACTGCACGACCTGATTTATATAGAAGACGGTCAGGTTCCCGGGGTCGGTGACCGCCACCTTGACCTTGCTGACGCCCGTGACATTCCTGCAACCCATCGAAATGGCCAGACTCAGCAGAGCTGCCGCCAACACCCATTTCTTCGTCATGATGAAGTCTCTTTACCCCAGCGTTCAGAAACTCTGTATTCGCGCCCTCTCAGTTTACTGCGGCACACGAGGAGATTCTTACCTACGGTGCAGCCATAAGGCCACGTCACTTTTCAAATCAGCAAGATACAAATGTACCTGAATTCGCGGCACTTGGCATGGGGGGATGGGGGCCACCAAGGTCAACTGCAAAGCACGGTATGCAAGAAATTGCACTCCCCGGAGGGAGACTTCTACCGCGAATTGCTCGCCGATTCTAGGTGATCATGCTGGACAACGGCCAGCAGCGGAGCCAACTCCGAAGCCGAAATTCCCAGCGTCCCGCCCGAGAAGCCGTCCAAGTACGCGGAGTTGACGCCCACCACCTCGCCACGACCGTTCAGCACTGGACCTCCGCTGCCGCCGCGCGCCGTGGGCGCGTCGTAGATCAGCTTGTCGGCCGTGACATCCCCGATGTGCCCGAAAGTGGCCGACGGCCGAATCAGCGAGAGCGCCGCCAACTCACCCGCAGTTCCCGGATCGTCGCGATGCGAGGACAGGCGCTCATACACCACCGCCGGCGACTTCGCCACCATGCCGGTCACGCCCATCGGATACGCGATCACGCTCACCGCCTCGCCGACGCGCGGCGGGGCCTTGGCCAGCGGCAACGGGCGCAGGCTCTCGGTAAAGGGTGTGTCCTCCATGCGCAGAACGGCCAGGTCTCCATGCTTGCTAAAGGCTGCGGGACGAAGCTCCACGGGCATCGGCGACCCCGGAAAGTAGGCCACCAGCTTCTCCAACACAGGCTGAGCGCCCCGGCTCAGCGCAGCTTCGGCCTCGCGGTCCCTGTACCAGGGCTCGGCCACGTGGCGGTTGGTAGCCACCAGGCCGGACGCGACCACGAAGCCCGTACCGGCAACCCGCGCGTGAACCGCCCGCGTCTGAGTATCGCCGGAGATGCGATAGATCCCGTAGATGTAGGCGACCGAGTTTCGCGCATCGTCCACCGCCGCCGCGGAAAACGACTCCTGGCGCTCGAAGTCCTCGACCCGCCGTGAGAGCTGCTGCACTTGCCGCTCAAGATCGGCGGTCTCTGGCGGCGAGTAGTAGTGAGCCATCAGCCCCGCGCCGACCAGCATGAGGACCCCTAGCAGCCCCTGGACGAAGCGCTGCCAGGTCTCGACGACTTCGCCATCTTTGGGACCGGAATCGAACATGGGCCATCGGTCCGGACAAGGAGGGAGGATCCGGACGGTAACGAATATCGTGCCCCAATCTGGGCCCGGCTTATAGGGTACCGAAGTCGGAGGAAAGACGAACCAAGGTAACTAAAGCACTAATTGTCTTTGGGAAGGGCACGGATTTCGTTCGTGCGACGATGGATCCGTCGTGGTCCGCAGCGCCTCCTACCCGCGGAGGCGCTGCGGCACGAGTTGAGATGACGGCGGGACGCCGACGCTAGCGGTCCCTCACGGCGCGGTCACCGCCTTGAACAGATTGATCAAACCGTAGCCATAGGCATTATTCGGAACCTTCTTCGCTGTACCGCCGCAGTTCTGGGTCGTCTTCTTATGAAGAGCGGTGCTGGTGAGAAGCGCCTCGGTGGCATCGATGTTGCCCACCAGGCTGGGCTTGGCTTGCCAAATCAGCGCGATTCCGCCGGCCACGTGCGGCGTTGCCATGGAAGTCCCGGACCAGCCACTTTGATATCCGTTGGTGGGAACGGCGCCGCGAATATTAACCCCGGGAGCGGAAAGGTCGGGCTTTATGCGGTTGCTGCCATCGGCGGTCACCGGTCCGCGGCTGCTGAAGCTGGCGATCAGGTTGGTGGAGTCGAGGGCCCCGACCGTCACCGAGCTCTGGTAGATTGCCGGGGGATCGGAAACGCTGGAGCAGGAAGACCCGGAATTGCCCGCGGCCATGGCGGGAAAGATCCCGGCGGCGCGGACGTTATCGACAATACTTTGAAGCGTGTTGGCGGAGCAGCCTTCGCTGGCGGGGCAGGTCCAGGAATTGTTGATGGAATCGGGCGCCAATGCGGGATTGCCCTGCCCCGGATTGCCTCCCACCGGGTACGGCGCCATCAGAAACTGGAAGCACTCGGTGTAGCGCGTGGGAGAGCCGGTGCCGCTGGCGTCCATGTTGCGGCAGGCGATCCATTGCGCGCCTGGAGCCACGCCGATCCGGTTGCCCTTCCCATCATCTCCGACCATCTCACTGACGGTGAAAGTGCCGTGGCCGTAGGGATCGATGGGGACGGGCGACTGATCGGGAGTCGCGTCGTGCCAGTTGTAATCGTGGTCAACTTGGGTGCCGTTCCAGCCGCGATAGTGGCCTTTGAGGGCGGGGTGATCCCATTGCACGCCCGTGTCGGCGCCGGCGACCACTCGTCCTTGGCCCTTGAAGCCGAGCTTCCACACTCTGGGCGCTTTGACTCTGGTGATGTTCCATTCGATACCGGCAGGTTGATCGGTGTCGAAGGCGGTAGGAATGGGCAGCGCCGTGCGCACGTAGGGATTGGCGTCAATCTGCTTCACGTCGCCGCGGGCGGCCAGTTCTTCCATCAGCGCGCGGTTGCCGGTGACCTGGATCATGTTGACGATCCAGAACGAACGATAGGGGACGCCGCGTTGCTGCAACCGCGCAATGATCGGCGCCTGCGTGCGGTTCGCAACGTCGCGCAGCGCGCTCACCACGAAGCGGCCTTTCGCAAGCTTGGTCCGAAGGCCCGCAGCACGGGTCAGGTCCGCCTGCTGGGAGAGAACGACCAGAGCTTCGGTGGCGTTCCCGTTGGCGGTTTCATTGAGCACGCGAGCAGAAATCTTTTGATTGGGGGCAGCGGCGGAAATTGGCCCTGCGATGGTGAGAGAGATGACGGCCACAACAACGACTGCCAGAGCGATAAGCACGGGTGCGGTAGAAAGTCTGCGAAGGGTCATGAGGGTCCTCAGTTGTCAACTGCAAGGGGGAGAGTTCGATTGACTGGACGCAAAAGGAACCAAGAGCAGCTTGCGAAAGGACTGTAGTCCTGAAGAGAGAGCGCTGTCAACAGCAAGCGATCACGTTGGCTGTGCCCGAGAGCAAGAGCAACTTCGAGAAGAGGCTCGAGAAGTATCAGCTTGCATTTAAGGACAAGAGCCGAAAGACAAACGGGGAGTGACTAAGGTACCCCCTGCCTTGTAAAACTTTTGTATTACCTGCTTTCCCTCACAGACCCCGGCCCCTGTCTGCCGATAGCCTTGCAGTATGAGTAGTGTTTCTGAAATGCCAGCCCACCCCAAAGGAAGTCGCGCGCGAGTGCTGTTGACGTCGGTGTTTGGGCCTTATGCGCAGGATGATGAATTCGGCAGCCGGGCCATCAATCCGATGGAGCTTTACCACAACCAGGTGACGCGGGCCCAGGGCGGCTTTTCGCTGCGGATGTTCCACCGCTCGTGGGGGATCATGATGATCCAGCAGAATATCTCGGCGCCGTGCGCCGTGCTCGACTTCCCCACCCGCGCGGATTTCGCCCGCGAGCTCAAAGCCAATGCCTACGACATCGTCGGGATTTCCTCCATCATTGTGAACCTGGGCAAGGTGCGTGAGATGTGCCGCATGGTGCGGGAGCTTTCGCCCGATTCGACCATCGTGATTGGCGGGCACGTGGCGGCCACCCCCGGACTCGAACACATGATTGACGCCGACCACATTGTGCGCGGCGAGGGCATTTCGTGGATGCGGCGTTACCTGGGCGAAGACGAGAATGCCCCGATCCGGCATCCGGAGATTGTGTCGGGTTTGCAGACGCGCGTCATGGGCCTCCGCCTGCCGGAGCAGAAAGGCGGCACGGCGGCGACGATCATTCCGTCGGTGGGCTGTCCGATGGGCTGCAACTTCTGCACAACCTCGGCGTTTTTCGGCGGCAAGGGCAAGTTTGTCAATTTCTACGAGACCGGGGACGAGTTGTTCGACGTGATGTGCCAGATGGAGTCGTCGCTTGGGGTGCAGACGTTCTTCATGATGGACGAAAACTTCCTGCTGCACCGCGAGCGGGCCATGCGGCTGCTGGAGCGCATGAAGGAAGCGAAGAAGGCCTGGGGGATGGCGGTGTTCGCCTCGGCCAACGCCGTCCGCAAATACAAGATCGAGGAACTGGTCGAGCTGGGCGTGTCCTGGATCTGGATGGGCCTGGAGTCTCCGCGGTCGAACTACGAGAAGCTCAAGGGCACGGATTCGCACCAACTGACGCGGGAGCTGCGCGAGCATGGGATTCGCGTGCAGGGATCGACGATCATCGGGCTCGAGCACCACACGCCGGAGAACATCCGGGAGGAAATCGAGTACGCGGTCGGGCACAACACCGACTTCCACCAGTTCATGCTCTACACGCCCGTCCCGGGTACGCCGCTCTACAAAGAAATGTCCGAGCAGGGACGCATGCTCGAAGGCATCGATCTCGCCGACATCCACGGGCAGGACAAATTCAACTTCCGGCATGCGGCGATCTCGCGTGACGATTCCAAGCGTTTTCTCGATTGGGCCTTCTGGCGCGACTTCGAGCGCAACGGGCCCAGCCTCTATCGCATGTGCCAGACCATGCTGCAGGGATGGCAGCGGTACCGGGATTACCCGGACCTGCGGGTGCGGGAACGCTTCGAGCGCGAGAATGTGAAGCTGCGCACCGCGTACAGCGCCGCCCTGTGGGCGTCGGAGCACTACTTCCGCAAGGTAAACCGCGAGGTCAGTGAGCAGATCCACGAGCTCCGCCGCCAGATCGCCAAGGAATTCGGGACCATATCGCGCCTCGCCGCCAACCTCATTGGCCCCGTCTTGCTTTGGAGCACGCGGCGCGAAGAGCGCCGGGTGGCCTCCGGCAAGACCTACGAGCCGCCGACCATCCTCGAGCGCCGGAACTGGGTCCCGGCGGAAGAATCCTGAACGAAACGCTGGCCCTGCACATGTGCTGTCCCTTTCCATCAACGGTGACTCCGGTCACATTACAGGTGATTCTTCCGGGTATACATTTTTCGCATACCGTGTTCCCAAAAGGGGAATCGCGGTAATCCTCCTCGTGGTCTAATGGATCCGCGGGGCCGCTTTCCTGATTGCGAAGCGGTTCGGTTGCAGTTGGCCCCTGAGATGCTTGAGACCGAGGAGGGGTGGTTTGCATCCAATCGGACAAGATCCGCTGTTGCGGGTCGAGGGTCTGAAGAAAGTGTTTCGCTCAGGCGAAGCAGACTTGGTGCTCTTTGAGAATCTGTCTTTCCAGGTGGCCCAAGGAGAGATGCTGGCCATCGTGGGCCAGTCCGGTGCGGGAAAGAGCACTTTGTTGCACATCGTAGGGGCTCTTGATCGGCCCTCTGCGGGCGTCGTATACTGCGCGGACTCCCGGGTGAATTCTCTTTCCGACGACGCAGCTGCCGAGTTTCGCAACCGCGAACTCGGGTTCGTGTGGCAGTTCCACTACCTGCTGCCGGAATTTACGGCGCTGGAGAATGTGGCCATGCCTTTGCTGACGCGTGGGCAGCCGCTGCCCCAGGCAGAGCAGGAAGCCGCGCGCTGGTTGCGCGAGGTAGGCTTGGAGAACCGCGGACATCACCGTTCGGGAGAGCTTTCCGGGGGCGAGCAGCAGCGCCTGGCATTGGCGCGGGCGCTCATCACCCGGCCGCGAATCTTATTAGCGGATGAGCCGACCGGCGATCTCGACGGGCGGACCGCCGAAGCAGTTTTCGAGTTGATTGCGCGACTCCATCGCGAGCGCCAGCTTACTTCTCTGATTGCCACGCACAATCTGGCGTTTGCACGACGGTGCCATAGAGTGCTGCGGCTGGATCAAGGCAGAATAGAGGAGGTAACACCGGCGTCGCTTCCAGCATGAGGGAAGGCAGTCCGCTTGCTCGGCAAACGGAAATGGCAAGTCGGAAGGACCTGGAAGGGACCGTCGGGGTTGGATCGCGACTAATATCGCTTGGGGAGATGGGCGATAGATTGCATAATAGAGGTTTGGTGAAGGTTCGGGTGGGGATATCAGGCAAGCGGCCAAATTCCCCATAAGGGCTCAGGGGGTAATTGGTTTATGTTCGAACGCTACACGGAGAAAGCCAGGCGCGTCATCTTCTTTGCGCGGTACGAGGCGAGCCAGTTCGGTTCTCCTTATATTGAGACCGAGCACCTGCTGCTCGGACTGCTGCGCGAAGACAAAGCCCTGACCAATCGTTTCCTGCGCTCGCACGCGTCGGTGGAATCCATCCGGAAGCAGATCGAAGGTCACACCACCATCCGGGAAAAAGTCTCGACCTCGGTAGATCTTCCCCTGAGCAACGAATGCAAGCGGGTGCTGGCGTACGCTGCCGAAGAGGCTGAGCGGCTGTCCCATAAACACATCGGAACCGAGCACCTGTTGTTGGGACTGCTGCGCGAAGAGAAATGTTTTGCCGCCGAGATCCTGCATGAGCGGGGCCTGCGGCTTTCGACGATCCGGGAAGAACTGGCCCGCACCAGCCAGGAAAAGGCGCAGCCGCAGCGCGGTCAGCGAGAGTCGTCGCTGTTGAGCGAGTTTTCCCGCGACCTGACGCAGGCCGCGATCGACAGCCAGCTCGATCCGCTCGTGGGACGCGAAGGCGAAGTCGAGCGCGTGGTACAGATTCTCTGCCGCCGTACAAAAAACAATCCTGTGCTCATCGGCGAACCCGGCGTGGGCAAGACCGCCATCGTCGAAGGCCTGGCGCAGCGCATCGCCGACGGCGAAGTGCCCTCGTTCCTGGCCGACAAGCGCATCCTGGCCCTGGACTTGTCGCTCATCGTCGCCGGCACCAAGTACCGCGGGCAGTTCGAAGAGCGGCTCAAGACCATCATGAAGGAACTGATGGAGTCGCAGAATTCCATCATCTTCATTGACGAGCTGCACACGCTGGTGGGCGCGGGCTCGGCCGAAGGCTCGCTCGACGCCGCCAACATCCTGAAGCCGGCTCTCTCGCGGGGCGAAATCCAGTGCATCGGCGCGACCACGCCGGGCGAATACCGCAAGTCGATCGAGAAGGACCGGTCGCTGGAGCGGCGCTTCCAGTCCGTGAAAGTCGCGCCGCCGAACGAGGCGGATGCGATCAAGGTCCTGTTCGGGATCAAGGAGCGCTACGAGAAGTTCCACGCCGTTACCTATACCGACGAAGCCCTCAATTTCGCTGTGTCGCACTCCAGCCGTTACATTCCCGACCGTTTCCTGCCCGACAAGGCGATTGACCTGATTGACGAAGCAGGGGCGCGCGTAAAGCTGCGCCAGACGTCGCTGCCGGAAGAACTGACTGAAGTCCAAAAGCGGATCAAGTTCATCGTCCACCGTATGGAGAACGCCATCGCGAACCACGAGTTCGAGAAGGCGCGCTTCTACTCGGATGAAGAACGCAAGGAGCGCGAGAACCTGCGCGCTCTTCGCGAAAAATACCACCTCGATGAGTCCTCCACCGGCGTTGTCGGTCGGGAGGACATCGAGGATGTGGTCTCGCGCTGGACGGGCGTGCCCATCACTTCCATCAAAGAAGAAGAAACGCAGAAGCTGCTGCGTATCGAAGAAGAGCTGCACAAGCGGATCATCTCGCAGGACAAGGCGATCAGCGCGCTGGCCCGCGCCATCCGCCGCTCACGCGCCGGCTTGAAGAGCCCGAACCGTCCGATCGGATCGTTCCTGTTCCTGGGACCGACGGGCGTCGGCAAGACCGAAGTGGCCCGCACCCTGGCGCAATTCATGTTTGGCAGCGAGAAGGCTCTCGTCCGCTTCGACATGTCGGAATTCATGGAGAAACATTCGGTCTCGAAGCTGATCGGCTCGCCTCCCGGATACGTGGGTTACGAAGAGGGCGGCCAGCTGACCGAACGCGTCAAGCGGGCGCCCTATTCGGTCGTGCTGCTCGACGAAATCGAGAAGGCGCACCCGGATGTGTTCAATATTCTGTTGCAGGTGTTTGAAGACGGCCAACTGACCGACGGCCTGGGCAATACGGTCGACTTCAAGAACGTGATCCTGATCATGACCTCGAACATCGGGGCGCGGCACCTGATGAAACGTGAAGGCCTGGGCTTCCAGTCCACGAAGGACGAGATGGTTTCCGAGAAGGTCGAAGACCTGGTCAAGGGCGAGGTCAAGCGCACCTTCAATCCGGAGTTCCTCAACCGCGTGGATGAAATCATCCTGTTCATGGCGCTCAGTGAGACGGACCTGATCCAGATTCTCGAACTGATGGTCAACCAGTTGAACCAGAACCTTGCACAGCGCTCGATCACGGTGACCGTGGCCGACGAGGCCAAGAAGTGGATCCTGAACCAGACGCTGATCGACCGCAGCTACGGGGCGCGTCCGCTGCGGCGCGCGCTGCAGAAGTATATCGAGGACCCGCTGTCCGAAGCGCTGATCCAGGGCACCATCACGACCCGGCCGGCGTTCATCGAGGTCTTCCTCGAAGACAACAAGCTGTACTACCGCCCGGTGGACTCGGAAAAGGCCGAGGGCGTGCTGCTGTACGAAAGTTAAATGGCTAGGTAGAGACGCAGCTTGCTGCGTCTCAAGCAGTTCGCGAAAGTGGGTTGAATCCGATCTCGAGGCCGCCAGTGAAGGCTGGCGGCTTTTGCTTTTGCTTTGTGTGGGGACGGGCGCCCTCGCCCGTCCAGGTTTACGTAGGGACAGCCGCCCTCGGCTGTCCAGCCGAACGCAGTTCGGCAGGTTCTTTCGTCATTTTAGAAGCGTCATCGACGGACCCCGGTCTCCACAAGAGATGTTGCAGAGCAGGAACGCCATCTCGCCCAAGTAAGCGACAGCGTGCCCGTTGTGACCTGCAGGTTTGAAGGTCCACTTCTTTAGAGCCTTCTCGACCTCAGTCCGAATCATGGGGTGTCCCACCAGACTCTTGACGCAAGCGACTCCTCCCGAAGAGTTGACCAGAATGTCCACGATCGCAGAACCTTTTATGTCCACCTGCTTGAGAAGCGACCTAATGTCCACCCTGTAGGTCGCCCGTTTCTTCATCTCTTCGGAGGTGAACCACACAGGCTGACCCTTGTTGTTTCGCAACAACTCACCAGAGAACTCGCATGGCAACGGGTGCGGCTTGGATTGACCAAAGGTCAAAACAGACATACAAACGACAACGGCGAAGAGGCAAAGAGAACTCGGTTTCATGTTGACATTAGACACCGCAGAACGAACGCCAGTCACGGCCAGTGCATTTCTTTGCGACCTCATGCCGTTAGAACTGAATCTCAAACAGTGCACCCGCCACAGGAGCATCATGTCCAAGGTCAACATCGCCGAAAAGTTTTCGAAGTTCGATGAATACTGGAGCCCGCACATCGCCGCTGAGCTCAACGGACAATACGTGAAGCTGGTCAAGGTCAACGGCGAGTTCGTCTTCCATCATCACGAGCACGAAGACGAAATGTTCCTGGTGGTCAAGGGCCGCTTCCGGATGGATTTTCGCGACCGTCACGAATGGATCGAGGAAGGCGAGTTCATCGTGGTGCCGCGCGGGGTCGAGCACCGTCCGGTGGCTGAGGAAGAATGCTGGATCGTGCTCTTCGAGCCGGCCTCGACGCTGAACACCGGTAACGTCGAGAACGAGATGACTCTGCGCGAACTGGATCGAGTCTGAAGTTTACGGCGAGCCTCTACTCGTACCGCAACGCCTCCGCCGGCAGGACCCGCGCTGCCGACCACGACGGATAGATCGTCGCCACAAACGAAATCCCGATCGAGACCAGGGTCACGATCACGCCATCGATCAACCGCGGCGTAAACGGCACATAGTCAATCGAATAGACCTCGGGCGAAAGCGAAATGAAGTGGTAATGTCCGCCCGCCCACGAAAGCGCGTACCCGAGCACCAGCCCAATCGCGGTCCCAATGACGCCGATCAGCATCCCCTGCGCAATAAACACGCGGCGGATCTGCCCCTTCTTCGTCCCCAGCGACATGAGCACGGCGATATCTCTCGTCTTCTCCATCACCATCATGGTCAGCGAGATCAGGATGTTCAACGCCGCCACGAACACAATCAGCCCGATAGTGATGAACGTGACCACGCGCTCCAGCCGCAGCGCGCGGAATAGCGCCTTGTTCTGCTCCATCCAGCTGGTCGCCATGAAGCCATGGCCCGCCGCCTGCTCCAGTTCGCGCGCCACGTCGCCAGCGCGGTAGATATCGTCGAGCTTGAACTCGATCACCGAGACCAGGTCCCCCAGCCCAAAAAGCTGCTGCGCATCCGAGAGCCGGGTGAACGCCCACGACGAGTCGTAGTCGAAAAACCCCGAGTTGAAGATGCCCACGACCTTGAAGCGAAGGTACTTCGGCACCATGCCAAACGGAGTCAGTTCGCCCTGCGGGCTGGTGACTAGGACAACCGATCCAACCGTGGCCCCGATCTGCTCGGCCATGTCCTTGCCCAGGATGATCGGGGGCATAGCCGCAACCCGCTCGCGCACGCCGGCAAGATCGTCGGGGGAGGTAGCGTCGGCGCCCTCGCCGGCATCTGTGTGGGGACGGCTTGTGTGGGGACGGGTCTCTGACCCGTCCAAGCCGGGTCGAAGACCCGGCCCCACATGATCCTCTTCCAGCGCCGCCGCTGACCCCAGCGTCACCGTCTTCAGCAGATCGCTCACCTTCCGCTCATCCTGGGGAAGCATGCCCTTCAGCACGGCTCCGCGCGCCCGGGGCCCGCGCGAAATCAGCACCTGCTCATAGATGGCCGGCGCGTCCGCCACCACGTGCGGCTGCTTCGCCAACCTTTCCAGTAGCGGGCGCCAATCGCGAATCCCATCAGCCTCGATGCGCAGCAGACTCACGTGCGCCGTCGAACCCAGCAGCCGCTGCTGGAGGTCCTGGCGGAACCCGTTATTGATGGCCAGCGCGACGATCAGCGAAGCCACTCCCGCCGCCACCCCGGCGATCGAAATCCCGGTGATCACGCCGATGACGGCTTGTCTTCTTTTTGCTCGGAGATATCGAGTGGCAACGAAGAGTTCGAAGCGCATGGGAAAAGCAGCCATCAGCAGTCAGCTAAAGCGGATTATATCTGGCGATCGCCAAAGAGCCGCGGCAGAACGCCAGGTACCGAGTTGCGGTACGCCCTGTAAGCATCTCCAAACCTGTTCTCCAACTCCGCATCTTCCATCCGGATCATCACCGCACCCGTTACCATCGCAAACGCCGTCAGTCCCCAGCACACGGCGAGGCCCGTCCCCAAACTCCAGGCCACCATCTCGCACAGGTGCGCCAGGTACACCGGGTGCCGCACGCGTCCGCGAATCCCCTCCGTCACCAGCCGCTGCTCGCGATTCTTACCGTGCACCTCCGGCAGCCCGCCGAGCTGTTTAGCGCTGAAGTTCTTGCCGGACTGCGAATAGAGATACAACCCACAGGCAAAGAGAACGCCAGCCGGAATCCAGGGCCAACTCGCACGATGTAAAACGACATGCCGCCACGGCGACGCGATCAGCGCCATCACCACCCACATTGCCATCCAGGCCGGCACCAGCATCCGGTAGGGCGACCGCCGCCGTGTCCGCCAGCGCTCCGCAAAGGGGTGAATCATGAACCAGAAAGCAGGGATGGTCGAATACACCGCGCACGCCAGCCACCCCACGGTCTGCAGCCACTCTCGCATGGAAACAGCGCTGTTCGCTTTTCGCTTCTCGCTACTGCTCCTCACCAGAATCTTAGCAGTGCATCGCGGTTCACAGTCGCCCGCAACCCGGCGAAAAGCGAATAGCGAACAGCGAACGACGGCAAGCGAGCGCCGAAAGCCCAGAGCCAGAGGCCCCTTCTGATTTACAATCCGATGTTCTCCTAAAAGGAGAGATTCCCGTGATCCCACGCTATACCCGGCCCGAGATGGGCCGCATCTGGAGCGACGAAAACCGCTTCCGCACCTGGCTGGCGGTGGAAGTGGCCGCCACCGAAACGCTGGCCGCGGCTGGCATCGTGCCCAAAGACGCCGCCCGGGCTATCCGCGAGCGTGCCGGCTTCAACGTCGACCGCATTTTCGAGATCGAAGCCGAGGTCAAGCACGACGTCATCGCCTTCACGACCGCTGTGGCCGAAATCGTCGGCCCGCACGCCCGCTGGTTTCACTATGGGCTGACCTCGAACGACGTAGTGGACACGGCGCAGGCGCTGCTCATCCAGCAGGCCTCCTCGCTGATTTCGGGCGACCTCGAGCGGCTGGCCGACGTGCTCGAGCGCCGTGCCTGGGAGTTCAAAGACACGCCCATGATCGGGCGCACGCACGGCATTCACGCCGAGCCCATCACTTTTGGCTTCAAGATCGCCAACTGGTATTCGGAAACCCAACGCAATATCGCGCGCTTCAAGACCGCGACAGAAGACCTGCGCGTGGGTAAGTTCTCCGGCGCCGTCGGCACCTTCGCCCATCTCACGCCGGAGTTCGAAGAAGAAATCTGCTCGCGCCTGGGGCTGAAAGCCGCCGCCGTATCGTCGCAGGTGATCCAGCGCGACCGCCACGCCCACTATCTGGCGACGCTGGCGGTGATCGCTTCGACGCTCGACAAAATCGCAACCGAAATCCGCCACCTGCAGCGCACCGAAGTCCGCGAGGCCGAAGAGTTCTTCAGTGAAAAGCAGAAGGGCTCCTCCGCCATGCCGCACAAGCGCAACCCGATCACCTGCGAACAGATCAGCGGTCTGGCCCGCGTGGTGCGCGCCAACGCGCAGGCAGGATTTGAAAACGTCGCGCTCTGGCATGAGCGCGACATCTCGCACTCGTCGGTCGAGCGCATTATCATCCCCGACTCGACCACGCTCGCCGACTATCTGCTGAGCAAGACCGCCAGCCTGATTGAGACCATGTTCGTCTATCCCGAGCGCATGCTGGCGAACCTCGACAGCACCCGCGGCCTGGTCTTTAGCGGCCAGTTGCTGCTCGATTTAGTCGAAGCGGGCGTCTCCCGCGAGGACGCCTACCGCCTGGTGCAGAACCACGCCATGCGAGCCTGGGAAGAAGGCCTCGACTTCCACAAATTGGTGTTGAGTGATCCCGCGATCGCCGGACGCGTGCCCCGCGCCAAGATCGAGCGCGCGTTCGACCTGAAGCGCCAGCTCAAGAACATCGACAAGATTTTCGCGCGGGTATTCCCGGAGAAGACTGCCGTCAAGAAGGCTGTCGCATCGTCAAAGAAGAAAGCTGCAAAGCGGAAGAGATAGCCCTGAAAGTTTTTACTCGGCGCTCTCCGCGTCTCGGCGGTGAAAAGCTTTCCCGCAGCGCACCAACTCCAGCAGGTCAACCAACTGCTTCAGCTTCGCCTGCCCCACATGCTTCAGCATCTCGCGGCCGTGCTTTTCGATCGGCTCATCTAATTCGCGCAGCAGTTTCAGCCCCGCGGCCGCGATCTTGCCGTAAACCACGCGCCGGTCGCGCTTGCCGCGGGCGCGTTCGACCAGTCCTCGCTTCTGCATCCGGTCGAGCAGGCGGGTAATGTCCGGATCGCGCGTGATCATGCGCTCGCCCACTTCGCTACACGGCAGGCCTTCCGCCCCGGCGCCGCGCAGGATGCGCAGCGCGTTGTACTGCGTGCCCGTCAAGCCAAATTCCTTCAGCCTGGCTTCCATGCTCGACTGCAGCGCGTCCGCCGTGCGCAGCAAAGAAAGATAGGCTTCCTGCTCGCGGCTGGTAAAGGGGGCCTTCTGTTTCAGTTCGACTTGCAGGCCTCGAGCCATGAATGGAGATTATTTGTTATCACGACCATTGTCAAATGCCCTGCCTGGTGCGGCACAACCAGAAGCCGCATTATCGCGATGTACCCTTCTCACCGAACCGAAATGTGATACCGCAGGAGAAGCGGTAGTTGTTCTGCCAGCCTTTCAAAACGGGCAGTTCGCCCTGGGCCGGCGAGTAGTTCACGTTGTCGCGACTGAGATCCGACCGGATCCAGTCAAATTGCACCATGCGCACGGAAACTGTGGGGGTCACGTGCCAGTCGAGGCCACCGCCCACTCCGGACGCGAAGCCGGTTTCTTGCGCGATGTCGAAGTGGTCCTGGTAGCAGTTGTACGGTGGAAGCGGACTGCAGGTCCAATTGCCGGTAGGCACGGCGTAGTGCCGAAACGCGACACCCACTAACCCGTGTACAAACGGCGTCACCTTTGGGCTCGTGCGGAGCGTCAATTCGGGCCCAAACAGGAGCTGATAGTCATCCGCGTCGGCTTTGCGGCCATTCGTCCACACAATATTAGTGTCGTGAATTTCCGCGCCGAAGTCCGCTACCAGGCGCAGATTTCGCATGGCGTTGTAGCCAAAGCTGAGCTGCACACCGGGGGAATTGTGCCGGTCGGTCCCGTACTCGTTGTTGAGCATGGTGAATCCAATGTAGCCTTCGGCAGCTGGATACAACTGCGCCTGCGCGATCGACACGGTGAGAGCTATGGAGAGCAAGGCAGCAATAAGGAGTGAACGTAACGGGAAATACGGCGGGAATAAGGCGAAGCGGCAGAGAGCGCCCATGTATTCACCTCCGAGAAGAGAGCCGGGCGATCGGGCGGCAGGAACCGTCGGTATTGATTCTCTTTTCTGGAAAGCTCGACCGTCGAGGAGGCCGGTCACGCTATCCTGTGACCTCGGAATCGCTCCTCAGGAACGCCGCAGGAAACCGCGATCATTCAACTAAGTGGTTCCGCATCAGCAAGTTCCAGGCCCGCCTTTGGAGATGCATCCCCGCCCGGTCGCCCGGCATCTATTTAACTAACCGGTTAATGAAGAGATGTGGGGACCGGAATCTCCAGTGAGGATGGCAACCATGAAAAAGCAAGGATTTCTGACCACCATGCTGGCGTTGCTCCTCCTGCTGAGCATGACCGCAATGGCCGCAACCAGCCGATACGATCAGCAGATTCAGCAGGCGGTCAGCCAGAAGATTCATGACACAAAGCAGTTGCAGAAGGTGCGCTCCAGCGTCGAAGACGGCATCGTGACCCTGACCGGCTCGGTCGGCCTCTATCAAGACAAGCTGGATGCGGCGAAGAAAGTGAAGAAGCTCGCGAACGTCAGCGGCGTTCGCAACCAGATCGCGGTCGCGGGCGAAACCGTGCCCGATGGTCAGCTCCAGCAGAAACTGGCAAAGAAGCTGGCCTATGACCGCGTCGGCTACTACGACAACGCGTTCAACTATATTGCGGTCGCGGTGAAGGACGGGGTCGTTACCCTGAGTGGCGCTGCCTACTGGGACGTACCGCGCGATTCTGCGCTCGCGATTGTGGCGCGCACGCCCGGCGTCAAAGACGTCGTGAACCGGGTGAAAGTGCTGCCGACCTCGATCTTTGACGATTCGCTGCGTATCCGCACCGCGCGCGCGATCTATCGCGACTCGGAACTCGGCCGCTACTCCACCGATCCGGCGGACCCGATCCGCATCGTGGTCGAGAACGGTCACGTAACGCTCTACGGAACCGTGCAGAGCGCGATGGACAAGAACATCGCCGGCCTGCGAGCGAACGGAGTCCCGGGAGTCTTCAGCGTGGACAACAAGCTTGTGGTGGACTAAGCAGCTCTCTCCCTATGGCGCGGCGCCAGGGTCCCCGGAACGCCCGGTTTTGGCGTCCGGGGCGGAGCCGCGCCCTTTTTTTGTCAGTGGCGATTCCTTGGGTGTTCACGGCTCGGTCAAGGCGCCGAGACATTGCGATCGACTAACGACAAACGACCAACGACTTCAGTTTGCTTTGCGGGCGTAAACCAGCTTCAGGCGGTCGGACTCGAGGATTCGCTGGATCTGGTGGCGGGCGTGGACGGACCACGGCCCGATGGTGTCCAGCCGGACATAGGCGCGCCAGTGTTGCAAGGCCTTGCGCGGCTCGCGGGTTTTTTCGTAGGCCAGCGCCAGATTGTAGTGCGCGTCGGCGTAGGTGGGGGCCAGTTGAATGGCCGCCTTGTACGTGGCGATGGCTTCCTCGATCCGTCCGGTTTCGTCGAGCACGTTGCCCAGGTCGAAGTAGGCCAGGGCATAGCGCGGATCGATCTGCATGGCTGAGCGGTAGTGCTTCTCCGCCAGCGAGTATTCCTGCCGGTTGTAATACAGAGTGCCCAGATTGATGTGCGCGGCGGCGTGATTGGCATCCATCTCGAGAACCTTCGAATAAACGGCAATGGCTTCGTTCTGCGTTCCGGGATCTTCTTCCAGCTCGATCCCGCGGGCAAACAGTTCGGCTGCGTCGGTGACGACCAGTTCCGGCCCGCAACGTTCGGGGCTGGTCACGACTCTCTGTTGGGGAGCGAAATCGAACATAAACTGTCCGGCAATGGGCTCGAGCACCTTGCCCGCGTGCCGGAAGGCGATGCGGTGTCCGCTCCGGTACGCCCCGGCCTCGAGCAGCGGGTTCTCCATACCGGCGACTTGCTTCTGCATGGCTTCGAGCGACTGCCGGATCACGGCCGGGCGGACGCGCTGCGCGCACAGGTCGCGGACTTTCTTGATCTGGACCAGGTCGAAGAAGGAGAAGCTCTCGGCCGCGGTCACCAGTCCAGCCTTCTCCCAAGCCTGAAGCTGGCGAGGAGTGAGTCGCAGAATCCGCAGCAGATCCGCTCGACTATATCGATACACGGGCGTCAGGAACGTTCGCGCACATTATCAGGAAGTTCCGCGCGTAAAAGCAAGTAGCAAGGCGGTGGAAGCTGTGGAGAACTTGGTCCAAATGGCACGAAAGTGGGGGAAGTACATTCTGTTTTCTCTCTCACTCTCTCCGGAAACGGGGGCGAATAAATGTTGGCAAATGAGTTCATGAATGAGCGTGAGCGCCGCGGTTTCGAGTCTGAAGGTCCTGGCCTCGATTGCCGGCTTGCCAATTTTCTCAAACGCTTCTTTTTGGCCGAACATGACTAGCCCGCCAGGCCGCCTCCGTCCACGACCAGGTAAGCCCCCGTGACCCAGGCCGACATGTCGCTGGCGAAAAAGAGCACGGCATTGGCCACATCCTCTGGAGTGCCGACGCGCGGAAGGGGGCGATGGGCCGCCTCTTTCATGAATTCCGTCAGGTTCTCGCCGAGCTGGGCGCATTCGCTGCGCAGCATGGGAGTGTCGACATCACCCGGGCAGACACAGTTGACTCTGATGTTGTCTTTGCCGTGGTCGATGGCCATCGCCCGCGTCAGGTTCAATGCCCCACCCTTGGCGGCGCAGTACGCCACCGCCCGCGGTCCGCCTTGCAGGGACCATCCCGACCCGGTGTTGATGATGCTCCCTCCTCCATTCCGGATCATGTGAGGAATCACCCGGCGAGAGAGCAAGTAAATGCCTTTCAGAGTGACATCGAGGGTCAGATCCCACTCGTCCTCCTCGAGATCGACCGCATTCTTACGGATGGCGATGCCCGCGTTGTTGCACAAGATGCCGATGGCGCCAAACGCTGCGATCACTTGCTCCACCGCATGTTGACAGTCCTGATCGGAACGCACATCGCACGGGACGAAGATCGCTTTCCCGCCCGCTTGCTGGATCGCGGCCACTGCGTCGCGGCCCTTCTCGGCATCAATGTCGAGGACAGCGACGGCCGCCCCCATCTCAGCCAACCGAATGGCAATTCCGCGGCCAATTCCGGATGCGGCCCCGCTCACCGCTGCGACCTTGCCTTCCAGAGACAGTAGTGCAAGAGCTTTCTCTCTGATCATCATGCTTTCACCATTTCCGTGCCATCGGTCCCATATAAAGCTGCCGACGAACGCCCCGTCAAGGCGGGCGGTCACGGTCGCGAGATAGTCCGCGACCCGCAGCTTGTCCGAAGTTCACGATGTCGGAGGTGAGCTTGGAATGGTCCTGCTCCGGCGGCAGCGGATGAATACTTCGGCCTGCGCTGGGTCGCCGACAATCCGCGCGCCTTGCCGGGCAGGAAACAAGAGTGCCGCGCGGCGGTCGGCAAATGCCTAGATACTGGAGCCGACGAACGGACTTGAACCGTTGACCTGCCGATTACGAATCGGCTGCTCTACCAACTGAGCTACGTCGGCCTGATTCCGATTTTAATTGCCAGGGAAAGAAGTTGCCAGTGGCTGGAAGTCAGTTCTCTGCTCTCAGTTCTCTGTTCTCTGTTCTAAGTTCTCAGCAAGAGCTTCCCCGTCCCCGCATCGGGGTGGTCTCTCGTGCGAGGGAAAAAATCACGGAACGGCCTGCCATCGCACGATCAGTCTTTGAAGCTTTACCTGAAGACTGAGAACTGCTCTCAAACGAAGCTCTACTGAGAACTGGGAACTGAGAACTGTTTTCAAACGAAAAGGCCACCCGGCAACATGGGCAGCCTTTTCTTTCAAGGGAGAATAGTTCCAACGGAGTCTTGAGATCCCATCGAAACTTTCTGCCGGAATCTTATGAGCGAAGAAAGGGGGGTGTCAAGGAAATTTTAGGAATTAAATAGCTTTATTTTCAATTAGTTACAAAGATACTCAACAGGCTCTGGAAGTGACTCAAAGTGAGACATGCGCGCCCTCCCGTGCCCCTAAAAACCTTCGATTGAGTAACTTACCGCCTCCGAGAGGCCTGCTCGGCGTTGTCACCCAAGTGCAGGGAGATGAATTCCATGTCCTCGGGGCGGTCAAAGATACGGTTCGGAAAGAGGCGCTTCATGAGGATGCGGAAACCACCAAAGACCAGCCCCGCGACCAGCGCCAGCCCGATCAAAACGCCGCACAGGATGATGACGTTGAAGAGCAGGTTGGCAAGATTGTCTTTCTTCGAGACGTAGGTGTTTTGATTCCACGTGACTTCGGCTTCGTAGCTCACCGCTCCCAGCAGCGCCCTGGCTTCGTTCAGCGAGAGCGGTCCGGCGGCGATGACGATGATCGGGCCGGTTCGCTTGTCGAAGAATGGGCCCGTATCCACGATGGTCGCAACCCCGGGCTGTTGCTGCGTCACCTGGTGGGTCGCATCGATCTGGCGCAGGCGCTGGGCGGCGATCTGCGGAGTCGGATACGAGATGAGCATCAAGGTGGCTCCGCCGGCGGCGGCCCGGTATTTGCTGATGACTACTTCAGCGCCGGACTGGAAGTCCACCATGGGAGGGGGCAACGGCGAGCCCACGCGATCAAGCGTGACCGGGCCCAGGATGTACTTCGCGGTACTCTTTTGGTTGGACCCCTTCGGCAGGTAACCGGGCAGCGAGGGCAGTTTGCTCGTGCTGCCCGAGGGTTGCGGCAGCGCTCCGGCGAGTTCACGCAGTTCGGCAGCAGACATCGCGCTGAGCTTGTCGAAGACGGCGTCCACCAGGATGTTGCCCTGGTAGAAAAGAACACGGTTGTTCAGAGAAGCGGCCTGCCCGCCGATCTTCTCGTCCAGCATTTCGGGCATGCGGTAGAAGGTGAACGCTCCGTAGGCGCCGCTGGCGTCTTCAAACGCCGCCGCCTTGATGGCCAGCTTGCGGCCGTCGTCGCGAGTGTAGGTCGCCTTTTCCAGCCGCTGAAAGCCGTACTCCTTGAGGACCGGGGCGTTGACCTCGTCGGCCGCGGCGGGATCTGCACTCTTGCCGATCGAGTCTTTCACTTGCCAGCCCGCAAACGCCTTCGGCAGCACGGGGTTGGGCGCGGGCGGTTCGGCGGCGAGAGCTGCGCCGCTGAGGAAGAGTCCAGAGACCAGCGCAATGGTTGGGAGCAGCTTCATTCGGGGGGGGAAAAGGCGTGCGAGTCCCTCTTGATTAGACTACCGGCGGCGGAAGAAAGTTTCCAGTCGGGAGGGCGGAGGGAGGTTGTGAACTTCCTGCTGCTACCGATTCATTCCACGATTTCTGCGCTCAGATGCGCGAGGCTGGCCCCGTGTGGTTACGCGCGGGCTCATTGGCCTTCGCTTTTCGACCCTTTGCTGGCTACCTTCACCCCACTCAGGCCGCTGACGTACTTGGAAACGCCGCGGTAAAGGCTTTCCGCGATGCGCTGGCGGTGCTCGGCGGTTTCGAGCTTGCGCTCGTCGCCGGGATTCGAAACGAAGGAGATCTCCGCCAGGATCGAAGGCATATTGGCCCCAATCAGGACGATAAAGGGCGCCTTCTTGACGCCGCGATTACGGACGCCGGCATTGCGCAGCGAGAGTCCGCCGTACAGCGATTCCTGCACGTTGGTAGCAAATTCTCGCGATTCTTCGATCTTCTCTTTCAGAGCGATTTTCTTTACCAGGTCCTGCAGTTCGTGGATCGATTTCTCCGAGACCGCGTTTTCACGGGCCGCGACTTCGAGCGCTTCCGGAGAAGAAGTGAAATTCAAATAGTAGGTTTCGACGCCGCGGGCGTCGGCATCGCGGCTGGAGTTGGCATGGATCGAAATGAACAGATCCGCGCGCTCCTGGTTGGCGATGGCGGTGCGCGTTTCCAGCGGGACGAAGGTGTCGTCGCGGCGGGTGTAGATGACTTCGGCGCCCAGCCGGGTCTCGAGCAGGCGGCCCAGCCGTTTGGCAACGTCGAGCACCAGGTCTTTTTCCAGGAGGCCGTTGGGGCCGATGGTGCCAGTGTCGTGGCCGCCGTGGCCGGCGTCAATCACGATCCTGCCGATCTTCAGGCCCAGGGCGCGGGTCAGAGAGCGGTCGCCCGCAGCGGTGGGGCGTGCTTCCCTGATTTCGAGGTCAGCGGTATCGGCGGTGTCCGCCGCCGGACGAGCCTTGCGTCCGCGCGCTGTACGCGGCCCGGGCTTTGACGTCTTCTCCTCTTTCGCCGGCTCGATCGCCGCCCGCTGGGCCGGTGTGACCTCGGGGCGGAGTTTCTCAGGCTCGAGCGACGCCACGGTCGTTGGCACATCGTCGTCGGCTTCGACGATGGTTTTGGTGATTTTTCGCCCCGACGCGCTGACCGTGGTGGTCTTGGACACCGCCGAACCGGTCGTGGTTTTGATTAGAGGGACGGATTGCTCTGCCGGATCAACGGCAGCACGCTCCGCAGCGGCGTTGTCGGCAGGCACGTCACCGGCCGAACTCTGCGACTTCGCCCCGGCTGGCGATTCCGGCGCCGCACGAGCTTCCGCTATCGACGTCGCCCGGCTCTGCTTGCCGTGGATGTCGATGATCAGCCGGTACGGGTTCGGCAGCAGGAAAGCGTTGTAGCTGGAGAGATCGTCAACCTCAAGCACCACCCGCGTACGGCCAGGCTGGAATTGGGCGACACGGACTTTCTTGAGAAAGCCGTCGTCCACGTCGAAGGTTTTGCCTACTAGGGTCGACGCCAGTTTCGTGTTGTACAAGTCGAAGAAGATGCGGGCCGGCTGATCCAGGCGTTGCGAGTCGAACTTCACTTCCTGTTCCACATCAATCGCGACGCGAGTGTAGTCGGGCGTGGACCAGTGCCGCACGCCGGTAACACGCGGCAGATTGTGACCGCGGGAAAGCCTCGAGCCTTCAGCGGCCTCGTCCTTTTCGCTGGCGCCCGGCTTGTGCGCCGCCTTGCGCGACGCTTTCTCCATTTCGTCGGCTTCCGCGTCCAGCTCCTGCATCGCGCCACGGGCGTCATCGGCCAAATGACTGCGTGGATAGCGATGCAGGAAGTTCTCGAAGGTGGCCCGGGCTTCTTCGGGATCGTCGAGGTCGTCCTTGTAGATTTCGCCGATCGTGAACAGAGCGTCAAAGCGGTACTTGCTGCCGGGATACTCTTTGCGCAGAAAGCGATACTGCTCGATGGCGCCGCGCAGGATCTTGTTGTCGTCGAACCGGCGACCCATCTCGACCATCAGTTCGGCGGTAGCGACCACGCTGGGATCCGCCTTGGAAGAGGTGGGCGAGCCGAAATAAACGCGACGGTATGCGTCGATGACCCGCTGGTACTCTTTCCGGGTGCGATCGTCGGCGGGACGGCCGTTGAGCGCCTCGCGCATGCGCTCCGCTCGGGCAAACTGCTGGCGGGCCCAGGCATCGTTGTGGTGAACCCGAGCCGAGGCGGAAACACACGGCAGCAGCGTCAGCAGCAAGGCTGCCGCAAGGCGGGCCGCGAGTGAGCCTCGGACTAGGGTCCTGGAAACCTGGGTCTTCACTTGCTCGTTCCGTAACCGCGATTGCGTCGTCCCGCTGGTTCGGGAAGCGCAGCCGGCTATTCCGTGTTGGTGATGTACAGCACGCCCCGAGCGTCGCGCTCGACGCGCACCGGGTCGTGCACCGGGTTGCCGATCAGGTGCGAACCAGGGTCACCGCCGCCCAAGTACAAGTTCGTAATCCTACGCACGTAGTTCCGGGTCTCCGCGAAGCGCGGGACGCCCGCGCTCCGCGCTACCGCTCCCGAGCCCGCGTTGTAGGCGGCAAGACTGAGACGGATGTCACCGCCGTAGCTTTCCAGCAGTCTCTTTAGATGCCGGACACCCGCATCCACGTTTTGCTCCGGATCGAACGGGTTGGTGACGTTCAGGGACCGTGCCGTTCCTGGCATCAGCTGCATCAGCCCCATAGCTCCCTTGCGGGAGACGGCATTGGGGTTGAAATTCGATTCCACTTTGACCACGGACCGGACCAGGTTCGGATCGACGTTGTGCCGGGCTGCCGCTTGGTCAATCGCCGCGTCAATCTCCTGTTGGGTGAAGACGCGGTCACGGGTCAGGTGGAGCGGCGAACTGCCGCCGAGATAACTGTTGACTTCCGACGCCGCCGAGCGGGCGGCACGGATAGCGGCGCCGCTGGTCGGCACCGGCTTCCAGCGATGCTCGGTAGAGCTCCAGTACTCCAGCCGGGAGCGGGGCGCGGCGGAAGCCGTTGAGCTGGATGAGCTTGCGGGCGCCTGGTCGTTGACGTAGATCTTACGGCCGGACTCGGTGCTGGCGGTGATGCTTGCCGGCCGCGAACCGGACTCGGCCCACAGCGAGGCGGTGGCCAGAAAGGAGGCCGCGATTACGGCAGCCATCAGGACGACTTGGCGGCGCATGCGCATACGGGTCTGGGCTCGACCAGAAGGCACACCAGCACCTCCGGGCCACCTATCCCGAACCTGACGGAGAACCGCAAACCAGAGTACGCCGATTATAGGGTGCGGTGCCGGTCGGGGCAATCTCTCCGAAGGGAGTAGAACCACTGGAGTAATCTCCGCAAGTGACTGAAGGGACTTGATTTTATGGTAGCGCCGGCGCCCCGCCGGCAAGTTTTTCGCTATGCACCGGAGCCTGCCTTGAGCGAAGTCGAAGGGTGCCCCCTGTGGTTGATCTTGCGCGGCTCGAATGTGCGCAGGCTACCAGCCATCTACAATGATGTCTGCGATATATGAACTCCCAGGCCCTCCGCCGACTGTTCGACCAGGTCAGAAAGAAGCAGCTCTCGCCCGACGAGGCCGTCAACCGCCTCCGTCACCTGCCCTTCGAAGACCTGGGCTTCGCCAAAATCGACCACCATCGCGCACTCCGCCACGGAATGCCGGAGGTGATCCTCGCCGAGGGAAAAACGCCGCGCCAGACCGCCGAGATCTTCAGCCGCCTCGCCGCACACGGCGGCAATGTGCTGGCGACCCGGGCGACCGAGGAACAGTACCGGGCGGTGGCGGCCAAAGTGAGCAAAGCGGAGTACCGCCCGCTGGCGCGGGCCATCGTACTCAAGCGCGACCGCAAACGGTACGGTAAGGGCGTGATCGTGGTGGTGTCGGCCGGGACCAGCGACATCCCGGTAGCCGAAGAGGCGGTGGTCACCGCCGAAACGATGGGCAACTCGGTCCAGCACATCTATGACGTGGGAGTCGCCGGGATTCACCGCCTGCTGGCGCATCGCGGCGCGCTGACCAAGGCGCGGGTGATCATCGTGTGCGCAGGCATGGAAGGCGCGCTGCCCAGCGTGGTCGGCGGCCTGGTGGGCGTTCCGGTGATCGCGGTTCCGACCAGCGTCGGGTATGGCGCTGCCTTCAAAGGCCTAGCCGCGCTGCTCGGAATGATGAACTCGTGCGCGTCGAATGTCAGCGTGGTGAACATCGATAACGGTTTCGGCGCGGGATATGTGGCGGCGCTGATTAATAGAAGGTGAGGACAGCAAGCCTAGTTCGCTTGGTGGGCGCGGCCCATTCTTGCTGCCCTGTCCGATGACGGCGGGAATTCGTCTGGTCAGTAAGACTCAATCTCACCGATTTCGATACGAGACGCCGTCGAGTCCCTGTACCGCACTTCGATCCAAGACATCCGGTCAAAGTAAGGGTCGCTCCTGACGTCCCAGTTGTTTGCGGTCTTGAAGCCCTTTATCTCGTCTTCAGTCATCTTCTTGCGGCAGAGGTAGTTGTACTTAACGGACTTGGGCCCGCGCTCCGTGGGCTTACCCACGATTCGTTCCAAGTCTGCTTTCGTTAGCCCCAGTCGGACGCCACTCTGTGTACCCAGACCTCGAGACACCATCTTGGAAGGCGTACATTGCGAAGCGTGTGGGAACGCGGCTTCGCGTGACCACAGAGCGAACCACGTTATGTCTTCGCCACCGCCCATCACACCTGAGTAGAAAACGAGCACCGTGCCGTCCGCGGGAGACACGTAGCAGATCGAAACGTCACTCTCCTCTTCTCGTGACACTCGTGTAACGATTGCACTACCGAGCTTTGTCTGAACATCCTTCAGGGAGGCACGACCGATGGCCAACCCAAGAATTGTCGCATCTGCATCCGTGATTTCCACTTTCTTTGCGTTCTTCTCGTCGCAATATGGTTCATCCTCGCGGCGCGTCTGGGCCGGAGATACAACTGTCGCGACGAGCAGCAGGAACAAGATCGCTCTGTTGACACAACGCATGGTCCAAGGATAGTACGCCGATTCCGAACCCGAAAGTTACCCTGGAATGTGGCGTGGATTCTCAACTGACGAAATCAGCGATGACACCAACTATCCCGACCGGCATTCGTGAGACAGTTCCTTGCGATCAACCGACCGGGTGGTCGCCGCTCGCGCTCGGTTCTCCTGCTACAATTTTGGGTTCGCCATCCCAGGGAGACGCAGCAAGCTGCATCTCTACAATACTTAAAGGTGCCTCCATGCCCGAGACTCTGCAACTCGCAAATCCTGCTCCCCTGACCACTCTTACCGAAGATGAAATCCTGTTTCGCGACAATGTGCACCAGTTTGCGGACGACAAGATTCGTCCCCTGGCCAAAGAAATGGACGAGAAAGGCATGTTCGATCACGGACTGATCGAGCAGTTCTTCCAGCTGGGGTTGATGGGAATCGAAATTCCCGAGCAGTTTGGGGGCGCCGGTGGCAAGTTCTTTGATGCCATCCTTGCGGTCGAGGAGTGCTCACGCGTGGACGCGTCGGCGGGCGTGGTCGTGGATGTGCAGAACACGCTGGTGAATAACGCTCTTCTTCGCTGGGGGAACGATCAGCAGAAAAAGCGCTACTTGCCCGGAATGGCCAGCAACACAGTGGGCGCGTATGCCTTGAGCGAGGCGGGATCGGGCTCCGACGCATTCGCGCTCCAGACCCGCGCCGAGCTGAAAGGGGCCGACTTCGTCCTCAACGGACACAAACTCTGGATCACCAATAGTAAAGAGGCTGGGCTGTTCATCGTCTTTGCCACGGTGGACGTGTCTAAGGGCTACAAGGGGATCACCGCGTTTCTCGTGGAGAAAGATTTCCCCGGCTTCACGGTGGGCAAGAAGGAAGACAAGCTGGGCATCCGCGCTTCGTCCACCTGCGAATTGATCCTGGAAGATTGCCGCGTGCCGAAAGAGAACGTGCTGGGCGAGGTCGGCAAGGGATACAAGATTGCCATTGAGACCCTGAACGAAGGCCGCATCGGCATCGGCGCCCAGATGCTCGGCGTTGCCCGCGGCGCCTGGGAGTGCGCCGCCAAGTACGCGCAGGAGCGCAAACAGTTCGGGAAAGCGATCTCGGAATTCCAGGGGATCCAGTTCCAGATCGCGCAGATGGCGACCGAGATCGAGGCCGCCCGGCTGCTGGTGTATAACGCGGCGCGGATGAAAGACGCCGGCCTGAATTTCGTCAAAGAAGCCGCCATGTCCAAGCTGTTCACGTCACAGGTGGCCGAGCGCGTGGCCTCATTGGCCATCGAGATTTACGGCGGCTACGGCTTCACCAAGGATTATCCCGTCGAAAAATACTGGCGCGACTCGAAGATTGGAAAGATCTACGAAGGCACGTCGAATATGCAGCTGGCAACGATCGCCAAGCTGCTGCTGGGAAAGTAGGGCTCGCCCCGCCGCCACGACACCGCTGGCTGGTTCCGTTAGAATCGTTGGGAAATCCAGGCAACGATTCTGCCTCGACGGACCTCAGACCTTGATGGCTACGCTTTCTCATGACGCAACGCCCGCGATCGCTGCCGACCTGGACTCCGCCGCCACAGGCGTAATCGCACGCGAAACGGCATGCCGGCTGCTGCGGGCCGGCGATGAAACGCTGCCTCTTCTGCTTCAGGCGGCACAACGCCTTCGTGCCCGGTTCAAGCCCGGCGTCGTCACCTACTCGCGAAAAGTCTTTATTCCTTTGACCAATCTTTGCCGCGACTACTGCGGCTACTGCACCTTCCGCCGCGATCCCGCCGAGCCGGGAGCACACACCATGACTCCAGACGAGGTCATGCAAGTCGTGCGGGCGGGGGAACGCATGGGATGCACCGAGGCGCTCTTCAGCCTGGGCGACAAGCCGGAACTTCTTTTTCCCGAAATGCGCGACACCCTGCGCCGCCTCGGTCACAAATCCACGCTGGGTTATCTCGAAGCCATCTGCGAGAAGGTACTCCGGGAATCGAGTCTGCTTCCGCATCCCAACCCTGGACTGATGAGTGCGGAATGGATCGAGCGGCTGTCGCGCGTCGCTCCCAGCCTGGGACTCATGCTGGAGACGACCAGCGAGCGGTTGCTCGGGAAAGGCGCGGCCCACGACAACGCGCCCGACAAAGAGCCGGCCAAGCGACTGCGTGTGATCGAAGAGGCCGGGCGCCAGGGCGTTCCTTTTACCACCGGCATTCTGATTGGCATTGGCGAGACGATTGAGGAACGCGTGGATTCCCTGTTTGCCATCCGCGATTTGCACCAGAAGTACGGGCACATCCAGGAAGTGATCATCCAGAATTTCCGGGCGAAAAGCGGCACCCCGATGGCGCACTGGCCGGAACCGGACCGCTGCGACCTGCTGCGCACGCTGGCCGTGGCGCGGCTGCTCATGCCGCAGATGAATCTCCAGGCGCCGCCCAATCTCTCCGACCCGCATTATCCCGATCTGCTCGATGGTGGCATCAATGACTGGGGCGGAGTTTCGCCGCTCACGCCCGACTACATCAATCCGGAAAGGCCCTGGCCGCAGATTCAGGAACTACAGCGGCAAACCGCGGCCAAAGGATTCCAGTTGTGGCAGCGGCTGCCGGTTTATCCTGAGTTCGTAGCTCGGGCGGCACCCCATGGCAGTCTGCTCGCGCAGCGCCTGGGGGCGATTGCAGACCCCGCCGGCTACGTCCGGAGGGCAGCATGATTACGGTTCTTACCGGCGGCACCGGCGGCGCCAAGTTCGTCGAAGGACTCCGGCAGGTCGTTCCTGCCGAAGAACTGACCGTGATCGTGAATACCGGCGATGACCTGTTGTGGTGGGGGCTGTACGTCTCTCCGGACCTGGATTCGATCACCTACACCCTCGCTGGCAAGCTCAGCCAGGAGCGAGGCTGGGGGGTGCACGGCGATACCTTCCATTGCCTGCAGGCCATGGGGCGGCTGGGACAACCAATCTGGTTCCATGCCGGCGACCGCGATCTGGCGACCCACATTCTGCGCTCGAAATTGCTTGCCGACGGAAAAACGCTCACCGAAGTTACGGCCGAGATCGCCGCACGCATGGGAATCAAAGCGCGCATTTTGCCCATGACCAACGCGCGCGTCGAGACGCGCGTGCTGACTCCGATTGGAGAATTGAGCTTCGAGGAGTATTTCGTCGAGCGCTGGTATCAGGACCCCGTGGAATCGGTGCGTTTCGCGGGCGCCTCGGATGCGGAGCCGGCACCGGGGGTCATCGAAGCCATTCGCTCGGCGGATGCCGTACTGCTGGCTCCGAGCAATCCGGTGACCAGCGTTGGGCCGATTCTAGCCGTACCGGGAATCCGTGAGGCGCTGCGCGAATGCCGCTCCCGCACCGTGGCGGTGAGTCCGATCGTGGCACGAGCGGCCGTCAACGGGCCCGCCGGGATCCTGCTGACCGCGCAGGGCTTTGAAGTTTCTATCGCCGGGGTTGCGGAATTCTATAGCGACTTCCTCGATCTGCTGGTAGTGGATTCGCAGGATGCGCAGGCGGCCGAAGACCTGCGCAAGACCGGCGTACGTGTCCACTGCACGCCGGCTATGATGCGCACAGTCGAAGACCGCGTGGCGCTGGCCAGGGCTGTACTTGCGGTTGCGCTGCATCCTTCGGCCGCACCGGCCGGTCCGGAGCGCCTGTGATTCTGGTTCCGGTCAAGAACCTCGTGAACGCCAAACTCAGGCTCTCTTCTGTCCTGAGTCCAGAGGAGCGCCTGGAACTGGCGCAGGCGATGTGCGAGGACGTGCTCGGGACCCTGGCGGGATGGCGGGGACGGCCCGAGGTCGCGGTCGTGACCAGTGATCCGTTTGCCACGGATGCAGCCGCGTATTTCGGTTTTCAGACGATCGCAGACGACTCCAATCCCGGCGAAACCGGCGCCATCGAGATGGCTACAGCCGTCTGCCGGAACCGTGGGGAAGGCAGCACGCTCGTGATCCCGGCCGATATTCCCCTGATAGAAGCTGCGGAACTGCAAAAGATCCAGGATGCGGCACCGGCCGCAGGCGCCGTGCTTGTCCCGGACGCGGCCCGGCGGGGCACCAACGCCGTGCTGCGCAGTCCGGCTGACTTGTTTCCCCTGCATTTTGGCAACGACAGTTTTCTGCCGCACCTGGCGGCCGCCCAGGCCACCGAATTGCCGTGCGTTGTGTTAAAGCTGCCGGGGATTGCGCTCGACGTGGATCGTCCCGCCGACCTGCACGAACTGGCCGCCGCCAGCGGCGAGCGACGCTCGCAGAAGCTGGTGCGCAGCTGGAACCTGGGTGCGCGGGAGCAGGTCTGCCATGGCTAGGCGCGGAGCCACCGCGGCAGTGCAGAAGAAAGTACGGAAGGAAGTGCGGATGGAAGTGCGCATCCTTCCTCTTGTCGTGGCCGGCGAGATTCACGCAGGAGACTCGTTGCCCCGGAAGTTGCTGGCGGCGGCCGCGAACGCCGGGCTGCGGTTTCAGGATGGAGACATCCTCGTGGTGAAGCACAAAATCGTGTCCAAGGCGGAGGGTGCGCTCGTCGCGCTAGACCGGATCCGCCCCTCGGCCTCTTCGCGGGCCTGGGCGCGCCGCTATGGCCTGGATGCGCGCGTCACCGAACTGGCCCTGCGGGAGAGCCGCCGCGTCGTGCGGCGGAAGCGCGGTGTGCTGATTACCGAGACCCGTCACGGTTTTGTCTGCGCTAACAGCGGCGTCGATGTTTCCAACGTGGACGGGGGTCGCCACGCCTTGCTCCTGCCCCGGGATCCGGACCGCTCCGCCGCCCGTTTGCGCCGGGACTTGAAAAAACACCTGGGGTTGGGGATAGCGGTGATCGTCAGCGACAGTTTCGGACGGCCGTGGCGGGAAGGGCTGACCGAGGCGGCAATCGGCATCGCGGGCATGCGGCCGCTGCACGACTACCGAGGGCGGCGCGATCCGTACGGCTACCCGCTGCGGGTGAGTGTTGACGCCATCGCCGACGAGTTGGCTTGCGCCGCCGGACTGGTCTGCGGCAAGCTGTCCAGAACGCCGGCTTGTATCATTCGAGGGTTTCCTTACCTCAGGAAAAGCGGGACGGCCCGGGAATTGCTTCGGCCCGCGAAGTACGATCTCTTTCGATAGGAGAACGTTGTGACTTGGCTTCGACCCGAACTGGAACAATTCCCATCGCTCACCTGGGACGGCATTGCGCCCCACGCTTCCGCCGAAATTCGCCGCCCGCTGGAGCTTGTGCTCGAGCGCCAGGACGGAGCCGGTCTCAGCGAGGACGACTGCCACGCGCTGGCCAACAGCCAAGGCGCGGACCTGATGGCGCTGCTGGTGGCGGCCGACGCGCTCCGCCGCGAACTGGTGGGCAACATCGTCAGCTACGTGGTGAACCGCAACATCAATTTCACCAACGTGTGTTTCGTCGGGTGCAAGTTCTGCGCCTTCAGCCGGGGCCCTCGCGAAGCGGATTCCTACTTCCTGTCGCTCGAAGAGATTGGGCGCAAAACGAAAGAGGCTTGGGACCTGGGCGCGACCGAGGTTTGTATCCAGGGTGGACTGCCGC
>JBAVUO010000048.1:0-53240 GCA_049696815.1 Terriglobales bacterium | reverse complement strand
TCACGGTGGCGGACGCCAGGGCGGTGGCTACGGCGGAAGACGCTAACAGATGCTAGTCGCTGGTCGCTAGTCGCTAGTCAAAACCAAGGGCCGCGAGAGATCGCGGCCTTCTTCTTGCCCCGGTGGTCCCTCAGTGGATCTCCACCTCCAGTCCGCCGACCCAGCCGGAGGCCAGATTGTAGATGAGCGCGCCAATCACGGTTGCAATTCCGCCGAGGAACCCATACAGGATCGGGCATAGGAACAGAGGCAGAAGCCCGAACCAGGCACCCCCAAAGGGCATCCGGTGCAAGGGGAGTCCGGCGAAGGCGAACCCGCTACACAGAACACCGCCGATCAATCCGAGGATGCCGTAGACGACCAGACCCACCTTGAAGGCCGAAGCTGGGCCGATACTCTTGACGACAGCCATATCCGTACCTCCTGCGACCGGAACCGGCGGTCGCTCCTATCCTAAGGACGAAAATGGCGGGCAGAAGGATACAGGTAAGGGGGTCTCACAAAAGGCAGGGTGTGGTTCAGAGTGGGCACCCGGACGAGCGAGGACAAGGCAAGCCGCCGCGCCTTCCCGATGTTACACTTAGAGTCCAAAAGCAGAGACTCGCAACCGCCGGTCCGGGAAAAGCGTTTTTGAATTCGCAGGGAAACCCACGCGCCAGGCATCTTCGCCAAGGAGACTCTATGAAACGCTCGCAAGTTTTCCACGCCATTCTTCTCGGCGCACTCACATTGGGCACACTGGCTTGCAGCAAGCAGGAGCAGCCGGCCAGCACCGGGGCTAGCCCGCAGGGGTCTCAGGCCTCATCGCAACCGGCCTCGGGCCCGGGAACCATGGCCGGTTCCAAAGCTGCACAAGCTCCGCAGCCGATCGTGGTTCCTGCTGGCACGACCATTACGGTGAGGCTGGGGAGCGCCGTCGGGTCGAAGACCAGCAATACCGGCGACGTGTTTATGGCCAGCGTGGCCGAGCCCGTCGCGGTTGATGGAAAGACCGTGATCCCGACCGGCGCCGACGCCAAGGGGAAAGTCGTGGAGGCGCAGGCCCTGGGCAAGATCAAGGGTGCAGCGCGCTTGAAGCTGGCTCTGACCAGCGTGACCATCAACGGCAAGGCCTACGCCATCGAGTCTTCCGTCTCGAGCCGAACCGCGAAAGGGAAGGGCAAGCGGACCGCGGTGACCACAGCCGGAGGCGGCGGGCTGGGCGCCCTGATCGGCGGCATCGCGGGAGGCGGCAAGGGTGCGGCCATTGGCGCACTGGCCGGAGCCGGCGCAGGGTTCGCGGGCGGCGCTTTCACCGGCAACAAGCAGATCGAATTGCCCGCCGAGACTGCGCTGAGCTTCGAGCTGACGGCTCCGCTGACCATCCAGCCGTAGAAAGCGGGTCTCGGGTCACTGGCTACAGGTTTCAGGCAGGGTGCCCGCGCACGGCAGGTGCCACGGCGCTGGCACGACGACGGCGAGAGTATCCGTCTCGCTCGGATCGCAATCCTCATCCGGGTTGACCCACACTTCGTGCGGAGCCTAACATTACCGCCGACAGGACGAGGCCCCTCGGCATGATTGGCCAGACAGTCTCCCACTATCACATTCTGGGGAAACTTGGTGGTGGTGGGATGGGAGTGGTGTACGAAGCCGAGGATACGCGCCTCGGCCGCCACGTCGCCCTGAAGTTCATTCCCGACAACATGTTGCACGACCCCAAGACCATGGACCGCTTCGTGCGCGAGGCCCGCTCCGCCTCGCAACTGAACCATCCAGGCATCTGCACCATCCACGGCATCGAAGACGTGGACGGCCATCCCTTCATCGTCATGGAGAAGCTGGAAGGGGTGAGCCTGAAGGAGCGGATGCGCGGCAAGAGCATGGAGGTGGACGAGATCCTGGACATCACCATCCAGGTGGCCGATGCGCTGGCCGCCTCGCACGCCAAGGGGATCATTCATCGCGACATCAAGCCGGCCAACATTTTCCTAACCCAAGGCGGCCAGGCCAAGATCCTGGACTTCGGGCTGGCCAAGGCGTCGCACCAACTTGGGACCAGCGACGAAACCCCGGTCGAGGACTCGCTGACGGCGGTGGGCGTGATTCCGGGGACCGCGGTGTACATGTCGCCGGAACAGGCCCGGGGGGAAGAAATCGATGCGCGCAGCGACCTGTTCTCGCTCGGGGTGGTGCTGTACGAAATGGCGACCGGCAAGAAGCCTTTTACCGGGGGCAACGTGGTGACCACCCTGGACGCGGTCCTGAACCGGAAACCGGTATCGCCGCTCAAGCTGAATCCCGGGCTTCCCCGAGATCTGGAAGGCATCATCGGCCGGGCGATGGAGAAAGACCGGGGCAGCCGCTACCCGAACGCGCTGGCCATGAAGGGCGACCTGCAATCGCTCAAGAAGGAAACGGAGTCGGGTTTAACCAAAACTGGGGCACGACGGCCAGCGTTGCCCTACCGGATCGCTACCAACACGTTCCAGACCTCGAATAAGCATCAGACCTACCTCCTGCTGGCCGTGACCGCGCTGCTGGTGACGGTGCTGGCGGCGGTGGGAGCGTGGTGGTTCAAGCACCGTCCCGGGGCCGGTGGCGCGCCCAAGAACACCATTGCGGTGCTACCGCTGCAGAACATGAACGGCGATATCAGCGTGGACTTCCTGCGCTTTGCCATGGCCGATGAAATCGCCAACGTGCTTACCTACTCGCGGGCGCTGGATGTTCGTCCGTCGGCCATCACCCGAAAATACGTGGCGAACGACGTTGATCCGCAGAAGGTGGGCCGGGAAATCCACGTGGCGACCGTACTGAGCGGGCATTTTCTCAAGCAGCGGGACAGTCTGCTGGTGACGCTGGAGGCAACCGAAGTCGACAGCGACCGTCTCCTATGGCAGACCAACCTGACCGTCCCCGCCCAGGACTTGATTGCCCTGCAGGCCGGGATGGCGGCGCAGGTGCGTCAAGGTTTGCTGCCGGCGCTGGGAGTGGCTGGTGGCATGATCGAGCCTGGCACTCGTCCGAAAGATCCGCAGGCCTATGATCTTTACCTCCACAGCCTGGCGCTACCGCATGATGCCCAACCCAACAAGGACGCGATTGCGGTGCTCGAGCACGTGGTGCAGACGGATCCGACCTTCGCGCCGGCCTGGGAAGAGCTGGGGCGGCGCTGTTACTACGACGCCGACTATTCCGACGGCGGCGAGGCGATGTTCCAGCGTTCCAACAAGGCTTATGAACGGGCCCTGGAACTGGATCCCAATCGCATCGGGGCGGCGGGGCAGTTGATCACCAACCGGGTCGAACGGGGGGAACTGGCTAAAGCCTACGAAGCGGCGCAGGCATTGGTGAAGCGCCGTCCGGATAGTGCTGAAGCCCATTTCGTGATGGGCTATGTTTATCGCTATGCTGGGATGCTGGAGCAGTCGACGGGCGAATGCGACACCGCACTGGCGCTCGATCCGGGGAACTACACGTTCCGCTCCTGCGCCTGGGCTTTCATGGAGTTGGGCAAGACGGAGCGAGCCGCGGATTTTGTCCGGCTGGACGCAGGCTCGGAATGGGCCGCATACATCACGCCCTCGATTCTGCTGCGGGAAGGCAAGGTGGCGCAAGCACGGGAAGCGGTGAAGCAGATGCCGAGTGCGCCTCGTTATCACCGCGACTTGTGGGAAGCGTGCCTGCAATTGCGGCCGGCCTCGGAACTGGATCGCCTGGCCCACGAAGCGGAAACTACCCTGCCTTCGGAGCCCGACCCGGAGATCTGGTACTACGAAGGAGCTCTCTTCGCCTACTGTGGCAAGAAGCAGGCGGCTCTGCGTCGGCTCCAGAGCGCGGTCGAGCAAAACTATTGCGCGTATTCCAATCTGCTTTCCGACCCCTTGCTGGCGAAGCTGCGCGCCGAGCCGGCCTTCAACAAGGTCCTGACGGCAGCCAGCGCGTGCCAGGAGGCGGTCCGGGCGGCCGGTTCGGCGCCGGCGCGGTGATGGCAGAAGTCAGCGGTTGAGAAGCTCACTTCTGTGCCGCAGCGGTCGGAAGGTAGCGCGCGAGGATCTTCAGCGTCTCCTCATCCAGGGCGGGTGGGATAGCGTTGGCCTCGTCCCTTGCCGGTTTGGTTTTGATCCCGACGTAGACGGCGTTGTAGGCCGTGTCGCCCAGGTTTTCAACGCGGTGCTTGAAGGGCGCAAACCAGCGAGCCTCGCCCGGCTTGGCGAAGACCTCCTGGATCTTTCCGTGGTTGTCGGTGAACTTGAGGTGTCCACCGGTAATCACCACGACCACGCCACCGGGATGGTCGTGCATCACGGACCTTTCGTGCGGGCCGTAGTGGACCGATACGACTTGCACGTGATCGTTCTCAAAGTCCAGCTTGTAGTGTGTCGGCTCCACCTTGGTCGGGTTCTGGGCCTGGGAGCAAGCAGCGGCCAGGCAAACCAGCAACGCGGTCCCACATAGCCTGTAGAACATATTTGTCTCCCCGAAGCGATCGATTAACTTTGCCAAATGCTACCGTGATCTTGAAGAGGAGGGCCGGAGAAATCAGCAGAGGCGCCTGGTTAGTCAACAGCGTAGGCGCAGGGGTGTCCGCACCACGGAGGTGCACTCACGCAGGCGCGGCGGCGCGTTTGGGAAACAGGTTGCCGACACGGCGGATTTCGGCGCCCACCGCTTTCAACTTCTCTTCGATATTCTCGTAGCCGCGGTCGAGGTGGTAAACGCGGTCGATGATGGTCTCGCCATCAGCAACCAGGGCGGCGAGCACGAGCGAGGCGGAGGCGCGCAGGTCGCTGGCGAGCACGGCGGCGGCGCTCAACGCGGTCTTGCCGCGGACGATGGCGCGGCGGCCTTCGATCTTGATATTCGCGCCCATGCGGTCGAGCTCCTGTGCGTGCATAAAACGGTTTTCAAAAATGTTCTCCACGATGATCGACGTGCCCTCGGCCTGCGTAGCCAGGGCCATGTACTGCGCCTGCATGTCGGTGGGAAAGCCGGGATACTCCTCGGTGTTCATGTCGGCGGCTTGAAGCGGCTGATCGCCCATGACGCGGACGGAGTCGGCCTTGATGGAGGTCTTGACGCCGGTTTCCTCGAGCTTCTGCAGGATGACGGTCAGGTGAGCGGGATCGCATGCGGTAACGTTGAGGTCGCCGCCGGTGAGCGCGCCCGCCACGATGAAAGTTCCGGCTTCGATGCGGTCCGGGATGATGCGGTGCCTGGCGCCATGCAACTTGCTGACGCCTTGCACGCGGATGGTAGATGTGCCGGCGCCCGTGATCTTCGCGCCCATGGCATTGAGCAGCGCGGCCAGGTCGGCGACCTCGGGCTCGCGCGCGCAATTCTGCATGACGGTCTCGCCTTCGGCCAGGGTGGCGGCCATGAGCACGTCCTCGGTGCCGGTGACGGTGATCTTGTCGAAGACGACGTCAGCACCGCGGAGGCGCCTGGCAGCGGCTTCCACGTAGCCATGTTCTTGCGTGATTTTCGCACCCAGGCGCTCCAGGCCTTTGATATGCAAGTCGATGGGACGGGCGCCGATGGCGCATCCGCCGGGCAGCGAGACGCGGGCGCGGCCGCAGCGCGCAAGGAGCGGGCCGAGCACCAGCGTCGAGGCGCGCATGGTTTTGACCAGTTCGTAGGACGCTTCGGGAGTGGGCACGCTGCGCGCGCAGAGCGTAGTGCGGTGATGGGCGCGGCCGTAGCCGAGTTCCACCTCAACGCCCATCGCCGCCAGCAGCTTGCGCGTGGTCTCGATGTCGCGTACCTGCGGGATGTTTTCGAGAATCACCGGCTCTTCGGTGAGCAGCGCCGCCGCCATGCAAGGCAGAGCGGCGTTTTTCGCGCCACTGATCCGGACCGTCCCCAGCAGGGGATTGCCACCACGAATGACGAGCTTATCCATAGCGAATTGAATTCCCAAAAGTCCGCCGTAGAGACGCAGCTTGCTGCGTCTCCCACTCGTCGCGAACTCAGGCGCCGCGACGATCTCTGGAGATTCGGGCGCCGTTTGTATTCTAGCGGGGATTGAGGATGTTCGCGTGGCGGAATCGCGGACCCGAGTTCCGTTTGTAACTTCGGCAGAGAGCTCGAACCACCGAGGAAACGAAGTCACAAGAGGGAAGTCGAATCTCGCCGGACAAACGGAGCGCCTGAGCCTACATCGATCGCGCCACTTCAATCGCCCTCCGCACGTGTCCGCCGGATTGGTTCAGGGCGGTGACCGCGGCGGCAACGCTGACTCCGGCCTTCGCCATCACCAAAGCGACGGCGACGCGGTTGTCGGCGGCGGCGAGAAGTTTGCGCGCCCGGTTGTGGTCGAGACGCGCCGCCTGTTCCAGGATGGCCCTTCCCCGTTCCGCCAGCTTTTGGTTCTTCAAGTGAACATTGACCATCAGGTTGCCGTAGACGTAGCCCAGGCGCGTCATGACGCCGGTGGAGAGCATGTTGAGGATCATCTTTTCGGCGGTGCCGGCTTTCATCCGCGTAGAGCCGGCGATGACTTCGGGACCAACCGAGGCGACGATGGCGAGGTGCGCCGCTTTTTCGAGCGGTGAATTCCGGTTACCGGTGACCGCGATCGTCTGTGCGCCGCGCGCCCGCGCGTATTCGACGGCGGCGACGGTAAAGGGAGTGCGTCCGCTGGCGGCGATGCCGACCACCACATCGTTCTTGCCAGGCTTCTTCTTCGCCATTTCTTTGCGGCCGAGTTGGCGCGAGTCTTCGTTCGCTTCGACGGCTGCCGCGAGGGCTCTCCGACCTCCGGCGATAACGAATTGGACCATCTTACGGTCGGTGTTAAAGGTCGGCGGACACTCGGCAGCGTCGAGGGCGGCGATGCGTCCGCTGGTGCCGGCGCCAACGTAGATCAGGCGTCCTCCTTTGGCCAGTGCGGCCGCGACCAGGTCAATGGCGTGGGCGATCTGCGGGAGAGCGCGCTCGACCGCCCGAGCAACCTTGGCGTCTTCGAGGTTGATGATGCGGACGATTTCAAGCGACGATTTGCGGTCGAGACTGGCGGATGCGGCGTTCGTTTTCTCGGTGGCGAGGTGGCGGAGATCCACACGCCTGGCTTTGCGCTTCAAGCTTTCTTCTCCAGGGCTTCCACCAACGCGTCGTGAACGGCTGGGCGCACCTTCTTGATCGCCTCGTTCTTGCAGTCGGACCAGGTGCGGTTCGTCAGCAGGACTACCGAAAGTTGGCGCTCGGGGTCGATCCACAGCGAGGCTCCGGTGTAGCCCAGATGTCCGAAGGCGCGCGGCGAGAAATACTTTCCCGATTGGGAAGGAGGCGACGGCGTGTCCCAGCCGAGGGCGCGCGATGTGCCAGGGGGACTGGACTCGCGTTGGGTAAAAAGTTCGACCGTATCGGGGCGCAGGATCGGGTGCCCGCCGTTGAGCATGGCGTGCGCGAAAATGGCCACATCTTCGGAGGTGGCGAACAGGCCGGCATGGCCGGCAACGCCGCCCAGCACGCTGGCATTTTCGTCCTGCACCTCGCCCTGGATGAGGCGATGGCGGAAAGTGTGATCGTCGGCGGTGGGCACAATGCGCTCGCGCCAGGCTCTTGCCGGATTGAACGTGGTATGCGACATCCCGAGCGGGCCGAAGATTTCGCGCTGGCAAAAGGTATCGAGAGGCTCGTCGGTCAACCGCTCGAGCGCCGCTCCCAGGATGATGAAACCAACGTCGCTGTAGTCGGCGCAGGTTCCGGGGTCGGCGGTGAGGGCCGTGGCAAAGGCCGCGTGCAGAAGTTGCTTGCGATCATGGGCGTGCCGGAACAGCCGTTCGTAAGCCGGGAGGCCGGAGGAGTGCGCCAGCAGCATGCGCAGCGTGACCTGCTGGCGCCGGTCGTCGTCAGAGGCGAACTCGGGAATGATGGCGGTAACTGGGGCGTCCAGGTCCACCAGGCCACGTTCGTAGAGAATCATCGCCGCGGTAGTCGTGGCGATAACTTTGGAAACAGAGGCCAAGTCGAAGATGCTGCCGGTGGAGACGGGCGCTGAAGCAGGATCGTAGGTGAAATGGCCGAACCCTTTGTGAGCCACCAGTTCGCCACGGCACGCAACGGCGAGCGAACATGCGGGGAAAGCGTGCGCGGTAATGGCCTTGTCAATGAGGCTGAAGGCAGCGCGAAAGCGTTCGTCCTGGGCACTGGAAGTTCGCACCAGGAAGGAGAAACCGGCGCCGCGACTGGGAAGGACCGAGTTCAAGGTAATTTCGGGAACTGATGGGGTTATAACAAAGGCGGCGAGCGGAGGCAAACGGGGAGGGTGTCAAGCCGGTACACGCAAAAGGTTGAGAGGCGTCTTGGGGGTCGTGTACAGTCAACAGCAGACGTGAAACCCGCATCGAAAATTCTTCTGCCTCTTGTTCTTCTGTTTTCGGCAGCAGCTTTCTGCCAGGCTCCCCTTGATTCGCGGCTCAGGATCCTCGATCCCATTATTGATGATGCCATTGCCCAGCGGCAGGTTCCCGGGGCGGTGCTCATCGTCGGCCATGACGGGAAGGTGGTGTATCGCAAAGCATACGGCAGCCGGGCGATTGAGCCGAAGCACGAAGCGATGACCCTGGATACGGTGTTTGATTGCGCCTCGCTGACGAAGGTGGTCGCGACCACGACGGCGGTCATGCAGCTTTGGGAGCAGGGCAAGTTCCGCATGAGCGATCCGGTGGCGAAGTACATTCCCGAGTTCGGGCAGAACGGGAAGCAGGACATCACCATCCGGCAGTTGCTGGTGCACTACTCGGGACTGGCGGAGGATCTGGACCTGACAAAACCGTGGGAAGGGAAGGAGACGGCGTATGCCATGGCCATGGCGGCAACGCCGGAGCGCCCGCCGGGCGCGATGTTCAGCTATAGCGACATCAATTTCGTGGTGCTCGGAGCGCTGGTCGAGCGCCTTTCTGGCGAAGCGCTCAATGAGTACAGCGAGAAGCATGTCTTCGCGCCGCTGGGGATGAAGAACACGCGTTTCGTTCCTCCGGCTTCGTGGATTCCACGCGTTGCGCCAACGGAAGAAGATGAGAAGCATCGCATGCTGCGCGGCGTGGTGCACGATCCGACGGCGCGGCGGATGGGCGGCGTTGCGGGACAAGCGGGAATGTTTTCCACCGCCGACGATCTCGCGGTTTTCGCGCAGGTGTTGTTGGATGGCGGGCGGCGTGTGCTGACTCCGGCGACGGTCGCCAAGATGACCTCGCCGCAGCAGCCGGCGACAGGAACGGCGCTGCGCGGATTTGGGTGGGACATTGATTCTCCCTTTTCGACCAATCGCGGGGAGTTGTTTCCGGTCGGAAGCTACGGGCACACCGGGTTCACGGGGACGTCGCTATGGATTGATCCGGCAACGAAGACGTATATCGTCCTGCTGACGAATGCGGTGCACATCAAGGACGGAAAAGCGATTTCGCTGCGGACGAAAGTCGCCACCGCGGTGGCGGCAGCGCTGGCGCTCGATCCGGCCGAGGCGGAGAAGCTGCGGCTGGCGAACCTTACCGGCTACAACGAAATGCAGAGCGCGGCGCGCAAGCTGGCGGTGCGAAACGGCGCGGTCAAGGCCGGAATCGATGTGCTCGAAGAGAGCAAGTTTGCTGCGCTCCATCCGGTGAAGGGAGTCGCGCCGCGAAAGATCGGGCTGCTGACGAATCAGACCGGAGTGGATGCGGAGGGACGGCGGACGATTGATGTGCTGGCCCATGTGCCGGGCATCTCGCTGGATGCGATCTTCAGTCCGGAGCACGGCGTGACCGGTACGCTCGATACGACGGATATCCGGAATACGAAAGATGCCGCGACCGGGGTTGATGTCTATAACGTGTACGGCGCCAGCGATGCGGCCCGGCGTCCGCCGCTGGAAGTTCTGAGGAAGTTGGATGCGGTGGTCATCGACCTGCAAGACGCGGGCGCGCGGTTCTATACCTACGAGGCCACCACTGGGTACTTTCTGGAAGCAGCCGTCAAGGCGGGAATCGAGGTGGTGATCCTCGACCGGCCGAATCCGATCACGGGCGCATTCGTGCAGGGACCGGTGTCGGACGAAAACCATGAGAGCTTCGTCAATTACTTTCCGCTGCCGGTGCGGCACGGGATGACGCCGGGCGAACTGGCGAAGCTGTTCAATTCCGAGCGGCACATCAACGCGCACTTGGAGGTGGTGCCGCTGCAGGGATGGCAACGCGGCGACTGGTTCGATTCGACCGGCCTGGCCTGGGTCAACCCGTCGCCCAACCTGCGGAACCTGACCGAAGCCACGCTCTATCCGGGGGTGGGGTTGATCGAGGGCACGAATGTTTCGGTGGGGCGGGGCACGGATACTCCCTTTGAAGTCCTGGGTGCGCCCTGGATCAAGGGAAAAGAACTGGCGGCCTATCTCAACGTGCGCAGCATTCAGAGTGTGCGGTTCGTTCCGCTCACCTTTACGCCTTCGTCCGGCAACTTCGCCGGAGAGAAGTGCGAAGGGGTGAACCTGATCCTGCTCGACCGCAACACGTTCGACGCTCCGGAGCTGGGCATTGAACTGGCGTCGGCGCTGCGCCAGCTCTATCCGAATGACTTCAAGATCGACCGGATGGTGGAACTGCTCGTAAATCAGGCCGCGTTCGATGCCATCGCGGCCGGGCGGGATCCGCGGCGCATCGCCGAAGACTGGCAGGAGCGGCTGGACGCGTTCGTGGCACTGCGGGAGAAGTACTTGATTTACAAATAGCCCACCAGCTTCCCTCCCGGTTGGTCAGGGAGCGCGAATGAAGGTTGATGGCGGATGGCTGGTCTCGGCTACAATAGCCCCTTATGGCGGCGGTTAGAGATGTGATTCCCAGCCCTTATTATCGGTGTGCCGGTCCGAATTGCGGCCTGCTGAAAGGCGTCAGCGACCGCTGGTGGGTCATGTGGACCTCCATGGACGAATTGGGCATACCAGTCCTCCATCTTGGTCCATGGGACGAGCAACTGGCGGTGCGGGAGGGCGCCCTGCACTTGTGCGGCGAAGGCTGCGCCCAGAAACTGCAGTCTCATTTCATGGGCAATGTGCGCGAGAACCAGGGGCGGAAAGGCAGTGGGTCGTGACGACTGGATAGTGGTTAGTGGACAGTGAATCAGCCCGGAAATTCGATTCTAACCACTATCCACTAACCACTATTCACTGAATTCCTGCATCGGACTTCATAGGCGCTGTCTTCATTTCATCGGGAGAGGTAAGCATCCCATGTGGACCCGTGCTCTGTGCTTGTTTCTGCTGGCCGGCTGGGCGGTTTCCCGGACAACCGCGGCTCCGGCTGCTCCGGCTGCTGCTGCTCAGGTTCCGGCGAAAGCTGCGCCGGCGTCGGCAGCTTCCATTCTGATTATTCCGGCTGGGACAAGGGTCCCGCTCTCGTTAAAGCAGGCGATCTCGACCAAGACGGCAAAGGAAGGCGACGCAGTTTACGCGGAGACCACCTTTCCTTTTGTGATCGAGGATCGGATCGTGATTCCTCCCGGAACCTACGTGCAAGGGCGGATCAGTCACGTGCAGCGTGGCGGACACGTGAAGGGCCGTGCCGAGATCCTGGTTCACTTTACCTCGATGATCTATCCCAGCGGCTATACGGTAATACTGGGCGGTGCCGTGGAAAATACGCCCGGGGCGGGGAGAACCTCGGTGACGGACCCGGAAGGAACTATTCGGCAGGATAGCGATACTGGGAGAAAAGCGGCAACCGCGGCCTCTACGGCGGGGGCCGGAGCGGCCATCGGCGGGATTCGCGGATGGAAGGGAGCCGGCGTCGGGGCGGGAATTGGCGGCGCTGCCGGGCTGGCGATCGCAATGCTTTCGCGCGGCAGCGACGTGCGGCTGGAGCCCGGAACCTCGATCGAGATGGAGATCGAGCGCGATATTCCGGTGAATGGCAGCCGGATTTCCGCAAGGCCAGCCGTGAGAGTCGAACCCTAACTGGAGCGGCGGGCTCACGGAACGTACCTTTGGAACCGGCCGCCGCAGCGCAATCGAAGGCCGCGGTTAGCGAAGCGACAAGAGAGCTTCCTTCCAACGCCGGTGGTCAATCATCCAGCTCACCTTTGCGCACGTTCCGAGCAGTCATTTTAGGACAAACATGGCGCTCACGTGCGAGGTGACGGTCACGTTCTGCGGGGTGAATTCTTCAGTCGGGGCCGGGGTCGCGCCGGCCATGGCCATGGGCATCGCTCGGCGCTGCATGGGCGCGATCACGCGGATGTTCTCGAAAGTATCCACCGACGCGTACGAGAGTTCGCCGAGGGTGCGGCCCGCGGCGGCGGCCAGGGACTGCGCCGAAGCGCGGGCGCGGCGGTAAGCGTCGGCCACCGCCTTGCTCTTCGCCTCATCGATGTTTTCCAGGGTGTAGTTCAGTGACTGGCTCCCGCTCACGTCCGCGTCCGCCAGTTGCTGGGTGATGGGGCCGATCTTCGAGAAGTCCTTGAGTTTCAGGCTGACGCTGCTGGTGACCTGGTAACCGATGACTTTGTGCTTCGGGTTCTTCCAGTCGTACTGCGGGTTCAGGGAGAAAAAGCCGATCTCGGCAGCCTTGGGATCAATCCCGTTGGCTCGCAGCACCTGGCGGGTAGTTTCGGCTTCCTTGGCGGCCTGCTCGTAGGCGACTTTGGCGGTGTCGGCCTGCGCCGAGATGTTGAACTGGATGAGGGCGGTGTCGGGCGCGCTTTCGAATTTTCCTTCGGCGCTGACGAAAACCGTGTTCGGCAGCGCGCTCAGCGCCGGACGATCTTGTCCGAGCGCGAACGCCGCCCATGAAATGAGGGCGCAACCAACGACCGCTATGGTCTTCATGGCTTTCTCCTGGGACTTCCCTTATACACCTTCTTTCAGGGAACGGTCCGCGCTCGAAAGTTTGCAGGGAAAGTCAGGAGAAATGCGGGCTAGCGCGAAGCTTTGAGCGCGATATGTTGCGGGAAGCCGCCGTAACTCTGTTCGTCGATATCCTTGCGCAAATCCTCCCAGATATTGTCGGGCATCGCCAGGAAGACGGCGACGATCTTAGGATCGAACTGGCGTCCCGACCACGATTTGATCTCTTTGCGGGCAGCCTGAATGGTCTGGGCGGCACGGTATGGACGGTCGGAGGTCATGGCATCTAGCGTATCGGCAATCGCGAAAATTCGGGCGCCCAGCGGGATCTCCTCGCCCTTCAGTCCGCGAGGGTACCCGGTCCCGTCGTAACGCTCCTGGTGCGCGTACACAATCTCGGCGGCGCGGGTGAGGAAGGGGATCTTGCTCAGGATGTAGTAGCCCTGGTGAGAGTGCTCCTTCATGATCTCGACTTCTTCGGGAGTCAGCTTGTCGGGCTTGGTCAGAATTCGGTCGGGAATGGCCATCTTACCAATGTCGTGAAGGAACGCGCCCCGGGCAATAACGCTCATCTCGTCCTTCGGCAAGCCCATTTGCTTGGCCATCGCGATGGTGTAGGCGGTCACCCGGCGGGTGTGGTTCCAGGTTTCGGCGTCCTTGAGGTCGAGCGCCCCGCCGAGGGCTTCGAGGGTAATGTCGTAGGAGCGCTCCAGATCGCTCATGGCGGTTCTCAATTGCTGGGTCCGAGCTGCGACCAGCGCCTCGAGATTAGTGCGGTAGGTGTCATTCTCGCGCTTGAGGCGGCGGTTCTCCAGGGCACGGCGCACGGTGGCCAGCAGTTGCTCGCGCTCGAATGGTTTCAGCAGGTAATCGTAAGCGCCATTGCGGATCGCCTGCAGCGCGATCGAGATGTCGTGCACCGCGGTCACCATCACCACGGGCAGGTCCGGGAACTTCTCCTTGGCGCGCTCCAACAAGGCGATCCCGTCCATTTCCGCCATCATCAGGTCGGAAAGTACCAGATCGAACTCCTCCCCCGATTCCAGCAAGCGGAGAGCTTCCAGGCCGCTCCCTGCCTGACGGGCCTGGAACTGCGCTGCGGTCAGCATGGAGGAGACAATTTCGCGAATGGCTTCTTCGTCGTCCACTACCAGAATGCGGTCAGAAGGCATATCGGATTGAGCGAATCTAAGGCCCATTTTAGCCGAGTTCCCACATTCCGAAAGTAACCATCTGGGGGCGGAAAGCACATAACGGATGGTACCCGGCATGGTATCTAGAAGTGGGGCAGTAACCCGTCTGAACTATGAATCCTGCCTGGCTTCTAGGGTCCCCGGTCGGCGCGCTGGCCGTTCTTTGGCTGACGGCCCGGGAGTCGAACGCCCTGATCCTGGCGGTGGTGAGCCTGCTGTTCTTCCGCGCTTTTCGAGAACGTTATCTTTTGACCTGGGGTTTAGGCTGGGTCGCCTACGGAGTGTTCCTGTGGGTGGCACGCAACGGCGAAGTGCACGGCGCGTCTCCGGCGACGCTGGCTTTCGGCCAGGCTGAGTTCGCCCTGGCATTGGGATTATTTGCCGCGGCGGTGCTGATTTCCACACACGCGAGGCGCCTGTTGACGGCTCTGCTGCTGGCGTCGGTGGCCGTAGTCGCGCTCGGCAGCTTGCGGCCGCTGTACTTTCCCCACTCGACGGCACTGGGCGTGGCACTGGAAGTTTCTTACCGGCTGATCGCCGCTGGTGCGGTCCTGCAGTTATTGCGGTATCGCTCGGGCCGCATCGGGTTGGGGATAACCCTGCTCAGCGCCGGCCTGCTGACCCTGAACCTGAACTGGCCGGCGGTTACCGGCCAAATCCCCGGCGAGGCCCGACTGCTGGTGGAAGTGCTCTTCGGATCCAGCATGTTCCTGCTGGCCTTGGAAGATTCACGCGCCCGCATGCATCGGCTGGCCGTGCTCAATGAGCTGACGGTTACGATTTCCCGAGCCCAACATCACGGTCCCATGATGCAGGCCACCCTGGAAAGGCTGAAGAGCGCCACGGGCGCCCGGGCCGCCTGGTTCCGCCTGCTCGAGGCTGACCAGTTGGTGGTCACGCAGCACGTCGGCGTATCGCCGGACTTCCTGCGCGCCATCGGGCAAGTCGGCATGGACGAAACCCTGGCGCGGGTCTTGCAGGGAAACAAGGCCACGGTTCTGCAGATGCGCGAGGTCATTCCCGAGCCGGTTCAGGAGCAGCTCAAGAAGCACGGCATCGGTCATGTGATCATGCTGCCGGTGCAGGGCAAGAAGTCTCTCATTGGCACGCTGGCCCTGGGATGCGCAGGGAACCGGCCGCACACGGCGGAAGAGCTGGAGTTCCTCGACACCATTACCCAGCAACTCGGAATCGCGGTGGAAAATCTGCGACTACTGGAGCAGGTACTGCGCTCGCAGCGGCAATGGATGAACACCTTCGACTCCATCCAGGACCTGATCCTGGCGCACGACGCAGATTTTCGGATCCTCAAAACCAACCAGGCGCTGCTGCAACGCCTGGAGCAGGCTCCGGCGGACGTGGTTGGCAATACGTGCGAAGCCGTCCTGCCGCACCAGTTCCCCTGGAGCGGATGCCCGTACTGCGAGCGCGGCGCGGGGCTGGTGGAAGGGCCCGACCTGTGTTTTGGCGGGCAGTCCATCGTGTCCACCTCGTCGTTCACCGAACAGGGGAGCCAGCAAAAAGGCACCATCCACGTGGTGCGCGATACCACGGACCGGCACGTCGCTGAAGAGAAATACCGCATGCTGTTCGAGCAGGCCCAGGAAGGTGTCTTCGTCGCCACGCTCGAGGGCAAGCTGCTCGACTGCAACGACGCTTTCGTCACCATGCTCGGCTACACCAGCCGGGAGGAACTGCTGACGCTCGATATTGACAGCGTCGTCTATCCGGTGGCGGAAGAGCGCGACGCTTTCTGCAGAGAGATCGAGGCGCACAATTATGTGCGCAACTTCGAAATTACGGTCCGGCGCAAGGACGGCACGCTGCTGACGGCGGCTGAAAGCTGCTTTGCCACGCGCGATTCCAGCGGGCGCATCGAGCGCTACCAGGGCTTCGTGCTGGATATCACGGAAAAGAAGCGCTCCGAAGATGAGATGCGCCGCCGCAACCGCGAGCTGAACGCGCTGAATGCGATGGCGGTGATTGCCACCCAGTCTTTCGATCTGGACGAAATTCTGAACCTCACCCTGCGGCAGGCGGTCTCGCTGTTCGGGGCGGAAACCGGTTCGGTTTATCTGTGCACCTCGCCGGACGGCATCTTCCGGCGGCGCGCCGGCTGGGGGCCGCGCAGCGAAGCCCGGATGCGCATGTCGGAAGTGAACTTTTCCGAAGGCTTCGGCGATCTGGTCATGCGCTCGCGGGCGGAAGTCGTGACCCAGGAATTCGTGCCGCACCTGCCTCCGGCGGTGGTGGAGTTTGCCTGCGCCGATCGCTTGCCGTGCTGGATTTGGGTGCTGCTGTGGAGCAAGGACCGGCCCATCGGCATCATGGGCATGGCCAGCAAAGAAGCCCGGCACTACTCCAGCAACGATGAGAACCTGCTGGTGGCCATCAGCCGGCAACTGGCGACCACTATCGAGAAGGTACAGCTCTACGAGGAGACCTGCCGCGCCTATGAGGACTTGCGGCGCACCCAGGAACAGTTACTGCAAAGCGAGAAGATGTCGGCGGTAGGTCAGTTGATCGCCGGTGTCGCCCACGAACTGAACAATCCACTCACCGCGATCCTGGGCTACGCGCAGTTGCTGGAACAAGCGGGACTCGATCACCGCTCGGCCGACTACGTGCGCAAGCTTTTCCGGCAGGCGCAGCGCACCCACCGGGTGGTGCAGAATCTGCTCTCCTTTGCCCGCCAGCGCAAACCGCAGAAGCAGGACGTTGACCTGTGCAAAGTGCTGGAAGAAAGCCTTACCCTGCGCGAGTATGACCTGAAGGTCAACAACATCACCCTGGAGCGCGAGATCCCCGAGGATGTTCCGTTGGTGGTTGGGGACCCGCATCAGCTGGAACAGGTCTTCCTGAACATCATCAACAACGCGCTCGATGCGATGCTCGAGGGCAACGGCAATGGCCTCCTGAAAGTGCGGGTCTTCAGCAAAGACCGGTTCGTGTGTGTGGAGTTCGATGACAGCGGCCCTGGCATCAAGGACACCAGCCGCATCTTCGATCCGTTCTACACCACCAAGACCGTGGGCAAGGGCACCGGCCTTGGACTCAGCATTTGCTATGGCATTGTTAAGGAGCACGGCGGCGAGATCGTGGCGCGCAACCGGAACGAGGGCGGAGCGACCATCGAAGTCCGCCTGCCCGCTGGTGAAAAAGTGACAGCGACGGAAGTGGCAACTGCGCCGGTGCGCCGCCAGACGCTGCTCGAAGGCCGCGTGCTTCTGGTGGAAGACGAAGAGGCGGTGCTCGAATTCGAGCGCGACGTGCTGGTCGGAGCGGGCGCGGAAGTCACCACCGCCATGAGCACAGAAGAGAGCAAAGAACAGCTCAAGAACAGCAGGTTCGATGCCGTGGTGCTGAATGGGCGCATGCCCGGCGGCGCCAGCGCGGCGGACCTGTATCGCTGGATCGCGGCCAACTATGCCGGCATGGAGAAGAAGCTGCTGCTGACCTTCTCCAGCATTGCGGATCCGGAGACTCGCGCATTCCTGCAGGACCAGGGAGCTCCGACGTTGGCCAAGCCTTTCGAAGTCGCGGACCTGATTGCGCAAGTGCGGAAGTTGCTGCGCAAGGATGAGAAGAGTCCGGAGAAGGCCGAAGCCAAGGCCGACGTAAGCCCGGAAGAGAAAGCAACTGCGGCCAGCGCCGGGAATTTGTAATCTGAAAACCACGGCGAGTGGCGTTGCCAGTTCTTAAATTACCAATTACAAATTGCCACATCACAAATTCCTCTTCAGGCCCCGCGTCATTTCCGAAATCAGCTTCTCATTGCGCCGGTAGCAGTGCCAGTGTCCCTGCTTTCTGACTTCGACCAGGCCGGCCCTTACAAGAATGCGCATGTGGTGGGAAACGGTCGGCTGCGCCAGTTTGACCCGCTGCTCGATATCCGAGGCGCAGAGCCCCGGCTTCTCTTTGCCCAGCGAGCATCCGCCCTTTTCTTTCAGTACCCGCAGGATGCGGCGGCGCATGGGATCGGCGATCGCGTGGAGGAACGGAGTGAGATCGGGAACCGAAGACATTTGGTAATTTTGTAATCGGGTAATTTGGTAATTTCAATACGTTGACCGCGAAAATGTCTTTCCGCAGTTCCTAAATTGCAAATTACCCGATTACCAAATTACAAAATCACACTCGCTACTTCTTCAAAATTGGCGTGTAGCCATCCGCCACCAGGCGGGCGCGTGTGGCTTCGGCGTCTTTAATTTCGGCGAAGGGGCCGACCTGCACTCGAAAGAACTTGTCGGCCGAAGGGTTCGTCCTGAACGCCGGATACTGTTTGTTCTTCAGGGCCTCGACTAGGGCGTCGGCATCTTCCTGACGAGTCACGGCCGCCACCTGCACGTAGTAGGCGTTGGCCGGTGGAGTTGCGGGATCGGGAGCCGCGGTCTTGGGGGCGATGCTCGTGGCTTCTGCCGGAGCGGCGGCGGCCGCGGTTTGCGGCGGTGAGTCATGGGGTGCGAGTTGGGTGTCGGCGCTCTTTTGCTCTACGGCTTTATAAAAGCCGAACTGATCAGACGAAGGAGCCTGCGGTGAATTGTTTTTTCCCGCCGAGGGCCGGACCACCGCTGCGGGCGTTTGCGCCTGGCCCGCCAGCAGGTTTGCGCCGCCCGCCGTCCCGGCCTTTCTCCCCAACGAGAATCCGACGGCGAAAAAGACGGCACAGACCAGGACTAGTCCGCAAAAAAGCGCCAGCATCCGGCCGGTGCCGAGCGTGATCTCCGTGTCCTGTGGCGCGCTGCTCATACGAAGTGGCGGCTACCTCTAGCCGCCTGCCGGCGCGGCGGGCGCGGGCACGTTGGCCAGCAGTTTCTGGATGCCGGAGTAGAAATCGACGGGCACGGGGAACACGACGGTTGTGTTTTTCTCGACGCCGATCTCAGTCAGCGTCTGCAGGTAGCGCAACTGCACGCTGACCGGTTCGGTGGACAGCAGGTGCGCCGCATCGACCAGACGCTGAGCGGCGGAGAACTCGCCTTCCGCGTGGATGATCTTCGAGCGCTTTTCGCGTTCTGCCTCGGCCTGCTTGGCCATGGCGCGGAGCATGGACTCGGGCATATCCACCTGCTTCACTTCCACGTTGGCGACTTTTACTCCCCAGGGAGCGGTGTGCGTGTCGAGGATACTCTGCAGGCGCAGGTTGATCTTGTCGCGATGCGCAAGGAGTTCATCGAGTTCCTGCTCGCCGAGCACTGAACGCAGCGTGGTCTGCGCGAACTGCGAGGTCTGGTAAACGTAATTGGAAACTTCGACCACCGCTTTGTTCGGCTCAATGACGCGCAGGAAGATAACTGCATTGACCTTCAAGGTAACGTTGTCGCGGGTGATGATGTCCTGCGGCGGGACCTCGAGTGCCTCCTGGCGCAGAGAAATGCGCACCATCCGGTCCACAGGCGCAAAGACCAGGATGATCCCAGGGCCCTTGGCGGCAGGCAGCAACCGTCCCAGGCGGAAAATGACGCCGCGCTCGTACTCGGCCAGGATCTTGATGGAACTCAATAGGTAAATGACCACGATGACAATGGCGATCGTACTCACGGGAAAACCGAGCTGCATATGCGCCTCCGGCTGGAATGTTATAAGGAAGCCCTGAGCGGATTGTAGCGCAAGTGAGAGTTCGACGCGGCATTGGTGCATTGTTAAGGGTGATTCGGGGAACCGAGGCTCTCAGCTCTCGGCGGTTAGTTCCAGGGCCGAGAGCTGAGACCTGCCAGCGGATGGCCGGTTCACACCGTCACGGTTCTGGCCGCTGCCACAGGATCGACCTGCAAAATGAGTGCGTCCACCTGGCGCACGACGACACGCTCGCCGGCGGGAATATCGACTGAGGCGACAGCGTCCCAAAGTTCGCCGTGGATGAAGACCTTCCCCGCGGGTGACAGAGGCGTATGCGCGACGCCGGTCTCACCGACCAACCCCTGCTCACCGGTGACAACCTTGTTGCGGCGGGCGCGCAGTGCAATGCTCATCAGGAACGCGGTGATCCCTCCCAGCGGGATACTCACGGCCAGAGCCGTCACCAACCGCACCCGCATTTCCGGAATCGGGGCGTCCACCAGCAGCAGGCCGCCAATCACGAGCAGGGCAATCCCGCCGATCGTCAGCACACCATGGCTGACAAACTTGGCTTCGAGAGCGAACAGGACGAAAGCCCCGGCGATCAGTACCAAAGCCGCGAAGCGAATGGGCAGAAGGTTCAGAGAGAATACCGCCAGCAGGATGAAAACGACTCCTACCGTTCCCGGGATCACCGCGCCGGGATGATTGAATTCCACATACAGCGCCATCGCGCCGATGACCAGAATGATGAACGCGATGTTGGGATCCATGATGTACGACAGGATGCGCTGCTTCAGAGTCATGGGGAAGTCGCGCACCGGAAGGTTGGCGAGGTTGAGCGTCACGGCCTGCCCGTTGAATCGCTTGAAGCTCTTGCCGTCCAATTGGCGGAACAGATCCTGTTCGTTGGCAGCGACATAGTCGATCAGCTTCTTGTCGAGCGCCTCCTGTTCGGTGAATGATTTCGATTCGCGGACCGCGCTTTCGGCCAGTTCGACATTGCGGCCACGTTTGGCCGCGACGGAGCGCATCAGGGCGGCCGCGTCATTCTCGATCTTCTTCATCATGGTCTCGTCGGGCTTGCCGAACAGAGTCACCGGATGCGCCGCTCCCGCGTTGGTCCCAGGAGCCATGGCGGCCACATCGGCAGCTTCCAGGATGAAAACTCCCGCTGAGCCCGCGCGGCTGCCCGTAGGCGTTACATACACGATCACCGGCACCGGGGACGCCGAGATTTTCTCGATAATCTCGCGCGTCGAGTCGACCAGCCCGCCGGGAGTATTTAGTTCGATCAGCACGGCTTGGTCGTGGTGGGCGGCAGCAGCGTCGAGCGCCCGGCCGATGTACTCCACGGTGACCGGGTGGATCGCGTCGTTGATCACGATCTTCAACACATCCGCCTGGCAGAGCGCAGGCAAAAGGACTACGGCGAGCAAGGCGAGGCAAGTCAGCCCTGACGCCAGTTTTCCGCTGGAAATGGACAAGCGGGAAGGGAGCGTCCGCCTGACCTGACACCTGGGATCTCGATGATGAGAACCGAGAACCGAGAACTGAGAACTGATCTCTGACACCTGAGACCTGTCACCTGTGACCTGTTTCATGGCTGGGGCAGCGGCTGCGCTTTCTCCGCGAGCTTGGCTGCGATGGCACGCTTCAAATCCTGGGCTGCGGCATTGCCGGGTTCCAGTTGCGCGGCCCGATCGGCGTTCTGAACGGCTGCTTCAATCCTATTTTCTCTCAAATCCAGGCGCGCGAGAACTAGATAGGCGCCAGCCGACTCGCGAATCCGCAACGCCGCTTCGGCCTGGGCGCGGGCCTCGCTGGCATTGCCGCGGGCATCGCAAACCTCAGCCAGGCCGGTGAGCGCCGCCACGCTCGAAGCGTCAAGGCCGGCGGCTTCGCGGAAGGCGCGCTCGGCTTCGGCGGTGAATCCGTGGGTCAGTAGTTCGTTGCCCAATTCCACGTGAAAACGCGCGTGTGAGCGCGGATCGGAGCGGGCAAACCGCTGCTCAGCCCAGCTCTCGATCTGCATCGTCATCTGCCGGAAACTGTTTTCCTCGTAGTTGCGCTTGATGCGTTCCAGCGGCGCCTTGGTGGCCGATGGCGCTGGGGCCAAGCCCATCACGGAAGACCCGTGCGTTGCCAGCAGCGCCTGGGCTTCCGCATCGTTGGGGCGCTGCTCCAGAGCGGTGCGCAGTTCGCGCGCCGCGCCCGCGTGGTCGCCAGAGCGGCCCAGAGCCAGGCCGAGGTTGAAGTGGTAATCGGGATCGCTGGGATCGTTTTGAATCGCTTTCTGAAAATCGCTGGCTGCGTCTTTGTGTCCGCGGCGCGCACGGACTACACCCAGGTTGTTGTACACCTCGGCCAGCGGCAGGCGGGCGGCGACAAACGCGAAAGCGTTTTCCGATCGCGCGAAATCCCCGTGATAGTAAGCCGCGAGGCCAAGATAAAAGTTCGCCTTCCGGGCCTCGGGCGACGAGGCCGCAACCTGTTCCAGGGCAGCCATGGCTGGTTCGTAGGAACGCTGGGCGAAGTAGGTCATGCCCAGTTCCAACCAGGCTTCGGCGTAGGCGGGGTTCAGACGCGTGGCTTCCTGGTAGCGCCGGATCCTCTCTTCGGCGACGGGCGCCAGAATGCCCCGAATGTAGTCTTCGAAGGCGTCGAGCCGCACCGGCGGAAGGCTGGCGACGTACTGGTCTTTGGGCTCGGAGAAGTCGCTGCGAATCAGCCGGAGCATGTCCCACGCCAGCGCCGATTGCAGCCGTCCCAGATCCCGAAGCGGGTCGGACTCGCTGGCTGCGGGCAGCAGCTTCTGCCCGCGCATGTCGAGCAGCTGCGCCGTGGCCGTCAGCTCCGCGCCGTCGAAGCGGTAGGAACCGAGGACTGCGTAATCCACGTCCATCTGCTCGGCAATGCGGTACAACGTGGCCCGCGAGGGATGCATGCCTGCCGGGATGCCCAGGCGCTCATAGGCGCGGAATCTCTCTTCCCGGCTGGCGACGTACAGGACGGGAGAATTGAGCTGTTCGTGCAAGGCCTCGGCAAAGGCCTCGCCCAGCCATTCCAGTCCCGGTGTCGGCGATGTGTTTTCGAACGGAATGACCGCCAGCGTGCGGCCCTCGGCGGGCACGTCCTGGCTCTGGAGCCAACTCGCGCAGAGCAAAAACGAAATGAAGATGAGAAGTACGGCGCGTTTCAACACATTGATTATATCGGCAAGGAAGTTCCCTAGCCTCAAGTTCCGGACAGCCGATGCGACACCGTCTCTTCCGGGTCCTTGTTTTCCGCTTCCGTCCAACCCGGCAACTCGCTGCTGCCGGTGATCAGCCGCGCTCCGCGCTGGTACGTGAGATACGACCACGCCCACTGGATCATCACGATCAGCCGGTTGCGAAAGCCAATCAGAGAAAAAATGTGAATGAAAAGCCAAGCCAGCCAAGCGAAATAACCGGTCAGGCTGAACCTGGGGAATTGAGCTACGGCAGCGCCCCGGCCGATGGTCGCGAGGATGCCTCGGTCGCGGTAGCGGAAGTTGCGTCTAGGCTGATGTTCCAGGTCGCGCGCGATGGTTTTCGCCACCCACCCTCCCTGCTGGATGGCGACCGGCGCGACCCCGGGCAACCATTTGCCGCCCTCGTCCTGAAGCGCGGCCAGGTCGCCGATGACGAAGACGTCGGAATGTCCCGGAAGGCTGAGGTCGGGCTGTACGAGAACGCGTCCGGCGCGATCCAGAGGCGTTCCCAGTTTCTTGCCCAGCGGAGAAGCGGCAACTCCGGCAGCCCACAAGATGACCGGCGCCGAAATCCGGTTGTGCCCGGCCCACACCGCGCCCGGCTCGATCCGGGTCACGACCTGCGAAGTCCGGACCTCGACTCCCAGTCTCTCCAGCTGCTGTTGCCCCTTGCGCGACAGTTGTTCGGAATACGCGGGCAGAACCCGAGGTCCGCCTTCCAGCAACAAGATGCGAGCTCGGCGGGGATGAATGACGCGAAATTCGTGTTCCAGGACGTGCCGGGCAATCTCGGCCAGCGTTCCCGCCAACTCGACCCCGGTCGGGCCGGCTCCCACCACCACGAAATTGAGTGCCGTCTCGCCTTCACCGCTTGCCGCTTGCCGTTCGGCAAGCTCGAAAGCCAGCAAAACCCGGCGGCGGATTTCGAGCGCGTCCTCGATGGTCTTCAGACCCGGCGCCAGCGGCTCCCATTTCGGGTGACCAAAGTAGGCATGGCTCGCCCCGGAGGCGACGATCAGGTAGTTGTAAGTGATCTCTGCGTTCTTGGTACTAACCTTCCGCTCTTCCAGATTGAAATCGAGCACCTCTTCAAGCAACACTTCAATATTGGTGTGGGTTCTTAATATCCAGCGGACAGGCGCCGCGATCTCGCCGGGTGACAGGCCGGCCGTCGCCACCTGGTATAGCAGCGGCTGGAACGTGTGATGGTTCTTGCGGTCCACGAGCGTGACTTGGACGGGCAGGCGGGCAATCCGGCGCGCCGCCGTCAGGCCCGCGAAACCGGCCCCCACGATCAGCACGCGCGGCCTCGGTGGGTTCCCCATATCTCCCAATATAGAGATTCGCAAGATGGCAGTTGAGTCGAAAACTTTTCCCGCGTGCACGCGATGCTGGGACTGACCATCGCCATCACCATGCCCGACAGCCTGCTGCACCACATGCGGGTGGGGATCGGCTATGTGCGGTATTAGCGCGCTAAGCGACTGAATATAAACGGCAAAGACCATCATGACCCCTGTGCCCGGGCCGAGGTCACTTTCGTAATTACTTCGATTTCCGATGAATAAGCCAAAATTGATCTTTAGGTTACATTGCAGAGCCTGCGTGTGCGCAACATGCCCAGCTGGTGGTCGTGGGTGATCCCCCGACCAGAGCACTTGGGCGTACAAAAGCAGCGGGCCGGGGCGGCGTGGTGATGGGGCGGAAATGCAATAGCTCGCACGGATTCACCTTGGTCGAGCTGCTGATTGCCATGGCCGTTGCGATGACCCTGGCCGCTCTGGCCGTCCCCTCCATTCTTAGGTCCATCGATAACGCGCATGCGGCCCGGGCGACAGCAGACATCGATGCTTTGGAGGCTGATATCGAGGCCTATGACCAGTTAAATGACTCCTTGCCCGACACGCTGGCCGACGTTGGCCGCGGCGACATGCTTGATCCCTGGGGACATCCCTATCAGTATCTGAATTTCGCGAATGCCAAGGGCAAAGGCCAGATGCGCAAGGACCGCTTCCTGGTGCCCATCAACTCCACCTATGACCTTTACAGCATGGGCAAAGATGGACAGAGTCTGCCACCCATCACAGCCAAGGTCAGTCAGGATGACATCATTCGCGCCAGCGACGGGGCGTACCTCGGACTGGCTTCCAATTACTGAGCGGGGAACACTGTGAAATGGGATGCAACATTTCTGCAGAGTAAGGTGGCGAGAAGGATCTTCTTTCTCTTCGTCCTCTGCGCCCTGGTTCCGATCACGGTGCTCACCCTGATTTCCTACCGGCAAGTCACCCGGCAACTCAAAGACCAGGCACGAAAGGAACTCCGGCACCTGGCCGAAGTGGAAGGCATGGCCATATTTGAAAAGTTGGAGATTCTGGACGATGAGACGAAAATGCTCGCCGAGAAGGTGCGCGCCGGCGCGCCCATGGGTTCGGCCCTGTCGACGCAAGGTGCTGCAACTCGACTGCAGGGCTCGGGAATCGTCACTTCACAGGGGAATGTGACGGTTCTTACGGGCCGATTGAGCGGAGCGCCCGTCCTGACGCCAGCCGAGGCGCAACACTTAGCATCCGGTATGGCTCTAATACAAACCTTTGCCTGTGATCATGAGCAAGCCTGCGTGCGCCTGCTTCGTCAGATCGACGCGCAGAATCCGGGGCGCGGATTCCTGGTGGTGGAACCCGATCCCAAGTATCTGTGGAACCACGACCAAGTCTCGTCCAGCAGCAATCTGTGCATTCTGACAGAATCGGGCGGGACCTTATCCTGTCCGACGGACGCTCGACCTTGGCGGGCACATGAGGAACTGAGCAAGAGTTTCTCGGGTGACCTGGAATGGACCCAGGAGGATCGCCATTACCTTGGTGGATACTGGAAGCTCTTTCTCAAGCCCACTTTTCTTGCCCCGTCATGGACCGTGCTGCTCAGCGAATCCGCCGCCGATGTGCTGTTCCCATTGACGTACTTCCAGCGGACATTTCCTTTGGTCATTTTGCTCACCATATGGGTGGTGCTGCTCTTGAGTGTCATCCAGATTCGCCGGAGCCTGGTTCCTCTGAAGAAGCTACAGGAGGGCACACGGCAAATTGCGAATTGGGAATTCGACACCCGGGTGGAAATCGCGAGTGGCGACGAGTTTGAGGAACTGGCTGAATCGTTCAACCGGATGGCGAACCGGCTCGGCCGGCAGTTCCGAGCGCTGCAGACGATTGACGAAATCGACCGGGCCATGCTGTCCTCGCTGCGCAGCGAAGAAATTGTGCGCACTGTCCTGCAGCGCACCCCCGATCTCTTGTCCTACCAGGAGGTATGCGTTGGGCTGGCACAGGGCACGGATCATCCGGGGCAGATGGTCACCTACGTCAGTGCCCAGACTGAGGGAACCGATTCCGGGACCCACAGGGTCACCCTTCCAGCTGGGGAACTGGAGGAGATTCAGTCTCACCCGCACGGCTTGCAACTGGAGGGCAATCCGGGTACCCGCAGCTATCTGGCGCCGCTGGTGGAGCGGGGCATGCACTCGTTCCTGGTCTTGCCGCTTCTTCATGATGACCAACTGTTGGGAATCCTCAGCCTTGGGAACCCGGTGACGGTGCCGGCGGGGGACGAAGACCGCCGCTACGCACAGCAGATCGCGGATCAGCTGGCAGTGGCCCTGGCGAATGCCCGGCTAGTAAAAGAACTGGATCGGCTCAACGTGGGCACCCTGACCGCCTTGGCCCGTGCTATCGATGCTAAATCGACGTGGACCGCAGGCCATTCCGAACGAGTGACCAGCATGGCGGTGGAGATCGGCAAGGCCATGGGCCTGCCGGAGAGGGATCTCGGCATCCTCTATCGCGGGGGATTGCTGCACGACATCGGCAAGATTGGAACACCTCCCGCAATTCTCGATAAGCCTGGGAAATTAACCGAGGAAGAGTTCCGCATCATGCGCGATCACGTGGCGACAGGGGCACGTATTCTCGAGCCGATTCCTGGATTTGCCGAGCTCATTCCCATCGTGTTGCACCACCACGAAAGGTTTGATGGCTCCGGGTACCCGGACGGTTTAGTGGGCGAAGCCATCAGCCTGAACGCGCGCATTTTCGCGGTCGCCGACGTCTACGATGCGATGATCTCGGATCGGCCCTATCGTAAGGGGTGGCCCCCGAACCATGTCGTTGGCTTGGTATGCGAGAAGGCGGGAACCCATTTTGATCCGCGGGTCGTGCAGGCATTTCTTGAAGTGATCGCCGGGCAAAACGTGATTGGGCAGGAGGCGGCCGCCGCACACCGCGGATTCATGCATCCCGCACCCTCACCAGTCCCTTCCCCGGGAGCAGCCGAAAAAAGCCGAGGCGCCCATGTCGGAAGCTAGCGCGGCGCTGTCGGGCGAGAAAGTGAAAGGACACGGATTATGAAGATATTCTGGAGCGCGGTTGTGCTTCTGGCTCTGGTTTTCGCCGCGGGGATCGCATACCGGGAAATGCGACCGCGGTCCCCTGTTCCCGAGCAACTGCTTGGAGTCTGGAAAACCGACAATTCCGCGTACGCCGATCGTTATTTTGAAGTGCGCCAGGACACCATCGAGGTTGGCCGGGGCGAGGGCGGCGTGAGCATCCAGTCCATCTTCCGGGTAGATACCAAGGCGCAAGACGGTCGCATCTCCTGCCTTATCCGCACCTACTCTTTCGAGCCTTCGTACCAGCCACAGGACAAACACGAAGAGCAGTGGTTCTTCGAGTACGATCCCGCCGGGCGGGGGACCATCCATCTCAAGAGTCAGCCCAAGGTGATCTGGCGGAAAGAAACCAGTGCCAACCTCAGCTCTTCCGCCCCGGCGCGCTGAGGGTCCGCCCAGCGGCGGGGTGATTGGTGCGCCAGGAAGCTCTCGGTAAAGCCAACTCCGGCGAGCCCCGAAGTGCTTGACACAATCGTCTCCCATCCCTATAAGTAAGTGATTACTTACTTCCCCGGGGACACACTTCATGGCGGCTCCTCAGCCCCGCTTCTCCGCGGCCGACCGCCGCGAACAGATCCTGGACGTGGCCACCGGTCTGTTTGCCGAGCAAGGGTTTCGGGGGACCACCACCCGCCTGATCGCCGAACGGGCCGCGGTCAACGAAGCCTTGATCTTCCGGCACTTTCCCAGCAAGGAAGAACTGTACTGGGCGGTGATCGAGCGCAAGATCGTTACCTCCGCCCCGCGCGAACGCATGCAGCAAAATTTGGAAGCAGGAGGGGATGATCTGGACGTTCTCTCTCGCGTCGCTTTTCAGGTACTGGAACGCCGTTCCAAGGACCATACGCTTTCCCGGCTGTTGCTGTTCAGTGCGCTGGAGAAGCACGAACTCTCGGAGCGCTTCTTCCGTAACTACGTGGCCGACTATTTTGAAGTGCTGGCGCGCTTCGTGCGTAAGGGAATTGCCGCGGGCCGCTTTCGCTTGGTGGATCCGCTCCTGGCCGCGCGCGGCTTTCTGGGGATGGTGATCTACCACTCCTGGATCCAAGAACTCTACGGCGGGAAGAAAGTGCAGGATTTCGATCCCCGCATGGTCAGCCGGACCCTGGCTGGCATCTGGCTCGGAGGGATGTATCCTAAGAGGAAAAGGCGGACCTCGCGGCCAAAACCTTTGCTTCGCAAACTCGTCAAACAACATCGACTGGAGTAGGCATGGGCAGAAAACCTAAACCGAATTCCCGTATTCCGCAGCTGGCCCTGGCCGCAATCGGGATCAGCTTGCTTTCGGCCTGCACCGGCACCAAGGCTGCCGCGCCCACCGCCCCGGTGGTCCCGGTGCTCGCGGCAACGGTCGAACAGAAGGATGTTCCCATCCGGGTGCATGCCATCGGCGCGGTGGAGGCCTATTCGACGGTCGTGGTGAAGACCCAGATCACCGGCGAACTGACCGGCGTGTTCTTCAAGGAAGGCGACGACGTGCGCAAGGGGCAGTTGATCTTCACCCTCGACAAGCGTCCGTTCGAGGCCGAGGTGAATCGCACCCAGAGCAATCTGGCCAAAGACGAGGCGGCGGCCGCCAATGCCCGCGTCGAGCAGAAGCGCTATGAAGCGTTGGTGAAGGCGGGTGTTGTTTCGAAAGAGCAGTACGACCAGCTGGAGTCGACCGCCCAGGCAGCCGACGCCGCGGTCGCGGCCGACAAGGCCGCGCTCGAAAACGCCAAGGTGCAGCTGATTTATTGCTCGATCTATTCCCCGATCAACGGCCGCACCGGAAATCTGATCGTGCACCAGGGCAACATGATCAAGGCGAATGATGTGCCGCCTCTGGTCAACATCAATCAGGTCGAGCCCATCTACGTCACCTTCACCGTGCCCCAGCAGTACCTGGCGGAAGTGAAGCAGTATGCCCGCAGCGGCAACCTCCCGGTCCAGGCGGTCATTCCAGGAGTGACGGCAAACGACACGCACGGCCCGGTTACCGGCAAGCTCAGTTTCATCGACAACCAGGTGGACTCAGCGACGGGAACGATCAAGCTGAAGGGTATCTTTGCCAACGGCGATCGCCGCCTCTGGCCCGGGCAGTTTGTCGACGCCTACCTGACGCTCAAGACGCAGGCTCGCGCGCTGGTGATTCCTTCGCAAGCGATCCAGAACGGTCAACAGGGAACCTTTGTCTTCGTGATCAAAGACGACAGCACCGTCGAAGTCCGGCCGATCACCATTAGCGACACAGAGGAGCAGGGACAAGTCATCGTGCAAAAGGGACTGGCAGCCGGCGAACGCATTGTCACCGATGGCCAGTTGCGCCTCCTTCCTGGCAGCAAGGTACAGATCAAGCAGGCGGCGATGTATCTCGCCGCTCCTCGGCGTCAATCGTAGAGACGCAGCTTGCTGCGTCTCCTGGCAGTTCGGAGCCAGCAGCGAGTGGCTAGAAGCTAAGAGCTAAGAGCTAAGAGCTAGAAGCTAGAAGCTAGAAGCTAGAAGCTAGAAGCTAGAAGCTAAGTATGAACATCGCAGAGGGCTTCATCCGGCGACCGGTCATGACCACCCTGGTCATGCTGGCGATTCTTCTGTTCGGGATCATGGGATATCGCCAGCTCCCGGTGAGCGATCTGCCCAACGTGGATTTTCCCACGCTGCTGGTCAGTGCCAGTCTTCCCGGCGCAACTCCCGACACCATGGCCTCATCCGTCGCCCAGCCATTGGAGCGCCAGTTCTCGACCATCGCCGGACTGGACTCGATGACCTCGAACAGCTCGCAGGGCGGCACCAACATCACTCTGCAGTTCAGCCTCAGCCGCAACATTGACGCGGCGGCGCAAGACGTGCAGGCCATGATCGCCAAGGCGGCGCACGATCTCCCGCAGAACATGCCCAGCCCGCCGTCTTATCAGAAGGTGAATCCGGCCGATCAGCCGGTGTTATACATGTCGCTCAACTCGCCCACGCTGCGCCTGAGCGACGTCGACGAATACGCCGAGACGTTGATCGCCCAGCGCATCTCGATGGTGAGCGGCGTGGCCCAGGTGCAGGTGCTGGGCGCTCAGAAATACTCGGTCCGCGTTTCGCTCGATCCCAGAGAGCTTGCCAGCCGGCAAGTCGGTATCGATGAAGTCGGACAGGCCATCGACAATGGCAACGTCAATCTGCCCACAGGAACGCTCTATGGCTCGCAGGAGGCGTTTGTCGTCCAGGCCACTGGGCAGTTGAACAAAGCCGTCGATTACGCGCCACTGATCGTGACCTACCGCAACGGCGCGCCAGTGCGTTTATCGGATGTGGGCACAGTTCGCGACAGCGTCGAGAACGACAAAACCGCGACTTGGTTTTTTGACCACGATTTTGGCGAGCGCCGCGCCATTCTGCTCGCCATCCAGCGCCAGCCGGGTACCAACACCGTCGAGGTGGTCGACAACATTAAGCAGCTGCTGCCCGCGTTCAAGGAGCAGATGCCGCCTGCGGTCCGCCTGAACATTCTTTACGACCGCTCCGTGACCATCCGCGATTCGGTCAGCGACGTGAAATTCACGCTATTCCTGGCGCTGGTTCTGGTCATCCTGGTCATCTTCCTCTTTTTGCGGAATGTGTCCGCCACGGCCATCCCCAGTCTTGCCTTACCCCTTTCGCTGGTTGGCACTTTTGCTGTGATGTACCTGATGGGGTACTCGCTCGACAACCTGTCGCTGATGGCGCTGACCCTATGTGTGGGCTTCGTGGTGGATGACGCCATCGTGGTGCTGGAGAACATCGTCCGCCACATGGAACTGGGCGAGAAGCCGATGCAGGCGGCGCTGGCGGGATCGAAAGAGATCGGCTTCACCATCGTCTCCATGACCCTCTCCCTGGCCGCCGTGTTTATTCCCGTGCTCTTCATGAGCGGGCTGGTGGGACGGTTGCTGCACGAGTTCGCGGTGACCATTGGAGCCGCCATCCTGGTCTCGGGCTTCGTCTCGCTCAGCCTGACGCCGATGTTGTGCAGCCGCTTCCTGAAGCCGCACCGGGAGACTGAGCACGGACGCCTGTGGCGCATCTCGGAGAAGGTTTTCGACGGCATGCTGCGGTTCTATGACCGCACCCTGCAGTTCACGATTCGCCATCGCCGGGCCACGATGGTGGTGTCGCTCCTCGTGCTGGTGGCGACCGTCGAACTGTTCCGCATCGTCCCCACGGGCTTTCTGCCCGACGAGGACCAGGGCTTCATCTTTGTCTTTACCGAAGGTCCGCAGGGGATTTCTTACGACAGCATGGTGCGCCATCAGAAAGCGCTGAACGACATCGTCAGGGTGCAGCCCTGGGTGGAATCGTACAACAGCACCGTGGGCGGAGGCAGTGCTGCCATTTCCCAGGCCAGCAATCAGGGTCGCATCTTCATCCACATGGTGCCGCGCGCGCAGCGCAAACCGGCGCTGGTGCTGGTGCAGGAACTCCGCGCCAAGCTGGCGGCGGTGCCGGGCATCAACGCCTTTCCGCAGATGCTGCCGACCATCCGCATCGGTGGCCAGCTCACCAAGAGCCAGTACCAATTCACCCTGCAGAGTCCAGACACCAAGGAACTGTACGACGTCGCGCTGAAACTCGAGAGCAAACTGAAGACCGATCCACGCGTCCGCAACCTTTTGCAGGACGTCACCAGCGACCTGCTCATCAAGAACCCGCAGATCAACGTGGAGATCAACCGCGACCGTGCTTCCTCTCTCGGCATCACCGCCCAGCAGGTCGAAGACGCGCTCTACACCGCCTACGGCATGCGCCAGATCTCAACCATCTACGCCCCCTCGAACACGTATCGCGTGATCACCGAACTGCAGGGTCCGTACCAAACGGATCCTTCGGTGCTCTCGATGCTCTACGTGCGTTCGTCGAGCGGCGCGCTGGTCCCGCTGAACGCAGTGGCGCAGTTCACGCCGAGCCTCGGCCCGCTGACCATCAACCACCTCGGACAGTTGCCCGCAGTCACGCTTTCGTTCAACCTGCGTCCCGGCATCGCGCTCGGCCAGGCCGTCGATGGGGTCGGCAAAGTGGCGAGGGACACCCTGCCGCAGGACGTCTCCACCAGCTTCCAGGGAACGGCGCAGGCCTTCCAGTCGTCGCTCAGCGGGTTGGGCGTCCTGCTCATCATGGCCATCGCCGTCATCTACCTGGTGCTGGGCATCCTCTACGAGAGCTTCATTCACCCGCTGACCATTCTTTCCGGATTGCCCTCGGCGGGTTTCGGCGCCTTGCTCACCCTCCTGCTGTTCAAGATTGACCTGAACCTGTACGCCTTCGTCGGCATCATCATGCTGGTTGGCATTGTCAAGAAAAACGCCATTATGATGATCGACGTAGCGCTGACGAAACAGCGCGAGTCCGGGGAGGCGCCGGCGGAGGCGATCTACCATGGCGCGCTGCTCCGGTTCCGTCCCATCATGATGACCACCATGGCGGCGCTGATGGGGACGCTGCCGATTGCGCTCGGACTCGGGGCCGGTGCGGAATCGCGCCGTCCGCTGGGCTTGGCGGTGGTCGGCGGGTTGTTATTCTCCCAGGCTCTGACCCTCTATATCACCCCAGTTTATTATATTTACCTCGATAAGTTCGAGTGCTGGTTGAAGTCTGGAAAACGCCGCAAGTCGGCCACGGTCGAAGAAGAATTGGGCGCAGGAGACCTGGTGGCGAGCGACGCGAACGACTGATCCTGATCACTCACCAAGCAGCGCGGGCCGTCGTGTCCGCGGGCCTTCTTGCAGGGATCGGCTGTCCCGCCCGTCCTGGTTTCAGCGAATTACTGCATCGGACATCGCTCCCCGCAGCGGCAGCCTCGATTTTGGGATTCTCCTGAGGGCTGATGGCTGACGGCTAACGGCTAACGGCTAACGGCTAACGGCTGAGAGCCCTATCTGATCTCCGCGGAGTGGGCGCGAGTTCCGTCCCGGCGAAACTCAAATAACAGGCGCCACTCGGTCTGGGTCGGCTGAGGTCTCGCAGTGAATTTCCAACCGTTCGCGGCGGCCAGGGCGAGGCGGGCGAAATAGGGGCTGGGTCCGGCGGATTCGAGGTTTGCCGAGGTCACGTTGCCGGCACCATCGACCTTGATCCGTACACGCACCTTCACCGTCCCGGTGATGGTGTCCAGTGCTCTTTGCGACACGTTGGGCAGGACTTCGTGCGCGACCGCACCTTTCGTGGCGGCGCCTGACGTAGGCGTTTTTGCGGGCGCATGGCCTGCCGGTTCGGCTTGCGCAACCGGCGGTGGCGCAGCCTGATTCGACGAAGCCGCATGCCGCGAAGGATGCGCCGCTGCAGGAGAAGAGGGCGCAGCGGCCGGGGGCACAGGCTGCGGGCTGCTCGCCATCTCCGTCGCTGCGGGTTGTGAAGCATTCTGGTGTCGCCCGGTGAGCTTCACCACGGCCGTCACCGCGACCAACGCAAGTGCAACTAGGACGATAGGAAGGGCAAGACGCTTTGCGGATGTGCGCTCGGGTATCGCTGTCACTGGCCTCTCTGAGCGAGATGGCGAGGGCGGGGATTCAGCAGGTTTCTTCGGAACAGACGAAGGCCGCGCCAGGTGAGCGCGGATGTCGGCGACGGTCCAGCGGCGGGCGGGATCGCGCCGCAGGCAGCTGTGTACGATCTCGTGAAATGGAGGCGGGATGGTCGCGGGCAGCAGCGGCTCGCCGCTCTGGCCGGGCTTCGAGACAGGCAAGCGCTGGGTGAGGGTTTCGACGAGAAGAACGCTCAGCGACCAGAGGTCGGCGGCGGGAGCAAGAGGGCTAGTGGCAAGCTCGGGCGCGTCGTAGATCGAGGGCAGGATTGAGGGCGGAGAAGGGATTTTCGATCCGCCGGCAGGGCAGAGGCTGTCGCTGGAAAGTTTGATCACGTCCGCCGCCGCCATGACGTTAGCGGGCTTGATCCGGCCATGCACCAGGCTCTGGTCGTGCAGCGAACTGAGCGCGTCGAGCACGGATCGCAGCATGTCCCCGGCTTCGGCGGAGGTGAGCGCGCGCTGGGGAAGAATCTGCGAGAGGTCTTCCTCGGCAAATTCCGAGACGACGTAAAGAAATTCCGCGCCGCCGAGGCGGCAGCGTCCGCGCTCGAACAGACGAAGCAAGCGCGGGTTCGAGAGTCGGGCGGCGAGATCCCAGCGCGCGAGAAGGAGATCGGCGGTTGCCGGATCGGCCGGAACGGGAACCAGTTTAATGGCTGCTTTCGCGGTGCTCTCGCCGCGTTCGGTAAGGAATACGGCGCTGCGGGAAGATCCGGCCAGGTAGTCGCGCAGAGGAAATTCCCCGGCCGCGACTTGGCCGACAAACTGCCTCCAGGCTTCAGGCATCATGCTGGCTGCGCTGGCTCCCATACGCGAGCCCTATTCTATCCGAGTGGCGGGGGCGGCTGGGTTTCGCGTTCGGCACGAAAGTGTGAGATTCAACTAGGAAACGGACCATTGTATCCCTGTGTACAATCGCCGCCGCAGAAGAATCAGGTCACAGGTGACGGGTGACAGGTCCACCGGGAAGAATGTTCGCCGAGGGCGTGAAATCCCTGAAACCGAGACCTCTGACCTGAGACCTGTGACCTGATTCGCATTTTCCTAGCCGCGACGGCGATCGGGCGCATACACTTCTTTTGCGCACCGCAATGACTCCCGACCAGGCGCCGACCCGTCCACCAGCCCTGCGTTTTCTGCTGCCCTCGGCACGGGACCTCATCTTCATCCTTCTCTTCTGGTCGCTGCTGGCGGGGCCGTTGTCAAACCGGCCGCTGGTGGACCCCGACATTGGATGGCACATCCGGGCGGGGGAGCAGATGCTTGCAACGCGGTCCATCCCGCGGACCGATTCGTTTTCCTCCACCTTGCACGGGCAGCCGTGGATTGCCTGGGAATGGCTCTACGAGGTGGCGCTCGGAATCCTCGACCGGGCGATGGGGCTCAATGGGGTGGTCTGGCTGGCGGCGCTGGTGATGGCGGCGACGCTCACCCTGCTGCTGTGGCAACTCCTGAAGAGCGGGACCGGCCTCCCGCTCGCGATTGTGCTGATGCTGCTGGCGGCGTCGGCGTCGGCGATCCATATGTTCGCCCGGCCGCACATCGCGAGCTGGCTGCTGACCCTCGCGTGGTTTATGGCGCTGGAGCGCTGGGAGCAAGGGAATGCGCCGCCGTGGCTGCGCTGGTTTTTCCCCGTTTCGATGGTGCTGTGGGTGAACCTGCACGGCGGATGGCTGCTTGGGATCACGCTGCTCGCGATTTACACGTTCACGGCGTTCGTCGAGAGCCTGCGCGCGGCGGATGCGATTGCCCGGATCTGCGCTGCGAAGCGCGCGCGCGCGATGGGCTCCGCGTTCGCGTGGTCGGCGCTGGCAACATTGGTCAATCCTTATGGCTGGCGGCTGCACGCACACATCTACCGCTATTTGAGCGATCGCTACCTAATAGACAAGATTGCCGAGTTCCGCTCGCCCGATTTTCACGGCTGGGCGCAGCGTTCGTTCGCCGTGATCCTAGTGCTGGTGCTGATTGCTTTCGCGGGCAGGAGAAGCCAAGTCCGGCTGAGCCATACACTGGTTACCCTGTTGGCCGTTTACGCGGGGCTGCTCGCGACGCGCAACCTGCCGGTGTCTTCGATGCTGCTGGTGCTGGTCGTAGGGCCGATTCTATGGGAGAGCCTGGCTGCGCTGGCGGGGAATCCGGGTGCGTGGAGCGTGGTCCGCCACGGAGCGGCCCGGATCACGGCGTTCTCGGCGCGGATGGGTGAGCAGGAACTGGAGCTTCGCGGACACCTGTGGCCGGCGCTGGCGGTGGCGGCGGCGCTGGCTGTGTGTCTGCACAGCGGATGGTTTGCCTCGCGCCAGGTAATTCACGCGCAGTTCGATTCAAAGCATGTGCCGGTGGCGGCGGCACAGTTCCTGGCGCAGGAGGGCAGCCGTGAGCCGATTTTCGCTCCCGACTGGTGGGGTGGCTTTCTTATCTACCGTTTGTATCCGGAGCGGCAGGTGGTGATTGACGATCGTCACGATCTGTACGGCGCAGCACGATTTCACGAATACCTGACGTTGATACAAGGAGAGCCCGGATGGAAGAATGTGCTGCAGCAATGGCAGATCCGGACGGCGCTGCTGCCGGCGGGGGACACGCTGACCAGCCTGTTGCGTGAGCTTCCGGACGAGTGGCAGCCGGTGTATGAGGACAAGGTGGCGGTGGTGTTTGAGAAGCGGCGCTGAGAAGTCTGTGCAACCTTGGCAGGCGCCTTTCATCAGATGTATTTGGCTTGGAAGTTGAGCGGTAACTGTGTGGGGCGGACACTCCTGTCCGCCGCGAGGACGCGCGACTCATGACTGAAATGGTATCTGGAGAGAAGTGCCGGTTAAAGGCTCACGGTCTGGCGTTCTCCGAGATCCCGCATAGCACACGACTTTTCCTCGACTATCTTTCCTATGTTCCGGGCGTGCGGGGGTTTTATCCTCGGGCGGCGCGCTTCTCCGAGTGGGTGAAGGACGAAGCGCAGCGTGTGCGCTACGACGAGGAGCGCCGCCAGAAGGTGGGAGAGATTCTGGAACGGCAGAATCGCGCGTGGGGAGCGTCGGCGAAGACTCTGGCGGGCATTGACCGGCTCAGGCAAGGTGCGGTGGTTGCGGTCACGGGCCAGCAGGTGGGCTTGTTCGGCGGGCCGCTGTTCTCGATCTTCAAGGCGCTGATGGCGGTCAAGCTGGCCGAAGAGGCGACGGCCGCCGGGGTGGAGTGCGTCCCGGTCTTCTGGCTGGCGACCGAGGACCACGACTTGGCCGAAGTGAATCATGTTTCGCTGTTGTCGGAGGCGGGATTGCCGGAGCGCCTGGTGACGGAGAGCCGCGGCGTGGAAGATGCGCCGGTCGGGACGGTCCGGCTGGGGCCGGAAATCGAAGCGGTGGTGGAACGCGCCGCCTGGCTGCTGGGGGAATCGGAGGTCACGGCGTGGCTGCGCGAGGCGTACGCGCCGGAAGAGACGATGAGCAGCGCGTTCGCCCGGCTGTTCGCGCGCCTTTTCGGCGAATGGGGCGTGATCCTGTTGGATCCGGCGGACAAAGAATTTCACGACCTGGCCAAGCCACTGTTCCGCGCGGCCATAGAAAGGTCGGTGGAACTGGATGAGGCGCTGCTGGCGCGCGGGAAAGCGTTGGAGGCGGCGGGATATCACCAGCAGGTGAAGGTTACGGCGGCGACGACCTTGCTGTTCCAAATCAAGGAAGGAGCGCGTACCGTGGTGCGGCGCCGGAGCAATGGGGCGAACGGCGGCGAGTTCATGGTGGGCGAGGAGCGAATCCCGGCGGGAAAACTGCTCACCCGCATTGATGGCGGTGCGGAGAAGTTCAGCGCCAACGTGCTGCTGCGTCCGGTGCTGCAGGATTACCTGCTGCCCACGCTGGTGTACACCGGCGGGGCAGCGGAGGTGGCATACTTCGCGCAGGCCGCGGTGGTGTACGAGAAGCTTCTGGGCAGAGTGACGCCGGTGCTGCCGAGATTTTCGGCGACGCTAGTGGATTCGAAGGCGAAACGCCTTCTAGATCGTTATGGTCTGGGCCTGTCGGATCTGTTCCATGGCCCGGATAGGCTGCGGGAGGTCATTGCGGAGCGAGCACTCCCTCTCGATCTGCAGGCGCGGTTTGGGGAAGCGAAGGCCGCGGTTGAAAAGTCGTTGGAAGCAGTTCGCGAATCACTGACCCGGCTGGATCCGACACTCACGAAAGCATCGGTGCGCGCAGCAGCCAAGATGGGCTACCAGTTGACAAGGCTGGAAGCGCGGGCGGCGCGGGCGGAGCTGCGGCGGAACGAGATCGTCACGCGGCACGCGGATGCCTTGAGCCACGCTCTCTTCCCGCACAAAGCGCTGGCGGAGCGAGAGATTGCCGGGATCAGCTTCGTGGGGCGGTACGGGCCGGGGCTGCTCCACGATCTGTATTCGACGATCCACACGGATTGCCACGATCATCAGGTGATCGAGGTGCAGTAGCGTCCGACTATTTCGATTCTCCCAAAGCCAGGTAGCTTCCCAACCCAATCATGACTGCGCCGGTCAGTGTGCGCTGACGGCGGCGGAAGGGCGCTGACTCGCGAATGCGCTGGCCCAGCGGTCCGGCCAGTAGCGTCACGACGATGTCGGCCGTCGTGTTCAGCGTCACCGAGATGGCGCCCAGCAGGACGAACTGCCCGAACACGTGCCCGTTCCCGCGACTTACGAATTGCGGGATGAAGGATAGGAAAAAGAGGGCTGTCTTCGGATTCAACACCTCGGTCATCACGCCTTGCCAGAGCGGGCTTCGCCCGCGAGGCAGCTGGGCGAGCGCGCTTGCTTCATCTTTCCTGGCTTCGAGAATCATGCGAATACCGAGGAAGCAAAGGTACAGCGCGCCGAGATACTTGACCGTGGCAAAGGCAACGGCGGACTTCGCAAGAACGATGGAGAGCCCGGCGGCGGCCGCAAACACGTGCACCATGCCACCGAGGAATGTGCCGAGCGCGGAGAGAAGTCCCTCACGGCGCCCTCCGGCGAGCGAACGCGCGAGCACGTAGAGCATGCCGGGTCCGGGAGCGACAGCCAGCAGAATCGCGGCAGTGAGAAACACGAGGAAACGGGCCGAGTTAAACATGCTCAGGCGATTCTAACTTAGCCCGCAACTCTTCCAGCGATTCCACGCGCGGCAGGCCTCTGCCGCGATACGCGCCGGGCAGGTCCATCAATACAGCCTGCATGCCTGCTCCCGTGGCGCCGAGGAAGTCCACCGAATAGACGTCGCCGACGTAGAGGCTCTGTTCGGGCGCGGCGTTCATCTGCTGCAAGGCGTGGCGGAAGATTTCCGGGTGGGGCTTTTCGTATCCGACGAGGCCGGAGTCAGTGATGGTGCGGAAGCAGTCCGCGATTCCACAGACGCGCAGGACGTTCTCGATCTTGCCGTCGGCGTTGGAGATGACGCCGATAGGGTAAGGTTCGCCGATCTGCTGCAGGTGCTTGCTGGTGCCGGGGAGAACGCGGTCCCAGTTGGCGGAGTTGCGGATGCTGGTGACGAGTTGGTCGCGGAGGGCTTCATCGTTGAGCCCGATTTCCAAGAGCAGCTGGGTGTAGAAGATCCGCCAGAAGCTGTGGTCGTGGCTGCCGTCCTTGGTCATCAGGGAGTCGAACTGGTTCTTGGTGCGGCGCTCCAGATCGCGCAGGTGTCCGGGATCGGGGGCGAGGCCACGCTTGGCGAGCGGCGCGTGGATGCGCTCGCGGTTGGGGAAGAGCAGGGTGTTGCCCACGTCGAAGAACACGAATTTGACTTTAGAATCCATCGAGGATGGCATGCCAAGAAATGAAGTGCAATTCCGCGCCCGGAGTTCCTGCGGAACGGATGTGCCATTCTAACGCGGGCGGAATGAGTCGTTGGGGCAGAGGCGGGCTGACTTGCAAAGGCAAACACTGTAATATCCAAATTTCTGATGAAAATGCCTCGGCCCCTGACTGCGATGCCCCAGAAATATTCACTGCTTCTTGCCGGGCTCGGGCGAGTCCATGCCTGGGCGGGCGATGGCGCACGCGCCCCGCACGCGCTGGCGATCGGAATTCTGCCGGCGGTATTCCTGTCGCAGGCGGCGCGGGAGGACATCTATAACATCCTGTGGGCGCTGGTGTTCGCGTTTGCGACGCTAAACATCCTGAGTCTGGGAGCCCGGCGTCTGCAGCAGGACCGCGGCGGGCTCACCTTTGGTGAAGTGGTGGCAATCATGGTGGTGGTTGTTTCCATCCTCATGCTGGGGTGGGAGATGCTCTACGTCTTCCACATCCTGCCCATCCGCCTGACGGCGCGCTGACGCCGATTGCGGTATGATGCGCTGGTGGCGAAGCGCGAACCCAGTTTCGACGTGACCTGTCCCTGCTGCGGGGCGGTGCTGAAGATTGACGCAGCCACGCGGGCGGTGATCTCGCACGTGGCCCCGGTCAAGCCCCGGATGTTCAACGATATGGAAGCGGCAGCGAAGGCCATGAAAGAGCAGGACAGCCGGCGCGAGTCCATCTTCCGGCAATCGGTCGACGCCCAGAAACACGCTTCAGAGCTGCTGGAGAAGAAGTTCCAGGAAGCGGTGAAGAAGGCCAAAGAGACGCCGGACACGGGGAAACCGATCCGGGATTTCGATCTGGACTGAATTTCTCACCACAGAGACACAGAGGCACAGAGACGAGCAACTCCGTTTACACCTTTCCTGTTTCTGCCGCGTGCGAACCTGAATGACAAGACCTCTTCTACTTGGTCATCGCGGGGCGCGGGCCTCGCGGCAAATTCCTGAAAATACGCTGGCGTCGTTTGAACTGTGTCTCAAGCACGGCTGTGACGGATTTGAGTTCGACGTGCGGCAGACAGCGGACGGGCAAGCGGTGATCTGCCATGATCCCGTGGTTCGCGGGATGGAGATTGCGCAGAAGTCAGCCGCGGCCTTGGCCCTGCCCGCGCTGTCGGAGGTCCTGCGATCGTTTGCCGGGCGCGCCTTTCTCGATATCGAGCTTAAGGTTGCCGGCCTGGGACGGGCGACGGCCGGGTTATTGCGCACGCACCCGCCGCAAAAGGGATACGTGGTTTCTTCGTTTCTTCCCGAGGTCCTCACTGCGATTCACGAGGTGGACGCGACCATCCCCGCCGGGCTTCTTTGCGAAAACCGCGATCAACTGGCACTTTGGCGGGAGTTGCCGGTTGAGTGGGTGATCCCTCAGTTCAAGCTGGCGGATCGGGAGCTGATCGAGCGGATCCAAGATGCCGGGAAGAAAGTCATGGTTTGGACGGTCAATGACGCGGAAACGATGCGGCAGTTCGCGGAGTGGGGCGTGGACGCGATCATCTCGGATCAGACGGAACAGCTGGCAGGGTCGCTGAGCGATTTGTAAGCAGGGGCGAGCATCGCGCGCGGATAGAATTGTGCTCCGCCGTTGCCCGCATAAGTAACGCTCATTTACATTGATCAGGATGTCCACCACAGGCGAGCGTTTTGAGCGGGCGGTCCAGATCATGGCGCGGCTGCGGGCTCCGGGAGGATGTCCTTGGGACCGCGAGCAAACCTTCGACACCATCAAGCCCTACACCCTGGAAGAGACCTACGAAGTCCTGGAGGCGATTGACAACCGCGACTGGGATGAGCTGACAGGCGAGCTGGGCGACCTGCTGCTGCAGGTTCTCTTCTACTCCGAAATGGCGCAAGAGGCGGGCTATTTTTCGATTGATGATGTGGTGGACAGGCTTTCGAGCAAGCTGGTGAACCGGCACCCGCATGTGTTCGGCGAAGTGAAGGCGGACACGCCGGCTGAAGTCCTGCGTAACTGGGAGGCGCTGAAGGCGGAAGAGAAGAAGAAACGGCTCGAAGCGGGCGGCGGCAAGAAGGCCGAGAAGAAGGAGGACGCGCAGTCGGTGCTGGCGGGCGTGTCTTCGGCCATGCCGGCGCTGCTCGAGGCGCATAAGCTCAGCTCGCGCGCGGCGCATGTGGGTTTCGACTGGCCGGAGATCGCAGGGCTTTTTGCCAAGCTGGAGGAAGAGGCCGAGGAGTTGCGGGAGGAGTTGAAGGCAATCCCCGGGAAGCCTGCGCCGGCCGGCAGAGGTGTTGCCGGATCGGGCAAGCCGCAAGCGCCACCGGAACTGCGGGCACGGCTGGAGGATGAGGTCGGGGATATGTTCTTCGTTCTGGTGAACATCGCGCGCTATTTGTCGCTCGATCCGGAGTCGGCGCTGAAGAAGACGAACCGGAAATTCAAGCGGCGGTTTCAGTGGATGGAGGAACGGCTGCGCGCCAGCGGCCGCGGTCCCGAGCAGGCGTCCATGGACGAACTGGAACAACTATGGCAACAGGCAAAGCAGCAGGAGCAGAACCCGTGACGGGCGCGGTGACGATCCGGAAATGCGAGGCGCTGGCGGAGATGCAGGCGTGCTTCGCGCTGCAGAAAGAAGTATGGAAGTTCTCGGATGCGGAACTGGTCCCGGTACGCATGTTTGTCGTGGCGAACAAAATTGGCGGCCACGTGATTGGGGCGTTCGAGGGCGAGGCCCTGGTTGGATTTGCCCTGGCGCTTCCGGGAGTGCGGGGTGGGCATGCCTATCTGCACTCGCAGATGTTGGCCGTCCGGCAGCAGTACCGGGACGGGGGCCTGGGGCGGAGGATAAAGCTGGTTCAGCGGGAAGAAGCGCTGGCGCGCGGCTTCGAACTGATGGAGTGGACGTTCGATCCCCTGGAGATCAAAAACGCATATCTGAATATCGAGAAACTGGGGGCGATTGCGCGGCGCTACACCGTGAACCAGTACGGAATCACTTCTTCGCCGCTGCAGGGAGGGCTGCCTTCCGACCGGCTGGTGGCGGAGTGGTGGATGAAGTCGCGGAGGGTCGAAGCGCTCGTGGGTCACGGTCAGCGGCCGAAGTTCGAATGCCAGACGGCTATCGAGGTTCCCGCGGAAATCTACGAATGGAAAGCTGCGGCCGCGACGCGAGCGCGGGCGCTCGAGGTGCAGAGCAGGAATCGGGAGCAGTTTACCAAGGCATTTGCCGAGGGACTGGCCGTGCTCGGCTACCAGCGCGATGAACACGGGAGTGGCCGGTTTCTGCTGGGAGTCTGGGACGAGCCGTGGCGGTATTAAACTTTTCTGATCTGAAAGCCAGTTGAACAATCGCTTGCCCGCTCCGGTTGCAACTTCTATACTTGCGAGTCTCCGTCTTCCCTGAGCGGTGACTGTGGGCCCACTTCACGGCCAATCATGAAAATCGAATCGGTAACTCTTCGCGAACTGCAAATGCCGCTCGTCCATTTTTTTGAGACGAGTTTCGGGCGGGTGTACGGCCGGCGCATTATCCTGGTGAGCGTTGAGGCGGATGGAGTCCGCGGATGGGGAGAGTGCGTGGCCGGAGAAGATCCGTTCTTCAGCTCAGAATGGATCGAGACGGCCTGGGCGACGATCAAGCACTACTTGGCGCCTGCGCTGCTGAACGGGGATCTGAGTGGAAGCCGGGAGTGTCCGGCGCGGTTCGCCAGAATTCGCGGGCACAACATGGCCAAAGGGGCCCTGGAGAACGCGGTGTGGGACGCCGAGGCAACTCTGAAACAGCGGCCGCTGTGGAAGCTGCTGGGAGGGACACGACGGGAGATCGCGTGCGGCGTATCCATCGGCATCCAGGACTCGGTGGAGCAGCTGCTCGGAAAAATCGAGACGGAACTGGCCGCAGGATACCGGCGCATCAAGATCAAGGTGAAGCCGGGATGGGACCTGAATGTGCTGGAGAAAGTCCGCTCCCGCTGGCCCGACATTGTGCTGAGCGTGGATGCCAATTCCGCCTACACCCTCGACCAGATCGAGCACCTGCGTAAGTTTGACGCCTACAACCTGCTGATGATCGAGCAGCCGCTATGGAGCGACGAGATCTATCTGCACTCGCGGCTGCAGGGGGCCATCCGGACGGCAATCTGCCTCGACGAATCGATCCGGCATGCGCGGGACGCCGACTTCGCGCTGGAAACCGGGGCGTGCCGGATCATCAACATCAAAGTGGGACGCGTGGGCGGTTTTACCGAGGCGAAGAAGGTGCACGATGTGGCCCAGCGGCACAGCGTTCCGGTGTGGTGCGGCGGCATGTTGGAGTCGGGGATCGGACGCACCCACAACATCGCGCTGTCGTCGCTGGAGAATTTCCGCCTGCCGGGAGATGTGTCGGCTTCCAAGCGCTATTGGAAGGAGGACATCGTGGAGCCGGAGGTGGAAGTCAGGGCGGATGGGATGATTGCGATCCGCGATACGCCGGGTACGGGCTACCGGGTGCGGGAAGACCTGATCCAGAAACTTACGGTTCGGGAAGAGACGTTACGGGCGGGAAAGGCGTAGGGAGGGTCTCCGACGATCCGTAGATCCCGACTTTTTCCGCAGCCTCCAAGTCATTCGGGAGCGCGCTTGCCGGAGTTGAGACTTTCCGCCGAGGTTGCCCCTTCTTTCTTGAGGAGTTCCAGGGCCTGCGCAAAGGTCAGGTCGGAAGGGACTGGTTTGTAGTCGCTAAAGACCTCGGTAGACTTGATGGAGAGGCTCTTGAACAGCAGGATCCTGCCGGTGAAGTCGAGACTGATGCGGGAAATCTCCCAGCGGTGGTCGCCGATCTCCTGCTGCTCAACCAGGAAGTGGCCGCCTTTATCGAGGTGGCCGAGAATCCCCCAGCCAAAAGTGACATCTCTGAAAAGAGTACCGTCGATTCTGGCGATGCGATGGCGGGCGTCGTCGATGAACATAAGGCCTTTCATCCCGGTCAGAACCTGCTCGACGCGCGAGGGCGGCTGGTAACCTGGGTTCGGACGGAAGTTGAGTTTGACCAGGGAATCTCCGGGTTTGCCGATGCGGGGATCGCCCGGTTCTTCCCCGGCGTACTCAAACTGGAACGCGTCGGGCATGGCCCGGACGATGCGCATGGTGCGGTCGGCGTCTTCCCGTTCCTGTTTGCGCTTTTTTTTCAATTCCTCCGGATCGCTGAGGAAGCGTGAGACCCGCCCCTCTTCGGCATGACGCTGTTCCGGTGTCAGGGGCTTGCCATTGTAAGCCACCACCAGGCCGGCGGTGGCTTCTCTGGTTTCGACATAGATCTTGGTTTCCGAGCCCCGGGGCGTGGTCTTGGTAGCGCGGAACATGAAACGCAGGTGATCGTCGGTGGAGAACTTGATTTCGTTCTGAACCGTCTCTCGTACTAAGTCGCCGGGATCGGGCCGAGAACGGGCGGGCGCCAGCTGCTGGGCCAGGGTTGAGGCCGCCAAGAGAAGGATCCATACGGGGGTGCGAGCCAGTGAAATAGGGCGAAGCATGGTCGAAAGCTGCGTCTCCAACAATCGTAGCAGACGGTGGCGGAACACCGGCGAAGTCAGCGCTTCGGGCGGCGGGGGAAGCGATTTCTGGGGCAAGATCCGAGGATAGGCGGGTTAATGATTTACAATTTGTTTTCTCGGTGGCTGTCGAAACCAGCAAAGAGACGGGAGGCCAACGCATGGACGCTCCAAAGATGGGGGAGTTCGCCCACATCGGCAAGTCGGTGGTGATCAAGGGAGAGCTGTCGGGCTCCGAGGACCTGTACGTGGATGGACAGGTGGAAGGCAGCATCGAGTTGCGTAACCACAGCCTGATTGTGGGGCCGAACGGAAATGTGAAGGCCAGCGTCACCGCCAAGGGCGTGGTCATCCAGGGGAAGGTGGAAGGCAAGGTCAATGCCACGGAGCGCGTGGAGCTGCGGAAGTCGGCGGTGGTGAACGGCGATGTGGTCACGCAGCGCATCGCAATGGAAGAAGGCGCGTTCTTCAAGGGCAAGATCGATGTTCAAAGAGAGCCGGGAAAAGCCGCGGCGCCAGCGGCTTCCTAGGTTTTTCCGGGTTTGTGTGGCGCGGCTGAACAGGCTGCGGAAAAGGTCTGGTTCTGGGTGGCGCAGCGCTTTAGCGCTGCGATAAGGACTTTGTTTTCATCAGCGGCTTTAGCCGCAGAGGTCACCGATTCCACTTTTTCCAGAGCCCGTGAACCCGACCTAAGCCGCTGTTTGAAACCAAAGCAAGTGTAGAGTTATCAAATGACGCCCTGCCCGGGCTCGCCCATCCGCACTCGACGCGCCAGCACTGGGAAACGAACTTGTGATTCAAAATACTTGTAACGGATAGCAGTCGTCGCTGAAAACATAATGAAATTCTTTCGGGGATCCTCGGACCAGAGTTCAGTTCCCGTTGCTTCACAGAAGCTGTCCCGCCGGTCGAGCGGCATGGCGGAGGTCTCACGGCTTCTGAATTCCGAGGAAGGATTGTGCGTGCTCGACCTGGGTTCGACCTCGGCCAACAATATCCGGTTTCTCACCGAAAGGGGCCACAAGAACTACAGCGAAGATGTGCTGCGGGCCTCGCTCGATCCCGCCCTCCGGGTCAAAGACGAGGCCGGAAACTGGGTCCTCGACAGCAAGAAGTTTCTCGACGAAAACCTGGTGTACGGGAACGAGCGGTTCGATGTCGTGCTGTGCTGGAACCTGCCCGATTACATGGAGGAAAGCCTGGTGAAGCCGACGGTGGACCGTTTGTGGTCGGCGATGAAGCCGGGCGGCGCGCTCTTGGCCTTCTTTCACACCCGGGATGCCGGTCCGGACGCGCCCTGCTACCGCTTTCACATCACCGGCACCGATACGCTGGACATGCAGGAGATCCGCCTTCCGGCGGCCGGACGTTCGGGAGAAAAACACGGGCTGCGCCTGCAGCGCGTCTTTAACAACCGGCACATCGAAAACCTCTTCCGGGATTTCTCTTCGATCAAGTTTTTCCTGGCGCGCGACAACATCAGGGAAGTGCTGGTGGTGCGCTGAGCGTTTCCCCCGGCCGGCCTGCGCCAAACTCCGTCTGCAATTTTGACCGGGTGGAATCGACAAGATACCTCCGGAGCCAAGGGATGTTCCCAAAAGCGGCAAGAAGCGGTGTGCGCGCGATCCGCGGAAGCGACAGCAACTTCCGGAACCGGGAAGAAGCCCGATACACGGGTAGCAGGCTGCGGCGGTAGCCATCCGCATAGTGGCGTAGCGACTGGCCCAGGGACCAATCACCGCGAAGAAAAGGGAGAAGACTGCAGGCCGCCAAATGGCCGCTCCGCAGAGCCAGGGCGATGCCGTCCCCGACAAATGGATCCACGAACCCCGCGGCATCTCCGGTGTTGGGGATGAGGCCCAAGACGGGCTGAGGGGTGGGGAAAGTCACGGGGAACGTGGAGAGAGGCGCGAAGGCGGGCGTCCACTGACGGCTGCGGGCATGAAGAATCGGGTGGCGGGGGAAGAGGTCCTCGAAGGTTGCCGTCACGCCCGGACGGAACAGAGCGCAGGCATTGATGAGCAGACCGCCGTCGGGGCCGCGCACCGGCAACACGCCGCAGTAGCCTCCGTCAAAGAAAAAAAGATCTACGCTGCGCTCCACCAGCGGGCCGTAAAAATGCGCTTTCAAGCCTAGCCAGCGGGACCCCTGGGCGGGCGCTGCCGCGAGGTTCAGGTTCGACCAGCGTCCGGAGGCGTTGATCACGGCGCGCGCGAGAAACTCTCCGGCGGATGTCTGGATGCGAAACGGATTTTCGCCCTCGATGGGTTGCGCCGTGGTTTCAGCAAGAGCGGTGACGCCGGCGTTCCGGGCGGCCTCCCAGAGAGCGAGGTCAAGATCGTAGCGGGCGAGGCTGGCAGCCGGAGGGTCGATCGGGATGTGGAGGGAGCGTCCGTCGAGCAGCACGTGGCTTTCGGAGAGCCGGAGGCTTTGGTCAAGCAAGTCTTGCTTCGCTCCGGCGAGAAGCCACCCGAGCAGGACGAGAGATTCAGCGGAGATGAATTCTCCGCAGACCTTGTGGCGAGGAAAGCGGCCGCGCTCGAGCAGCAGCACACGCGAGCCCCCCCGCGCGGCCGTGATGGCGGCCGACGTCCCTGCCGGGCCGCCACCGATCGCGATCAGGTCGTAGCTTTCACTCATATTTCTCACCCATGGCGCTCACGCAGGCTGCTTCCAGGAGATGATTCCCATGCGGTAAAGATAGTGCCTTGAAATCGAGATGCGCGCGGCACCCGACGACGAGAGCAGTTCGCGCAATTCGTTGGGCGTGTAAGCCTGCCGGACCGATGCCGGCGCATCGTTGCGAGTGAGGCGACTGCGGTAGAGCGGAAATCCGGCATAAGACAGGGCCAGGTGCAGAGGGTCGCGGATCAGATCGTTAATGAGGAACGCGGTGCGGCAGACGCGCAAGGCCTCGCGGGCGAAGCGGGGAACGTCTCCGGGAGCGAGGTGGTGGAGAAAAAGATTGCAGCTCACCAGGTGGAATGAATTGTCTGCGAAAGGAAGAGCGAGGGCGTCGGCGGCGACCGCAGGGCCAGTTCCGTTCAAATGGTCGCGGGATTGGTCGAGGAGGGTGATTTTCAAATTGATCTCGGGGGAAATCCGCTGGCGAACTCTTTCCGGGAGATAGCCGTTTCCGGCGGCGACCTCAAGCAGCGAAATGGGCGCTTCTGGGAGAACTGGCAGTGCTCGGCGGATGAGCTTTTCGGCGGTGTGGACGCCCCCGAACCATTGATTGAACATCTGGAGATCACGGAGCGAGGCGGCGATCTCGGACTGCGAGCCGGCGTCGGAGTCGAGAAGTTCGTGGCAGGGACGTCGTTTCATAGGAGCACGGAAAGGCGTAAGGGGCCCACACGTTCCTGCCCTTGGCCATCTCTTGATAATATTAGATGTCAGGCATCGGTCCCGCGCGACGTTTTCCCGCCAACCCCGCCAGGTCCGGAAGGAAGCAACGGTAACGGGCTCTTTCGTGTGCAGTGGGGTGCCGGTGCCTGGCTTTTTTTGTTGGGGGCTATGCTCCCCGGGTTGTCAGCAGAGAACGAGAAAAAACGGCCAGCCATCTGCTCGCGGGTTCATGCGCCCACTGAAAGCCGCAGGGCTCAAAGCGGCAGAATCATCGATGCCACGCAGGTTTTCGCATGACCCATCGACTCTATTACGACAATTCCGAACTGCAAGAATTCGAGTCGGTAGTGGAGGAAGTGGTCCCGCCAGCCACCGGCCACGACCGCCCGGGAGTGATTCTACGGGAGACAGCGTTCTATCCCACCAGCGGCGGCCAGGTCCATGACACGGGATGGCTGATGCTGGACCCGAACGATCGCGTGCAGGTCATGGAGGTTGTCGAGAGGGACGACGGCAGGGTCGTCCATTATCTGGAAGGGCCGGCGGATCGGCTCGTGGCGGGCGCATCCGTGCATGGCTGCATCGATCCGGAGCGGCGCCGCGACCACATGCAGCAGCATTCGGGGCAGCATGTGCTGTCGGCGGCGTTCGTCGAGCTGTACGAGATGCCAACCGTTTCATTCCACATGGGAGAGGACTACTGTTCGATTGATCTGGCCGCGCCGGCATTGAGCGCGGAGCAGATTGCCGCGGCCGAGAAGCGGGCGAATCAGATCGTGCTGGAAAATCGCGCGGTGCGGGTGCGCTACGTTTCGAGGGAAGAGGCGGAAAAGCTGGGCTTGCGGAAACTTCCGCCCGCCGAACGGGACGAGTTGCGGCTGATCGAAATTGCGGATTTTGATCGTTCCGCTTGCGGCGGCACGCACGTGAGTGCCACCGGGCAGATCGGGTGCATCCTGCTGCGAAAAACCGAAAAGGTACGGCAGGGAACCCGGGTAGAGTTCGTCTGCGGCAACCGGGGCGTGCGCGCGGCGCGCCGCGACTATAACGCTCTCAGTGAAGCCGCGGCGTTGTTCTCGGCGCAGCTCTGGGACGTTCCTGGCCAGATCCGCAAGAGCTTCGAGGACGGCCGCCTGCTGCGCAAGCAGAGGGACGAAGCGCTGGACCAACTGGCGGAGGCCATGGCGGGAGCCGCGCTCAGCCAGCAACCGGAGGCGCTCGGGCGAAAAGTGATCGTCCGATCGTTTTCCGACCGCGACATCAGTTTTGTCAAGCTGTTTGCCCAGAAGGTGACGCGCGCGGGAGTGCCGGCGATTGCGCTGGTTGCGAGCGCGGCGGATCCTCCGGGGCTGGTGTTTGCGCAGTCGGCGGGGGACGCGGCCGACATGGGGGCGTTGCTGAAGCAAGTGCTGTCAGCGATCGGCGGCCGGGGCGGCGGCAGCCGCGACTTCGCGCAGGGCGGAGTTCCGCCGGGCAGCGATGTGGAGCAGCTTTTGCGACAGGCAGCAGGTACAATCGGGGCTTAATCCGGTGGAATCGTGCCGTTCTTGCAGCTCTCTCAGCTCTCCTGCTGCTGACACGGCTGCGAGAACGATGGAACGAAAAGAATTCTGATGCTGGAATCGCGCCTGATTCTCGTTCATCTGCTGATCAAGCTGGGGGTCGCGGCCACGGTCTCGACCGTGCTGGTGCGCTCGAAGGAATTCAAGAAGCTGCTGTTTCAGGAAGAGAGAGCGCCGCGGCAGAAGATCTACCTGGCGTTGTGGATGGCAGTCCTGATGGCGCTGGGGGTCTGGATTCGCTGCAGCGTCCGCAGTTTCCTGGCCGGAGATCTGGCGCTCGAGACCACGGTGCTGTTGGGCGTGATCGGGGGGAGGCTGAGCGGTGCCGTGGGCGGCGGGCTGATTGCGCTGCCCGCGCTCTTCCACGGCGAATGGGCCAGCCTGCCGTTCAATGTGTTCTCCGGGATCATTGCCGGCCAGCTGCGGCGGATTGCGCCCGCACAGGAAGACATCTGGTCGTTTTCGCCCTTTATTGACCTCAGCATCTACCGCTGGATTCGCCGCAATCTGCCACGGCCGCGCCTGTTCGACTGGCAGATCATCTTCCTGCTGACCATTGCCGGGTTGCGTTTTGTGCAAACCGAAATCTGGCGCATCTGGCCGACTTCAATCTTCAGTCTGGAGAGCGGGAACTTGTGGGTCGAGGCCGCCATCTACCTGACCGCGGTCATGGCAGTGGGTACGGAACTGAAAATCTTCAACAATGTGCGCATCGAGATGAAACTGGAAGAGCAGGAGCGGCTGCTGCTGCAGGCGCGCATGGCGGCATTGCAGAACCAGATCAATCCGCATTTCCTGTTCAACACGCTGAATTCGATTTCGTCGTTAGTGCGCTTTGATCCCGACACCGCGCGCGAGATGGTGCTCAAACTGGCGGCGATTCTTCGCCGTCTGTTGCACAGTACCGATTCCTTCGTGCCGCTACGGGAGGAAGTGGGCTTCATCGACAACTACCTCGACATCGAGGTGGTGCGCTTCGGGCGCGACAAGCTGAAGGTGGTCAAGGAGCTGGACCCGGCTTCGCTCGAGGCCATGGTCCCCAGTATGCTGTTGCAGCCGCTGGTGGAAAACTGCATCAAGCACGGATTGGCGGCCAAGGTCGAAGGCGGGAGCATCACCCTGCGCAGCCGGCTGCTGCAGTCGCAGTTGGTGGTGGAAGTGGAAGATGATGGCGTAGGGATGGGAAGCGCGCAGCTTCTGGAACAGCCCGAGGGCCTCGGCGGCGCCGGCATCGGCATGGCCAACGTGGCTGAGCGGCTCAAAGTCCTCTACGGCGATGCCGCCAAGATGGTGATCGACAGCCGGGAAGGCATTGGAACGCTGATCCGGCTGCGCTTGCCCGTCCTGCCCAATCCCGAAGAACTGATGACGGCTACGACGATCGCTCCAGCACCTGCCGATAAAAGTTTTCGTACCGCGGAATGATCTTGCTGGAGCAGAATTTGGCGCGGGCTGCGGCGCGTGCGCGTTTACCCATCTCCCGCAGAGCGGATTCGTCGCTAAGCAGGCCGATGGCGTAACCCGCCATGGTCTCGATATCGCCGACGTCGGCGAGGAATCCGCTCACCCCGTGCTCCACTACTTCCGGCACCCCCCCGGTTCGCGTGGCAATGGGGACAACCTCACACGCCATGGCTTCGAGCGCAGCCAACCCGAAAGACTCCAGCTCGCTGGGCATAAGCATGACGTCTGAGATGCCCAGCTTCTCCTGTACTCGGTCCTGTTTGCCGAGGAACAACACGTGCTCGTGGATTCCTTTTTGCACGGCCAGCCACTCGGCCTGGGAACGGTCGGGACCGTCGCCGATCAGCAAGAGTTTGGCGGGAATTTTCTTGCGCACCCGGTCGAAGATCTCGACCACGTCGAGAATGCGCTTCACAGGCCGGAAGTTCGACAGATGAACCAGGATGCGCTCGTTGTCCGCGGCGTACTCGCGGCGCTGGGCCTGCGATTCGGGCTTGCGCACGTACTCATCGCAGTTGACGAAGTTGGGAATGACCTCGATGGGGTTCTTGATGTCGAAGATCTTAATAGTGCGGTCGCGCAAATACTGCGAGATGGCGGTGACGCCGTCGCTCTGCTCGATGGAAAAGCGGGTGATGGGCAAGTACGAGCGGTCCAGGCCGACCAGGGTAATGTCGGTGCCATGCAGGGTGGTCACGAATGGCAACTTGCGGCGTGGCGGAGTGGCGGCCAGCATCTGCTTGGCCAACATGGCGCTCACCGAATGCGGGATGGCGTAGTGGACGTGTAGCAGGTCGAGTTCGTAAAGCTGCGACACCTCGGCCATGCGCGTGGCCAGAGCCAGGTCATACGGAGGATAGTCGAACAGCGGGTAGCGGGTGACCTCGACCTCGTGGTAATGAATATTGGGCGCGGGCCCAGTCAGACGAATGGGCTGCGAGTACGAGATGAAATGGATCTCGTGGTCGCGACGGGCGAGTTCCAGCCCCAGTTCGGTGGCGACTACCCCGCTGCCGCCATAGGTCGGATAACAGGTGATGCCGATTTTCATGCGTGCTCCGCGCTACCCTCTTTGGATTCGCAAGAATGGTGGGGGATGCAGCCCACTGGCGTCAAATCCGGGCGGCTGGGGGCACAAGAGACTCCAGCCGACGCCAGAACGTATGTCAACGCTGTTGGCCCACCCGCAGGGGACGGCGGAAATTACCAATTAACCTGCGTGCTACCATCTGCTTGGAGCGCATTGCCCGGATGGCGAAACTGGCAGACGCACGGGACTTAAAATCCCGGGTCCCGAAAGGGACGTGACGGTTCGATTCCGTCTCCGGGCACCACCTAAATCCAGCCACATGTGTCACTTCAGTTCACCCGTGTGGTTTTGAGCGAAGCGTCGTCAGACCCCGTTTCGCCCCGGTTATGGCCAACTTTATGGCCAAACTCAGTCTCCCGCGCCTGTTCCAGCTTCAATAGAGCCTCACGTACGTCGCGCTGATCCACGATGTTGTAGCGCTCGAACACGCTCCGAGTTTTCCAGCCTCCAATCCGCATGATGACGCCTTCGGCGACTCCCGCTCGCCTCAGATTGCGCGCCGCCGTCCTCCGGAGGTCATGCACGATCTGTCCCGTATACTTGAGCTCGAGGCCACCGCAGGCCTGGCACTTTCGCCCCGTGACCGCTTTGCCACAGGCCCCGCATACCATCTGGCCGACGCCAGCGGCGATACACAGCGTCTGCCATGCCTTGCGAAAATCCCGCACTGGCTTTCCGTTGCCCCGGGTGAACAGGAAATCGTCTGGGTCCTTGCCCCGCGCAGATTCCTGCAAGAG
>JBAVUO010000047.1:0-3172 GCA_049696815.1 Terriglobales bacterium | reverse complement strand
GTTGGAGCTGGCTCAAGCGGATTGTTGTCGCAAAATCGCGATAGCACTCATCGACCTTGGTTCCCGGAGAACAAACGGCGCAAGCTGGTGAGAACGCCTGGTTTCGTCAACTATGCCTTTGCGTCTGAGTTGGTTACTTCCGGTTCGCGGTGAGACTCGAACCTTAGCGTCCCGCTGGCAGAAGAGCGACCATATACTGCGCGAACTTCCCGTCCCGGACGATGTAGGTCTGTAGAGCCATCCTCTTCCCTCCCGCTTGGATGATAAAGGAGCGCGCTGTCATTCCTCCCCTCTCGGCGTGGGTGCTTTCGGTAAAACTCGATGGTTCGCCGAGCGGCCCGAGCGAAGAAGCGAAATCGGCGATGGCCTGTTTGGTGAAGAAGAAAATCGCATCGTCCGTGAGGAGCGACTGGTCCACCTCTCCCTTCTGCAAGCCGGAAAAAAACCTGCGGGCGCGCTCGAGTGCCACCTTTCCGCCAGGATCCGCAGTCGGGGAGAGAAGTAAATCCTCAATTTGGCGTTCGATCAGTGGGGCAGCCGGGCTCTCGCCATTCGTTAGCACTACAACAGCGATGTGGTCGTCGGGCAACATCACGTTCGCTCCGATGAACCCGGCAGTTCCGCCGCCGTGGCTCCAGCGGCGATGGCCGTTGGTATCCGTAGCGAGCCCCAGCCCCATGCCGTAGCGCGAGCCGGTGCCGGTCTTCAACTGGGCTTCGGTGGTCATCTCCTTGAGCGATGCCGGTTTCAGGATCGTGCCGTCCATCAGCGAGATATCCCACAATGCGAGATCACTCGCGGTCATCGCCAGGTCCCCCGCCGCGTATCCCCATCCTTTGCCCTCGGGAACAGCCGGACGCGCCGGGCCGAGCGCGAAGAACTTGTAGCCCGTTGGGTCGGCATTGCTCCACTCCACATCGCTGTTATCGGTTGCCGCATGCATGCCCAGCGGCTCGAAGATGTTGGCCCCCAGAAACTCGATCAGCGGCTTGTGCGTGATCTTTTCGATAATCTGCCCGATGATCACGTAGTTGGTGTTGCTGTACTGCCAACGTGTTCCAGGGTCGAAATCGAGCGGCTTCTTCGCCCAGCCATCGAGAATCTGCGCCGGAGTCGTATCGCGCGCCATCAGAGGGGTCACGTAGTCGAGCGGGTAGTAATCCTGATAACCCGAAGTGTGGGAGAGCAACTGGCGCAGCGTGACCTCCGAGGCGCGCGTGAGCCAGGGCAGATAGCGGGAGAGCGGGTCTTCGAGCGATAGCTTGTGCTGCTCCGCCAGAAGCAGAAGGGCGGCTGCGGTGAACTGCTTGGTGATTGACCCGATCTTGAAGCGCATCACCGGCGTGGCCGGGACCTTCGGACTGAGCTTTGCATCGCCATAAGTCTGCGCCATCACAATTCTGCCGTCTTTCACGATCGCGATGGACGCGGCCGGCACGCCTGTGTCAGAGAGAACCTTGCGCGTAATGTCGTCAATCGACACCTTTTGGGAATCCGACAGCTGCGCGAGTGCAGGTGTTGCAAGCACTAGCAGAAGCAGAAGGCATCGCATTTCTTGCTTCACGGTCGATCTCCTTTTCAACGCGGTCAGCACGCCCGCAGTATATTCCAGTTGGTTGGTTCAACTCGGCCGGGGTGGTAAAGACGAAGTGTTGGACTGTGGGCGTGCGGTCGGCTAACCGGAAACTATGCCGATTGTTGGCGTAATATCGCGATAGCACAAGTTTGCGCTTTCCTTTCGCCTGTCTGGCGAACAAAAGGCGCAAAGTTGCGATAACGCCTGTTTTCGTCAACCACGGAATGAGCCCGTGTTGGACCCTTTCGGATTGCCCGTGAATCAGCCATGATTGGCGAAGGGAACGAGAAACTAATCAATCTCTTTTCGACCTGCCTTCTTCGACGACTTGACACCGAGGGGTAGGAGCGTCATCATTCGCGGGACCTATACACCCTGGCTGCGGGACGTGGGGCGCGAGCTAGAACAGTAGTGCCGAGCTTCTGAAGACTGACCATGGTTGACCTTGCCGCAGTTGACAGATTGAGAGCTATGGTGCGCGGGGCAGTGCTTTGCCCTGGCCAAGACGGTTACGACGCTGCGCGCATCATTCCAAACGCGATGATTGATCGGCGGCCAGCCCTTATCGCACGCTGTACGGGTGCCGCTGATGTCATAGCGTGCGTGCGTTTTGCCCGTGAGCACGACCTTGTTGTTGCGGTTCGCGGCGGAGGCCACAGCGTCGCTGGAAAATCGGTTTGCGACGGTGGCCTGATGATTGATCTTTCCCTCATGAAAGGCATACGCGTCGATCCCACCCGACGAACTGCTCGTGCGGAAACCGGGCTGACTCTCGGTGAGTTTGACCGTGAGACGCAAGCGTTCGGCCTGGCGACTACCTTGGGAGTCGTGTCAAAGACGGGCATTGCTGGTCTTACGCTCGGGGGCGGGTGGGGCCACATGCATGCCAAGTACGGCTTGGCCCTCGATAATGTCATCAGTGCAGACGTGGTCACCGCTGATGGACGCTTGTTGACGGCAAACGCCGACGAAAACCCGGACCTGTTTTGGGGGCTGCGCGGCGGCAGTAGCAATTTCGGAATCGTCACGTCGCTAGAATACCGTTTGTATGAGCGAGGTCCCGTGCTCGGCGGAGGTATTTTCTATCCGGCCTCCAGCGCACTCGAGGTTCTTCGGTTTTTTCGAGAATTTTCCGAAACCATCCCTGACGAATTGGTTATCCAAGCCGGTTCGTTCGCATTGCCGGATGGCACACGGGTTTTTGCGGTAGCCGCTTGCTACTGCGGAAACCTTGCGGAGGGAGAGAAGGTCTTACAACCATTGCGGAAATTCGGGAAGCCCCTTGCCGATGCCTTGACGGTCATGAGGTATATCGAGTTGCAAAGCATGTTCGACCCGTTCTTCCCGCCTGGGCGACACACCTATGTGAAATCCAATTTTATCCGTGCTCTGAACGACAATGCTGTCCGGGCCATCGCAGAGTTCGCAGGGAAAAGTCCTTCCCGTTACAGCTTTGCCCCATTCGTGGAGCATTGGCATGGAGCCGCCACCCGTGTTCCCATCGCGGCTACTGCATTCCCGCGCCGTCAATATTCTTATAACCTTATGTTCTGGTCTAACTGGGAAAGCTCATCCGAATCGGAGAAGAATATTCAA
>JBAVUO010000046.1:0-12306 GCA_049696815.1 Terriglobales bacterium | reverse complement strand
CGTACATGGTGATGTCGCGCACAAATGTCGAATTCTGGAAGTGGTTGGTCACGCGGATCACCGCCCGTAGGGGGCCGCTCTCGACGAGCTTCACTTCATCGGCGCTATCGAGATCCCAGTGTTGTTTTTCGAAATCGGCATCAATATTCCAGGCATCCCACCGCTTCGGTTTATCGACGAATGCTTGCAGCAAGTTGCCGCACACTCTGTCTTTGGGGCCTCCGGTGTCGGTTTCTGCCGGAGACAGCGCTTCGGTCTGGCTGCGCTTGTCGAAGAGGCTGAGCATGCAGCCGCTCTCGGGATCAACCTTGAGGCGAATGAATTCGTTCTCCAACGTACCTGCGGAAGCCTTCAAAGCCGAGGAATCAGGAACAGGCTTCGTCGCCGCGCGTACAAAGTATGTGTTGTAACCGGAAGCCGGTACGCTGGCCAGGAGCAACAATCGCGCGCGATGCGTATCAGCATCCATGGCCAGTAACTGGGATTCCACGCGCTTTCCGGCGCTGTCGACGACCTCGAGGCCCCGGGCTGGTTCCGGGAGTTGGACCTCGACTTCGACGACATCCGTCCGTAGCCACGACAGCGAGTTGAAGACGATCACCGGTATGCCGTTGCCCTCGGTATTCACGTGAGCGGAGAGTTCATGGAGCGCACCGCTGCTGATCTCGCGGCTCATCCGCTGCACGTCTTCAAGATTGCGCTCGGCATCAAGATAGTTCACTGCGATGCCGGATCCCGGCATGATGTCGTGAAAATGGTCGAAGAGAAGATTCTTCCACGCCAACTGCAATTCATCGTGAGGGTAGGGACGGCCGTAGAGCGACGCCAGCGACGAAAATTCCTCCGCGTTCAGCATGGCTTCTTCACTGCGCCTGATCCGGCGCTTGGTCTCCGCCTGCGTTGTGAACACGCCGCGGTGATACTGAAAATAGAGTTCGTCTTTCCACGTAGGCACGTTCATGCCCGGCAGCCTCTTTTCGAGGTCGTCAAAAAAGCTGGCAGCCGTGCTGAACTCAAGTTTCGGATAGACGGTCTGCGGGGACATCAGGCGCTCGGCGTTATCCAGCATGGCACGCGTGGGGCCGCCGCCGTGATCGCCCACGCCATAAAGGTGCAGCATTTCCGGGGAGTCGCTGAGTTGCGGGCCGTACATGGAGGGAATCCACTGGGAGAGATCTTTCGCCAGCGCCCCGGCCTCGATGCCGCCGGCGTAGTCATGAGGGAAATAAGTGAGCAGACGGCTGCCGTCCGGGGATTCCCACCAGAACAGCTTGTAAGGAAACGTCGTGAACTCGTGCGCCCACATCAGCTTTTGCGTAACGAAATAATCCATTCCCGACTTCTTGTAAATCTGCGGCAGTTGCCAGTTGTAGCCGAATGAGTCTGGATTCCAGCCAATTCTCACGTCCACGCCAAACTTTTGCTGGAAGTAGGTCTTTCCCACGAGAATCTGCCGGACCAGCGATTCGCCGTCCGGCATGTTGAGGTCGGGCTCGACCCACATTCCACCGATCACCTCCCAGCGGCCTTCTTTCACGCGCTGCTCGATTTCCTTGAACAGATCGGGATACTTTTCTTCCATCCACTCGTAAGTTCGCGCCGAAGACATGGTGAACCGGAAATCCGGATACTCCCGCATCAGGTCGAGCGCGCTGCGAAAAGTGTCCCGTGTTACCTCCACCGTTTCGGTCCATGGCCACAGCCAGGCCATGTCGATATGTGCGTTGCCCGCTGCCCGAATTGTGAATTGCTTCAGCCAGGGATCCAGCACACGCAGTTTTCTCTGAGCCTGCCGCAGCGAGGCGTCGAATGCCTCCTGGTCCCCTTTGTCGAGCGGCGAGAAATCAACCGCTTTGAGGGCAGCCAAAAGTTCCTGTTCGCGTTCACTCTTGCCATCGGCATAGGCCGCGATTAATGGGCGCGCGGAAAGAATTTCCTCTCGCAACAAGCGCGGGTCAGGACGGCCGACTGGTGGCTCAATCGTCAGTTCACTATGAACAAAGGCAGTATCCACTTCGCCGGCATCCACGCGCGCAACAACCAGGTATTTCTGGCCGGGCTGCGCGTTTTCGGTCAGCCGCATCGGTTGCTGCGTGTTCTCATCGCCATGGAACAGAATCGATCCATTCGACAAAACAGTGATGAGAGCATTGGCATCGCTCCCGAATTGGAGGTCGAGCGTGACCCGGGCCCCCGGGGTCGCATAGCCGTTGATCTTTTCTGGAATTTCAATCCAGCGGCGAAATACGCGTGCGCCTTTCCAGTGGTTCTCCTTGGCATCGCCACTTTGGCCGACGGCCTCGACTGTCATGACCTGCCAATGAGAGTCATCTAAAGATGGATCTTCGGGGTGGGGCACATCCGCATGGAACCTCCAGTCCGGGAGTGGCTCGGTCACTAAAGACACGAGGCGATCGAGGGTCGGCTTGAACGGATCAGATCCTTCACTGTCCTGGGCAGGTCCCTGAGCAAAACCCACGACACCGATCAAGACCAAGCACAAACAAAGAGCGGTTAGTTGTTTCATGTGCGCGCCATTTGCTTCAGTGAATTCAAAGCCCTATCCGCCCGCGTCCTTGACTGCTCAACGGCCACCGCGTCTAGCGCAGCTGAGGGGGTACCTGATCGCTGCGATCGGGTTGCTCCTCGTGATTGGCATGTGCAAAGAGACACCGATACCGATACTGCAACGACGACTTCGTTAACGTCTTCTCAGGCTTCCACTGTACGACACAGGATGGGTGAATTGTGTTCGTGGGCACTGGGCGTATCACTGTAATGGGGTACGCTGGCAGCAGTCAATCGGCTCAGGGTATCCACTTTTCTTGTGGATTGGCGTCATCACAGCGCATTCGGATGCGCAGAGGTAATCAAGGCACGTACCAAGGCGGCGCGCGCGGTTCCACCAATGCCCCGCCGAAGCAGCGATTCTCCCTATGAACTGCGAACAGGCAGCGACGCTCTGCCTAATCGAAGCCTTCATTTGATGGTAGAGGAACTCTCCTTACGCCTAGCTCCTGGCCAATCAGTTTTGTTTCCGGGGTGATGTGCAATGGCGTGGCAAGCAGCGCACATCGTGATCAAGTTCTCCTCTGAATCGTCGCCGGAGTGGCTGCGAAACTGTTTGTGGTGGACCTCCAGATTCGACATCGCGCCGCACGATTGACACCGCCAGCCATCGCGGCACAGGATCTGCTGGCGCAGACTTTCGTAGGACACAGGGTCCAGCCGCAAGGGAGTGGCCTTGGGGCAAATCATTCTCAGGACGCCTTCTCACGCAGGTTCTCGAGGAAAGCCTGCTGCTGTTCGCCGGGCAAGAAATTGTAGTAGCGTGAGATCGAGTTGAGCAGGATCTCCGGGTTGCCACCATCCAAGTGTGCGCCAGCGAGGAAGTCAGCGCAGATCATCTCGAGACAGTAACCGCGCGACTTGTCAGTTCCCAGCATTAGGGCTGCCGTCTCGATCGCCTGCTCGATCACCGGGATCTGGCTCTTGTAAACCTTGAAGTAGATCAGTTCCGACGGTTCCTCTTCCCTTCCCGTCAGCTCTTTCTCCACTTCCCGCCTGAAGTCCTCCTTCGGCATCTCACGGGCTTTGTGCAACCAGGTTGCACAATCGAAGTGCTGCCCGTCCCGGCGCGCCAGCTTCGCTAGCTCTAGCCCCTTCGTCCATCCCACATCCTTCAGATCCTTCCTTGCCTGCGGCGGCAGGTGCTCGTGGATCGACATCAGGTAGTACGCCTTCCTTCTCGATTCCGGGAACCGCCTCGCCAGGAACTCGTCGAACGACTTCAGGTTCTCCAGCCTCCAGTACTGTCCCGCCCGTACCTCGCAGAGATACCTGCCTAGCTCGACGAAACGGGTGTCCCGCTCCGCCTCCTTCCGCTGTTCCCACGCCAGGATCTCGTCAATCTTGGTCAGCACAAACAGCGCCCGCTTGCGGTTGAGCTTCGGCGGCATCGGCGGATACCTAGTAACCAAGTTCGTCAAACAGACCAAGATCGACTCCCGGCTTGCGTACGAGGGCGGCTTCAACCAAGTCACGCTTATCAAGGCAGAGCCCCAGGAAAGGGCAGGTTGTGCAGGGGTTCTGTGGGAAGCGGATGCCACTGTGCGGCAGGAACAGCCCAGATTCGATCCGGCGGACTGTGTCTTCCACCAAAACCATGAACTCCTGGCGTTGCTCCTCGGTGATCGTGGCCCGGAGATACTGGACTTCGACCAGACGCTTGCGGACGAAGACGACCTGGGCGACCTCGTCGATTCCGGTCATCCACGAGTAGCAGAGCAGCTGGGGATCGAGTGCCGAAATGCCAGCGGGCTCTTCCGGATATCGGGCAGAGGTGGTTTTCCACTCCAGAACGCAGGGCGTGCCGTCGAGTTCACCAATGGCGTCGACGTAAGCCACGAAGTTGTTGCCGGAACCGAGTGTCCGATTGAACTGGATCTGCTGGGTCGAGCGAGGCCGGCGAATGCGAACACGCCCGTCCTGGGCAAAGCGCTCAAGCAACTGGATGCCCTGCTGCAACATGCGGTCCCAGGTGTCGTTTCCCGCATAGGTCAAGCCTGTGTTCTTGAACGCGCCCCACCGCTCGAACAGCACAGCGGCCGGGTCTTCGCGGTGAAACATGGCTGCAAGTGCCTGTTCGAACGCCCGGCCGAAGAGCATGGCGGCGCGCGTGTCTTTCTCTTGCCAGCCATCCAGGTAGCGGTGCCGGTAACGCCGCGGGCAGGCGAGATATTGGCTGATCTGGGTGTAGGAGTAGGTCATCGGGACGCCTCCGCAGTGGCTGACCTCGAGGCAGTTGAGCTTGGGGCCGCTGCCAGTTCTTCCCACTGACTGGCCGGGGCAAAGCCGTCGAGATTGACGAGCGAGATGCCGTTGACGACGGTGTGGCTGATCTTCACCACCCCGCGCAGTCCGGGCAGGGCTTTCTCATCGACCTGTTCGTGAACCAGGAGTTCCGGATCATAGAGAAAATCCCGCAGGAACCAGCCCAGCTTCCAGATCGCCTTCTGCGTGCAGTAGAGACGACCGACGATGGACTGACCGGCGAATGTGCCGGGTTCAAGAATGGAGAGCCGGAGGACGTAGAAGGGCTTCTGGGCGTGCCAGCGGAACTGGGCACCATCGACGCGGACGAGGAAGATGCCGTTGGGAATTTTCGGTCGCGAATCGCGGGCAGTTTCGGCAAGTCCAGGGACTTGGCGTTTCATGCGACCACCTCCTGTTTCGGGTGGGCGTAGCTGTTGAGCTGGCAGAGCAGGGCGTTGCGGTCCTTCTCGGCCCAGTCGGCCAGTTGCTGGACGAAGTTCTCAACCTGTTCCCGGGTGGCTTCTCTGAGCGTCTTCGTGCCGCAGAACTCGACGGCGTAGGCCTTTACCAGTTCGGGGTCGAGCTGGTGCTGGCGGATGATCTGGCATAGGCGGTCCCGAACCTTCGGGCCAGTGCCATTCCCCTTCCCATTTGCGTTTTGAGGAGGAAGCTTCTGAATCTGATTCGGAACTGTTCCGATCTCCTCGACCGAGCAGATGCCGATGCCGTAGGCCTTCCGCAAAGCGCGATTGACCGCTCGGGTCTCGGCCACGCGCATTTCGGCACCGCGGACGAGCGAGGAAACATTGGACGGATCGGCATCGCCGTAGCCGACGAAGCCCCGGCAACGAGCAGATTTGTAAACAGTGGCTCGGAAGGCGTAGCGACTGGTTGCATGATCGGACAGTTGACGAACTGGCTGGACCTGCATTCCAGAGCAGCGGCAACGCTTGGCCAAACGGATCAGACCAGAGTGGGTCACATACCAACCACCACTAAGAAGAAGGAGGTCGCCGCATTTCAAAGAGAGCGAAAAATTACGAGTCAGTTCTCGCAATTGTTCGAGCAGAACAGGAGGTAAGGCCTCGGATACGAATCGCTTCACGAAACGCAAGTTGTCGGCGATTAGAATTTGCTGACTCTTAGAGCACCGGAGCTTCATAATAAGTTCTCCTTTGTGTACCAATGTTGAACATTGTGGACTATGCTTGACGCCGTGTCAAGCGGAAAAATGATTTGCGAGGTGTGGAGGAAAGTTCTAGAATCCCCGCAGGTTATGACAGCCAAAGACGAACGAATTGGGTTCAGAGTCCCCAGCGAGATCAAAGTCGCCCTATTACAGATCGCTAAGAAGGAAGGCCGAAGCTTGGCCCAAGTTTGCGAACTGCTTCTCAGGGGCGGGATTCACGAGTACGAAAGAGAAGGAGCGAGATACCTCCATCGTTTTGTAGAGCGGCCGAAAGAGAAGGGCAAATAGTGCGACCTTGGAAGAAGAAAGAAGCCACCGCCTCGTGCTTCCGACGGTTGCGCTAGCGCAAACGCGGCTCTAAACCAAGATCAAGAAGTTGATGCCGCAGCTCCGGCGCGAGATTGCGCGTAAAGCTGTACTCGCCAGATGGGCCAAAGCCAGGGAAAAAGCCCGGCAGAAGCACCTGCAGGACAAAACCTAATCGCGTGAAATTCCTCCCAAGATTGAACTGGGACGGCCTCGTGGATATCTGGATCGACAAAAGTGCGCTACCCCTAGCTTCAGTAGGGGGTTGTTCCACAAACTGAACTTGCCACCCCAGACCCATTCATATTACAATTACAATTGTAATAAAACGTCATAATGATGGTATTTGACGCATCCACGCTGATCCTCATCGCGAAGGCCGAGCTTCTGGATTCTTTCCTGACTGGCATTGGGCTTGAGGCTGCTATTCCAGTTGCGGTTGAGAGAGAATGCTGCGGCGTTAAGCAGTCACTGGATGCACTCCTGATTCAAAAGGCTCTGGATGAGTTACGACTCAAAGTCATCGCCGTCAAGAACAGGAGACTCGTCGTCAAATTGCAAGAAGATTTCGGCCTAGGCAGGGGTGAAGCCGAGGCCATCGTGCTCGCCCTCACGGAAAAGGCTGAAGTCCTGGGCATTGATGACAAGAACGGAATCAATGCCTGCAAGCTGCTCGGTATTGCGTTCACCACAGCTATCGGCATCTTGGTTCGAAGCCGCGAAAAGGGTTTGCTTGCGGGTAGCGAGGCCTTGGCCAAACTTATGACATTGGCAAAACACGGGCGTTATAAACAGTCAATTCTGGAAGATGCCAGACGGAAATTGGAGACAAGACCATGAGCAAGACCATGAGCATCCGGATGGATCGTGAGAACTTCGAATTCCTGAACCAACTCACGAAGGAACAGAGGAGTGATCTGTCCAAAGCCGTGCGGGACATGGTTACCCGCGGGAGAATCTTACTCGCGGTGGAACGGTACAAGAAGGGGGAGGCATCTCTCGGCAGAGCCGCTGAGCTTGCCGGAGTCCCTGTGGGAAAGATGATGACGATCCTAACGGAATACGGAGTGGAAAGCAGGGTCGAACAGGAGGATTATCTCCAGGGGCTCCAGAGTCTTAGTAAGGTATGGTAACCACGGCCGGAGCCTAGCCTGAGTAGCCCCAACGCGGAAGCGCAGCATATAGGGGCAAGCAGAAGGCCAAGGTCCCCAAGATTGATCCTGAGCGGCCTCGGGCAAACCAGGGATTACTGAAGGAAGGGCCCACGTTCATGCAGCGCCTGGTTGCCAAGCAGAAGGCGAGGGTCAAAGATGCATGATCCGGCCACCGGAGGCGCTGCTGCCTGCGACCAAACGGCTTCAACAACTCTGCAGGTCATTTGAATCGGCACACGCCGCCACCGGCCGGCGCCAGCTTATCAACCTTCGCTGACCGGTTTATCCTTCAGGCGAATGCGAAGGGAACACAAGTAGTTCAACTCCCTTTGAAACGGATTGCACTGCTCAGCACCACCCGATCTCCCGATCGACGACGCCCCCGATCGCAAAAATCGCAGCGCACTATTGACTTTCGCCTTATGTTCGCATAGGATGAATTTGTGCGCAAATGGCTGCCATGCTCGATTTGTATTCAGTCTTTACCCGAGCGTGGCTCCAACCCATGCGGCCGTTGTCGTTGGCATTGGTCTTGAGTGGAACAGGGTACCGAGCCCCAAATTTGTGCAACCCGGTTGCACAGTGACGACCAACCGAATCCGAGTCGGCGAAATGCTGCTGCACGAAGGCGTCGAGGCCTACAAGAAGGAAGGGCCCAAGTTCATGCAGCGCCTGGTTGCCAAGCAGAAGGCCAGGGTTAAAGACTTATGACTCAGGCGGGAAAGGCTCGGTGGGCCAAAGCCAGGGAAAAAGCCCAGCAGAAGGGTCCTCAAGCCAAATCCTGACCCGGCGAGATTCCTGCCAGGATTGAGGTGGGACGGCCCCGGGCCAGACCGGTTCTCAAACCCACATTTCTTCAAGGAAAACCGCTTTGCATTCGTGGCTAGCAGTGATAGCATTGACAGCATGGCGACATTAACGATTCGACGGCTTGACGAGAGAACCAAGACCCGGTTGAGGGTCCGTGCCGCCCATCACGGACGTTCGATGGAGGAGGAGGCCAGGGAGATTTTGCGCTCAGCTCTGACCGCTTCCTCCCCGGTAAAGGGGAACCTGGCGGAGACCATTCACCGCCGATTTGCGGCTTTTGGCGGGCTGGAACTTGCGTTGCCGCGACGCGACGCTGTGCGCCCGGCCCCGGGATTTGGCGAATGATCATCCTCGACACGAATGTGCTCTCAGAGCTCATGAGGCCCGAGCCCTCTCCGCGGGTTGTAGCATGGGTTGCGAAACAACCGGCGACGGAACTCTTCACCACCTCAATCACCGAGGCAGAAGTCTTTTATGGAATTGAGCTGCTCACCAAGGGTAAGCGCCGCGAGGGGCTGCTGGCAGCGGCGGAAGCTATGTTTGCCGAGGATTTGGCTGGCCGCATTTTCGGTTTCGAGAGCGCCGCAGCGCGAGTTTTTTCTAAGATTGCCGCTCACCGCCGTGCGCTCGGCAGACCTGTCAGCCACGCGGATGCGCAGATCGCGGCCATTGTCCAGGTGCGAGGAGCCAAGCTCGCGACGCGCAATGTTGCAGACTTCGCGGATTGTGGTCTTGATGTCGTCGACCCTTGGAATGGTTCGTGAGCCTAGGGAAAAAGCCCAGTAGAAGGACCCGCAAGACAAAACCTGATCTGGTGAGATTCATCCCCAAGATTGACCCGGGTCGCCGGGGAACGATTCACAACAGTGTCCGGCAACAACCAGTTCAAGAACGAAATTCAGGGAATCGCAAACACTGAAGCGAGGAGCATTTCGCAGGTTTGCGAACTGCTCCTGTCTGAGGGGGTCCGGGCCTACAAGAAGGAGGGGCCCAAGTTCATGCAGCGCCTGGTTGCCAAGCAGAAAGCCAGGGTTAAGGAGCCATAATGTGGCACGGGAGGCGCTCGTGCTAAACAGACGCTCGGGACCAGGTAGATTAGCTTCCGCTCCGTCTGGCGCACCACACCCCGCACCCCCGTCGCGGAATCTCACAATGTAGCGCTCACAGCCTCGATGGGACTGTCGCCTCAAGCTTCATCCTCCGGACGGTCCCTAGAGCCGCCAGGTTGTCGTTCGCAGCGGCGCCAATGCCTTGGCATCTGGTGGACTTATTTCCGCCAGATTCACGGCAGCAGGCTCCCATATGCTACAATGCTTACAAGAGTTACAACTTGGAGATTGCATGAGATCAACCCATTCGATGGTCATCAGCATGCGCCTGCCAGCGGAGAGCGGAAAGCGTCTCAAACGCATGGCGAATCGGCATGGATGGACCCCTAGCGACGCCAGCGCGCGCTTGGTGGAGGAAGGCTTGCGCCGGGCGGAATTTGGATTCATCGATTTTCGAGATTCGCCTGCCGGCCGGCAAGCCTGCCTTCAAGGGAGCACGCTCGCCGTCTGGGAAGTCATGCTGCTCGTCCACAGCTATAAGGAAAACGTGTCGGCCGTAGCGGGACATCTCCAGTGGCCAGAAGTGAAAGTCCAGGCAGCTGTCAATTATGCGCGGGCGTTTCCCGAAGAAATCAATGAAGCAATGGCTGAGAATGAGGCGACGGATTTTGAAGCGCTGAAGCGCATGTTGCCGCAGGCCGCCGAATTCGTTCCCAAGAAAGCGGCGAAAAACTGAAATGCTCAAACTTCTTCTCGATGAGCATATCTCACCGCACGTAGCGAATGGTCTGCGTCGCCGCAATCGCGCGATAGAGGTTCGCTATATGGTGGAATGGGGAAATGGGCATTTCCTGGGACAGGAGGACTCGGCTTGTTTGCGAGAAGCCGCCACCCAGGGATTAACGCTTGTTACCTATGACCGGAGGACGATTCCTCCCCTGCTCAAAACCTGGGCGGAAGAAGAGCGAACGCACGGCGGCGTGATTTTTGTGGACGAAAAAACAATTTCGCCCGCGGATATCGGTGGCTTGGTCTGGGCCTTGACCAGACTGGCAAGAGAAACTGGGAATGGGGACTGGACTAACAGAATCTATTTCCTGCGGCGCTGATGCCAATCGCCTCGATGTGATTGTGAAAACAAACCTTTCAGGATTTCGGCGTTGAGGCGAGACGTTCAGCGAATCGCTGATGAAGAACAGAGGACCATCACGCAAGTCTGTGAGATGTTGCTGCACGAGGTGTCGAGGCCGACCAGAAGGAGGGGCCCAAGTTCATGCAGCGCCTGGTCGCCAAGCAGAAGGCCAGGGTCAAGGACTCATGACCTGGGCCGGTCTCGGGCCAGACATGGATCACCAAAGAACCGGACGGCGGGGTCACCCGCCCGGAACTACCCGGTGATCTCCTACTTCGGTGTTGCTGGCCAAACGCGCCGAATTAGCAGTCCCCACCTGCGCAATACTGGTGGAATCTGGTCTGCCCTTTGGGGTCTTTTCTGCCTTGAGGTGATATGGTATATAGGTAGAGGCGAAGAAAAAGGGAACGCTCCCCGGCCGAGTATTGAGTAGGGATGCGGCAAGTGGTTCGACCGACGATCACGGGACCGAAGGCCAAGACGTTAGGACGAGGAGGCACATTCCATGTGGAACGGACTCGAGAAGAGAATTTCCCGACTCGAAAAGCGCGTGGAACAGGTTGCGAAAGCACGGTCCAAGTCTTCTCCGGACTGTATCTGCTTCCCTGCAACCGAGCAACCCTTCTTCGGTTTTCCCATCGAGGAAGATATCGCGTTCCTTGTAAAGTGTCCTCTTCATGGGGACCGCTTTAGGTGGCCACGGTTTTGTTTGTACGCTGCGAAGTGGCGCCGCGAGGGCGAACTCGTCCGGAGACAACGCTTGAGCGCGCAATATCAAAAAGCTTGGGCGGCCAGCTTCCCGTCGGATCTTTGGCCTGCCGAAGAGGAGGAAACTGATGAGGGCACTTATTTGCGTCTGAAAGATGGCACGCGGCTTTTAGCGCATGAGTTCGCGTGGAAAAAGAACAAAACGTCGAAGCCCCTAACTCCAATATCAGGATCGAATGGGACCGAAGGGTCCAAGCAGAATAATTCCGCGCCCTAAGGGGCACGCTGTAGAGCTGATCGAGCGGTTTCCAGGGAGACGCGGTTGATGACGCTTGGATGGTGAATGGAAGGTTAGGAGGAATGGACCACAGACGAAGGAAAAGTCGTTGCAAAGGTAGGACAAAGTCGGGCAAGCCCTGCCGGGCCGCGGCCACCGGGGGCGGCCTGTGCTTTTTCCACGCCAATCCCAACAAGGCTTCCGAACTGGGCCGAATCGGGGGCCGGAGCAATCGCCATGCTGCCGGCGACAACGCGGATCCGCTGCCGACCCTGGACAATGCGATTGCCGTACGGGACACCGTGGCTCGGTTGATCGCGGATGTGTATTCGGGCAGGCTTCACCCCAGGGTCGCGAGCGGTCTTGCACCGCTTCTCAACTTGCAGCTGCGCGCGATTGAGACGACGGATCTGGAGCGGCGAGTCGTACAGTTGGAAAAGCTGTCCGGTAAGACTAAGGAAGGCTTGGCCGGCAACGGGGACGTGCCACCGCTGGATCTCGGTGACCTCACTGAGCCATAAAGGCATGACGCCAATATGGTGGCTGTAATCCAATTTAATAATGGCTTGAGATGGCATAAGCGGTCGCAACATGGGAAGCCATACAGACGTACCCCAGATCGACTCTCATTCGAGCGGGTACGGATCACCCCGGAAGAGGATTCGTTCAACTTCGTTCTTCGCTGTTTGGATCGTCCCGAAACCGGGCGCTCGACTTCAGCGGTGCGCTAGCCCGTAACCGATCGCCACACCCGACGCGCCGATGTTGGCCATGGAGACGATCCGCTCCAACTTGTGGTGACCGGTCTTGTGGAAGAAGTAGCTGAGCCCGATTGAGCCTGCGGTTTCGCCGGCGAAGTTCACGGT
>JBAVUO010000045.1:27500-102235 GCA_049696815.1 Terriglobales bacterium | reverse complement strand
CTCGCAGCGGCGGGCGGAGGCGCCCGCCAGACAGCCGCCGGGGCGGCGGCGCTACGGTCGAAATATGGCCCATCAACATTGGCCAAAAGAAGACACAATCCAACCACATCACGGAAAAGGCGACGTTCCCCCATTTAGAATGGCCCTTCCCTCATGTACGCGCTCTACAGTGCGCTGCTCGGCTTGTTTCTGTTGCTCACCTTGCCTTACTGGCTGTTGCAGATGCTTCGCCACGGAAAGTACCGTGCCGGCCTCGCTCAGCGGCTGGGGCGGGTTCCTCCCGCGCTCGCGGCTCCGAACCAGCCCACCATCTGGGTGCACGCCGTCTCCGTCGGAGAAGTCGTCGCCGCCAGTGGAGTGGTCGCCAGCCTCAAAGAGAAGTTTCCCTCCCACCGCGTCCTGGTTTCGACCACGACCAGCACCGGCCAAAAACTCGCCACCCGCCACTTTGGCGCTGAAAACGTGTTCTACTTCCCCCTGGATTTCGGTTTCGCCATCCGGCCCTGGCTCGCGGCCCTGCGGCCGGAGCTGGTGGTGGTGGCCGAGACCGAGTTCTGGCCGAATTTTCTCCGGCTGGCCAAGCGCGGCGGGGCGCGCCTTGCCGTGATCAACGGCCGCATTTCCGACCGTTCGCTCTCCGGCTACAAGCGGCTCCGCTTCTGGCTTCCGAAGATTCTCGATAACGTCACGCTGTTCCTCGCCCAGACCGAGGAGGACCGGCGCCGCCTGATCGAAATTGGCGCCCCCGAGCCCAGGGTCGCCGTCGCTGGTAACCTCAAATTCGATGTGGCGCCGCCTCCGCCGCCGGCCATCGTGGAGAGCCTCCGCCAAAACCTCGGCCGCTCCGAGGCAGGCCCGGTGCTGGTTTGCGGCAGCACCCTCGAAGATGAAGAAGGACCTCTGCTGTCGGCGTTTCGCAATGTTCTAGCCAACCATCCGAAAGCCGTGATGGTCCTCGCCCCCCGCCATCCGGAACGATTCGCTCTCGTCGAGGAATTGGTTAAGAAGCTCGGTTTCCGCTGCTCGCGGCGTTCCTTATGGGGCGGCGAACCGGCCGCCGGAGGCGTGTTCCTGCTCGATAGCATCGGCGAACTGGCGGCATTGTATTCGCTGGCGACGGTGGCTTTCGTCGGCGGCAGCCTGGTGCCCCGCGGCGGCCACAACATCCTCGAACCCGCGCTCTACGGTGTCCCCGTGGTGACCGGAAACCATTACGAGAATTTTCGTGACATCGTGGATTTCTTCCTCAGCCGTAACGCGGTCCGCGTGGTCGGACTGGCGGACCTGCCACTGGCCTTCATGGAACTGATCGACAATCGCGAGGAACGGGAGCGGCTGGGCCAGAACGCCTTGGCCGCGCTCGAGTCGCAGCGCGGCGCGACCGCCCGGACCGTCAACGCGCTGGTTCCGCTCCTCAGCAAAGGTTCCGCATGAACCCGCTGACCGGGCTGTATGGCGCTGCCGTCGCTCTGCGCAACGGGCTCTTCGATCGCGGCATCCTTCCCTCTCGGCGCTTGGCCAAGCCGGTCATCAGCGTGGGCAACCTGGCAGCCGGGGGCGCGGGGAAGACTCCGTTTGCGATTGCACTCGGCGAGTTGCTACAGGCGCGCGGCATCCCCTTCGACGTGCTCTCGCGCGGATACCGCCGCCGGACCCGCGGCGTCCTGGTCGTTGATCCTGAAGGCGCGGCCGCCGACTTCGGCGATGAGCCGCTGCTCATCGCCCGCCGCCTCGGCGTCCCGGTCGTCGTCGGCGAGAGCCGTTACCAGGCCGGCCGGCTCGCCGAGCAGAAGTTCCGCTCGCAACTGCACATTCTCGATGACGGTTTCCAGCACCGTGCCCTGCATCGCGACTTCGACATCGTGCTGTTGACGGTGGGCGATCTTCATGACCGCTTGCTCCCTACCGGCCGTTTGCGCGAGCCGGTCTCCTCGCTGAAGCGGGCGGATGCGGTGGTGCTTGCGCAGGACGATCCCGCCGAACATCCTGCGCTTCAGGGAAGGCTCGTCTGGCGGATGAAACGCGAGATCCTGCTGCCCCCGGTTCCGTCGAATCCAGTTGTATTCTGCGGTATAGTGCGGCCACAGCAGTTCTTTGCTCAGCTGCGGTCGGCGGGTGTCGCCCCCGCTGCGGAAGTCGTTTTTCGCGACCACCATGCCTACGACAAGCGCGACATCGAGCGCCTGCTCGCCATGCGGCGCGAGCTCGGTTCCGCCGGCTTCCTGACCACCGAAAAAGATGGGGTCAACGTCGGATCTTGGCGAGCCGAACTGGAACCGGTCGCAATCGTCATGCTGAAGCTTACGCTCGACCACCCGGTTGACCTTGTGGACACCATTCTGGCGACAATTGCGGAACGGAGGCCGCGCTCGTGAGAGAATCTTGGGTTGCAGAATGACCAAGAATAGTCACAACGACCGCTTGCGCAAAATCGTGGAAGCCTTCCCCAAGGTCACCGTTACCGTCCTTGGCGATCTGGTCGCCGACGAATTTGTGTTCGGCGAAATTTCCCGCGTCTCGCGTGAGGCTCCCGTACTGATTCTGAAGCACCACGATCGCACCGTGGTTCCCGGCGGCGGCGCCAACGCCATCTACAATCTCGCCGATTTGGGCGTCAACGTCCTGCCTGTTGGCGTGGTCGGCGTCGACGAGCCGGGCCGACTGCTGGTGCGCGCATTTCGCCACAAACGCATCCCGGTCAGCGGGGTTCTCAAGGATAAGAGCTACACCACCGTGACCAAGACCCGGATTCTGGCTGGATTTGCCCATACCGCCGGGCAGCAGGTCGTGCGGCTCGACCGTGAGCCCGCCGAAGGCCCCAATCCCCATCTGCGGCGTGAACTCGTTCTGGCCGCGCGCGAGTACGGCCGGGCTTCCGATGCCTTCCTGGTTTCCGATTACGGATATGGTGCGGCGACGCCCGCCCTGCTCAGCGCCGTCCGCGAAAAACGCGGCCTCGATAAGGTTCCGGTCACGCTCGATTCGCGCCACCGCATGATGCAGTTTTCCGGAATCACCGCCGCCACTCCCAACGAGGCCGAAGTGGAAGAGATGCTCGGCGTCCGCATCGACAACGATTGGGAACGTCTCGTGGCCGCCGGCGAGCAGATCGTCGGCGAGATGAAACTGGAATCGCTGCTCATTACCCGCGGCAAGCACGGCATGGTGGCCTTTCCTCGCCGCCACAAGCCCGCGGATATTCCCATCTTCGGCGGCGACCAGGTGGCCGACGTGACCGGCGCGGGCGACACCGTCATCGCCACCTTTACCGCCGCGCTCGCTGCCGGTGCGGACACCGAAGAGGCCGCTTTCCTGGCCAACTACGCCGGAGGCATCGTGGTCATGAAACGCGGCACCGCCACCGTCAGCCAGCAGGAATTACTGGAGGCGCTCGACCGGGCGGCGCCCGTGACTCGACCGCATTGACGACATCAGTCCATCCCAAGGTTCTTTCTCGCGGTGAGCTGCGGAGACAGGCGGAGGAATGGCGCTCCGCCGGCGCGCTCATCACGCTGGCCAACGGTTGTTTCGACCTGCTGCACGTCGGCCATATTCGCTACTTGCACGCCGCCAGGGAACTCGGCGGCAAACTCGTCGTCGCCCTGAATTCTGACGCCTCCGTGCGCGCGCTCAAGGGAAAAGGCCGCCCCGTGATGCCCGCCGAAGAACGCGCCGAAATTCTCGCGGCTCTCGCCGACGTGGACGCGGTCGTCATCTTTCCGGAAAACGATGTGCGCGCCATCATCCGCGAAATCCGTCCCGACTTTCACGCCAAGGGCACCGATTACACCGCCGAAACCGTCCCCGAGCGCGCTGAAGTCGAGGCCTGCGGCGGACGCGTCGTCATCGTGGGCGACCCCAAGAATCACTCGGCCAGCGAAATCATCCGCACGCGGCTAGCGCCACGGCGCTCGTGATGGCGGCGTTTTTGGATGGGGCAGTGCTTTAGTAGGCTGCTGAAAAGGTAACGTTTTGTATCAGGGCATCGCTTTAGCGATGCCACAAGTCCCTACTTTCAACCGCCCCTTTAGGGGCTGCCGTTGTGATTGCGACTTTTTCAGCAGCTTGTTTGTGTCGCGTCCCGTAAGCTCGGGGCATAAATAAAGACGCTTTGAAAGGGCGCGGCTTCTAGCCGCGCCGAATGCGATGCAATAGAAACGAGGGCTTTAGCCCCTGAGGTATTTGGTGACCGTTCCCCGTTTCGATCGCCTGCTCGTGGTCCGCCTCAGCTCCATGGGCGATATCATTCACGCCCTGCCCGCCGTGGTGGCCTTGCGCGAAGCGCTTCCCCACGCCACCCTGGGATGGCTGATCGAGGAGCGCTGGGCGGAGCTGCTCTGTACTCTCCGCTATCCCCGCGCGGGACGCCGTTCCGCCGAGCGTCCGCTGCTCGACCGAGTCCACACCGTCAATACTGCCGAGTGGCGGCATTCCCTATTTTCCTTCAACACCTGGCAGCAGATGGCAGCTGGCTTGAGTGAGTTGCGCGGCACTGGCTACGAGGCCGCGGTGGATTTTCAGGGCGCCGTCCGCTCCGCCCTGCTGGCCCGCTGGTCCGGCGCGGCCGTCGTGTACGGCGATGCGCAGCCTCGGGAAAACGCCGCCAGCATGTGGTACACGCGGCCGGTCCTCGCGCCCGGCGTCCACGTGATCGAGCAGGCAATGTCGCTCGCAGAGTCCGTAACGCAACGGGCTTTGCCTTGCCCCCGCGCCGAATTCCCCACCGATCCCGACGCCGACAACCGGATCGCAACTCTGGTCGCCGATGCGCCCGATTTCGCGATTCTCAATCCCGGTGCGGGCTGGGGAGCCAAGCAGTGGCCGGCGGAACGTTATGGACTGGTAGCCCAGGAGCTGGCCAACCACGGCGTCCGTCCCCTGGTCAATTACGGCCCCGGCGAAGAAGAACTGGCCGCCGCCGTGGAGAACGCGAGTGAAGGCGCGGCGCGGAAGATCTCATGCTCGATTTCGGAGTTGATCGCGCTCACCCGCCGCGCCCGCCTCTTCATCGGCGGCGATACCGGCCCTATGCACCTGGCCGCAGCCCTCGAGGTCCCGGTCGTCGCCATCTTCGGCCCAACCAACCCGGCGCGCAATGGTCCCTTCCGGACGCGGTCCGTCGTCTTGCGCAGCGCCAGCAGCCTCACCAGTCACGCCCGTCGCAGCCAGCCGGAAAGCGGCTTACTGGAGATCACCACCGCAGACGTCGTCGCCGCGGCCCGGCAGTTGTTGCAGAGCCCGGCGGCGTAAAGCTTTACAATCGGTGCGCGGATGCTAACGCTATGGTTGAAAATGCTCTGTCTTTGAATTTCGATCACCCGATGTCTCTGAATTTCGACCATCCGATGGCCCGATGACCCGATCACCCGATAGCAACGGCTGGTCGCGCGTGGCCCGCCGCATCCGCGTCCCCCTGGGGTTCATTTTCGCCGTCGCCTATGTCTGGCTGTCGCGTCCCACCCGATCTTCGCTCATCGCGGGAGGTCTGCTGCTGCTTCCCGGACTTCTCCTGCGCGGACTTGCTTCCGGGCACGTGCAGAAGAACGAGCAACTCGCCACCAGCGGGCCTTATGCCTATACCCGCAACCCGCTCTACCTTGGCTCGCTGATCCTCGCCGCCGGATTCGCCGTGGCGGCGCGCAGCTGGTGGGTCGCTGCGATTACCGTTGCTATATTTATCATCATCTATGTCCCCGTCATCGCCGCCGAGGAGCGCTTCCTCCGGCAGACCTTCCCCGAATACGAAGACTATGCCCACCTTGTGCCCCGCCTCTGGCCGCGCCTGACTCCGTTCCCAGGCCTGCCAGGTTCTTTCTCCCCCGCTCTCTACCGCAAGCACCGGGAATATAACGCCCTTCTCGGCTGCGTCGCTGTAGTGGTCATCCTGGTTCTCAAGTTAGTTCTCAAGGTGGTGTGGTAGTCTGCCGCAGAGGTTCTCGAATCCCTGACTGTGCCGCCACTCCACGATCATCTCGGCAAGCGGAAACTCGTTCTCGGACTTCTCTGTGTGCTGGGGTTCATCCTGGCGGTTGCCGTCGCCCTTTCGCAGCAGGGGCCACCCCCGGCCTCGATCGGCCCCGCTCACGCCCGCATCGTCCCGCCTCCGCCCAACTACCCATTCCCCGATGGCCAACGCTACATCTATTCCGCCGAGTGGCACCTGATCACCGCCGGAACCGGCGTCGTGAAGATGGAGTCCGCCGGCAACGAGCGGAAAGTGACCGCCACCGCCGAATCGCAGGGCGTGGTCAACGTCCTCTTCCCCGTCCATGATCGCTTTGAAGCGCGCTTCGACCCGAAGACATTCTGCTCGCTCAGCATCTTCAAGCACAGCGAGGAGGGTTCGCATAAGCGCGAGACTTCCATCCATTTCGATTACGCGGCCAGGAAGAGCATCCTCGACGAAAAGAACTTGAAAACCGGCGAGACCAAGCACGTGCAGGAAGAACTGCCCGGCTGCGCCACCGACGTCATCACCGGCTTCTACTATCTGCAATCGCTCCCGCTGCAGGTGGGGTCCACCTACGAGTTCCCCATCAGCGACGGGAAGACGACGCGGGTCCACGCCACCGTGGAGAAGCGGGAACAGGTGCGTGTGCCGGCGGGCGTATTCACCGCCGTCGAGGTCACGGCCGCGGCCGTCTCCGGCCCGCTGCAGAACAAAGGCAATGTCTGGGTCTGGTACTCGGACGATCCCAGCCACATCCCGGTCCAGATGCGCGCCAAGCTGGGCTGGGGCACGCTGCTGTTCCGGCTGCAACGGGTGGAACGATAGCTGCGAGCCACAAAGTGTGGCCATGAGCCCGAAAAACAGCGGTTAATGATGAAATTGCGATATTTCACCAGGTAGCGCCCACTCGTCCATCTAGGCACACTATGGCGGCGCAATCAGTGGCAGTGGCGGGCATGCGGTTGGTCTCGATATTCAGTTCGGATAAAGAAAGTCGAAGTCGCAACGGCAGACTCGGAAGAGCCGGTTGACACCTGAGGCCTTACGGCATCGCTAAAGCGATGCCCTGACGCCGAACGTTAGTTCTTCCGCAGCCTGCTGGAGAAAGCCAAGAAGCAGCGAAAGCGGGCACAAGTGCCCGCCGCACACCATGAGATCTACTTTTTCTGGGCTTCTTTCTTTTCTTCCTCTTCGACCCGGAGATTGTTAGTAACCGAGAAGACGCCGTGCACGCCGTTGGCTTGCATACCAGCGACTTGCTTATCCATTTGGCGGGCGACCACGCCTTCGAGCGTGATATGTCCTTTGTTCACGATGATGTGAATGGGCGGCACGGCGCGCAACTGGTACTGGCTCAGCACGCTGTTGCCGTAGATGGCGCGGTAGGCGGCGCGGCGGATGCGGTCGTCGTTGGGCGAAGTGGGCAGAACTTCAATGTTGTTGACGACTTTCTCGACACCTTCAATGCGCTTGACGGATTTTTCGGCGTCCGACTTCAGGGTTGGACGCGCCACCTGGCCGGTGAGTGTTACCGTGCCGTCGGACGCGACCTGGTAGGCGAGGTTGTCGAACACGCCGTAGAAGGGGAGCATGACGAGTTCGTGGCGCACTTCGCGGACAATGCGATCAATTCCCCTCTGGCTGAGGGCGCCGGTCTGGCGATTGTCCTGGGCGAACGCGGCGGCCCAGAAAATCAGCGTGGAAACAAGAACCGCGAGCAAAAGTGGTTTTTTCATAGTTGACCTCACGCAATTCCTCACTTGTATCGCCCCCAAACTTCTTCCAGTATTCAAGACGCTGGCAGCGGGTCGGAAGTTGCTTTTTCTGTTTCGCCACGTCGAGAACATTCTGTCGATCACCTCGGCGGGTTGCCGGCAAAACAATCGTGAACCAGGTTCTGTCCGAAGCGAGAGATAACTTCGGGCGGGACATTGTTCTCCTCGATCGGCTGAAAACGGAAATCAATTGTCCGGTCCCGGTTCGCGGTTCCGAGCAGGTAACCGTAAACGTTCGTCTTCGCGGCTTTGGCATCGCCGGCATTGGGTGGAAGCGGGTTGCGAACGGCGCCGGCGGTGCCGACGATCCATCCTGGAAGCACGCCTCCGTTGTTGCGCCAGTAATCGGTGTTGTAAACGCCATCCATGAAAAAGTGGGAGTGGCTGGCAAGAACGTAGATGTTCTTTCGGGTGGTCTTTTGCAGTTGCAGCAGATCGGCGTAAACGCGTCGGCCACTGGCCTCGCCCTGCGGGGTTTCGCTCATGCTGTGGCCCTTCGAGATGCCGTCGGGCAGAGCGGCGTGCATGCCGACGACGATGGTAGGGATGGAGGGATCTCCGGCGTCCGCCTGCAGCACGCGCTCGAGCCACGCCAGTTGATCCTTGTCGAACTGGTCGGGGGAAGCGTTATCGAGATTGATGAAGTCCACGCCATCATGCTGCCAATGATAGTAAGTCTTCAGACGGTGGTCGTTCGAGTTGTCTTTGAGCCGTTGCCGCTTGAGTTGCGGAGCATCGAGCCAGTCGGCAAATTGGATCAGAAACTCGGAGCGGCTCTTGGGTGGGATGGTTTCGTGGTTGCCGATGCCCAGATAGACGGGGGTGTCGCTGAAAGGGGTGAGCTGATTTTCGATGAAATCGTCCCAAACGTGGTTTTCATAATCAATGATGAGCAGCGGAGACCCGCCGGCGGTGGCGAGTTGCCGGTAATCCTGGTCGAAGTCGTAGATGGCGCGGAAGTCGCCCAGGTGCCAGTAAAACGCGGCGCGGTCGTGGTGAGCGCCGGCGGCGATGGCGGGCATGACGACGTCTCCGCAGTTGCGCGAGTCGCCGGAGACGGCGAAGGTCCAGGAGGTTTCTTGCGCGGCAGCGGTCAGGGTGAAAGTCACGCAGAAGAGGAGCAGCGCGACACGCGAGACGGAAAACATGGCCCCATCATATCGCGAGCGGCTCGGCGCGGAGCGGAAGAACCAAAAAGTAACATCTCCCACGGAGACACAAAGACACGGAGAGGATCAAGCAAGATTTTTCTCTGTGGCTCTGTGGCTCTGTGACTCTGTGGTGAATTTCATTTCGCGGACACAAGATCACGCAGCCTTAGTCTTGTGGCGCTCGCGGAAGCCTTCGATCAACAGGTAGAGCACGGGAATGAAGAACAGGTTGAGGATGGTGCTCATGATCATGCCGCCGAAGACGGTGGTGCCGACGGAGTGGCGCCCATTTTCTCCCGCGCCGCTGGCGGTAACCAGCGGCACGACGCCGAGAATGAAGGCGAACGAAGTCATCAGGATCGGGCGCAAGCGGATGCGTGCGGCCTCCACCGCGGCGTCGACAATCGTCATGCCTCGCTCGCGGAGCTGCTCGGCGAATTCGACGATGAGAATCGCGTTCTTCGAGGCGAGCCCGACCAGCATGACCAGCCCCACCTGGCAAAAGACGTCGTTCTCCTGGCCCCGCAGCCATTGCGCGGAAAGCGCGCCCAGCAGCGCCATGGGCACGGCGAGCAGAATGATGAACGGCAGCACGAAGCTTTCATACTGCGCCGAGAGTGTGAGATAGACGACCAGCGTCCCCAGCCCGAACAAGATGAGCGTCGTAGTTCCGGACTGCAACTCTTCGAGCGAGATTCCCGACCACTCGTAGTTGTAGCCCTGGGGCAGCACTCGAGAAGCGAGCTGCTGCATGGCGTCAATCGCCTGGCCGGAGCTGTATCCGGGCGCGGCAGCGCCGCTGATCTCGGTCGAGCGGAAAAGGTTGTAGTGGCTGATCACCTGGGGCGCAGCGGTCTGGCTGATCGCCAGCAGGTTCTCGAGCGGGATCATGGCGCCGGAGTCGGAGCGCACGTAGTACTGCTTCATGTCCTGGGGATGCGAGCGGAATTGCTTGTCGGCTTGCACGTAGACTCGATAGGAGCGGTTGTTGAAATCGAAGTCGTTGATGTAAGCCGAGCCCATGTAGACGCCGAGCGTGTCGGTAATCTGGCTCAGGGGAACGTGCAGGCTCTTGGCTTTCTCGCGGTCGATGGTGACGACAAACTGCGGGTCGCTGGCGGTATAGTCGGTGAAGAGCCCGGTGAGATCCTTGCGCGAACCGCCTTCGCGGATCAGGTCGTGCGTCGATTTGTCGAGTTCCTGCAGCGTGTGGCCCCCCTGGTCCTGAACCTCGAACTGAAATCCCCCAAATGTGCCCAGGCCCTGCACGGCGGGAGGCTCGAAGGGGATCACAATGGCGCCGGAGATACCGAAGAGGGGGCCGCGCATGCGGTTGATGATGGCCGAGGCCGTGTGCTCGCGGCCCTGGCGCTTGGCGTAAGGTCGAAACGACAGAAAAACGATGCCGCGGTTGGGGGCGCTGCCACCGAAGCTGAAGCCGGAGACCGCGAAAGTGCCTTCGATTTCCGGAAAGTTCTTGGTGATGGCGGTGACCTGATCGGTGATTTTCCTGGTGTATTCGAGAGAGGCACCCGAGGGAGCCTGGACGATGACCATCAAGTAGCCCTGGTCCTCGTTGGGGACAAATCCCTTGGGCACACGCTGGAACACGAAGTAAGCCAAGCCGAGTCCAGCGAAAAACAGAACCAGGGCGACCGCCTCGTGGCGCAGGAAAGCGCGCAGAGCGCGGACGTAACCCTGGGTGACGGCGGCGATCACCCGATCCACGCGCTTGAAGAACCAGTTCTTTTCACCGTGAGTGCGGCCCAGCAATAGCGCGGAAAGCGAAGGGGTCAAAGTCAGAGCGTTGAAGGCCGAGATGGTGATGGAAAAAGCGATGGTCAGCGCGAACTGACGGAAGAGAATTCCGGTCGTACCAGGGAAGAAGGCGACGGGCACGAACACGGCGACCAGCACCAGTGAGGTAGCGATCACGGCGCCGGTGACTTCCTTCATGGCGCCGGAGGCAGCCTTGTGCGGGTCGTGTTCGCCTTCCTGCAGATGGCGCTCGATGTTCTCGATGACGACGATGGCATCGTCCACGACCAAACCGGTGGCCAGCGTAATGCCGAACAGAGTCAGCGTGTTGATGGAGAAGCCGAGGAGCTTGACGAAGGCGAACGTTCCGATCAGCGAAACTGGAATGGTGACCGCGGGGATGATGGTCGAGCGCCAGTCCTCGAGGAAAAGGAAAATGACGAGGATTACGAGGACGATGGCTTGGCCCAGGGTCGTGACGACGTCGCGGATGGATTCCGAGACGGCGTCGGTCGTGTCGAAGGCCAGCTCATATTTCATGCCCGGCGGGAAGCGCTTGGCGAGGCGGTCGAGTTCGGCGATGCAGCGGCGATCCACGTCGAGGGCGTTGGCGGTCGAGAGCTGAGTGATGCCGATGCCGACCGATTCGTGCCCGTTGTAGTCGAGGTTGGAGCCGTAGTCCTCGGCGCCAAGTTCGGCATGGCCCACGTCGCGCAGGCGGACGAGCGTGCCGTCGTTATTGCTTTTCAGGATGATGTTGTCGAACTGGGCGGGCTCGGAGAGACGGCCGACGGCGCGAACGCTGATCTGAAACTGCTGGCCGGGAATGGAGGGCTGGGAACCGACCTGTCCGGCGGCGACTTCGACGTTCTGCTCCTCGAGGGCGTTGACTGCGTCGTCCGCGGTCAGGCCGCGTCCCGCCATGCGCACGGGATCCAGCCAGAGACGCATCGAGTACTTGCGCTCGCCGAAGATGAAGACTTCGGCTACGCCGGGAACGCGTTTCAGGCTATCGCGCACATACACGTCGAGGTAGTTGCTCATGAAGAGTGGGGAGTAGCGGCCGTCGGGCGAAAAGACAGCGGCGCCAAACACGAAGTTTTGCGAACTCTTCTGCACCGTGACACCGACCTGCTTGACCGCGTTGGGCAGGCGTCCCAGGGCGGTGTTGACCCGGTTCTGGATGTCCACGGAAGCGAGGTCGGGGTTGCGGGTGAGATCGAAGGTCGCCGTGATCTGGCTTAGGCCATCGTTGCTGCTGGAGGAAGTGATGTACTTCATGCCCTCGGCGCCGTTGATCTGCTGCTCGAGCGGCGTGGTGACGGCCGATTCCACCGTCTGCGCGCTGGCCCCGGTATAGACGCTGGTGACGCTGACTTGCGGCGGCGCGAGATCGGGGAACTGCGCGATGGGCAGTGTGGGAATAACGACCGCGCCCGCCAGAATGATGAGTAAGGCGCAGACCGTCGAGAAAACCGGGCGATGGATAAAAAAATCAACCATAAGAATCAGTAGCGAGTCACGAGCAGCGAGTCGCGAGAAATTCAGTTTTTCGGCAAGCGCGCAGCGACTCGCTACTCGCCGCTCGCTACTCGCAACTAGCTACTGCTTTCCTGCGGAATGACGGGCATGCCGTCGATCAAGAACTGAGTACCGGAAATGACCACCTTGTCGCCGGGCTTGATGCCATCGAGAACCACGTAATCGTTGCCCACGATCGGGCCCACCTGCAACGGCTTCTGGTGGACGACGTATCCGCCTTTCGGGCCGGGTTCGGCCACAAACACGAAATAGAGGCCGCCAATACGGGATACGGCCACCACCGGCACGACCGGCATCGGCTGGCTGCCCCAGACGATGCGGGCGCGGATGAACTGGGCGGTGCGCAGGGCATCGTTGTTATTGGCAATCTGCGCCTTGGCCAGCACGGTCTGCGTGGTGTTGTCCACCTGCGGCGAGATGAAGCTGATCCGGCTGTGGGCGAGCATGTTGCCGGCGGAATCCACGATTTCAACCGGAAGCTTCATCTTCAGCTGTGCCGACTTTTCGACGGGCACGTAGAGATAGGCTTCCAGGCTGCCGGGGCGGTCCACGGTGGTCAGCATGGTGGTGGTCTGGACGCGGTCGCCGACGCGGACGGGAACGTCGCCGACGATGCCGGCCCGCGGCGCGACTACCCGGAAGTAGTGCAACTGCACCTGCTGCTCGCGCACCTGGGCGTCGAGCGACTGCAATTGCGACTGGGCGGCGTCGAGCGCGGCCCGGGCCTGGTCGAGATCCTGGCGGCTGACCACACCGGCGCTGGCCAGGCCGCTGACCCGGTCGTAATTCTGCTGGGCCCATTTGACCTGGGCCAATTGAGCGGCGCGGGCGTCTTCCTGGCTCTTGACCGTCGCCTGCTGCTTGGATGGGTCAATCTGCATGAGGGGCGCGCCGGCGGCGACGCGGTCGCCGGAGCGCACGAAGATTTCGGTGATGATCCCTTCCACCTGGGGCATGACCACGGCGGAGTCGCGGGACTTCAGAGTCGCCACGTATTCGGTGCTTTCCGCGACTGGGGCGGGCTTCGCCGTCTGCACCTTGACGGGCATGGCCTGGGGGTCGCCGCCGGCCTTGGCTCCCTTGCCGCCGCTGCAGGCAGAGGTGAACAGAAGCAGTCCCGCCAGCGCCAGGCCGACGAGCGTAATCAACAAAACTCTTAGGCGAAATGAAGACATAATATCCGCTCTTGTATGTATGAAGGAGCGGACAGTCGGTTCTTCGTGCGGTGAACCGGGCCGTCCCTCCGAGGTTGCGCCCCGAGAGCTTCCGATCAAAGCCGCGCCCGACTCTCCCTAATACTAAAGCATTAGTGGGCGGGCGGCGCCGAAGGTTTTGCCAGTCTGCTAGATTGTCTGATTATGAAGCCGAGCCGCAGCTTTGCCAGTGACAACAATGCCGGTGTGCACCCGGAGGTGCTGGAGGCGATCACACGCGCCAACCAGGGACACGTCGTGGGGTACGGAGATGATCCCTACACGGAATCGGCGGTGCGGAAGTTCCGCGAGCATTTCGGCCACGACGTCGAGGTGTTCCTCGTATTCAACGGCACCGCCGCCAATGTGCTGAGCTTGCAAGCGCTGACGCGGCCGTATCATGCGGTGATTTGCCCGGCGCTATCCCACACCTACACCGATGAATGCGGCGCGCCCGAGAAATTCACCGGCTGCAAGCTGGTTCCATTGGAAGCGCCGATGGGAAAGCTGACGGTGGAGACCGTGGCCCAGGCGTATCACGGGATCGGGGACCAGCACCATGTGCAGCCGCGGGTGATTTCGATTACCCAGTCCACGGAAATGGGGACCGTGTATCAACCGGCGGAAATTGAGGCGCTGGCCGGGTTCGCCCATGAGCGGCAGATGTTCCTGCACGTGGATGGGGCGCGGATATCGAATGCGGTGGCGGCGCAGGGGCGGACGCTGCGGCAAGCCACCCGCGACCTGGGCGTGGATGTGCTCTCCTTCGGGGGCACGAAGAACGGACTGATGGGCGCGGAGGCGGTGGTGTTCTTCCGTCCGGAACTGGCGCGGGATTTCCTGTTCACGCGTAAGCAGGGCATGCAGCTGGCGTCGAAGATGCGGTATATGGCGGTGCAGATGGAGGCGCTGCTCACCAATGACCTGTGGCGGCGCAACGCCGAGCACGCCAACCGCATGGCGCGACTGCTCGAACAGGAGATCGGGAAGCTTCCGCCGGTGAAGATCGTCTACCCGGTCGAGGCCAACGGAGTATTTGCGCAGATTCCGCGGGAAGCGATCGCGAAAATCCAGGAACGGTACTTCTTCTATGTGTGGAACGAAGAGCAATCGGTGGTGCGCTGGATGTGCTCGTTCGATACCACGGAACAGGACGTGCGTCAGTTCGCGGCGTTTGTGCGGGAGTGCGTGGGAACGGGGGCGCGGGTGTAGAGCGGCAGGGGCGAGCGCAGGCCGCAATCCGGAAAAACGAAACCGCCGCGCGGGGCGGCGGTTCACGGAAATCGGCGGTGAGGGCCCGCCCGGATCTAGCGGGCGGCTTCGAGTTGGCCCTGCTCGGCCTTTTCCTGGCACGCGATGCAGTGGCTGGTCCAGGGCACAGCTTCCAGGCGTTTGGGGTTGATGTCTTTACCGCAGGACACGCATTGTCCGAAGCTGCCTTCGTGGATGCGGGCCAGGGCGCGATCCACCAGCTGGAGCAACTGACGGTCGTTATTGCTCTGGCTGAAAAGGAATTCCTTGGTGTAGGAACTGGCGGCGCGATCGGCGATGTCCTGGGTGGCCTCGTCGTCCGCGCTGCGGCCGTCCTGCTGGTTGCGGGAGACCATGCGGCGCAACTCCTGCTGCCGGGTTTCCAGTTTCTTCCGGAAGTACTCGATCTTCTTCTTGTCCATGATGCGGTCTGCTCCGGCGCTCAAGTGCGCTCGCAGAGCCCTAATTTCGCCTTCGGTCAAACGAATATGGTATGCGCCGGAGAGAGGAAGCGTCAACTGGAGAAGGCAGAAGTCAAAAGTCAAATTGCAGAAGTGAAAGACCAAGGTCGCGGGAGCCACTCCACCCCGTTAGCGCTTTACTTCTTCAATCTGACTTCTTACTTTTGACTTCGATCTTCCCGCGGCAGCGGATCGGCCATCGCGGCTAGGGCGTATCCCATGACAGCCATAGCGGCGGCGTTCTCCCGCAGTTCCTGCGGGTCCACCTTGTCGAGGGTGTCAGCGGCGCTGTGGTGGTAGTCGAAGTACTTGCGGCCGTCCTGGATGATGCCGATGCCCGGGACCCCAGCCTCAACCAGCGGCTCGATATCCGAGCCGGGACTGTAGTCCGCGGAGCGGAAAATGGTGGCTCCGATGGGGCGCAGGATCTCGAGCAGCGGCTGCAGCGAGGCCACGGCCGCCGGCGGCATCCGCAACTCAAAGCCCAGGGGATGACCGGCTCCGGCGTCGCTCTCGATGGCGGCAACGTGATTCGTCATTTCGGCGGCGTGCGTCTTAGCGTAGGCCTGGTGGCCGCCGCCGCCGTTCTCTTCGTCCATCCAGGCGATGACGCGCAGGGTACGGCGCGGCCGGAGGTGTAACTGCTGCAGCAGTTGCGCGGCGGCCATGGAGGTGACGACGCCGGCGCCGTCATCGATGGCGCCGCGTCCGAGATCCCAGGAATCGAGATGGCCGGAGACCACGACAATCTGCTCCGGATGCTCGCTTCCTTTCAGGTCGGCGACGACGTTGTAGCCGATGCTGTCGGGGAGGCGCTGCGGAGTGAGGGTCAGGTGCATACGCACGCGGCCCTGAGCGGCAAGATGCTCGACGAGGTCAGCGTCTTCGGCGGCGAGGGCGGCAGCGGGAATGCCGGCGGGGACGCTATAGCCGGTGTGCGGGAGGCGGTAATCGGCTCCGCCGACAGAGCGGATCAAGGACGCAACGGCCCCGAGATCGGCGGCGGCCTTGGCGCCGCGTCCGCGATAGACGACCGCCTCGCCATAGGCTTCAAAGGCGTAGCCGGCGAGGGCCTTGCGCTCGTCATACACGACATTAAAGAGGACGATTTTGCCGGCGATTTTCTCGCGTCCCAGCGCGGTGAGTTCGTCGAAACTGCGGACGACGACGACATCGGCGGTGAGGCCCTCGGTCGGAGTCGCGGAGCTGCCGCTGAGAGTGGCGAGAACGATCCTCTGGGTCGTTTGCGGGGCCTGGCCCGGATACTCGACAAGCTCGGCCTTTTCCTCTCCTCTGACCCAATGAGAAACGCTGGCTTCCTCGAGACGAACATCGATGCCGAGGTTCCGCATCTCGGCAGCAACGTATTCGGCGGCGGCCTGGGCCTGCGGCGACCCGGCGGGGCGGGGACCGATGTTCTCGGTGAGATGCGCGAGCTGGTGCCAGGCGTAGTCGCTCGAGAGGGCGGCATCACGCACGCTCCTCAGTTCGCGCAGCAGATCGGGCCCGATGCGGGACGACGGCGGGACTGCCGAGGAGGCCCCGGCGGGCTGGTTCTGGGCGGAGGCCAGCAGACAGGCAGACAGAAAGAGACAACTGAAGGAAACGAGGCGATTCATAGTCCGTCCGCACCGGTTGCCGGGTATCAGGTGCAAACGCGGAGTTTACCTTAGAGGTCAAAGAGTCCGCACAAAAAAAGCGGCCCCTTTCGGGGCCACCCTTTTCAAAGAGGCAAAGTGGAGGGAACCTTAGAAGGGTTGCGGTGGTGCCGTTCCGGGGACCAGAACGGCCGAGAGATGTTGAGAACTGGTGAAGAGAGTGATATCGGTCAAGCGGTTGCGGCCTCTTCGCTTGGGATGGGAGCGTGCATTTGCGAATCCAAAATTGCACGCTCCGGACGCCGCTGGGCGATGCTTTGGCAAACCCCGCAAAATCATGGTTTTAGGATCAATGGCATAAGGCGACGGGGTGGACGGCCAAGGCATGGGGCGAAACGCCAGCTGCACAATGGTGCACATAGGCTGCACCCATGCAGTTTCCCTGGAAAAAAGAAGCCCCCGGAAGACCCGGGGGCAGGATCGCCAGCGAATTTTCAGCTGTTGCCGGCCACGGTGCGCAGCTTCTCCGGCAGGAAATGGTAGGGCGGCCAGGGTCCGCTGATGACCAGCTGGCAGTTCTTCAGTTGCTTGGTGGCGGTGTTATAGCGGTTCTGATATTTCTCGATGGACTTGGTGTCGATGAGGTGGGCGATATCAAGCAACATGCCGTCGGTATCCACCTTCTTGCAGCTGACTTCCTCTTCCAGCGGGTTGAAAAGCTTGTGGACCTGGACGGAGAGGGCGCGGGCTTTGGTTTGACGCTCGCGATCGCGGCAAGCTTTTTCCCGCAACTTGGCGAGATACTCGCGGCCGACGGTATCGGGTAGCTCAATCTCCTCCATGGCGGCGCGGAGAGAACCGTCCCGGACCACGAGTTTGATCCGCATTTCGGACTTGCCGCGGAGCTTGGCTACGCTCTCACAGAAGGTGCGGCGGTTGGCGCGCACCGCCTGCCGGAGGCCATCTTCGGTATCGAAAATCGTCCCGAAGCGGAAGGGCAGCACGGTTGCGGTGCGGAAGCTGACACTGACCACGCGGGCATGTTCGAGGACGGACTTCTCGTCGAGCGTGCCGGTCTGGCGGTCGAACTCGCTGACAATCACCGCGAATTCCCCGCTGGGATAGCTCAAGACCGGGGCCCCGTTCACCCCCTGGATGCCTTCAAGAATAAAAGGACGACGCGGTCGAACGCCGTTCGGTAGGGTCTGATGCTCCATGAGGCAGTACGCGTACCACGCCATGCATTCTCTCCCAACTGCACCGGGGGCCTCGGTTGGGAACCCCTTTAGATTTTGTCTAAACGTTAGGCCAGCTGTTTCCTACCTGGAAGATAAGGTGGTGTTACGACGAGACGGACGCGGAACACAGCGCCCATCACGGATCTTACTTCAAGTCGGGGCGAGATTGCAACCTTTGTTGCAATAATTGCATCGCGGCGGCGAAGCGAGAGTCTCAAGTTGCGAAGCGGGCGTTGTGTTTGCTGCTCCAAAAAGACTTTCGAAGTTGGGCGCGCGGCTCTACGACTCAGAACCGAGAGCCTAAAGCCCAACGCCTAGAGCCTGCCTTGCCGGGCGGCGACGCGCTCCTCGAGAGCCACGGTCACGGCCCGCAACATTTCGTCGGTGGGGGCGGGCTTGCCGGACCAGATCTCAAACTGACGGGCGGCCTGGTGAACGAACATCTCGATCCCCCGCACGACCTCGAACCCTTTGGCACGGGCGATCTGAAGCAGGCGGGTCTCGGCCGGATCGTAAACCATGTCAAACACGATGCGCGCCTGGATCTCGTTCTCTTTCAAGGGACAATCGCGGTTACTGCCCATCCCGACCGGGGTGGCGTTGATGATGACGTCGAAAGATACCTTGTGCAGGTCGGCGCGCTTGATGGTGCGAGCTTTGGCCTGCCGCGCCAGTTTCTGCGCCGGGGCCGCGCTGCGGTTGAGGATCCAGACCTCCGCCCCGCGCTCCTTCAACCCAAAGACGGCGGCGCGCGCGGCCCCGCCCGCACCGAGGACCAGGACTTTCGCTCCCGGCAACGCGATCCGCTGCTCCAGCGGCCGCACCACGCCGGCGGCATCGGTGTTGAAGCCGTAAAGCTTTCCGTCCTGCCCGCGGACGACAGTATTGCAGGCGCCAATCTTGGCGGTGTGGGCGTCGGTGTTGTCAAGGTAGCCGAGGATCGCCGCTTTGTACGGCATGGTGATACTGAGGCCGTGGATGGGAATCTCGCGCACGCAGCGGATGAGGTCTTTGAGGGTTTTGGCGTGCAGCGCCAGATAGACAGCGTTCACATTTTCGCGGCGCAGGGCGGTGTTCATGATGACCGGCGACAGCGAATGCTCGATGGGGTCGCCCGCGACACCGTAGACGCGAGTGGCGGCGTCCACCTGCTCGATGCGGTAGATACCGCGGAGCTGCTGGGAACTGACCTGGCCGGGGGCAGTCCTCCGATCGGCGCTGACCGCGGCGAAGGTGAAGACGCTCCCGGCGCGTACCCCCAGCACCCGGCTGATGATGCCTTGTTCCCCCATGCATAAGCCGATCAGCGCATGTTTGTCGCTCGCGGTCTGGAGAAACTTCATCATCGTGACGTTGTCAGAGAGCGTGGTGGCGGTGGTGACGACCTTGTAGAAGTCCGCCGGAAACTTCAGCATCTTCTCCAGCGTCTGCTCGAGGTTTCGAGTGGCTCGAAAATCATGGAAAGAGATGATTAAGGCGGCACGGTTGCTCAGCCGGGCAAGAGCATCGGGCTTGGCTTTGAGGGCACTCTGCAGTTCCAGGTCAACCATCTGGCATCCCGCTGAAGCGGCCTTGGAGAGAACCTCCAGTTGCGAGGCCAGGGAACCCTTGTACTTGCCGCCGTTTGCCACCCGGCGGCAGGTTGCGATCACCGTCAAGTACTGGTGCATTTCCAGGAAGCGGCGGATCTTGAGCAGGGCGGCGGCAGGCTGCTTCAGGTAGTCTAAACGGAACTCCAGAAAGGAGTTGTCACGAGCCATGGACTCGGCCGTTTCGAATATTTCCTCGGGCTCGTCCCCGGTGATCGCCAGGCAGACCTTGGGCAAGCGCAAAGGCAGAAACCGGGGAGCGCGAAGGTTCGGCGAAGCCAAGGTCATGAGGTCCAGGACGGCGCGATATTACAGGGGCGTAAGCACAGATGCAACAGAGGATTAACAAGCCGCGCCGGAAAGACACTTTGGGAGCAAGGCGGCAGGCACCCTCGTAACCTTGACCCTTCTTCACCCGCTTGTTACTTTTCGGCTGTAACCCTTGTGGGTAGAGAGATTTAGCTCGGGACAGCCCGGTGGTTTGGCGCTTCCTCGGAGGTAACATGAAGAAAACAGGATTGTTATTGCTGTTGCTTGCACCGCTAGCGGCAGCCCAGCAGGCCGCCCCGGACGCTTCCGGAATCCTTGCGACCTCGATCAATGTACCCTTCGCACGCTACCAGACGCCGACGACGGCGGATCTGTACTGCGCCGGGTTTGTCAGCCAGCAGCGCATCCCGAATGCGAATTTCGTCAATGGCGGATTGCAGACTCCGTCCACGACTAAGTTTACCAACGGAGAAATCGTGTTCCTGGCGGGTACGGGCTACCAGGTGGGGCAGCTCTACACGATCCTGCGCGAAATGCGAGACGCCAACGAGTACGAACTATACCCGGGACAAAAAAGGCTGCTGGCGTCGACCGGAGCGCCTTACGCCGACGTCGGGCGCGTGCGCGTGGTTGACACGCGCAGCCACAGCGCGATCGCGCAAGTGGAATTCAGCTGCGATCCCATCAACCCGGGCGACATCGCGGTCCCGTTTGTCGAAAAACAGCCGATCGCATTCCGGGCGCCGTCGCACTTCGACCGCTTTGCGCCAGCCAATGGCAAGCTTAGCGGACGCATCGTGCTGGGCAAAGACTTTGACGGGTTTCTGGGCACAGGCGGGAAAGTCTACATGAACGTGGGCTCGAACCAGGGAGTAAAGGTGGGTGATTACCTCCGAGCGATCCGTTCCTACACCACAACCCTGCATGATCCGGTAGATTCGCTCTCCTTCAAGGCCTCGATTTCCGATGATACGCAGAAACGCCCGGCGTCGATCGAAGGCAACTTCTTCACCCGGACCAATGGGCCGAATATCCACGTGGCTGACCTGCCGAGGCGCGCGGTCGGAGAAGTGGTGGTCCTGAGCGTGACTCCCACAACTTCGACGGGCATGATCGTGTTTGCGCTGGAAGATGTGCATGCCGGCGATGGCGTGGAACTGGACGAGCAACCGTAACCGCCGAGAAAAAGAACGGGCCGTGATGGGGGAGAGAAAATCTCCCCCCTTCTTTTTTGCGGGTGCGTCTTGGACAGCAAGACAGAAGACCAACGGCGCGTTCTTGACAGCCGCCGGGTCGGCGGCGGCACGTCTTGCCAGCGCGGTCGCAGCCTGCCAAGTACAAGGATGTCAACCGAGCAACCCCGTTCTACAAACGCAGAAGCCGCTCTAAGCTGAACCGTCGTCGTCGCCAAAGACCTCGGCCGTGAAGGCCTCGAGGGTCGCGCCCTTGCGCCAGGTGTCGGGCGGAAGGCCGGCCTTGCGGCAAGTCTGCTCGAGGAATGTTTCGCGGTCCCAATCACATTCGATCGGAACCTGGGGCAGCAGAAGGCCGCGCTGGGAACCGGACGAAATGATCAGGCCGTGGCGCCCAACTTGCACCTCCGCCGGCCGAATCGGAAAAAGCGGGGAAAGAATGCTCAAGGAGATCTGCAGCGCTGGCGCTTCCTCTTCGGTCACCGGCCAGAAGCGGGAATCCTCGAAGGCAGCCGCGCGCGCGGTTTCGGCCACGGCGCGATAGAGGGGAGCCACCGGCAACGGGTATCCCACGCAGCCCCGGAGGCTGCCGTGAAGATAAAGGGTAGTGAACACGCCACGAGGTTCGGAGAGGTGGGGCGAGAACGAGGCTTCCGCCGGGCCCTGACCGGCGAAGGCGGAAAGAATGGAGCGATGAGCGAGTTGCAGCAGGAGCCGGCGCTCCTCGGGCGAGAACTCGCGCGAACTACTTTGCTGGGTCGCCGAGTGTTGAGACAGCTTGGACATCGCGTTTTCTCCGCCGGGAGAGGACAAAAGCCCGGCGCCGCCGCCTCTCCGACTGCCGGTCGATACGCGACCAGAAGGCGACGAAGTAGTCGAGCGCAGAAACCAGCGAAAGCAGAACCATGAACCAGATCGCCAGCCAGGCGATCCAGTACAGGGGGAAGATGTAGAAGCTAAACAGGGGCCACTCGTGCCAGCGCCGGGCCAGAATGACCGTCACCACGGCGATAATCTGCACCAGCATTTTGAACTTGCCCAGTTCACTGGCCTGGATGGTGAAGCCCTCGGAAGCGGCGATGGAGCGCAGGCCGCTGACCAGGAATTCGCGGCCGATGATCACCACCGCCATCCATGCGGGCACCAGCGCGGGGTTAAACTGCACCAGCGTGACGAAGGCAGCGGCGATCAGGAGCTTGTCCGCCAGCGGGTCGAGCAGCATGCCCATGGTGGTGATCTGACCGCGTTTGCGCGCCAGATAACCGTCAATGCCGTCGGTAAGGGAAGCCAGGATGAAAACGGTTGAGGCCAGCAGTTCCTTCTCCCCGTGTGCGCTGGAAAAGCGCGAGCTGGAGAGAATCCAGATCAGAAGTGGAACACTGGCGATCCGGGTAAGCGTGATGTAGTTTGGGAGATTCACGCGATGACGGCGCACCCGCCCGACGGCAGACCAAGCTGATTATCCTCCACATCAGAGGCCAAGGCAACGGAGAGCAGGGCGAGGGAGGCGGGCCTCTCGTTGGGCTTATTTCGCGATATCCCCCAGAAACCAATCCACCACCCGACCGAAGACCGCTTCCAGGCCTTCGGGTACCTTCTGATTTGGAAGGTCTAAGGCATGGTCAGCGCCCTCGATTCGCTCAAACACGGCGTCGCGCTGTTTTGCGGCCAACTCGGCGTGCAGGACATCGAACCCAGCGATCGAGTTCTGCGTGTCGGCTGTGCCATGGGCGAAATATAGGAGTGCGTGGGATTTGAGGGCTTCCGCGATGATGGAAGTTTTCATGAAACTGGACCACTGGCGGTACGTCTGCCCCCAACAGAACTTGGTATCGCTGTCCGGATCTTTCAGGATGTCGCTCCAACACGCGTAGACTTCCTTTTCCGCGTCCAATCTTCGACTGCGCATGAACTCGGCCAAGTGGAACAGATACACTGGTCCGCCTCCTGACAAGGATGCGGCGTGCGTCACCAGAGGCGCTACGTTCGAGACTCGCATCGCCACAATGCCGCCCTCCGAATGGCCGATCACGAGTGTTTTCGAAGCATCGACGCCAGGCATCGCTTGCGCCGCTTGGATTGCGTCCGCAATGGTTGCAGCCCATCGGTCGAGCGTGTACTCGGCCCGAAATTCTGGACGACAAGCGCGGGCGTCGCTGTCATCAGGATGATCATCCAGAAACTCAACCCCTGGCTTTTCGACCGCCAAGATGCGGGCTCGCCCGCGGGCCACTGAATACAGCAGGCTCTGCAGTTTACTGCCGATGTGCTCACCGACGCGGACGAAATGAGACGAGCAGCCTGTGCCTTGGACCCAGACGATCAGCGGGACAGGATGACTGGGCGCTTGCTGAATTGAAAGATAGAAGGTGATGCGTTTACCATCTCTGCCCTCTGCGACGTACCGCCGAAACGGCTTGTCTCCGACAGGATAGTCTGCCGCTGCAGCCAACGCGGAACAGAAAAGCAGATTGAGAACGAGAATCGAACAGGTTTTGAACATAACGGGCCTTAGCATAGACCGATTTGGAGCGGCGGCGCCAAACCTCGCACCGCCTGCAACATGCCGCTCCGATACCCGGCAGAGCATCCAACTGCTCTTTGGTCGCTGGTATCGAGCAGGTCGGCGCTGGCGGCCGCCGCCGCGGTGGCCTTCATGGTCTCGCTCGTGGACTTGGCTTGCGCCAGAACTAGTCCACCCATCAGGCTCAGGGCGAAGAAGCAATGAGAATTCTGGCGAATCAGGCTCCTGCACATGGTTGTGGCGCCTCAGTCTTTCTGGGACCCTTTGTATCCCGCCGCCTTGGCTTCGGCCTCAGTCATAAACTTGCCATTCTTAGTCTTTCCGTACCAGCGGCCGCCCTTGTGATAGACGCCGCTGCTGAGATTGACCCAGACCTTGCCGCTCGCCTTGGCGGCAGCGATATCGGCATCGGAAGCGGTCCCGCTGGGAGCCGGCTTGCTCGCTCTCTTAGGAGCGGCGGCGGAGGCCGCGGCGCCCGGACTGGCGCTGGCAGTGGACTGATACGCGGCAGCCGACTTGTCTTCGGCGACCCCACCCTTCCTGGGTTTTTGCTTGGACTTCTTGGCCGTAGTTTCCGAGCTGGGAGTGCCGCTCGAAGCCGCCTGCGGCTTCGCCAAAGCAGGCGCAGTGGCTGCTGCGAGCAGAAGGCAGAGAGCTGGCAGCCACAGCGCGAGTCTGTACCCGGAATGATTCATGGTTCCCTCGTGAGTGAGGGGCACGAGCCCCGTGACTTGCGGATAAAGAGCCTGAACAAACTTATTCCCGGAACGGAAGTAGCCCATGGAACCGAGCATGATTACACCGGGGAGAGCTTGGGGTCAAACCGGAGCACAAACTGGAACCGCGAAGGGCCTCGGTCAGGAGGCCCCGGCAATCGGAGACGGCTAGGCGTAGATGCCGCGCTGGCGGATGGTGTAGGCGACCCGGTCAATAGCCAGCATGTAAGCGGCAATGCGGTTGTTGACGCCGTGGGTTTCGGCGTAACGGACCACATCGTCGAACGCCGTAATCATGATGTGCTCCAGACGCTCGTTGACCTCGGACTCCTTCCAGAAGTAGCCCTGGCGGTCCTGCACCCACTCGAAGTAGGAAGTAGTGACGCCGCCGGCATTGGCCAGGATGTCGGGAATCACGAACACCTTCTTTTCGGCCAGAATTTCGTCGGCGGCGGCGGTGGTCGGCCCGTTGGCGCCCTCGGCCAGGATCTTGCATTTGACCCGATCGGCATTCTGGCTCGTGATCTGGTTTTCGGTGGCGGCCGGAATCAGAATCTCGCACTCCATGAGCATCAACTCGTCCGGGTCGTGCTTCTCCGCGCCCGGGAAGCCGTGAATGGTTCCATTGCGCTGGCGGAACTCCCAGAGCGCCTCCATGTCAATTCCATTCTTGTTGTAGAGGCCGCCGCCAACCTCAACGATGCCGATCACCTTGTATCCGGCCTTCGCCATCAGGCGAGCGGCGTTGGAGCCGACGTTGCCGAAACCCTGCACGATCACGCGGGTGGTCTCGCGATTGAGGTGAAGTTTCTTGATCGCCTGTTCGCATACCACGAGCACCCCGCGCCCAGTGGCCTCGCGCCGGCCGGCCGATCCACCGATGTTGATCGGCTTGCCGGTAACGACGGCGGTGACCGTCTGGCGGGCATGCATGGAGTAGGTGTCCATCATCCAGGCCATGACCTGCTCGTTGGTGTTCACGTCCGGGGCGGGGACATCCTTCTCGGGGCCGATGAAATCGAACAGCTCCGCCGTGTAGCGGCGCGTCATGCGCTCCAATTCGCCCATGGACATCTTGTGGGGATCGCAGATAATGCCGCCCTTGGCGCCGCCGAAGGGAATGTTCACCACGGCGCACTTCCAGGTCATCCAGCTGGCCAGAGCGCGGACTTCGTCGAGGTTCACGTCGGGGGAATAGCGCAGTCCGCCCTTGGCCGGACCGCGGGCGATGGAGTGCTGCACACGGAACCCAGTAAAGACCTCCAGGTGGCCGTCGTCCATCTGCACGGGAATGTGGACGATAATTTCACGGCTGGGACTGCGCAGGACCTTCCAGAGGCCTTCATCCAGTTTGAGTTTGTGGGCGGCGAGATCGAAACGGGCAGCTTGCGCCTCCCACGGATTAGTTTCCTGTTCCATGTCTACGGTCTTCATCGTGGTCTCCGCATGATTGCAATTCGGGTCTTGGCCAGCGCAGGCGGTCTCTGCCCTCATCGGCAGGCAGCTTGGTGAGTATATTGCCGGCCCGCAGGCTAGGCAAGGGAGGCTCCGACCTGTGAGCCCCAACTTGCACCCCTCAGGCAGCCCCGCAGCCGATGCATTGGCAACAAAGCGGAGCAATGAATGTGTACATTCCCGCTATCGTTTGCGAATCGCCTCACGGCTGATGGCTGGTTGCCCTGCTCAGGCCGCCACCGCCCCGACCGGCTGGGTACAGTGCCCGCAACGGCTGGCTTCGACGGGAATCTCCATTGCGCAGTGCGGGCATTTCTTGGTCGTCACGGGAGTCGGGGCCGGCTTGCCGAAGCGGTTCATCAAGGCGTTCACCGGGGTGACCACGAAGAAGTACACCGCGGCCGCGATCAGCAGGAACGAAACCAGGGCATTGAGGAAGTCTCCGACCGGAAACACCGTGCTCCCGACCGGGAAGCTGATGGAAGAAAAGTCCGGCTTGCCCACCAGCGCAGCAATGAGAGGCGTCAGCAGATCCTTGGTGAAAGCCGTAACTACTGATCCGAAGGCTGCGCCAATGACCACGCCAACCGCCAGATCGACCACGCTTCCGCGCAGGATGAACTGCTTGAAACCGCTGAGCATATGCACAACCCTCTGCCCGAGCCTAAGGTCGCGGATCTCAGATCCGCATCGGCATCACGATGTAGCGGTATTTGTAGTCCTCGCCTTCGGCGGGACGGAACTGGCCGGCGGACTGCGCATCTTTGAGCTCGAGTTTCACCTCGCCCGCGCCTGACGCCTTAATGAACTCGATCAGGTATTGGGCATTGAAGCCGATGGTCAACGGGTCGCCGTTGTAGGCAATCTCAATTGAATCCTCCGACTCGCCGGTTTCGGTCGAAGACGCCGAGAGCTTCAACTCGCCCTTTTCCAGTTTCAACCGGACCGCATGGGAGCGCTCGTCGGCGAACTGGGCCACGCGGGAGATGGCAGCCCCCAGATCCGCTCCCTGCACGGTGACGGACTTGCTGATCTCCTTGGGAAGCACGGCCTCGTAGTTGGGGAACTGTCCGGTGAGTTGCCGCGAGGTCAGGAGCCGCGGCCCCACCTGGAAGAACAGCGTGGATTCGTCCTTGGCAAAGTCGATGGACTCGGCATCGGTCGCATCGAGCAGCGTCTTCAGTTCATCCATCGCCTTCTTGGGCACCAGCGTCTTCATTTCGCCGGAGACACCATCAAACTTCTCGCTCGAGCGCTCGATGTGCGCCAGGCGATGCCCATCCGTCGCCACCATCGTGATGGACTCCGGCTTCAGCACCATCAGCGCTCCATTCAGCGTGTACCGGGACTCCTCGCTGGCGATGGCAAACCCCGTTTTGGCGATCATCGCCCGCAGCACCTGCGCTGGGATCTTGACCACGCCCGCCACCGGAAAGACCGGCAGGCTGGGGAAGTTGGAGCGCGCCATGCCCACCATCTTGGTATTCGAACGCCCACAACGAATACTGACCCAGTGGTTCTCCAGCAGTCGGATGGTGATGTCGGCGTCGGGCAGCAGCTTTACGTAGTCATAGAGCTTGCGCGCCGGGATCGTGCACGCGCCCTCTTTTTTCACCTTGGCATTGCATGCCGTCCGCAGGCTCAGATCCAGGTCGGTGGCGGTCAGGGACAACTTGTCCGCAGAGGCCTCGAACAAATAGTTGGAGAGGATTGGAATCGTGGTCTTGCGCTCGACCACACCTTGGGTCGCAGTCAACTCCCGCAGAAGTTCGAACTTGCTGACTGTGATCTCCATGGTCGTGGTGGCCGCGGCAGAGGCTACTTCCACCGGCATAGTATGCGCTCCCGACTGTACTTCTGTTTCTCCCTTATATCAAAAGCGAAAGCAAGAAAACCACTGGTAACCGCGGGTGCTGCCGGAAAGCCGAAGACCAGCCCAGGTTTGTGCCGCCGAGAATGCCCGCGATTCAAGCACCCAACTGTTCGGTCAGCTTGTTGAGCAGCCGGTTCAAATCCTTGTCGCCCTTGCGGACCTCTTCGATCTTGTCGACCGAGTGCAAGACGGTCGTGTGGTGCTTGCCGCCGAACTGGCGCCCAATTTCAGGCAGGGAGGCTTCGGTCAGGTGCTTGGCCAGATACATGGCAATCTGCCGCGGATACACGATGGACCGGGAGTTGTTCTTGGCCTTGATCTCCACCAGGCGCAGCCCAAACTGTTCGGCGACTGTTTTCTGAATGGACTCAATGGTGACCTTGCGGGCCTGAGAATCAATGAAGTTCTTGAGCACCTGCTGCGTGTAAGGAAGCGTGATCTCGGCGCCAATCAGAGAAGAGTGCGCCACCAGGCGAATCAGCGCTCCCTCCAGTTCCCGGACGTTCGAGCGGATGTTCGAGGCGATGAACAGCGCGACATCCGTGGGCAGCGTGACTTTCTCCTGCTCGGCCTTCTTCTGCAGGATAGCCACCTTGGTTTCCAGGTCGGGCGGCTGGATGTCGGCGATCAGGCCCCATTCAAACCGGCTCCGTAAACGGTCCTCGATTTCTGCCAGCTCCTTGGGCGGCCGGTCGCTGGCAATCACGATCTGCTTCATCGAGTCGTGCAATGCGTTGAATGTATGAAAGAACTCTTCCTGAGTGCGCTCCTTCTGGGTGATGAACTGGATGTCGTCAATCAGCAGCACGTCCACGTTACGGAACTTGTCACGGAAAGTAGCCATCTTCTCGTAACGTATGGAATTGATCATGTCATTGGTGAACTTGTCGCTGGAGATGTAGCAAATCGCCGACTCCGGGGAGCGCTGCTTGATCTCCTGCCCGATCGCCTGCATCAGGTGGGTCTTGCCCATCCCCACGCCGCCATACAGGAACAGCGGGTTGTAGGCCTTGGAAGGACGCTCGGCCACGGCCTGGCAGGCGGCATGGGCGAACTGGTTGCCACTGCCGATCACGAACGCGTCGAACGTATAGCGCGGGTTCAGCTGCGCCGCGCTGTCCCAGTCAAACCGCGCCTGGGTGGGATGCAGGCCGGATCTCGCGGCCCCCGCAGAACTCGACCCCGGAACTGATAGCCCGCCGTTATGGCGGATCGGCGTATGCGAAGGATCGTCCTCGGCGGTGACGAATTTCACAGCCTGGAACTCGAGCCCCAGGTTGTCGATCGCTTCCTGGATCAGGTCCGAGTACTTGTCCTCCACCTGGCGGAACTCCGCCGTGGGAACGCGCACGAAAAGCACACCATCCCGGACGTGGCTGTAGCGCGTCGGCTTCAGCCAGGTGTCGTAGGAGTGCCGGTTGATTTTCTTTTCCAGCGCATCAAGGATGCGCGCCCAAGGATTGGGGACGAAGGCTGAACCGGAAACGGACATTATTTTCCAAAAATGCCGGGGCCGCCGGTCACGACGTACCCGGGAGAAATCAAGTCTTCAACGATGAGTTCTTCTTGCTTCAGAGCAGCACTGGTTGCCTGGTGAAATTTATTTCGGAGACGAACCGCATACTAGCACAAAAAAATCTTCGCGTCGGTGTCCTCGAGAAAATTTCTCACACGCGAGCGCCCCATCGAACCGCGATTTCATTGCGCTGTCAAGTGGCGAGAAGATAACTGCAACGCAAAGAGTGCAATGGCATGCAGGGCGGGCTTTCTCAGGGAATCGTTCTACGTTGAGTTTTGCCCGGCGGCTTGTCATCTCCCAGATACACCACCACCGAGCGCCTTCCCCCTTCGCCGTCGCTCTCGGTGCGCAAGTCTTTTGCCTCACGCAACGCGAGATGCACGATGCGCCGCTCCCGCGACGACATGGGCGCGAAGCGGTAAGGCGCGCCGGTTCGCCGCACCTTCTCCGCCGCGGCGCGCGCCGCCATCTGCAGCTCCTCGATCCGCAGGGCGCGAAAATTCCGGCAATCAAACCAGATCTTTTCGTGCTCGTTGCCTTGCAGGTGGAGCACTTCCGACGCCAGCAGCTCCAGCGCGCGCAGCAGCTCGCCTCCCCGTTCCAACAGCAGCCCTGCATCAGGCCCCGCGAATTCCACCAAAATTTCCGGCCGTTCCCAATCCCGCTGCTCCGCAATCGGCGGGTCCACCGTGATCCGGTACTTCAGCCGGAATCCGCCGTGCGCGATGACGGCCTGCAGGAAATCACCCATCTGTTTTGCGGCAGCGACTTTATCGGTGATCGGCATAATCCTTGTCAGTCCAATCTCTAGCTCTCATGGAATCGGCACGAGGAAGACTCTCAGAAAGCCAGCAGCCAGTAGCTAGAAGCTAGCAGCTATTTCTCTTTCTTCCGCGCCCGCTTCTCCATCATCTCGCGCATCTCGCGTCCCAGCGCCGTGCGGTTCATGACCGCCTGCTGCACGATACCGATCAGGTTGCCCACCGACCAGTACAGGCACAACCCAGACGCCAGGTTCACACTGATGTAGCCCAGCACGACCGGCATCATGAGGTTCATCATCTTCTGCTGCGTCGGGTCCATGCCCGCCTGCGGGGTCATGCGCTGCATGAAAAACATCGTGACCACGATCGCAATCGGCAGGACGTAATATGGGTCGGGTGCCGAAAGGTCTCGCACCCACAGCCACGGCGCGTGCCGCAGGTCAATCGCCACCCCCAGCATGCGGTAATACGCGAACAGGAATGGCATCTGGATCAGCATTGGCAAACATCCGCCCGCCGGATTCACGCCCTCCCTCTTGTACAGCGCCGAGATCTCCTGGTTCATCTCCGCTTTCTTGGGATCGCGCAGGCTGTACTTCTTGTATTTTTCCTGGATGGCCTTGATCTGCGGCGCCACCCGTTGCATCTTCAGCATGGACTTCATCTGTGTCAGGCGCAGCGGCAGCAGGGCAATATTGATGATGACCGTCTGCAGCAGGATCGCCCAACCCCAGTTCGCGACGACGTGGTTATAGGTCCACTTCAACCACAGGAAGAGCGGCCGGGCGATGTATCCCAGCCAGCCGAAATCCACGATCGCCCGCAGGTCGGGATCGGCGCCCGTAATCCCGGGCACCGGAACGGATTGCAGGTCCGCCAGTGATTTCGGGCCGACGTAGAGCCTGGTGGCGGTCGCCCCTTTCAAACTGCCGACCCCGGCGCCCAGCACTTCCACCTTGTCCATCTGCTTGTTGTTCGGGTCGGAGGCGTTGTGCGGGATTTCGATAGTATTGTGCAGCGTCAGCATCGCCGAGTTCTGCGGATCCTGGGGCAGGAAAACCGCAGCGAAGTATTGGTCCGAAACGCCCGCCCAGTGGAACGGTCCAGGCAACGTGCCTCCGCCGCTGATCTTCTTGATCGCCAGCCGCTCCACTTTGCTGTCGTACTGGTAGGCAATCTGAGTGGCGGCATAGGCCGGCCCGTTGGTGGCGTCGCCAAATCCCGCCGGCCACATCGGAAACGCCGTCACCTCGACGCCCTTCACCTGGACCGAGGTCCGCACCTCGACGACGTAGCTGTGGTCGAACTTGTAGCTCTTCCGGACGGCCACGTCGCCGTCGGCGTATTCGAATGTGATCTCGGCGGGAGCGGTGGAGCCGGTGCTCGTCGCCACATACAGCGCCGAGCTCAGCTTGTTTCGCAGGGTCTCGTCATAAGTCCACAGGGAGAGCGGATACCCGTACTTCTCGGCCGCCGCGGCGTTCACCAGTTCCAGCGGATTGCCCTTGTCGTCGTCCCACTTCTTCAGCACCCACGACTTCACCTGTCCGCCGCGATTGGTAAACACGATGCGGTAGAGACCGTTTTCGATCACGGTCTCGGATTCGCTCGCAGCCTGCCGGGACACGGGAGTGGGCGGCTCGTTCTTCCTGCCAGATTTTTTGTCCCCAGATTTTTTGTCCGATGAGAGCGGAACCGGGTTCGCGGCGGCCGCACCCGCGGGCATCGGCGGTTGCGCTGGATTCTGAGCCGTCTGTGAAGTTTCCGGCTTGGGCGCCGGCGGCTGCGGCCCGTATTTCTTCAGAATGGGCTGGAACAGCATGATGACCAGGAAGGTCAGCGCAAAGACCAGCAGCAGCCTGCGCTCCATCCCGGGTTCTTGCTGAGGATTTTGAAAATCGGCCAAATCAGTCGCTCGCTACGTCGTTAGTCGTTGGTCGTTCGTCGTTAGCGCCGGTTGCTCCATTCTTCGTCCCGTGTCCCTGAAGGTTCGGTCTTTCACCACCGGGTCGTACCCGCCCTTCACAAACGGATGACACCGCAACAGTCGCCACGCGGCCATGATCCCGCCCCGCAGCACCCCGCACCGCTCCACCGCTTCCATCGCATACTCCGAACAAGTCGGGACATATCGGCAGGAGGGAGGAAAAGCAGGCGACACCCACCGCTTGTAAAGCCGCAACAGCCAAAGCGCCAGAAACTTCATTTCTCCACCAACTTCTTCGCGATCACGTCAAATGCCCGGCCCACTTCCTCGAGCAATACTGGAAACTCCACGGTCAGCACCGACTTCTTCGGATTGATGACCACGTCCACCGCGACCTTCAGCCCCAAGCGCCGCCGCCGCACCGCCTCGCGCAGCCGCCGCCGGATGCGGTTGCGCTCGACCGCTCCTCCCAGCACGCGCCCCACAGTGAATCCAACACGGGCGCCGCCTTCCGCTTGTCGCAGATAGAACACGGTCATATGGGAGGAAAAGTGACGGTACCCCTGCCTGTATACCCGGTCGAAATCGGCATGCTTCAGCAGCCGCGCCGCGCGGGGAAACTTCGCCCCCAGCCGCGCTGCCGGCTCATCCACACTCCGCTGCGGAGCGTCTGCGCTCACTAACCTCGAATCCTGCACACATGGCGGGCTTATCGGCCCGCTGAGGGGAAGACTTACTCGCGGAAACCCGGTTTCACCGAGACGCGTTTGCGTCCCTTGGCCCGGCGGCGCGACAGCACCTTGGCCCCGCTCTTGGTCTTCATGCGGGTGCGGAACCCGTGCTTCTTCGAGCGCTTTCGCCGGTTGGGCTGAAATGTACGTTTCGGCATGAAAAATCCCTGCTCCTGACTGGATCGATTGCGTTAAGGCAAACGAGAAGTATAAATGACGCCCGCCAGAAGCGGCAAACGGGACTCCGCCTGATTTCTTCGTGGGACCAGGTTATCGCGCGGCTGTGAACTTCTGGCATACTCAACTCATGAAGATGACCGGGTTCCCGCTCTCCACCACGGATTGGGCTCAGATTCTGCCTTCCGAGCATCCCGGGGAGACTGGCGTGGCCCTCTGGCGAACGCAAAACTTCGGGGAGATACGCGTTCGGATGGTCGAGTACTCACCCGGCTATTCGGCAGATCATTGGTGTTCCAAAGGACACGTGCTTCTCTGTCTCGAAGGCGAACTCCAAACCACACTGTCGGACGGCGGGAGTATCACATTACGCCCGGGCCAGACTTACCAAGTGGCGGACGGCGAATCTTCGCATCGGTCCTCAACCAAGACCGGAGCCAAACTTTTCATCGTCGACTAACGGGGATCATTGATCACTATCCACTAACCACTATCCACTGGCCGTCATGGGTATCCGCCCCTATAAGAGTTTCGGTTCCGCGACCGTTACCAGCCCACCTTCTTCCCCTTGTTCTGCTCGTCCAGCCACTGCTTAAGTGGAGCGAAGTATTCGAGGATGGCGTTGCCGTCCATTTGGCGTTCGCCGGTCAGAGCCTCGAGCGCGTCGGGCCAAGGCTTGCTCTGGCCCATTTCGAGCATCTTGTTGAACTTCGCTCCCGCTTCTTTCGATCCGAAGAAGGTGCAGCGATTGAGCGGGCCCTTGTATCCTGACTCGCGGCAGAGCGCCCGATAGAACTGGAACTCCAGAATGTGCGCCAGAAAATAACGGGTGTATGGCACGTTGCCGGCGACGTGATACTTTGCGCCGGGATCGAAGTCGGCCTCACTGCGCCCCACGGGAGGCGCGACGCCCTGATATTTCAGGCGCAAATCCCACCAGGCCTTGTTGTAGTCCGCAGGCGGGATTTCGCCGGAGAAAACTTTCCATCGCCACTGATCAATCATCAGCCCGAACGGCAAGAACGCCACCCGATCAAGCGCCTGCTTCAGCAGTTCTGGAATGTCATTGCTTCCCTGCGGCACGTTATCGAGAAGGCCGACCTTATGCAGATACTCGGGGGTGACCGCCAGGGCAATTGTGTCGCCGATCGCCTCATGAAAACCGTCGTTCGCGCCGTTCTGGAACAGTGGCGGCTGGTTCTTGTAGGCGCGCTGGTAGAAATTATGTCCGAGTTCGTGGTGGATGGTGACGAAATCCACGTCGCGAACCTGAATACACATCTTGATGCGAACGTCGTCCTTGTTGTCGATGTCCCATGCGCTGGCATGGCAGACCACGTCGCGATCGGCAGGCTTGGTGAATAGCGAGCGCTCCCAGAACGTGGGTGGCAGCGGCGCAAACCCTAGCGAGGTGTAGAATCCCTCGCCATACTTCACCATTCCCTTGGCGTCGAGGTTCTTCTTCTTGAGCAGGTCGGTGACGTTGACTCCGCCTTGGTTCTCTTTCACTCCGAGCAGGTCATAGACATTGCCCCACTCCTGAGCCCAGGGATTGCCGAGCAGGTGAGCAGGGATCGGGCCGTCGGGCGGAACCACACTGGGGCCATATTTCTCCACCAGCTTGGCGCGCACGTAGGTGTGTAGCGACAGGTACAGCGGACGCACCTGATTCCACAGGCGCTCCAGTTCGGCCGAAAACTGCTCGGGCGTCATGTCGTAACCGGCGCGCCACATGGCACCGACATCCTTGAAGCCGATCTCGCGGGCGCCCTGGTTGGAAAGCGCGACGAAGCGGGAGTAGCGCTGACGCATGGGCGGCGCGATGGCATGCCAGCCCAGCCAGACGTCCTTGAGTTCCTGCGGATCGCGGCTGGTGGACATGATCTTCTCGATCGCCGTGATGTCGAGGCATTCGCCTGGCTTACGGCAATACGTCCCCTTGCCGTACTCGGAGTCGAGCGCGACGCCGATCTCGGTCATCTCTTTTCGCAACTTGGGATCTTTGGGGGCGGGCGCCGTGAGCGAGAGCTTGAGCAACATGAATTTCCGCGCCAGGTCGGTCGGCATCTGGAGGCCATCGAAACGCTTGGCCTGTTCGACCAGATCGGTGCTGAGGGCAGTCGCCTGGTCAATGGCGTCGGCGGCGATGGCTTGCGTGTCGTCGGTGATGAAGTTCTCCTGCACCCAGGAGGCGCGGTTAACCTTGACGCTCAGCTCGGCGAGCTGGGCTTCGGCCTTGTTCATGAAATCCTGGGCTTCAGCCAGGGTGGGCGGCGTGGTTTGGGCGGTGACGTTCATAGCTAGCAATAAGACTAAAACACCTAGGAGCTTCATGAGACCTCCGAGCAAACAAAAGATTATGACGGATGAGCAGGGGAATTGTCAGCGGCAGGGAACCGGGCTCTAGGCTTTAGGCGTTCGGCTTTCGGGTTGCAGAGCCCTAAAAGCTCCGCGGCGATCCGAGGTTTCGTATCAGGGCATCGCTTCAGCGATGCCGCAGCATGGACTATGACGAATAACCCTTTAGGGGTTGGAAACTGGCTCGGAGTGTAAACGCTCAAGCGCCGCTTTCACCTGCGCCGACACCGCATCCATCTCGTGCAGCGTCATGCCGGCGGTCGGGATCGGCTGACCGACGCGCATCTCCAGCGGACGGCTCTTGATGTGGTAGGTGTTCATGGGCAACAGGTAGAACGTTCCCACCAGCGCGATCGGGACAATCTCCGCCTGGGCCTTGATGGCCAGAAAGAATGCGCCCGGCAGGAGCGGCTGAATCTCGCCGTCCCGGCTGCGGCCGCCCTCGGGAAAGATCACCAGCGGTATGCCGCGTTTCAGGCTCTTGAGCGCCGACTTGATACTGCCGATGGAGGCGGCCGGGTTCTGCTGGTTGATGCACACCTGTCCCGAGCGCTTCAGATGCCAGCCGATGAACGGGTACGAGAGCAGCTCACTCTTGAACACGATCCGGAACTGGAAAGGCAGATGGACGTAGAGGATTGGAATGTCGAGAGCAGAGGCGTGACTCACCGCGTACACGCGCGGCCGCGAAGCGGCAACCGGGTCCATGCCGGTCACTCTTACCGGCGACAGGATCGTCTTCATGATGAGCCAGGACCACAGGCGGGCCAGGTTGTGCTGGATGCGTCCGCTGCGGTCAAAGAGCGAGCAGGCGAGCGACAGGCTGCCCAGCACGAGCGTGTAGGCCCAGATCAGCGGGTCGAAGATGAAATAAGAGCGTAAGCGGCTCAGCCAGCCATGGCGGTCGCCGGAGGGCACTGGCATGCTGCCCGCGCCTGGACGGATGAGGGCGTCCGTCCCCACGTGTTCTCTGACGCCGCCGACGATTGAGCCCAGTTCGGCCTGGTCCTTTTCGGGTTCCGCAGTTGTTGTGATCTTATCCACGATTCTCAGTTCCGCATTCGCCAACTCTTGGCGGGCAAGAGCGCCCGTCCCCACACTGCCTTAGATGCGAACGCCGAGCACTCGCATCGCCTCTCCCACAATGTAAATCGAACCGGTAATGACGGCCAGTCCGCCGGGCCCGGCGCCTCGCCGCGCCTTTTCCAGGGCGGAGGCCACGTTGTCTGCTGCCTGGATGTCGGTCGCCACCCGGGACGCCGCTTGCCGGATCTCGTCTGGCGTTGCCGACCGCGGGTTATCGGCTTGGGTGGCGATCACGTGTTCGGCAATCGGAAACAGAATCTCGGCGATTTCTGATACCGCCTTGTCGCGCATGACGCCGAACACCATCGTGATTGGCCGGTCCCCGTAGACCGCCGACATGGTGGAGCGCAGGGCCCAGGCCCCGGCCGGATTGTGTGCCACATCGAACACATATTCCGGCTCGCGGCCCTTGGCGGGCAGCACCTGAAAACGTCCGGGCCAGTGCGTCGCGCGAATGCCGCGCTCGATGGATGCCGGCGTGATCTTATTCAATCCCTGGTTGTGCAGTTCCTCGGCCGCCGCAATCGCCAATGCGATGTTGCGCAACTGATGCCGCCCGATCAGCGGCGTATCCACCTCAATCCGTTCTCCCATCACCTGGAGTGGATACCGCAGCCTAAGTCGGGTCGATCGTTCCGCTCCCCCGGATCTGTCAGCAGAAAGATACGAATCACTTCCCGGACTTACCGGGGGAACGTAAGGCACAGCGTTGATTGCGTGCGCCCCACAATCCAGGATCGCATGACCGATCACGGCGTTGGCTTCCGGCGACTGCGGGAGTGTGACTACGGCTGCACCGGGGCGGATAATCCCCACCTTTTCCCGCGCGATTTCACCGACGGTCGTACCGAGATACTTCTGGTGGTCGAGCGCAATGTCGGTGATGACGCTGACGCGGGGCTCCACAACATTGGTCGCGTCCAAACGCCCACCCATGCCGACTTCCAAGACCACCATATCCGGGTGGACACGGGCGAAATGCTCGAAGGCCATCGCGGTCAGCATCTCGAAGAAGCTGGGATGCCAGGGAAGGTCGCCTTTCGCGACCAGCCGCTCGGCGACCTTTTCGACCTCATCGTGCGCCCTGGTGAAGTCCGGGTCGATGATCGGGTGACCGTCGATGCGAATGCGCTCGTTGATCGAGATCAGATGCGGAGAAGTGTACAGTCCCGTTTTCAGCTTCGAAGCTTCGAGGATGGAAGCCAGCGTTGCCGCCGTCGAGCCCTTGCCGTTCGTGCCGGCAATGAGGACGCTGGCAACGCGATTCTCCGGATGCCCCAGCGCCGCCAGCAGCACGCGCATGTGCGTAAGGTCGAACTTATGCGCCGGCATCTGGGCCAGCTCGTGGCCCAGAGCGTACATTTGCGCGACTGCGGAATCGTAGGACATGAACCAGCTTTCAGCCATCAGTCGTCAGCCATCAGTTTCAGGCATCCGCCAATCCTATCCCAGAGACGCACAATGAAACGCCCAAGATTCACAGTGAGTGGAGGAAAGAAGGTCCCCGACTGGCCAAACACCTCGGCGGAGACTGACAGCTCACTGGCCGCTAGACTGGACGCTGACGGCTGACGGCTGACGGCTGAGGGCTGGTGGCTGAATTCACGCGGCCTGCACCATAAAATCCAGCGCCCGCGCGATATACGCCTTCATCTGCTTGCGCTGGACGACGGCGTCGAGCATTCCGTGCGCCAAGAGGAACTCGGAACGCTGGAAACCTTGCGGCAGCTTCTGTCGGATGGTCTGCTCGATCACGCGCGGCCCGGCAAAGCCGATCAGGGCGCCGGGTTCGGCGATGTTCAGGTCACCCAGCAGGGCATACGACGCGGTTACGCCGCCGGTCGTGGGATCGGTCAGGACCGAGATATAGGGCACCCGGGCGGTGTCGAGGCGCGCCAGGGCCGCGGAAATCTTCGCCATTTGCATCAGGCTGATGACGCCTTCCATCATGCGCGCGCCCCCGGAAGCGGAGACGATGACGATCGGGGTTCGCGTCGCGGTGGCTTTTTCGATCGCCCGGGTAATCGCCTCACCCACCACCGCGCCCATGCTGCCACCGATGAAGGAATATTCCATCGCGCTGACGATCACCGGGCGGCCGTTCAGCTTCCCGAGAGCATTGATGATGGCGTCTTTGAGTTCCGTATCGGCCTTGGCTTGCTTGAGGCGGGAAGAGTAGGCCTTCAGGTCGACAAACTTCAGCGGATCGGTGGAGACCAGGTTGCTGTCGAAAATCTCGTACTGGTTGTTGTCGAGAATTAGCGCCAGCCGGGCACGCGCGTCAATGCGGAAGTGTTTATCGCACTTGGGGCAGACGTTAAGATTTTCTTCCAGGTCCTTCTTCCAGATGATCTGGCGGCAGTTGTCACACTTCACCCAGAGGCCCTCGGTGCGGACTTTCCTTTCGCCCGAGGTGTCCAGCTCACCGGCTTGTCGCTTGAACCACGCCATAAGAGCAGTTCTCAGTTGCCAGTTCTCAGTTGCCAGTTCTCAGTTGCCAGTTCTCAGTTTCTATGCTGTCGGCTACTCAGTGGACTGAGAACTGAGAACCGGGAACTGAGAACTAGTATTCGATTCCCCTCTGCGCCATCACGCCCTTCTCGTAAGCATGCTTGACCTGGCGCATTTCGGTCACCGTGTCGGCCAGCTCAACAATTGTCGGATGCGCGTTCCTCCCGGTCAAGATGACGTGCACCATCTCCGGCTTCTTCTTCAGGGCCGCAACCACCCTGGCGGGATCGAGCATGCCATAGCTGATGGCGTAGTTGATTTCGTCGAGCACCACCAGGTCCCAGTCGCCGGAGTCGATCGCCTTTTCGGCCTCAGCCCAGGCCTCCTCCACCAGGCGCACGTCTTCGGGGTCGGGCTTCTCGGCGCCGACCTTCACGAAGCCCCGACCCATCTGCTTCAGGATGAACTTGTCGCCGAAGGCCTGGACCGCGTCGAGCTCGCCATAGTGCCAGGAGCCCTTCAGGAATTGCAGCATGAGGACCCGCATTCCCTGTCCGACGGCGCGCAGGGCGGTTCCCATGGCGGCAGTGGTTTTGCCCTTGCCCGGGCCAGTATTCACGATGATGAGACCACGGCGCGGATCCGACATAAGGCCGAATCCCTCATTCTACGCGGCCAGCAAGAACTCTGCCACCGAGGGGCGCACCGCTCCTTCATTCTTGTCTTGAAGGCTGGAAATGAGGGGGTTGGCGGGCAGGAGTGCCCGCCCCACATAACGAACGAGGCGGAGGGCTGGGGGGAACCCTCCGCCTGCAGGCAGAAAAAAGAGAAGAGCAGGACTACGGCATTTCTACAACCTGGCGCAGCCGGGGTTGGCCGTCGCTGTTGGCCTTGGCCGGATCGACCGCTTCCAGCAGCCGCGCTGCGATCCGGAGCGCTTCCATTTCTTTCCGCACCCGCATCAGTTCCTGCTCTTTCACTCGTATGACGTCATATGGATTCTTCATCGGGGAGGGCCTCGCCGCTAGATTCAGGACTCGATTCGCCCTGTTCTCCTCACTGTAAGCGATCACTGCGCGTCTGAAAACCTGCCGGAGGTGCATCGGGGACGGGAATCACCACCACCTCGGGACTGGCTGAGTGGCCGATGTCTGATTACCGAATGGTTAATGTCCCAGGTGATAAGGGTGATTTTTCAGGATGGTGAAGGCGCGATAAAGCTGCTCGAGCAGCACCACCCGGGCCAGTTCGTGGGGCAACGTCATCCGGCCCAGTGAGAGCACGAACGCGGCTTGACGCCGTGCCTGGTCGCTGAAGCCGTCGGCGCCACCGATCGCAAACAGCAGCGGGACCGCCTGCATCTGCTCGCGCTCCAGGAACTGCGCCAATTCTTCCGAGGAAAGCTGTTTGCCCGGCGAATCCAGCAGAATGAGGCGGTGGCGCTCCTTCTGCCGTCCGCCCCGCTGCTCACCGCGCGCCAGGGACAAGACGGCGCCTTCGTCTTTCAGCGCCAGACCCGCAATTTCGGCATAGTGGGAGATACGCTCGAGGTAATCCTCCGTGAGCGTCTGGATGGCGGCCGCCTTCGTCTTCCCGATCCATGCCACTCTGATTCTCACGTGCGTCCGCTGCGCTCACGCCCTTCCCGACGCCAGCACAACGATGGCGCCAAACCGGACCTCATCTCCCACTCGATATTGATTGATGGCGGCGTGCACTTCGGCCAGAATGGCGGGCCACTTTTCCTGCGGAACTCGCTCCACTAAAGGTCGAAATGGAGTGGAACACGACCGGGCGTATTCGAACACTTCTGCGGTGTCTCCGGGCCAGGTCCAGGGGACTTTCCGGGCCGATTCTTCCACCTCGCGGAATCCGGCGGCGCCTAGCGCCTGCGCTAGCGATCCCGCCGCCGAAAATCGAAAAGGGTCGGGACTGCCGGGTTCCAGCAAGGCCCCGCCGGCGTGCCGGTGCACAATCTTCATCGTGGTCTGCCAGTAAGGTTGCTCGAACGGACCCCATGCGGCAAAGCAGGCGCGCGCCCCCGGCTTCAGCACGCGGCGCAATTCCGCCAGAGCGCGTTGTGGGTCGGAAAAGAACATCACGCCAAAACGGCAGGCGGCCAGATCAAAGCTCGGTTCGGAGAACGGCAACTGGTGAGCATCCGCCTGCTGGGTAACGAAGTTAGTCAGGCCTCTGCTCTTGGCGCGCCCAGCGGCAACATCGAGCAGCTCAGGGCTCAGGTCGACAGCGGTGACCCGCCCTTCCGGACCCACACGTTGGGCCAGAGTGATGCCCGGCTCACCGGTGCCGCAGGCCAGATCAAGCACCTGCATTCCGGGTTCGGGACAGGCATACTCCACCAGCGCCTCGGTGACGGCGCGGCCCATCGTCGCCGACTTTGCCTTCCACTTTTCGGCGGCCACCAGGCGGTACGACGAGCCCCACGAATTGGATTTTGAGGCAGGCATGGCTCAAGCCTTCTTCTTCCGAGCCCGAGGACGGGCAGTGCCCGTCGCCGTCCGGCGGCGCTTCGCGGCGAGTTCCGCCGGCTCCATCCGCTTCGCCGACTTCCACAAGCGCTCCAGATCGTAGTACCCGCGCGCCTTTTCGGAAAACACGTGCACCACGAAATCGATGTAGTCAAGCAGCACCCACTCCGCCTGCTTGTAGCCTTCGATATGAGTGGGACGCAGCCCGAGGTTCTCCAGGCGCTCGTCCACCGCGTCGGCAATCGCCTGGATCTGGCGCGGATTAGTTCCGCTGCACACCACGAAGTAGTCGGTAAACGCTCCCGACCCCTTTTCCAGTTCCAGAATCGTGACTTGTTCGGCTTTCTTGTCCTGACAGGCGAGGATGGCTTCGTGGACCTGGCGTTGGAGGGCGCTCTTTTTCGGCATAGATAACTTTTCGATTGTAACGCGGGGAGAGGTCAGAGGTTGGAGGTCAGATTGCAAAAGCAAAAACCCTTACGTCAACGAGGATGCTGGAACTCAGAGCCTTTACCTCCGCAATCTGATCTCTGACCTCTGCAATCGGTTTTCACCTCTGCAATCTGACCTCTAACCTCTGACCTCTTTCCGATACAGACCCGTCTTCCGGATGTACTCTGCCACTCGCGGGTCGAGCCAGCGGGCGAGCGACCTGCCCTGTGCGGCCGCAGCTCGCACAGCCGTGGCAGAAACGTTTTGGTGGACGCCATCCAGCAGGTGCAGGGTGACGCCCGGAAGAACTAGGTCGCCGGTTGCCGGATGCTTCTGAAACGGCCGAGTTACCGAGGCTGGTGGCCGCAAACCTTCCGGCAGCGACTCCGCCACATCGCGCAGGGAATAGCCCGGGCGGCTGGCCACAATGAATGCGCATTCCGCCAGCAGCGCTTTTGCCTCGTGCCACGTAGCGATCTCGCGGAAAGCGTCGATTCCGATCAGGAAGAACAAGTGGTCCGATTTCTTCAGGGTCCGTTTCACCCGCCGCACGGTGTCGATCGTGTAGTTGACCGCGAGTGGCCCGGCCGCTCGCTTTGACCGCCCCGCGGGAGCCTCCAGGACGGGCGTTTCCAGCAGCGAGGGAACAAATCGCTTTTCCTCCTCGGTGGCCAGCGCTACCATGGCATAACGGTGGATGAAAGGGGTGAGTGGCTCTTTCTGCTTGTGGGGTGGAACACTGGCCGGCACGAACAGCACCCGCCGCAATGAGAAACGGTCGGCGGCCGCCCGGGCCAGCGCCAGGTGTCCGCGGTGAATTGGGTCGAAACTGCCGCCAAGAATGCCGATATTCATCCGGAACGCTTCTGATCTGGCCGCTAGTTTCGCGGTTCCTGGGCGCGGTTGCAAGCTTTTGTTGTTCTTCGCCTGCCTGGGTCGAAGATCGGCGCTGGAACTCCACGGAAAAGCTGCCTACGGTTACTTCTGGCCACTGTACTCCGACACGGAGCGCAGTGAACTTCCGTAACGTCGCAGCCTGCGCCCTTCGTGTCTAGCATGAGGAATGCGAGTGAAACTCCCCCTCATCCGCACCCTGGCCGTGCCTTCGACGCGGGATCCCATCCTGCGTTACGGGGTAGCCCTGCTCAGCATCACGCTGGCTCTCATTCCCACCTTGTTTTTCTCGGACATGGCGGAAAGCCGTCTGGTGATGTTTGCTGTCGCGGTCATGGTCAGCGCCTGGTATGGCGGATGGAAGCCCGGCCTCGCCGCCACCTCCTTTGCCCTTACAGTGAGCGCCTACTATTCGCTGACCGGGCAACACAACGCGCTGGAGAACCGCCAAGCGATGGCCCACCTGATCCTGTTTTTCGCCGTGGCCTTGCTGATCTGCTGGTTCAACGCCGCGCTCCGGGCAACTCAGGAGAGGCTGCGCCGATCGGAGAGCAACTTCCGTTCGCTGGTGACTAACGCCCCCTACGGCATCTGCCGCTGTGACGGGCTGGGCGTTCTGCTCGATGTGAATCCGGCTCTGACCGCCATGCTGGGCTATTCCCGCCCCGAAGAACTCACCGGGAGGCACCTGGGAAGCTTGTACACCGATGCCCGGCAGTGGTTTGAAACCGCCGATGTTTTTCATGCCGGCCGTGAATTCAACGGCCTGCCCGCCGATTGCGTGCGCAAAGACGGCGCCACCATCGTCACCCGCATCTCGGGCCGCATCATACCCAACGGCGGCGTCGACCGCACTTACGAGATTTTCATCGAAGACATCACCGAACGCCACGCCCTGGAACAACAACTGCGTCAGGCCCAGAAGATGGAAGCCATTGGCCGGCTGGCCGGAGGCATCGCCCACGATTTCAACAATCTGCTCATGGTGATCTCCGGATATTCCGAATTCCTGCTGGAACGCTTGGGGCAAGATCCGGCGCTGCGCGGGCCGGCGCAGGAAATCTCCAATGCCGCCGGGCGCGCCGGCGCGCTCACCCGGCAACTCCTCGCTTTCAGCCGCAAGCAGATACTCGCCCCCAGGCTGCTTGATCTGAATGAAGTGGTCACCGAAAACCTAAAAATGCTCACCCGCATGATCGGGGAGGATCTCGACCTGGTCATGGCCCCCGGCCCGGCCCTGGGCGCGGTCCGGGCCGACCCCGGCCAGGTCGAGCAGCTCATCATGAATCTCGCGGTCAATGCCCGCGATGCCATGCCGGAGGGCGGCAAACTCACCATCGGCACGGCCAACGTCAGCGTCGACGAGTCCTTCGCGCGCACCCATGCCCCGCTGCAAGCGGGCGATTATGTCGTGCTCACCATCAGCGACACCGGCATGGGTATGGACGCCGAGACCCAGTCCCGCATCTTTGAACCCTTTTTCACAACCAAGGGTACCAAGGGTACCGGCCTCGGCCTTTCGACCGTGTACGGGATCGTGAAGCAAAGTGGAGGCTACATCTTCGTGGAGAGCGAGCTCCGCCGCGGTACTAGTTTCCGGGCATACTTCCCGCGCGTGGATGCCAGCGAAAAGACGCCTGTGGTGCAGGATGCTTTCGGCCTTCCCCGTCCCGACCGCGGGCAGGAGACCATTCTGTTGGTCGAAGACGAGGCCAATCTCCGCCGGCTGGCGCGGCAGTACCTGGAGACGCAAGGCTACAAGATCCTGGAAGCCGAAGATGGCGCCGCTGCCCTGCAGATCTCTTCGAGCCACAAGGGAACGATCGATCTCCTGTTCACCGATGTCGTCATGCCGGGAATGAACGGCCGCGAGTTGGCTCTGCAGATTGCCGGGCAACGTCCGGAAATCCGTGTGCTCTACATGTCGGGATACACAGAAAATGCCATTGGCCGCAACGGCACGCTCGACGCCGGCATCAACCTGCTGCAAAAACCCTTCAGCCTTCCCGCGCTCAAAGACAAAGTGCGGGAGGTGCTGGATTCGGAGCCCGTTCCCCAGGAAGCCGTCATGTCATCCCGCGGGAAGGAATCCGCGGCGCGCAGCGGGCAGGAACTCCCGCCGTTCCGGGCCCGCCGCTTCAATCTTCATCTGCCCCTGCAGTACCGCCCGCTCGGCGAGGAGCGCTGGCGCCCGGGCGCCACAGAAAACATCAGCCGCTCCGGTGTATTGTTCCATGCCCAGGAAGCGCTCGAGCCCAACGCCCAATTGGAGATCAACCTGGTGTTGCCGCCCGAAATCGCCGGGCTGGCGGCGACCGAGGTCGTCTGCAGCGGAGAGATCGTCCGCGCCGAGACCCTGGGCGCCAGCGCTGGGGCTTCCAGCCAGTCCGCTTTGGGCGTGACAGGGTGGAAGGCTGCCCTCGCTGCCAAGATTCTCCAGTACCACTTTTCCCACGGTTCGCGCCTGCCGGAAGCGTAAGTCAGGCCTCAGGTGTCAGGTCTCAGGTCTCAGGGAAATGCCAATCCTGACTCGATGCCACGTCAACTCAATTGCATAGAGACGCGGCTTGCGGTGTTTTTTGCCCGGCAGGCCTGGGATCTCGGACTCCGGCACCGGTCGCGTCTCCGCCGGTTTTCCTGCGACCTGAGACCTGGTTACCTTCGGAACCACATCAGCGTAGAAAAATGCGGCCAAGACTGCTAAATTTCGACATCAAGCTGGCCACGGCAGCGAGGGCCGACATGTCTTTGGTTGTCAAACTCGAGGACGATCTCGGCGAGCGCAGCGAGTGGGTGCTGCTGCACGGGGTGGTGCCTGCCAACTCAGGCCAGGATCTTCCCCTGTTGAGCGGGATCGATCCTTTCGGCAAGACCGTGTTCAATCACCAACAGATGGAAGCCTTCCTGCGTGAATGGGAACAGGTCAAAGAGCACGCGCGCGACGACTCCCAGATGGAAGCCTGGCAGAGGGTCAAGGACATGGCCGACGCCTGCCGCCAGGACCGCGATCTTTACCTGCGCTTCGTGGGCAACTAAGACCAGTGGCCAGTAGTCAGTTTAGATTCGCCTGCAGGAACCTCACCGCGTTCTCGCCCATGATCATCCGGACCTCCTGCTCGGAGTAGCCCGCTTCCAGCATGGCATCGGTGATCTCGACCAATCCGGTGGTGTCAAACGGCGTTGTGACCGCCCCGTCGAAGTCGGAACCGAGCGCCACATGTTCCGCCCCCACTCGATCCGAGACATACCGCATCGCCTTCACGATCGCCCGCGCATCGGTGCCACAGGTCGCCGTGTCCCAGTATCCGATTCCGATCAAACCGCCGTTCCTTGCCACGGCGCGAATCTGATCGTCGCTGAGGTTCCGGTTGTTGTTGCAGGTGCCTCTTACACCCGTATGCGACACCACCACCGGCCGTGTCGCCATAGCCAGCACATCGTCAATCGTCCGCGCCGAGGCATGGGCCAGGTCCACGATCATGTGCCGGGCTTCCATCTGCCGCACCCACTCGCGGCCCTTCTCCGTAAGGCCAGTCTTGTGGACCCCCGCCGACGATCCTCCAATGTCGTTGTCGAAGAAATGGCTGGGCGACATCATCCGGTACCCCGCGCGGTACAGCACGTCGAGATTCTCCAGCTTGCCGTCGAGCGCGTGCGCCCCTTCGATCGAGAGCAGTCCGGCCGTGATGCTGCCGTTGTGCCGGCGGCGCTCCAGATAGCTGGCGAGATCCGCGGAACTCTCAATCACCACGAAGCCGCCTCTGGAACCCCTCGCGAATTGATGCAGACGCCGCGCCTGATACAGAGCCCGCTCGGTCAGGCTGTTCCAGGTTGCCGGCGGCCACCGCTCCACTATCGCAAGCCGGGTTATGTCGTCCGTCTTATCGTCATTGCTCTCGATGTTCAGCCCTCGCGGGCTCTTGGTAGGCAGCGAGAATACCTGCAGCGCGACGTTGCCCTCGGCCAGGCGGGGGATGTCGACGTGTCCGTAAGAGCCGCGCTGCAACAGGTCCCGGCCCCACAGCAGGGAGTCGGCGTGCAAATCGGCGATGGTGAGATCCCGGTGCAGAGCGCGCGCCCGGTCGGATGCCGTGTAGGGCGGGTGCTTCAATAGCTGGTTCTCCCGCTCTTCTACCAGTCGCGGAAGCGACAGAAAGACAGCCACCGCCACAGCGAGCACAACGAATCCGATTTGGACCAACCGGCTGCGCACAATTCCCCCCGGAGGTTGTCAGCGCGGATTCACCTGGACAGTGCCGCCAGCGCCTCGCGGAACCACACGTCAAAACTCAGCGCGGTCTTTCCGTCCCGCTTTGCCGCCTGCAGCGCCTTCTCCGCCGCCGCGCGCTGATAGCCCAGATTCATCAGCGCGGAAAGTACATCTTCCTCCACCGGGCTCGCCGGCGGCGCGCTTGCTTCCGCCGCCCCCGCCAGAGCCGGCAGCTTGTCGCGCAGCTCCAGGATCATGCGCTCCGCCGTCTTCTTGCCGATGCCGGGAATCCGGGTGAGGCGGGCGACGTCGGCGCTGCGAATCGCTCCGATCATCTCATCGGCCGGCATGCCGCTCAAGATCGTGATTGCCAGCTTCGGGCCGATGCCGCTGACCGTGATCAGCTTCTCGAACAGATGCTTTTCCGCCAGCCGCAAAAAACCGTACAGACTCAGCGCGTCCTCCCGCACGTGGGTGTGAATGTGGAGCGCGACCTCCAGCCCCGCCGCCGGAAGTTCCGAGAATGTCGGGACGCTGATCACAACGTCGTAGCCGACTCCGTGAGCTTCCACGATCGCTTGATTGGGATGTTTGGCCAGCAGCCTTCCGCGCAGATGAGCGATCATCGGGGGTAGTGTACAGCAGTGGTCAGTGGTCAGTGGCCGGGAGTGGTCAGAAATCAGCGGACAACTAACCAATGGTTTTTCTGACCCCTGGCCACAGACCATTGACCACTGACCACTGCTGTACGCTTTTTCCTTCGCCTTCCACAGGAAAGTTTCGCCGCTCCACAGCTTCTGCACCGGCGCAGGGCAGTTTGTGGTTGCGTTGCTTCACGCGCTGCCGCAAAGTGCTACACATTCAGAGCGCGAGATGTTCTGAAGCTCTGCCGATGCGAGTCCTGTGATGCCGGTGATTCCTCCGAGGGTGAATCACCGGAGGGAACTCCAGTTCATGTCAGTGGACTGGCGCCCGGGCGTTGCGGCCTCCTCAGACGTCCTCCCCCAGGGGTAGGACCGAAACGCAGAACGCGCATTCCTGCCGCGCAAGCGGCGGGAGGGAGATCGGTGACCGGTACTCGCAGGAGTACCGCTCCGCGATTCACTTCCGCATTTCGCGGAAGACGGCAGTCAGAATATTCCGCGCGACAACAATGCGGCTCGGGTGGCTGGCCCGGGCCGCATTTGTTTTCTTGAGGCCTTAGGTGTCAGGTCTCAGATGTCAGACCCCAGGAAAAGCAAACCGACTCACTTCCGGGGCTCTGGCGGTTGTACTAGCTCCGGAATCCGCGCAACCGCCGCCGGATCGGGCGCCTTCAAATTCAGCTCCTTCACCAGGAACGTGACCCGGTCGCGGCGCGCTTCCGCGTTCAGAGCATGTGGAGCCTCGTAGAATTTCAGCACCTTGGGTTCACTGACTAGTGCGAAATACTCTCGAGCCCGTTCGGGCGTGAGGAAGTCCTCTTTCGTAGCGTATTGCAGAAAGACTGAGGCCGGCGCGGCATGCGCAACATACTTGCCCTGATCGAGCCAGGCGTACTTGGCCATGAAGGCGTCGAATTTTTCCGGCCCGACCTGCTTACGGAAATCCTGGAACTCTTTGGACTTGATGTCTACCTGATCGGAAAGATTCCCTGCCATCAGCACGAACGCCTTGAAGCGCTTGTCAATTCCGGTCAGAAACGCGCCGGTGGCGGCGTTGTAACTGTGTCCGACATAAGCGAGCCGTTTCGGATCCACATCCGGCCGGGCCAGCAGCAGGTCCGCGCCGCGGCGGATGTCCAGAATCTGCTGCACGCGATGTTCGATCTGGATCTCGTCGAGAGGTTGACTGGGCTTGACGTAACCCGGCCGCGCAATCGGGCTGTCGCCCAGCAGCGAGATAACGCCCGAAGGCGCCAGCGCTACCGCTTCCTCCAGAAATTCCTTGCGATTCAGAAACTCGGAGCCATCCTGGTACCAGTGCCCCCAAATGACGGCCGCGAACGGTCCTTTCCCTTTAGGAACGACCAGGTAAGCGGGAACGCGTCCGCCCTTGGGGCTGGCATAGGAGATATCGTGAACGGCAACGTCGCCGCGCTGTTCGACGCCGACCTCCTTGATATCGAGCGGAGCCTTCTGGTCGTAATCGAAATGCCGCAGGAGTTCGGGATCCTGGGCAAAGAGGGTCAAGGCAAACAGAAAGATTGCGGCCAGAGTGCGCATCATAGGAAGACCTCCGGGGAACCCTGACATCTTACAAGCGTCGACCACAGAGGACTCAGAAGAGCACACAGGGGTTCGCTTGTCCTCTGTGTCCTCGGTGGTCAAGCCTGTGAGACTCTCGGAAGACATTTGCTTTTTCTTCGCCTAGTTTGGCATATTTGATCCAAGCGATGTGAGCGGGACGGAGGAATGCGCCGCATCTCACGCGCCGAATAAATTCATTTTCGACCCAGTTTTCCATCTGTGCTCCTCATACGTCCACAGGGGAAAGCGGTTTACGATGCATCGCACTCACCTCAACATCGTGGCCACCGTAGAGAGCACGATCAGCCGCATGCCGGCGAACATCGAAGCCGAGCGCTCCATTCTCGGCGCCATCCTGCTCGACAATCACGCCTACAACGACGCGGCCGAGCACCTGCAGCCCGACGACTTTTCCCTCGACTCGCACCGCCGCATCTACGCCCGCATGATGGACCTGGCCGAGTCGTCGCGGCCCGTTGACATCGTCACCCTGGTCGAAGAACTGGAGCGGAAAAAGGAGCTCCAGGCCATCGGCGAAGCCGCCTACATCTCCAGCCTGCTCGACGGCGTGCCCGACCGCCCTTCGATCGAACACTACGTGAGGATTGTCCGCGACAAGGCCATCCTGCGCGGCTTGATCAACGTGGCCAATGCCACCATCGCCAAGGCGTCGGAGCAGGCCGATCCCGCCGACGAAATCCTGAGCGAAGCCGAAGCCGCTGTCTTCCAGCTTTCCGAGAAGCGCATTGGTAAGGGTTTTCAGGGCATCCAGGAGATCGTCCGCAACTCGTTCGGCTCGGTCGATGCCCTGTTGCAGCGCGGCCAGCGCATCACCGGGCTGGAGACGCATTACGAGCGGCTCGACGAACTTACCAGCGGTCTGCAGAAGTCCGACCTGGTGATCCTGGCCGCCCGCCCCTCCATGGGCAAGACTTCGCTCGCCATGAACATCGCCGAGAGCGCCGCCATCGACGACGGCAAGGTGGTCGGCATCTTTTCGCTGGAAATGTCGAGCGAGGCCCTGCTCCAGCGCCTGCTCTGTTCGCGCGCCATCGTCGACGCGCACAAGATGCGCACCGGCTCCCTGTGGAAGGACGACATGCAGAAAGTGGTCCGCGCCATGGAGGAACTCGCCGACGCGCCCCTGTTCATCGACGACACCCCGGGCATCTCCATGACCGAGTTGCGCGCCAAGGCCCGCCGCCTGAAGCAGGCCCAGGGCCGTCTCGATCTGCTGGTAGTGGACTACCTGCAGCTCATGTCCGGCGGCAGCAAGCGCTTTGAAAATCGCACCCAGGAAGTTTCCGCTATCTCCCGCGGCCTGAAAGGGATTGCCAAGGAACTCGAGGTCCCGGTCCTGGCCCTATCGCAGCTCAGTCGTGCGCCGGAAAGCCGCGGCGGTGACCACCGGCCTCAGCTTTCCGATCTGCGCGAGTCCGGGTCCATTGAGCAGGATGCCGACGTCGTCATGTTCATCTTCCGCGGAGAAGTCTATAAACCGGACGACCTCGACCTTCGCGGCAAAGCCGAAATCATCATTGCCAAGCAGCGCAACGGCCCCACCGATAAGTTCACGCTGGCCTTTCTTCCCAATTCCACCCGCTTCGCTAACCTGGAGCGTGGCAATGACGAGTCCAGCGCATAGTCCGGGAAACCGCGTCCTTCGGACGATACCTCGCCGTCCTTCCGCCTGTGGAAAACTTTGTGGATGAATGGAACCGGCGTTGCAACGACCGCAAACCGACCGATTGATCGGAATGTTTCGGCGCGGTCCGAGCCTACCTAAAGTGATGTTTCTAAGTTGGTTAACTATGGGTTGAGCGGCGATCGGCCGAACCGCTGCCAAATCAGTACTTTCGTCACAGAATCTGAGATTTGCACATATCTGCTATGCCCTCAGTACAGATGCGCAGTTGCTGGTGGGAGTGGAAGGGCGTCAACCCGGGGACGCTCTCACTTCTGTTCTGTAATCTGACTTCTGCAATCCTAGCTGCTCCCTTCGCCGACCTTCAGCACGGCCAGGAAAGCTTCCTGCGGAATATCTACTCGCCCAATGCGCTTCATTCGCTTCTTGCCTGCTTTCTGTTTCTCAAGCAGCTTGCGTTTCCTCGAAATGTCGCCACCGTAGCACTTGGCGAGCACGTTCTTGCGCATCGCGGGCACGGTTTCGCGGGCGATAATTTTGGCCCCGATCGCCGCCTGAATCGCGACCTCGAACATCTGCCGCGGGATGAGTTGCTTCATCTTCAAAGCGAGCGCCTTGCCACGCTCGTAGGCGAAGTCGCGGTGCACGATGGTCGAGAGCGCATCCACCGGCTCGCCCGCCACCATGATGTCCAGCTTCGACATCGGCGATTCCCAGGTTCCCGTCAAGTGATAGTCGAGCGAGGCATATCCTCGTGAAACCGACTTCAGCCGGTCGTAAAAATCGAGCACGATCTCGTTCAGCGGCAGCTCGTATTGCAGCATCACCCGCGAGGAGCTGACGTATTCGAAGCTCTTCTGTTTGCCGCGCTTCTCTTCTACCAGCTTCAGGATGCCGCCGACATATTCCTCGTTGGTCAGGATCACGGCGAGAATGACCGGCTCTTTTACTTTCGCGATCTCGCTCGTGTCGGGCCAGCGCGACGGATTGTCGACTTCAACGACGGTGCCGTCGGTCTTGGTCACCTGGTAGCGCACGCTGGGCGCGGTGGTGATCAGGTCAAGGTTATATTCGCGCTCCAGGCGCTCCTGGATGATCTCCATGTGCAGGAGGCCGAGAAAGCCGCAGCGGAAGCCGAAGCCGAGCGCCACTGAACTTTCCGGCTCGAAGAAGAACGACGAATCGTTCAGCTTCAATTTTTCCAGCGCTTCGCGCAGCAGCGTGTGCTCGTGCGCGTCCACCGTATAGAGGCCGGCGAACACCATCGGCTTGATCTCTTCGAAGCCGGGCAACGGCTCCATCGCCGGCCGGTCATCGTCGGTAATGGTGTCGCCGATCTTCGTGTCCGCCACGTTCTTGATATTGGCCATCAGGAAACCGACTTCGCCCGCAACCAATTCGTCAATCTCCACCGGCTTCGGCGTCAACACACCGAGCGTTTCCACCTCGAACACGCGGCCATTCCACCACAGGCGGATCTTCTGCCCCTTGCGCAGCGTGCCCTGGAAGACGCGGGCCAGCACCACGACTCCGCGGTAGGGATCGAACCAGGAATCAAACAACAACGCCTGCAGGTGGTGGTCGGGAGAGCCTTTCGGCGGCGGGACGCGCTTCACGATCGCTTCGAGAACATCGGGCACACCCTGGCCGGTTTTCGCGCTGATGCACAACGCATCCGACGCGTCGAGTCCGACCGCACCCTCGATCATTTCCTTGGTGCGCACGATGTCGGCGCTCTGCAGGTCGATCTTGTTGATCACGGGGATAATTTCCAGCCCGTGATTGATCGCCAGGTACGAGTTGGCCAGCGTCTGCGCTTCCACCCCCTGCGACGCATCGACCACCAGCAGCGCGCCCTCGCAGGCGGCGAGCGAGCGCGAAACCTCGTAGGAAAAGTCCACGTGTCCGGGCGTATCGATCAGGTTGAGCTGATAAATCTGGCCATCCAGCGCCGGATACATCATGCGGACGGCGTGGGCCTTGATGGTGATGCCGCGCTCCCGCTCCAGGTCCATCGAGTCCAGGACCTGCTCCTGCATTTCGCGCATGGCGAGCGACCCGGTCAGCTCCAGCAGCCGGTCGGCCAGCGTGGATTTCCCGTGGTCGATATGCGCGATAATCGCGAAATTACGGATGCGGGCGGCTTCCATGGGGACACTTCGATTCTAACAGGGGGTGCGAGACGGCTCTTTTGTCCGCTCAACCCTTCCCCGCACGGGGACTGGTGTACATACACAGTCGTCGACAATGTTCCACGTGGAACATTTCTTCGTTTTGACGGGGGCCCGCGCGTTAGCAGGCTGCGGGAAAATTCAAAGCTTCGCCGCGAAAAGGGAAGGGCACGAGTTTACTCGTGCCGCTAAGCCATCGAAAAATATGCTGGTGCTTTAACGCCTGAGGTCCGCTTTTTACGCCCTCGATTAGTTTTTCCGCCGCCTAGGCGCGGGCCGCGTCGGCCACCCCGGCGCCCGTCTCGAGCGCGGGCAAACGGATCTCAAAGGCCGCCCCGCCCTCGCGACGGTTGTAGCACGTGATCTCTCCCTGGTGGTCCTTGATCACGCCGTACGTCGCGCTCAGCCCGAGCCCGGTGCCCTTGCCCACCGGCTTAGTGGTGTAGAAGGGATCGAAAACGCGCTCCGGATTGCGCATGCCCGGGCCGGTGTCGGCAAACTCGACGACCACATGCTGGTTCTCCCGCCGGAGCGAGATCAGCAGGCGGCCTCCGCCCACTTCCTGCAATGCGTCCACCGCGTTCTCGACAATCTGCAGGAACGCCTGTAGCAATTGGTTGAAATTCCCCAGCACGCGCGGCAGAGGATCGGCACTCTCGACCGCGAGATGGATCCCCTGGTTTTCCAGTTTGAACCCTTCCATCTGCACGGCGCGCTGCACCAGCGGCTTCAATTCCAGCGGGGTTTTGTCCCCCGGCACCTGCTGCGCGAAGCTGCGCAGGTCGTTCACCAGATCGCGTGTGCGCCGCGCCTGCCGGCCTATCTTCTGGGCGGTCGCAAGCTGTTCCGCTTTCAGGTTGCTGTTCGCGGCCAGCCGCTCGGAACTCTCCAGGATACCGGCAAGGGGGTACTCCAACTCACTTGCTGCCAGGGCTACCAACTCCCCCAGCGAAGCAAGTTTCTCCTGCTGGATGACTCTTCCCTGCAGATTGTGCAGGTCGTCATAGCTGCGCCGCGACTGTTTCAGCAGCCCCACCAACCTGCGATCGAGCAAGTGTTGCTTCAGGAACACGAAGAAAGCCAGGGCTGCCACGCCTCCCATGGCGACCTCGAACCTCACCTGCCGTATGCGCGCCGGAGCAGCACTGAGGAACAGGGCCCAGTACCCCATGACCGGCAGCGAGAGCAGAGCCAGTTTGGCCAATCCGGGAGCGAGAGCCAATCCTGCCGGCTGGGCCGAGGGCACCTCCTGCGTCTCCTGCAGAGTCATGCGTCCCGACAGAGCGACCCAGAAGAAACCGAGCAACGCCGCCAGAAAGGGAACATCCCAAGGTCCGCCGGTCACGTAGGCGTTCCGGGCGATGGCGGCATTCATCGCTTCCGAGGCGAGGCTATAAACAATACTCGCCAGAAAAATGTTGCGGTATAGCCCGCGCCACGGCCCCTGGCTGGCGAAGAACGCCCATCCCGAGAGGCCGATCAGCATGAGTCCTTCCAGGGCATACAGAATGTCCCAGTTCAGGGTGTACACCGGCACATTCAGGACCACGTATTCGTCGGGAAAGATCACGAACGCATAGACCACCACCCACCACACCGTCAGCATGAGGACGTTGAGCATGCTCAACAGCATGGGCTCGCCCTCGACCGTTTCGTGCGGACGCAAGGCCACCGCCGCTATCAGCGGAACCACGTGCAGATACAGCACCACATCTCCCAGGTACGGATCTGGCAGCGGCCGGCGCAGCCACAGCTCGTACCAGGCCCAACTGGCTTGGTTGAACCACCACATGCTCATCGCCGCCGTCATCAGGCCCCAGAAGAGGCGGGTGTGGCCCCGGCTGTCGAGCGCGTTGCGCAGGGTGACAACCATAGTGGCGGTGACGACCAGTAAGGGCACCAGGTCGCCCATCGCCGTGCGGAACCATGCGTTCGGGATTACCCGCGGGGATAAGGCAAACGCCCCCACGAGGCTGGTCCCGCACACCAGCGCCGGGATGTAACGCACGCGCATTTCTTCGACATCATCATAAGGGTTGGCCGGTGTTCTGTTCAGGTCACGACGTGGTTACTTCGGGGTACGAAAGTAACCGAGTCCAAGCAGTCAGGAGTCGGGGTCCCCCATAAGCGCTAACTTAAGCTGTTCGGGTGACCGCGAGCCAACTTCCCAGAAGCCCATTTGTCGGTACCAGTCGACGGAGGAACCGATAACTTCTGGGTAGCCCGTCATCCGCTTACCTCCTCGTCGATGGAACTTCCTTTCGCGCTGTTTCGTACAATCACATGCGCGTGTGTGTCCAGACGCGTCCGTCGAGGAGGCAAAGTTCAGATGCTGTCCAGACTCGGAGCATCCTTGGCCACTAGCTTGATCCTGCTGCTGCCGGCGTTTCCACAGCTGGCCCAGTGCGGAGAAGCCACGTTCGAGCCCTACACGCTGACGACCTATGACGGGCAGACTCACCCGGTGGAACTCGGACGTCTGTGGGTGCCCGAAAACCGGCGCGGAAAGTCGCATCACCTCATCCAGATCGCTTTCGTCCGCCTGAAATCCTCTGCCGTAACGCCAGCAGCCCCGATCATTTATCTTTCGGGTGGGCCTGGAGTGCCTGCCAGCGGGATGGCCCGCGTGCCGGTGTACTACGACCTGTTTGAAAAGCTGCGCCAGGTTGCGGATGTGATCCTTCTGGATCAGCGCGGTTCCGGGATGTCTTCTCCGAACCTAAACGATTGCCCGACGGACGGAAAATTCCCCGCCGATGCTTTCGCCAGCCGGCAAAAATTCATACGCGCTTTCGCGCATGCAACCGGAAACTGTTCGTGGTATTGGCGCTCCAAAGGTGTGGATGTCACTGGCTACAACACCGAAGAAAGCGCTGATGATGTCGAGGACCTGCGGGGAGCGCTGGGCGCGACCCAAATTAGCCTGTTGGGGCACAGCTATGGGGCCGAACTCGCTTTCGCTGTGATCCGTCGCCACGGGAAGTCGGTGCAGCGAGCCGTGCTGGCTGGGGTTGAGGGTCCTGGCGACCACGACACCGCCCCGACCGTTCTAGATTTGCAACTCAAAAAGATCGCGTACCTGGTGGCAAGCGATTCATGTATTGGTAAGGAAATTCCGGATCTGGTGTCATTGTTTCAGCATGACGCAGAAAGGCTGGACGATCACCCGGTAGAACTCACAATTGCGAAGCAGACAACAAAGAAGCCACTTTCGTTGACGGTGGGAAGTGTAGCACTGCGGTTTATCACAGAGCGGATGCTCTCTAACGGCCGCTCAATCTCGCGTTTGCCCGCTTTGCTCCAGTCAATCAACAGGGGAGACTACTCGCTACTGCAGCAGCAGACGGAGGGCTTGTACAACGACTTCGATTCGGGGATAACCCTGATGGGCCGGACTATGGATTGCTCGGCCAGAACACCACCCGAACGCCTCTTACAGACGGAGAGCGAGGCTCGCACCTCGCTATTTGGCGACATCAGCAGAATCGACGTGCAGCCGGAGGTCTGCAAAGAAGCGTCGGGAACTTTCTCGCTCGGCCCGGAATATTTTGCTCCGTTGTACAGCCCGGTCCCGGTTTTGTTCTTGAGTGGAACGCTCGACGCCGATACGCCTCCGATGAAAGCGGAGCGGATGCGCTGGGGATTTCCCCACTCGACTCACATTGTGATTGAGAACGGCTTTCACGAAACCCTGCCCGCCGAGGGTGTGCAAGCCATTGTGGTGGACTTTCTAAAGGGCGAAGATGTGGATGATCGCCACATAGTGCTTCAAGCCCCGCATTTTCTTTCGCTCGATGAAGCGAAGCATTCCCAAGGACCGCCCCGTTGAACCAAAGGCCATATCTGCATGCGATGAACTGATGCTTCCTTGCCGGTCCTTCAACCTCACAATCCCACAACGATGCCGAAGTACGCGTCTATGGCCAACTATCCAAGTTCCTTCCGTTCCTATCTGAACGAAGTTCAGTCCATTGCTTCTGGGAAGTTGGAAGTTCCAGTCCGGACGCGCCGATTTCCGCCGGATGTCAGATCGACGGCCCGGCAAAGAAATCTGCTTGGTCAGAGCTTATGGCCCCCCGCGATACGCAATCCTGCTCTGCAGGAATCGAAAACAGCTCCTTCCATTTGAAAACAATCAACCTTCATGACCGCACACTGGGTACTGGCCACAGCGTACTGAGAACTATGTCTGCCGCCCTGCTAAAATCTGGCCATGGTATTCCCCATCACCCGTCTGCGGCGACTGCGGCGCACCGAGACACTGCGCTCCCTGATCCGGGAGACTCGCCTCACCCCCGAATCGTTGGTCTATCCCATGTTCATCTGTCCGGGATCGGGAGTCCGCAAGGAAGTGCGCTCCATGCCGGGGGTCTTCAACCTTTCCGTGGACCAGGCGGTGAAAGAAGCGCGTGAAACCCACGCGCTGGGAGTTCCGGCGATCATCCTCTTCGGGCTACCGGAGAAAAAAGATGAAGTGGCGACCGGCGCCTGGGCGGAAGACGGAATCGTGCAGAGGGCGGCACGCGCCATCAAGAGCGAGGTGCCGGACCTGCTGATCATGGGCGACGTGTGCCTGTGCGAGTACATGTCGCATGGACATTGCGGAATTGTGCGGCCGGCGACAACTCCCAGATCGTTGGGTGCAGCCGCCGGCGAAGTAACCAAAGTGGCGGTGGTTGCGGCCAGGACTTCTGAGGAGAAAAAGAAGGCCATCGAGAAACTGGAGTCCCTAGCGACCCGCGCCGCCCAACTGGAATTCGAAATCGACAACGACGCCTCGCTCGAACTGCTGGCCCGCACCGCTGTCTCCCTGACTCGTGCCGGGGTGGACATCATCGCGCCGTCCGACATGATGGACGGGCGCGTCGGCGCAATCCGCAAAGCACTGGACAACGCCGGCTACCTGAACACTCCGATCCTGTCGTACGCCGCGAAGTTCGCCTCCGGCTTCTACGGCCCCTTCCGCGAGGCGGCGGATTCGGCGCCGCAGTTTGGCGATCGCCGCTCCTACCAGATGGATCCGGCCAACGTTCGCGAAGCCTTGCGCGAGATCGAGCTGGATGTCGAGGAGGGCGCCGATATGATCATGGTCAAGCCCGCCATGCCTTACCTGGATGTGATCGCCGCCGCCCGCGATCGTTTCGATCTGCCCCTGGCTGCTTATCAGGTCTCCGGCGAATACGCCATGATCGAAGCGGCCGCCCGCAACGGCTGGATCGACCACGATCGCGTAATGATGGAAGCGCTTCTCTCGATCCGGCGCGCCGGCGCCAGCATCATCCTCACCTACTACGCCAAACAGGTCGCACGGCTGCTGGGATGAGTTCTGGGTTGTATCGTGCTGGCAACGGCATCGACCTCGATCCGCCCACGCCGCAGCACGCGCACCCTTCTCCGCGCACCTGCGCCTGTCTCAGCCCGCCAGCGCTTGCTCTGGCGTCCGCACCGCCAAGAAGAACAGAAAGATGGCGCTGGGCCATACCTGCAGAAACAAACGGTTCAACGAAGACCGCAGGTGCCAGTGGATGTCATACGGCGTGATCAGGTAGACGGCGAAGTATCCAGCCAGCGTCAACCCTAGGGCAAGGACGGATATCCTGATCCCGGCCTCGTTCTTGCTGCCTACCTCCCGGCCCACCATGAAGTAGTAGCCGGCCAGCAAGACTGTCCCTGGGATCAGCCACCAGTGACCGAACCGCAAGAATTCCTTTGCATACCATTGAACCGTCGCCCAGTACCGGGCCGGATCGAGTATTTTCCGCCACAAGTTGGCGGGACTCGAAAACAGATCTCCGGCAGGCGCCACCCGGACCTTGAAGTACGCGATTACCAGAAGAACTGGCAACGCGGCCAACAGCATCGGCAGCGTCTGCCTGCGGCAGGAGGTCCAGCTTTCATGCCGCGCCAGAGTCACCACTCGCGCTAGAACAACTGCGCCCAGGAAGAGCAGCCCTTCGTTCTTGGTCCACGCCGCGAATCCGGCCGTCAGGCCGGCCAATGCCACCAAGCCCGGCTGGCGCGTCCCGGAATCGTGAAGGCAGAGCAGCACGATCGTGGCCAGAAAGAAGAACGCCAGAGGCACATCCGCGTATTGCGACGTCCCCTGCTCCACAAAAAAGGGGGTGGCGAGCAGCACGGTCCCGCCCAGGAATGCTTGGTTCGATCCGCGCAAGATGGATAGCCCAGAAAGCAGGAGTCCGACCGTACTGAAGGCAAAGATAAGCGCGATCACAGAAGGCACGACCCAGCTTTCGTTGCCCACGTATCTCCAGAAATGTGCGATAGCGGCGGGAAGAAGCAACGGGTAGTCGGGGTGGGACCACGGAATCAAGGAGACAAAGCCGTCTTTCCAGTGCGGCCCGCCACGGAATAGAAAGCGAGCATGAAGATCCCAGATGGCGAACGCGTCCCAACCGTCCCCGTGCGGATGCGCTACTGCCCGGACGGCCGAGGCGTAGGCCGAAGCGATTAGGGCGAGAGCGAAGGCGGTTTCGAGCGCGGGGCGAATCCGCCCGCCAGGCCTATCCACCGCTACTCTCTCCTCGGCCAGGCCGGCTCCAGAGCGGGGGCGAGTCCGGGACCAGATCAAGACCACCAACAACACTCCAAAAACTGCGCCATCCGCCAGCATCAGACTCGAGAGAGAAAGCGCCGGGGAGAGAAAGAAAACCAGCGAGAAGATCCCCAGGCCACAGCCCCCACAGAGCGAGGTCTTCAGCGCCAGGTTTGAGCGGAGCCGCGCCGGTTGAGGCCACGCCAGGCAAACCAGCGCGAATCCCGTCAACCCACAAAGAACAACCGCGAGTAGGGCCGCCATCTACTTGTTGTCCTTCTTGGCCAACAGCAGCACTCCATTACCGAAGTCCTTTACCAGCACCAAGCCCTTTACCGTCGCCGGCGGAGAGGCGGGTCGAGAGGCAGGGAAGTTTCCTATGACGAACTGATGATCCTGAGAGCGCTCAACCACCACCGGAGCTAAGGCGTATTGAGCGAGGTAATAGTCGGCCACTCCGGACTCGCCGGCTTCTCCGACGTACCCCACGACGCCGCTTCCCGGCATGGCTCGACGCAGCTCGGCAAATCGCTGGTCGGAGCGCTGGGCGACGGCGCGGCTCATGGCTCCTAGTTGACGGGGACGGGGAGCTTCGATGACCGCGCGCAGGCTCGAGAGCAGACACAGCATCAGCGTCAACGCGAGTGTGATCCTCCCCTGATGCCGCAATCCGGCTGGCGCACGCGCTGTTTCTCCCGGCTCGATAGGCGATCCCTGCATAGGCAAAGGTTCGGGTTGCGAACCCGGCTGAGATTATACGTCGCCGGTCAGACTCCGCCCCGGCGCCGCCATCATCCCGATCTATTACGCCAAAGAAGCTGCCCAACTGCTCGCTTGATTTCCAAATTCGTAACAGATTTCTCCTTATTCACAATATCTTGACCACGATGTCGTAAAATACAGCCTCCTCGGGCAGGCAACCGCTTCCCCAGCCGAGCGTGGACAATTGGGCCCCTATTCGTCTTTTTCCTCAGACGACCTGGTCAAGGCGTGCGCCGGGTCGAAGAATCCGGCCGCATGGGAAGAATTCATCCGCCGATTCCATCCCGTCGTCGCCAGGGTGGTGCTGAGGACTGCCCGGCGTTGGGGGGAAACCTCGTGCCAGGTTCTGGACGACCTCATTCAGGAGACCTATCTCAAACTGTGCGAGGACGATAGCCGCCTCCTGCGCTCCTTCCAGCCGCGCTTCCCCGATGCCATTTTCGGATTCCTGAAAGTCGTGGCTGCCAACGTCGTGCATGATCACTACAAGTCTGCCCTGGCTGAGAAGCGGGGCGCAGGCCGGACCGGCACCCTCTCGGAGGCGGCGCGGCCTGCCTCGGCCTCACCCTCCCTGGGCAACTTTGACGCCATGGAGCGTCACATCTTCCTGCAACAGGTTGATGAGGTCTTGACTCGCTCCGCCGCTGGGGAGGAACAGACAAGAAATCGAGCGATTTTCTGGCTGCATTACCAGCACGGCCTGAGCGCCAGCGGCATCGCCTCTCTCCCTTCCATGGGCCTGACCACCAAGGGCGTGGAAAGCACGATTCTGCGAATGACGCGCATGATCCGGAGTCACATGCTGGAATCCCGAGGTTCGCCCGCGCGACAGCAGGCTGAGGGTGAAGGTTTTGAGCGCGCGAAATCGTTATAGAATTCGGAGACCAAGTTTGGACAGAGCCCCCAATCTCCATTTACAACCGCAGGAACTGGCTGAGTTGTACGAGCAAGCTCGGCAGCATGCGGATCCTCCGCCGGATGCGACCCAGATCCACCCTCATCTTGCCTCGTGTTCTGCTTGCCGGGAGCTTTTTCAGGAGCTGTCGGTGGTGGAGAGCCGCCTGGCGGGCCTGCGCTCCGCCCGGCCCGGACCCAGTCAAGCTGCATGTCCCGATCCCTCCGCCTGGTATGAGATTGCGGCCGGAGTAACACCACCCGCTGAGGCCCTAGCCCATGTTCTTCACGCCAGCCGCTGCGATGCCTGCGGTCCGCTGCTGCACGAGGCCGTCGCTACCCTCAACGGCGAGATGACCGCCGCGGAAGCGGAGCAGATTGCAGCCCTCGCCAGCGCCCACCCGGAGTGGCAGCAGAAACTGGCGCACCAAATCACCGGCACAGTGGTGCTCGCGCCCGCTCCTCTCTCCGTGTGGAGGAAGTCATGGATGACCGTGCCGCGTCTGGCGACGGCCGCCGCGGTACTGTTGGCCCTGGCAAGTCTCGTCTGGTGGGGAGCAGCCCGCCGCAACCGGCCCCAGTCAGCCGAGCTTCTGCTGGCCAGTGCTTACGCCGAGCAGCGCACCTTGGAATTGAGAATTTCGGGAGCGCCCTACGCTCCCTTACGGGTGCAGCGTGGAGCGGAAGACTCGTTTGTGAACCGCCCCGAGGCATTGTTGAGTGCCGAAGCGCTCATCGCCGGGCAACTGGCCTCTCATCCCTCCGACCCGTACTGGCTGCAGGAGAAGGCCCGAGTCGATCTGCTGGAAGGCGAGTACGAACCGGCGGTCGATTCCTTGCGCCGCGCCCTCCAACTGCAGCCCAAGTCTCCGGGCATCCTGACCGATCTCGCGTCGGCTTACTTCCAGCGTGGGCAGGCCGCCGACCGGCCGGAAGATTATGCCGCCGCTTTCGAGCACCTCAGCCAGGCGCTGGCCGTCGCACCCGACGACCCGGTGGCGCTGTTCAATCGCGCAATTGTTTCCGAGCATCAGTTCCTCTACCGTCAGGCTTTGGATGACTGGGAGCACTACCTGCGAATTGATCCGCGCTCGGAGTGGGCCGACGAAGCCCGCAAGCGGGCCGACGCCGTGCGCGCAAAACTGAAAGACCATGAAAGTCAGGCGGCACCGCTGTTGTCTCCGTCGCAAGTGGCGGGGCTCGCCACTAACCCGGGCCTCGGTTCCCGCCTGGATCAGCGGGTCGAAGAATATCTTCATGTCGCAGCCGGTGCCTGGTTGCCGCAGGCCTACCCCGAAGGCGGCGCTGCCGCCGACCCGAGCGCCGCCCAGGCGCTTTTTTTTTTGGCGGAATTGGCCAGCCAGCAACATAACGATCGCTGGTTGACGGATCTCCTGCGGGGCTCCTCTTCCCCGAACTTTCCACGCGCTGTGGCGGCGCTGGCGCGCGCCATCCAGGCCAATGAGGCAGGTGAGTTTGACACCTCGCGTCAACAGGCTGCACTCGCTGGCCGCCAGTTTCGCGCCGCGGGCAACACTGCCGGCGTGCTGCGGGCGCAATTCGAGCAGGTGTTTTCCGCCCAGATCTCACGCCGCAGCGAAGCCTGCCGCCGCCAGGCCACCGCTGCCCTCACCGAGTCCGAACGATACTCTTACCCCTGGTTGCAGGTTCAGCTGGGGCTGGAGGCGGGCGTCTGTTCCGGCTTGATGGGCGATTTCGGCGCCGACCAACAAGCGGTGCAGCGTGCGGCGACCCGGGCGCAGCAGAGTGGCTACGGCGCCCTTTATCTGCGAGCCCTTGGATTTGCCGCAGGAAATGAGCTTTTGACCGGCGATCCGGGCGGTAGCTGGAAGCTTGCTAGCACCGGCCTGGAGCGTTACTGGGCTGGCCAGTTCACCGCCATGCGCGGCTACAACCTTTACACCGAGCTGGCCTATGACGCGGAAATTTCCAGCCGCCCGAATCTGCAAGTTGCAGTTTGGCGAGAGGCGCTGGTCCTGATTGACTCTGACAAAGAACTGCTATTACGCGCCACGGCTCGTTACGCGCTGGCCGATGCTGCCGTCGCTGCCGGTCTGCCCCGGATCGCCGGAGAGCAGTATGCGGAATCCGCCCGGCTTTTCGCAGCGGCTCCGCAATCCGAGGCGACCCGCGCCAGCCGTCTCGAGAACGAGATCAGGACGGCTCGACTGGAAGCGCGCCTGGGCGAGTTCGACGCTGCCCTGACCCGTCTGACCCGTATCCAGAGCGAGGTCCGGCAGGTTTCCAATAACTACCTTGCGCTCATGTTCTACTCCACCCTGGGGGAGGCGCAGCTTCTCCGGCAGCACGCGGTGGAAGCGGAGCAGGCCCTCCGCGCTGCCCTGGCCCTGACGGAGCAGACCCTGGCATCGCTGGACTCCGAGGCCGAGCGAATCAGGTGGAGCAAAGATGCCGCTCCCGTGTACCTCGCGCTGGCGGAAACGGAACTGGTGCAAGGCCGCACGCAGGAGGCTCTCGATGTGTTCGAGTGGTACCTGGGCGCGCCTCAGCGTGTCAACGGCGAGCATGCTGCCACGGGTCCCGCCAACACTCGCCCACAGCAGCCCCCGATGCCGCCAGATCCCTCCCGGCTGGTTTCCCGTCTTCCACTTCTCTCCCAACAGACCGTCATCACCTACGGCTTGCTCCCCGATGGTCTCGCCATCTGGGTTTATGACGATCGCGGGATCAGCCTGCAATGGAGCTCGAGACCAACCCAGGAACTGCAGGAGCTGGCGGCGAGGTTTCACGACTTGGCTTCTGATCCCCGCTCGGAGACGGCCGCCCTGCGACGTGATGCCCGCAGCCTGTACTCATTGCTCATTGCCCCGGTGGAGCCACGGTTGCTTCCAGGGCGCGCTCTCGTGATCGAGGCGGACAGTTGGCTGGCGGGGCTGCCCTTTGAGGCCCTGCTCGACTCCAGCGGTCATTACCTCATCGAGCGCGCACCCATCGTCCATTCGCTGGGAGAATACTCCGATGCGCTGCTGCGCGACGAGGGCGCCATTTCGCCCCGGTTGCCCGCTCTGGTGGTGGCCAGCGCGGGCTCATCGCAGAGCACGGGTTTCGTTCCCCTCCCCGATGTCGCTGCCGAGGCCGAAACCGTGGCCAAGAACTTTTCTGCCGCGCGAGTGCTCGAAGGCCGGGAAGCCACGCTCCGCCTGGTGAAGCAACAGCTTCCCGGCGCCGCGGTCTTTCACTTTGCCGGACATGCGCTCGCCACGCCGGACAAGGCGGGACTCATGCTCGCGGACAAAGACCCGCAGACCGGAAGTTCCACCATGCTCGACGCCGCCGTCGTGCGCCATCTGAAATTGCAGAATCTTCGGCTCGCCGTTCTCTCAGCCTGCAGCACCGGAACCGGAAACGCGGAAGATTCCTCAGGATTCACCAGCGTCACCGGCTCCCTTCTGCGCGCCGGCGTCCCCCACGTAGTAGCCAGCCGCTGGGCGGTGGATTCGGCCGAAACCCGCAGATTCGTCGAGGACTTCTACCGTCGCCTGCTGTCCGGCCAGACCGTTTCCGAGGCAATTCAACTCAGCTCGCGGAACATGCTTTCCAATCCGCGAACTGCTCATCCGTATTACTGGTCCGCCTTCGCCGCCTACGGGCGGCCGTAAACATGCTGTCACCACAAATCAGGAGAGGAACCCCCATGAAAGGATGCGGCCACGACCCCGACAAGTTCACCCTGCTCGCAACGGTTGTCCTGAGCGCACTATTTCTAGTTGCGTGCAACCAATCCACCCCGACGGCTTCCGCGCCGCCGGCAGCTCCCGCTGCTGCCAGCGCAGAGCCGGTCTTTATCGAGTTTGACGGACCCTGGGCCTTCGCTCCCGATCCCAAGGATGCGAACAGCGTCCTGGCGATCGCGCCCAATACCAAAGGCCACCAACCGCTCTACGTGAAAGCTTCCAACCAATCGCTGCTGGGTGCGGGAGTTTACGATCTCTCCCTTCCGGCGCGCAGCGGGACGGCCGCCGGTGCCGCCGATGCCAGCATCGCGCAGGCAAGGATCGATACCCAGAGCCTGCAACGCGCCCTCGATGACAAATTGCATCGTTATCTCATTCGCATTCCCAAACCGGAGGCCTACATAGTGGCGGCGCGTGCCCGCAGCCGGGTCGCCAGCACCTATCCCCCCGATGCTTCCACCGAGAAGGACTATGCCACCGCCGTCTCCCTGCGCTATACCGTCGCCAGTAAAGCCGGGTTTTCCATCGGCGGCACGCCCGATAGCGGCACCTTCAACCCCTTACTGCTACAGGTGGAAACCCCGATCATCCGGTTTGTGATCGAGCCCGCGCAACAGGATGATCCTGCCGATAAGTGCAACCTGCATTCGCGGGAAGCCTTCCGGGATCTGACCCAATTGCTGGGCTTGACTTTGTACGTGGATTTTCCCAGTGACCCGAGCGCGTGCCAGAAGAATGATCCACAAAAGGGCCGTTCTGCCCACGCCGAGTCGGTCCCCGCTTCCCCACTGGAGCGGATGGTTGCCCTCCTGCGCGCAAGCCAGGAATGCCGGGAGGTGCAGACGGCAAGCGTCGCCGGTGATGGCGGGATGCTGCACGCGATGAGATTGGCCGCGATCTATCTCTTCAACCTACCTGCAGCGGATTGCAGAGCTCCCATTCTGCTCTTGTCGGTCAGCTGAACTCCGCGCTCAATCCGACCACCGCTGGGGCGCACGGTCCCAACGGTGGTCTTTCAGTTTTTTCAATAGGCCCTCTTCGAGACCGTCGGCCGCGCCCGCGGCCACGTTCTCGCGCACGTGCTCGCTCTTGCGCATGCCGGCGATCGTCGTGCTCACCTCCCGATTCGAGAGGATGAACCGCAGCGCCATCTCGGGCAGGCTCATGCCCGCGGGCACAATCTCTTTCAACTTCTCCACCCGCGCCAGAGTGGGCTCCAGGTTTTTCGGCCCAAAATAAGTCGAACGCCAGTCGTTCGCGGGAAAGCGCGTCTCCCGCGTCATCTTCCCGCTTAGGCTGCCCTCGTCGAGCGGGACACGCGCGATCACGCCGAGGTCGAGCTCGCGGCAAACCGGAAACAGACGGTCCTCCGGAGCCTGGTCGAAAATGTTGTAGATCACCTGCACCGCATCCACCAGACCGGTGCCGAGCGCCTGGATGCCATTCTCCGGTTCCCAGCGATTCAGGCTCAAGCCAAAGAAGCGAATCAGGCCTTCCTTCTTCATCTCTTCCACCGTTTCACGAAATTCTTGTTCCCCGGCCCAGTGGTCGTCCCACACGTGAAACTGCAGCAGATCAATGGACTCGGCGCCGAGCTTCTCGCGGATCATGCGCGCGTACTTAATCACATGCTCGCGGGGGAACACATCCCGGTAACGATCTTTCGGGGAAGCTGGCCATTTCCGGTTCAGAGGCGGGACCTTCGAGGCGGCGTAGAGCCGGCGGCCGGCGTTGCGCGCGATGATCTGTCCCAGTAGGCCGTCGCTTTTGCCATCGCCGTAGGCCCATGCGGTATCGAAGAAGTTGCAGCCCGAATCCACCGCCAGTTGCAGCGAGGCCAGCGACTGCCGATCGTCGGAACCCGACCATCCGCTCATGCCCCAGAGCCCATATCCGATGGTGCTGACCTGCCATTCCGTTCGTCCGAAGCGGCGATAGTTCATCTCTCACCTTCGATTGCCGGAAGGAAACTCGAATACCCCATCCGCACCAGCGTCCTCTCCGAGAACGGCACGTACAGCAGCGCCGCCGTGGCCGCAAACGCCAGCCCCACTCCGATCTGCGGCAGAAGCAGGAAAGGAGCCACCGCCCACAACTGATCCAGGGCGAGTACAAACGGGAACAGCCGCCGGAACGTTTCCGCCAGCTTGCGGAAATCGAACCCAATCGCAGACAACAAATAGAACCGCAAAGGGATTCCTACCGCGCCCGTCACCAGCACCGCGATTACGATCGACCGCGCCCCCCAATCGGGCAGAAATCCGCCGGCCACCCGGTCCACATCTTTCAGGTGATACAGTGCGCTGACGTAAAACGCCAGGTACATCACCTGGATCAATCCGAATAAGCCGCGCACCAGTCCCCGGTGGGGAAACGGCACATGGAGTTCGGGGTGCAGCGCGGCCTCCGCCGCTGGAACCGCCGCATCGCGCGCCTCCACGCCGTTCACCGGCGCGATGAACCGGTATCCGCGCCGGGCCAGCGTCTCAACGAAGCGCGGGCTCGCGGCCGAATCGTTCAGCGCCTCGCGTATCTTGTTCACCGCGGTATTCAGGCTGTGGTCGAAATCCACGAAGGTGTCGGCGGGCCAGATTTTCTGCCGCAGGTCGTCGCGCGTGACCAGGCGTCCGGCGTTTTCGACGAGAGCCGTCAAGACCTGAAAGGGCTGTTCCTGCAGCCGGATGCGGACCCCCTGCTTGCGCAGTTCGCCCGCGGCCCGATCGACTTCAAAGACGCCAAACCGCAGAAGCTTGGCTGCGCTGCTGGGCGGTGGCGTCGGCATGACTTCGCGCCCGTAGTTTACACCGCGAGCCAGTCGTCGGTCGTTGGTCGTTAGTCGTTCACGATGAGTTGCCTGCGAGCGACCAACGACCGACGACTAACGACTGAGAAGGGCTACAATGACGGCGTGGACGCCCCTGCTCCGCCGAAGCCAGTTTCCGGCAACAAGCACCGGCACCGCCATCCCGTTTACGCCGCCGAGGCCACCGGACTGCTCGTCATGGCGGTTCTGCTGCTCATCCTGATCGTCGTCCGCTACTGGTCCTACATCCATTGGAGCGCGCGCTGAACGTGCCGCATCGCGAGCCACTTGTTGTCGTGGTGCTCGGCCCCACGGCAAGCGGAAAGACCGCCCTCTCCCTGGCCATTGCCCGCCGCTTCCACGGCGAGATCGTGAACTGCGATTCCATCGCCATGGTCCGCGAATTCGAAATCGGTACGGCCAAGCCCACGCCCGCCGAGCGCGCCGAAGTCCCGCATCATCTGCTCGACATCGTGGATCCTACCGCCTACGTCACCGCGGGTGAGTACGCCCGCCGGGCTCGTCAAGCGTTGCGCGAGATCGTCGGCCGCGGACATTTGCCGATCGTCAGCGGCGGCACCGGCCTCTATCTCCGCGCCCTGCTCGAAGGACTCTTCCCCGGTCCTCAGCGCTCCGAGGATCTGCGCGCCAAACTCCGCGCGCGCGCCCGTGAACATGGGCCGGAACGCCTGCACCGCATCCTGCGCCGTCTCGATCCTTCGGCCGCCGGACGCATTCATGCCCACGACGTTCCCAAGGTCATCCGCGCCATCGAAGTCTGCCTGGCTGCGCGCCGTCCTATGACCGAACTCTGGCGCGAAGGCCGCGACCCGCTGCTCGGCTTCCGTATTCTGCGTCTCGGACTCAACCCCGATCGCGACGCCCTCTACACCCGCATCAACCAGCGCGCCGCGAAAATGTTTGACGAAGGACTGATCGCCGAAACCGAGCACCTGCTGGCCAAGTACGGCGACAAGGCCCGCCCGCTGAGGGCCCTCGGATACAAGCAGGCCGTCCAGTTCCTGCGCGGTGAAATTGACCGCAAGCTGGTCCTCTGGGCCGCGCAGCAGGCGCATCGTAACTATGCCAAGCGCCAGCTCACCTGGTTCCGCCGCGAACCCGGCGTGCAATGGCTCTCCGGCTTCGGCCACGATGCCGCCATCCAGTCCGAGGCCATCGCCACCATCCAGCAGCAGATCAACCCAAGTTCAGTCCCGTAGGGAGATTGACAATAGCCCGGCGCTTCAGCGCCGGGAACGTGAGTGCAAGCGGACGAAGTCCCGTTAGGGACGACTGAAAGCGTTCCTGCCCCAGATTTGTTATCGTCAACCCATGCAGCGTCCCCTCGCCCTCGGCGCGTTCCTGCTTTGCGCCGCCTTCACCCTTGCCAAAGACCAGCCCCCGCAGCCCAGCCCCATCCACCTCGACAAAGAAGGCCAGAAATGGGCCGACAAGACCCTGCGCAAAATGTCCCCCGAAGAGAAGGTCGGCCAGCTCTTCATGATCTGGACCAAGGTGCAGTTCCTGAACCAGGACGACCCCGCCTGGATTCTCCTGCGCGACACCGTCCGCAAGTACCACATCGGCGCGCTCGCCATGACCGTCCCGATGGACGGCTCGCTCCTGCTCAAGAACCAGCCCTATGAAGCCGCCGAGTTGCTCAACCGTCTGCAGCAGTCGTCGCCCCTGCCCCTGATCATCGGTGCTGATTTCGAGCGCGGTGTCGCCATGCGCCTCTACGGCACTACGGTCTTCCCCCACGCCATGGCCTTCGGCGCTGCGGGAAAAATCGAGAACGCCGAAGCCTTCGGCCGCATCACCGCCGAAGAGGCGCGCGCCATCGGCGTGCACTGGAATTTCTTTCCCGTCGCCGACGTCAATTCCAACCCGGCGAATCCCATCATCAATACGCGTTCCTTCGGAGAAGACCCGCAGCAGGTCGGCGATCTCGTCGCCGCCTACATTCGTGGCGCCCACCAGGGCGGCATGCTGACCACGGCCAAGCATTTTCCCGGACACGGCGACACCGCCACCGACTCCCATCTTGGCCTGGCCCAAGTCACGGGCGACCGCGCCCGGCTCGATGCCGTTGAACTGCCGCCCTTCCGCCGCGCCATCGCCGCCGGCGTGGATGCCGTCATGGTGGCGCACGTCACCGTTCCCGCGCTCGAGTCTGACCCCAATCGCGTGGCCACAACTTCCAGCGCGGTCATCACCGGCCTCCTCAAGAAGCAGATGGGATTCCAAGGCATCGTCGTCACCGACGCCCTCGACATGGCGGCCCTGACGCGCCTCTATGCCAACGACATCGGCCGCGCCGCGGTCGAGGCCTTCAAGGCCGGCAACGACGTGCTCCTGATCCCCGCCGACCTCGACGCCTCTTACAACTCCATGCTGAAGGCCGTGCGGAGCGGCGAAATCACCCCCCAGCGCCTCGACCAATCCGTCCGTAAGATCCTGGAACTAAAGGCGTCTCTCGGCCTGCACAAGTCTCGCCTGGTGGACCTCGCCGAGCTCTCCGCCCGGGTCGCCAGGCCCGAAAACCTGGCCCTGGGCCAGCACGTCGCCGACGAGGCCATCACCCTGGTCCGCGACAGCGGACACCTGCTCCCTCTGCACGCTTCGGGAACTCCCGCGCCCGCGCTTCCGTATCAATCGGTAGCCGAAGTGCGCAACCGCCTGGTCGCCGTCATTTTTTCCGAAGACCTGCGCTCGGAGTCCGGACGTATGCTGGAACGCCAGATCCTCGCCCGTGTGCCTGACGCCCGCGTCATCTACGTCGATCCGCGCTCTGCCTCCGGAATGACGCCCGAGACTCTGGCTGCCGTGGACACCGCTGAGCGCGTCGTCGCTGCCTTGTACGTGATTCCCACCGCAGGCAAAGCGCTTCCCGCCCCCGGAGGTCTGAAGAACACCGTCGCCATGGCCGATGCCAGCGCCACACTGCTCAGCACCATCCTCGATCGCGCGGCTGGCCGCACCGTGGTCGTCGCCATGGGCAATCCCTATCTGGCGCAGGATTTCCCCGCGATCCAGAACTACTTGTGCACGTTTTCCAACGCGACCGTATCGGAGTTGGCCGCCGTCAAGGCGCTTTTCGGCGAGATTCCGATCCGCGGTCATTTGCCGGTCACCATCCCCGGCATCGCAGCCCGAGGCGCGGGTCTCGAACGCCCCGCCCAATCAAGTTCAGGAGGTACGCCCCATGTTCAGCCGTAATCTTGCCGCAAAGTTCGCCACCGCAGCCGTGCTCGCCGCCCTCGTCGTCCTGCCCGCCTGCAGCATCAATGTCAAAGACAAGAACAAAGACGGCAAGTCGGCCGTGGACATCAAGTCTCCCATGGGTAATCTTCACGTGGACGAGCAGCCCGACATTCGAGACGCCGGTCTTACCGTCTATCCCGGCGCCCGGCCTGCCCCGAAGGAAAGCGGCGAGGACAAGAAGAGCGCCAACGTCAACCTCTCCTTCCCCGGATTCGCTTTGAAAGTGGTGGCGGCCGAGTTCGCCTCCGACGATCCTTCGGACAAGGTTCTCGCCTACTACAACAAAGAGCTGCAGAAGTACGGCAAGGCCATCCAGTGCCACGGCCCATGGCACGGCGGCGACGTGGCGGTCAATGCCGACAAGGGCGCGTGGCAACATAAGGACGGAGACGGATTGTCCAAGCCCGTTTCCTGCCGCGACAGCGGCAGCGGAGACTCAGTCGAACTCAAAGTCGGCACCGAGGGCAACCAGCACGTGGTCGCCATCAAGCCCGATGGCAAGGGATCCCGCTTCGCCCTGGTTTACGTCCGCGCCCGCACCGGCAAAGAGGACACGATCTAACCTCCGTAAAGACGAGGCTTGCCCCGTCGAGAGGATAGTGAATAGTGGCCAGCAAATCTGACCACTGACCACTGGCCGCTGAATCGAGGTTGCTCTCTCCCTCCGCCTGCGCTAGCTTCATTGACGTGGACCACTCCTGCGAAAAATGCGGTACCCAGGTCGAAGACGGCCGCCCCTTTTGTCCCCAATGCCGTGCTCCCCAGGTGCGGGTCGAAATCACGCCCCAGAGTCTTCCGGCCGACTCCGCCACTCCCTCCGACGCAAGAGCCACCGCCGACCCCCTGCATCGCCTCGCTTTCCGCACCTCCCCCGGCTCCGGCCTCTTCCGGGTGGCATTGCAGGCCGGACTGCTGGGCGTGATCGCCAACATCATCCCCCTCGGCCTGGGCATGGTGCTGACCGGCATCCTGGCGGCGCTGCTCTACCACCGCGCCGCCGGACAAACCCTGCCCAGCCCGAAAGCCGCCCGCCTCGGAGCCATGGCCGGAGCCGTCGCCTTCGCCGTTTCCTCGTTGCTCACTGTCCTGGCCATCGTCTTCATGCATGCCCAGAATCAGTTCCGCGATTTCATGATCAAGGCTGTCGAGCAGCACGCCGCCAACCCGGCCGACCCCCAGGTACAGGCCGCCCTCGAGTGGCTGCACTCGCCGCAAGGTTTTGCCGTCGCCCTAGCCTTCGCCATGATCTTTGCTCTGGCCCTGTCCATGCTGTTTTCCGTGATCGGATGCGTCATCGGCGCCGTCCTCTTCCGCGAACGCAACCGCCCGACGTTCTGAGCAGGTCACAGGTGACAGGTCACAGGTAAATAGGGCATCGGCTCGGGGTTGGTTTTCCCGTGACCTGTGACCTGTCACCCGTGCCCTGCGGCCCCGGGCCGCCCCTCCTTGCCCCAACTCCGCCGTCCGCGTATGATGCAGCGTTCATGAATTCACTAGCGCCTGAACGTCCGGCCGCGATCCACCAGACGGCCCAGCTCATGTCGGAGTCCGAGATCGAGCGCACTCTCATCCGCCTGGCCCACGAGATTCTCGAGAAGAACAATGGGATCGGCGACCTCGCCTTTGTCGGCATCCGGCGCCGGGGCGTCCCTCTGGCCCAGCGTCTGGCCAGGATCATCCAGCGCATCGAAAAAAAGCCGGTGCCGGTTGGCACCCTCGACATCACCCTGTATCGCGACGATCTTTCCACTCTCGGCCCCAAGCCTGTGGTCCAGAAAACCGAGATGGAGATTCCCATCGCCGGCAAGTCCGTGGTACTGGTGGACGACGTGCTCTACACCGGCCGCACCACCCGCGCCGCCATGGACGCCCTGTTTCACGAGGGACGTCCCAAGCGGGTGCAGCTTTGCGTCCTGATTGATCGCGGCCATCGCGAGCTGCCCATCGAGGCTGCCTTCGTCGGCCGCCATGTCCAGACCACCGGCAAGCAGATGATCGAGGTCAAGCTCCGCGAAGTGGACGACGCGGAAAAAGTTCTGCTGATGGAGAAGCAGTAGAACGGATGTCAAAGAGCAGTTTTGGGAAGGGCACGGCTTTAGCCGTGCCGCTCAGAGCGGCAAGAATACGGGCTTTAGCCCCTGAGGGCCGTGGTCTTAACCCTCTGAGTGGATTGTTGAAACCAGTTGTGGTGTGTGGCGCGGGCGCCCTCGCCCGCGAATTCATAAGGGATAGAGATTCATGAACGCAGCCCGAGGATCTCTGCTTGGCATCGAGCATCTCGAAGCCGCCGAGATCCTGAAGATCTTGAAATTCGCCCGCCGCATGAACCCGGACAAGCCCCGGCCCCTGCTCAAGGGCAAGCGCATCCTTCTTCTCTTTTACGAAGCTTCCACCCGCACCCGCAGCTCCTTCGAACTCGCCGCCAAGTCGCTGGGCGCCCACACGGTCCTGATTCAGGCAATTGGATCGAGCATTGAAAAAGGCGAGTCGCTGCTCGACACTGGCTACACCCTGCGCGCCGTTGGCGCCGACGCCATCGTCATCCGCCATCCCAATGCCGGCGCGCCGCACGTGCTGGCCGAGCACCTCGACATCCCCGTCATCAACGCCGGAGACGGCTTGCACGAGCACCCCTCGCAGGCCCTGCTCGATGCCTACACCATCCTGCAGAACAAAAAGACCTTCAAGGGCCTGCAGGTTGCCATCATCGGCGACATCTTTCACAGCCGGGTCGCCCGCTCCGCCTGTCACCTGCTCAGCAAATTCGGCGTCAGAACCATTCTCTGCGGCCCGCCCGAACTGGTGCCCGACATCGCCTCCACGCTCGCGCCCGGCGTGCGCGTTACCCGCCACCTCGAAGACGCCCTGCGCTCGACTGACGTCGTCATGCTCCTGCGCGTCCAGAAAGAGCGGCTTTCCGGGATGAAGATCGACCTCCCCGAATACATCGCGCGCTACCAGATGACCGCGGCCCGCTTGAAGACGGCCAAGAAGGACGCCATCGTGATGCACCCCGGTCCGATCATCCGCGGACTGGAGTTGACCAGCGAAGTCGCCGACGGCCCACAAGCCCGCATCCTCGCCGAGGTGCACAACGGCGTGCCCACGCGCATGGCCATCCTGGCGCGGGCCATGGGGAAGATGCGATGAAGATCTTAACTTCTTCTCCGCGGATTCTCGCGGATCAACGCGGATTGATTCACTCGGAATTGACTGAGAAGATGATCGGCATCTTCTATGACGTCTACAACGAACTCGGACACGGCTTTCTCGAGTCTGTGTACGAGCAGGCGCTGGCAATCGCACTTGCGGAGGGGCAGATTTTTTTCCAACGTCAGATCGGAATCCCGGTATGGTTTCGTGGACATCAGATCGGCGATTTCCGTGCCGACCTGCTCATTGACAATAAGCTCATCGTAGAACTCAAAGCCGGACGCGCCATCGAACTCGCATGGGAAAAACAACTCCTGAACTATCTCCGGGCAACTGAAATCGAGGTCGGCCTTCTATTGAACTTCGGGCCCACTCCCCAATTTCGGCGCCTCGTGTTTGAGAATGAAAGAAAAAAGATCCGCGTTCATCCGCGTGAATCCGCGGAAAAGAAGTTAGCGAAGGCATGAAGTGAACTCACGCTCCACAACTAGTCTTCTGATCAAAGGTGGCCACCTCATCGACCCCGCCGCCCGCATCGACGCGCCCATGGACCTTCTCCTGAAAGACGGCCGCGTCGCCGAGATCGCTCCCCCCAACAAAATCAAAGGCGCCGGCGAAAGATTCGATGCCCGCGGTCTCATCGTCGCCCCCGGTTTCATCGATCTCCACGCACATCTGCGTGAGCCCGGCCAGGCGTATAAAGAAACGGTCGCGACCGGCACCGCGGCCGCTGCCGCGGGCGGATTCACTTCCGTCTGCACTATGCCGAACACCGCGCCAGTCGTTGATTCCGCCGATTGGGTCGAGTGGCTCCGCCAGCCCGAGCGCGGCGCCGCAGTCAACGTCTTCCCCGTCGCCGCCGCCACCCGCGCCAGCAAAGGCGCTGTCCTGAACGACTTCCGCTCTCTGCAGCGTGCCGGCGCCATCGCCGTATCCGACGACGGCAAGCCCATCCTCGACGACGCCATCAT
>JBAVUO010000045.1:0-22500 GCA_049696815.1 Terriglobales bacterium | reverse complement strand
CTACTAAGGGCGCATGGTGGATGCCTTGGCAGAAGACGGCGATGAAGGACGTGGCAAGCTGCGATAAGCCTCGGGGAGCCGCAAGCAGGCTTTGATCCGGGGATTTCCGAATGGGGAAACCCACGGGGGTAAAACCCCCGTACGGCCCGATGAATCCATAGTCGGGTGCGAGCAAACCCAGGGAAGTGAACCATCTCAGTACCTGGAGGAAAAGAAAGAAACCTCGATTGCGATAGTAGTGGCGAGCGAAATCGCATCAGCCTAAACCTGTTTCACCTTCGGGTGACGCAGGGGTTGTAGGGCCAGCAACAGTAGAGTTACCAATCCGGTGATTAGTCGAAGCCCTCTGGAAAGAGGGGCCATAGAGTGTGATAGCCACGTAGACGAAAATCATCCGGACTCGAAGCTGGTACCTGAGTATCGCGGGGCACGTGAAACCCTGCGAGAAGCTACGGGGACCATCCCGTAAGGCTAAATACGTTCTTCTGACCGATAGTGAACCAGTACCGTGAGGGAAAGGTGAAAAGAACCCCTGCGAGGGGAGTGAAACAGTACCTGAAACCGTGTGCCTACAAACGGTGGGAGGACTATGCGGCGCAAGCCGAAAGTCTGACCGCGTGCCTATTGCATAATGAGCCGGCTAGTTATTCTTGTCAGCAAGGTTAAGCGTAAGCGAGCCGCAGCGAAAGCGAGTCCGAATAGGGCGTTCAGTTGGCAGGAATAGACGCGAAGCGGGATGATCTACCCTTGGCCAGGCTGAAAGTAGGGTAAAACCTACTGGAGGGCCGAACGGGTGTTTGTTGAAAAAAGCTCCGATGAGCTGAGGGTAGGGGTGAAAGGCTAATCAAATTCCGTGATTGCTCGTTCTCTCCGAAATAGCTTTAGGGCTAGCCTCGGATGATTTGTCGTGGTGGTAGAGATCTGAATGGACTATGGGGCTTTCCAGCTTACAGAATCCAATCAAACTTCGAATGCCATTGAACAACCAGTCCGGGAGTCAGACAGCGGGGGCTAAGCTTCGTTGTCGAGAGGAAAACAGTCCAGATCGCCTGCTAAGGTCCCAAAATCCAAGCTAAGTGGGAAAGGAAGTCGGAACGCCCAGACAGCCAGGAGGTTGGCTTAGAAGCAGCCATCCTTTAAAGAAAGCGTAATAGCTCACTGGTCAAGCGGTCCGGTGCCGACAATTTAACGGGGCTCAAGCTTGGTACCGAAGCAGCGAATGCACAGCGCAAGCTGTGCGTGGTAGGAGAGCATTCCCAACAGTTTGAAGCCAGACTGAAAAGACTGGTCGACGGTTGGGAAGAGACCCTGCCGGCATAAGTAGCGATAACGGAGGTGGGAACCCTCCGCGCCGAAAGTCTAAGGTTTCCTGAGAAAGGTTAATCCGCTCAGGGTCAGGCGGTTCCTAAGGTGAGGCCGAAAGGCGTAACTGATGGACATCCGGTTAACATTCCGGACCTCCCGTGTGTTCGTTATCACGATGGGGAGACGCAGTAGGATAAGCAGGCCGTCCTATGGCTATGACGGTCGATGCGTGTAAGGTGTTTCTCGTAGGCAAATCCGCGAGGAAGTTATCACTGAGACGCAAAGCAGTACCCCGTATGGGGGAAAGCTGCCGATTCCACACTGCCGAGAAAATCCTCTAAGGAGATCATGCGGGAACCGTACCTCAAACCGACACAGGTAGACGAGGAGAATATCCAAAGGCGCTCGTGAGAACAGTTGGTAAGGAACTCGGCAATATAACCCCGTAACTTCGGGAAAAGGGGTGCCTCACTAGGGTTCATAGCCCGAAGAGGCCGCAGAGAAATGCGCACTGCGACTGTTTAACAAAAACACAGGTCTCTGCTAAGTCGAAAACGACGTATAGGGGCTGACGCCTGCCCGGTGCTGGAAGGTTAAAGGGAGAGGTTAGCCGCAAGGCGAAGCTTTGAACTGAAGCCCCAGTGAACGGCGGCCGTAACTATAACGGTCCTAAGGTAGCGAAATTCCTTGTCGGGTAAGTTCCGACCTGCACGAATGGCGTAACGAAAGTGCGACTGTCTTGCCGACTGACACGGCGAACTTGTAGTGCCGGTGAAGATGCCGGTTGCCCGCAACTAGACGGAAAGACCCCGTGCACCTTTACTATACCTTTACCATGAACTATGGCCCTTGCTGCGCAGGATAGGTGGGAGGCTTTGAACCCAGGCTTTCGGGCTTGGGGGAGCCAACGGTGAGATACCACCCTGCGAGATCTGTGGTTCTAACTTACTCCCGTGATCCGGGAGAGGGACATGGTAAGGCGGGTAGTTTGACTGGGGCGGTCGCCTCCTAAATTGTAACGGAGGCGCGCGAAGCTACGCTCAGGCTGTTTGGAAATCAGCCGTCGAGTGCAAAAGCATAAGCGTGGTTGACTGCGAGACCTACAAGTCGAGCAGGTACGAAAGTAGGCTTTAGTGATCCGGTGGTTCTGCATGGAAGGGCCATCGCTCAACGGATAAAAGGTACGCCGGGGATAACAGGCTGATCGGAGCCAAGAGTTCATATCGACGCTCCGGTTTGGCACCTCGATGTCGGCTCATCGCATCCTGGAGCTGTAGAAGGTTCCAAGGGTTAGGCTGTTCGCCTATTAAAGCGGTACGTGAGCTGGGTTCAGAACGTCGCGAGACAGTTCGGTCCCTATCTGTTGTGGGCGCAGGAGATTTGAGAGGGTCTGTCCTTAGTACGAGAGGACCGGGATGGACGAACCTCTTGTGTTCCAGCTGTCATGCCAATGGCACCGCTGGGTAGCGAAGTTCGGTTGTGATAACCGCTGAATGCATATAAGCGGGAAGCACTCCTCAAGATGAGATCTCCCAACCCGTAAGGGTCAAGAAGGGCCCAGGAAGACTACCTGGTTGATAGGCAGGATGTCGAAGCGCAGTAATGCGTGTAGCTTACCTGTACTAATCGCCCGTTCGGCTTGACCATAAGATTTACTCGGTGCATAACACACCAGTTATCAGTTCTCAGTTGCCAGTTCCCAGTTCGAACTTGAACTGGAATTAGCAATTTGTTTGGATGTCGTCAGAACCTGGATGACTGAGAAGCAAGACTGATAACTGGGCGCCGACGAAAATCGCTTTGTAGTAGAGACGGAGCAAGCTCCGTCTCACCCAATCTATTCAGCTGTGAGGCATCGTCCTCAAGCTCTTTGAAAGTTTGCCGCGCATCAGCGGTGAGAGTCGCCACGGCACAGGTTTGCTGATGGCTGACGGCTGATGGCTGACGGCTACAAGTTGTCGGTGATCTTACCGCGGGGGTCCCACCCGTTCCCATCCCGAACACGGAAGTTAAGCCCCGCTGGGCCGATGGTACTGCACGCGCCAAGTGTGTGGGAGAGTAGGTCGTTGCCGGCATATAAATAAAGGCCACGTTGAGCAATCAGCGTGGCCTTTTGTGCTCATGTGGCGCGGGCGCCCTCGCCCGCGGCCTTGGAAGTTGCTCACTGTCTAGCTCTGCTCGACCCACACGTTCCTCAGTTACAATTACTCCCGTCTTCCGGAGGAACTTCATGGCCTCTCGCACCTTCTCTTGGATTTTCGCGCTTCTCTTGTTCCCGGCTCTGTTCTCGCTCACCGTCGAGGCCCAATCACCGGATCTGTCCAAGACCGTGCAGGAGTTTGTGCGCGTCGGCACTCCTAAAGTTGTGCTCACTCATGTTCGCGTGATCGATGGCACCGGCGCACCCGCGGTCGATGATCAGAACGTCGTCATCGAAGCCGGCAAGATTGCGGCGATCCAGCCGGGAGCCGATGTGCCGGCAGCGGGCAATACTACGGTGCTTGATCTTCGCGGATACAGCGTCATGCCGGGTATTGTCGGCATGCACGATCATCTCTTCTATATCGCGCGGCCCAATCTCAACAGCCGGCGTCACTTTGACGATCCCGTCGTCGTCCCGCAGATGACTTTCACGGCGCCGCGTCTCTATCTCGCCGCAGGCGTGACCACGATGCGCACGACCGGCAGCGTCGAACCCTATAACGACCTGAACCTGAAAAAGGAGATCGACGCCGGCAAGTTGCCCGGCCCGCACCTGGACGTCACCGGTCCCTATCTCGAAGGCAGCACGAGTTACTTTCTGCAGATGCCGCACCTGACCAGCCCCGACGACGCGCGCCAAACCGTGGAGTACTGGGCCGATCGCGGAGTCACCTCGTTCAAGGCGTACATGAATATCACGAGGGCGGAGTTGAAGGCCGCAATCGAGGCGGCGCACAAGCGCGGTATCAAGGTTACTGGCCATCTCTGCTCGGTGACGTACAAAGAGGCGGCGGAGCTCGGCATCGACGACCTGGAGCACGGGTTCTTTGTCAACACCCAGCTCGATGCGGAGAAGAAGCCCGACGAGTGCAGCAAAAGCATGGGCAACGAAACTCTGGCGCGCATGGATCCGGCAGGCCCCGAGGCGAAAGACCTGATTGCCGCGCTGGTCCAGCATCACGTTGCCATCACCTCCACCCTGCCTGTGTTCGAAGGCGATGCGGGTGGAGGGCGCCCGCCATTGCGGCAGCAAGTGCTCGACGCCATGACCCCGGGGGCGCGCGAGGATTTTTTCCTGCTTCGCCAGCGGCCGCCGTCGGCACCCGCTCCGAAGATCGATCCGGCAATGCTTTGGAAGCACGACCTGGAGTTGGAGCATGCCTTCGCCGCCGCGGGAGGCTTGCTCATCGCCGGTCCCGATCCGACCGGCCGCGGAGACGTGCTGCCCGGGTTCGGCGATCAGCGCGAGATCGAACTGCTGGTAGAAGCCGGATTCTCGCCCGTGGAGGCAATCAAAGTCGCCACACTGAATGGGGCGATTTATCTCGGCCGCGATAAGCAGATTGGTTCCGTCGCCGCCGGAAAGAATGCCGACCTGGTGGTAGTGAAGGGCGATCCCTCAAAGCAGATCTCCGACGTGGAGAATGTCGACCTCGTTTTCAAGGATGGAGTGGGCTACGACTCGAAGAAGCTGCTGGAGTCGGTGAAAGGGCGCTACGGGCAGTATTAACAGCCGTTCCTCGAACGTGTGCGCGGAACCGGCCCTGAGCGAAGCCGAAGGGGCCTCGCTCGCCGTCTTTGACTTGGCCGTTCGTTCGGCAGCCGCCTGAAACAAAGGCCACGTTGCGCAAGCAGCGTGGCCCTTTCTTTTCAGATGATTCGCGAGAAGGTCAAAGTCAAAAGTGGGGCGGACAGGAGTGTCCGCCCCACATGGTTTACGCTGCAGCCTGCTGCTGGTACGCCGGCACGAATTCTTCGGCAACAAAAGTTTCGTACGGCGTCGGAGTGGTGTTGCGGGCTGACCGTGGCTCGAGCGCCCGCATATCTCCAGCGTTCAGAGCACCGGCCATCTCCAGCAGCAGCCTCACAAAATCCTCCGACATCCCCATCTGCATTAAGACTGCCTTCATCTGATCATTCGGCATTTGGATGTAGCCAAGACCCGGTTTGCCGATGCCGTTCCCGATGATGGTCGCAACTTCGCTGTAGTCGAGATCGCGCTTTCCTAAAAGTTCCTGGGTCTGCTTGCCGCGGAAGGCAAGCTGAAGAAGCGCGTCCGTTGCCGCCGCTCCAATATCGCGAGTGGCAATCATGGGAAGTTTCAGATCCGGACGCAGCGGCCCGGCCACGCTCCCCGTCATGCGGATGGCGCCGACTTGCGGCAGAGTATTTTCCATGAAGTATCCGGCGCGCAGGTGCAGAACGTTCGCGCCGTCGATCCGGTTGAGTTTTTGTTCCAGGCTGTGCAGACCGGCCACCGGCCCGGTGCCGCTCGCCTTGTCGGCTCCGATACTGCTGAGCGAAACCACGTGCTTGACTCCGGCTTTTCGAACCGCGGCGGCAATCGCGTCGCCGACGCGCTCCTGAAAGCTGCGAACATCGTTGCTGGTAAGTTTGGGCGGGATCATGACGTAGGCCGCTGCCGCGCCGGTGAGCGCTCTGGTAAGGGCCTGCGCGTCGGTTATGTCCCCGATGAACACTTCCGCGCCTTCGGCCGCCAGAGGCTGCAGCCGAGCCGAGTTCCTGCCCACGACGCGAACTTTCTGCCCGCGGGCAAGAAGGTTCTTCGCCACTACATGTCCGGTGTTGCCGCTTGCTCCAAGAACTACGTACATACAGACCTCCATTCTCGGATTGGATGCCGGAGGGGTCGGATCGGCTCAATTCGGAAGGGCAGCAGCGAGCCCGGATTATGAAATCCGATTAATGTCAAGGATGAAATGTGGCGGTGATGGGAAGCTTGCAGGACAATGGGGTCTGCGATGAAACGGGCGCTGAAAGCCGTATGGAAATGGCTGCGGTTTACATGGGAGGTTATCCTACGCTGTTTCGATAATGCGCCAATTGGACTGTAACTTGAATCAACCTTGTCGCCGCCGGAATCTGAATTGCCTTGAAGGGGGCGCGGCTTCCACAGGCTGAGGAAGAACTTGGGGTTCGTATCAGGGCATCGCGCCCGGGCCCTCAGCTCTGAATTAAGCCGCGAAGCGGCGCAAGAATTTAGCCCACGCAAGCCGTGGGTAGAAAGTGGAACGAGAGCAAGCCTCAACGGGGCGAAAGGGAAGCCACGACACAGGGCTCCGTAGGCACCGCACCGGAGATCTCGCGACACATTCTCTTTAGCCCCGAGGCCCGGCAGCAAAAAATGAGAGGTCGTCGGTCATTTTCCCTGCGGCTTCCCAGTAACCCCCGCCCTCTCACTTCGGTAACCTCGCCCCCCGCCCCGGCCGCAACTAATGTTTCGCTGGAGGGTTTCCACAGGCATGATCAGCAAATTCACCAAGTCGCTCTTAGTCCTGGCAGTCGGCGGTTTCCTCTTCGCCGGTTCCGCCGCTGCTCAAACTTCAACCTCCGGCGCCGGTCCCGGCGTTTTCGATCCCCACCATCCTCGCGTGAACCAGGTCAATCGCCGCGAGGGTCGCCAGCAGCAGCGCGTTGCCAACGGCGTCAAGAACGGCACGCTAAACTCGAGGCAAACCACCAACATCGAGAGGCGGGAAACCAATCTGCAGAACCGCGAGCAGGCCGACATGGCGAAGCACAACGGCCATCTCACCAAGCCGGAGCAGAGAGGTCTCAATCGCCAGGAGAACCGCATCAGCCGCACCATCTACAAGGACAAGCACGACAAGAAGTAACCGGGCGAATTGATCCGCTCGACACCAGCTCGAAGAGTGAAGACAGCCGCAGACCTGCTGCGGCTTTTCTTTTGCCTGTGTGTGAGGCGGACACTCCTGTCCGCCGCTGTTGGTTTTTCTTCCACCGCTGAGAGCGGGACGCACACACTACTAATCGGCAGCCTGCACTCTGCCCTCTCCGCCCTCAGTTCACCGTCACCGAGATCTGCGCCCAAGCCTTCTGAAACGCCCCATCCTTGGCGCCCATCCAGAACTGATAGTTTCCTGGGATGATCGGAGCGAACGACACCACGCCGGTCGGCGTCCCACCGCCGGCCCCCTGTGGTTTGTGGCTGTTGACGTTGTCGTACCCAGTGCCGGACTGCGTACAGGAGAAAGTGTTTGTGGTCACGGTCGAGATCGTGCATGTCCCGTTAAAACTCGAATCGTGGGCCGCATCTCCCGTCCCGTAATCGACGAATCCGCTCAGCGTAATGACCTGCCCAACTTGCCACGGAACGACGGGAGTTCCGAGCATCTCTGACACCATCTGCATCTTCGGGTTAAAGGTAGAGACGGCTGAGGCCCGAGAAGCTGTCAGAATGACGAACGGGCCATTCACCGTTCCGTCGCGCCCGATGATGATCCCAGCGGTAACCAGTGCGGCAGGGGTTGTTCCGCAGTTTCCTCCGCAGTGGCTCGTGTCGGTCTCCTGCCACCAACTCTTGTAAGGCGAAGCCCCTCCTCCCGTAATTCCATAGGCCGGAGTGGTGAGCGCATCGTCAAACGGAACCCCGTGCGTTTCCGTCGTCAAAGTGCCACTGCTGACCGAAAGCGCAGGATAGACCTCGGGTGTATGAACGTCGGCCAACAGACTGGTGAGCGTAGCGAAGTCCACTCCCGGGTCTTTTCCGGTCGCCGTCCGCGACCCGGCATCCGTCGCCGTGCCTTGGTAGGTGGAACCGGCAATCCCGAGATCGCCGTTTCTCGGATCCCAAGAATTGAAGATTGAAGTAAAGGCCGACCCGCTCAGAATGCACGCCTGTGTTCCCCCGGTGCCGCAGCTATTCGAGTTGTTGGCGTTCGGCGTCGCCAGCCCAGAATAGGGGTCGGTCCCGTTCGGATACGGATCTTCCGCTGCCCCGCTGCCCTGCAGTCCTTCACCCAAGATATTCCCCACAAACGTCCAGTCGCAGGCGGTCACGTCGCGCACGGTGAGCGCATCGCCGGGGGACAACGTGACGGAGTGGCCGGCACTGCCCAGGACAAAGCTGGTCGGCCCGGCGCTCGAGATGTAAGTCAGGACTTTCCCGTTCCACGTCACGATGTAATGCGACAGAGACGTGCTCCAACTCAGCAGAGTGCCGTTCGCGATCGTATTCAGCACATTGCCATTCCCATCCGTGTCGCCGTTCGCGTCGTTCGGATAGTAGGGCTGGCAGGCATCGGTCTGGAACGTGTACCCGAGTCCGCCGTTCGACAAAGCTCCCGCCGAGTGGACAATGTGCCATGCCGCTGGCGACACGTTGTCGTGGATATTAAAGCCCTGCAAGTAGCGGTTGTCCTGTCCCTCACGCTGCTGTCCAAAGGCGCCCACAAAGGCCGGATTCCCCGTTTCAACCGCACTCGTGTTATGTGCGATGGTGAGGGCGTGGACGACCGAATAGACCTGGCCGTTTCCCACCTCAAAACCGGATGACTGTTGGTAGGGGCCGGTGTCATTCGCCATCTCCGTGGAGAGGCCGTGCTGGTAGTTGTCATGAACCGTGACGCGGTCCAGAGCCTGCGCTTCGTCGCCGCAATCCGAAATCGCGGTTACCATCGAGATGCCATTGGTCAGGTTATAGAACTCGTTGTACCGGACCACCACGTTGTTCGTCGCCGCCTCTGGATCGATTCCCGGCACGCACGATTGGGTGCTCGGGCTCCCTGCCAACGCCGGTCCCCCGGCTGGAGTGACCAGTCTTGCGCTCTTGCCATCGGTGTGTAGGGTCGTGCCCGACTGGTTGCACCCGTTCGTGCCGTTGCAAAAGTGGTACGTCGTCCCGTTGTCGCCGCGCGATCCATCGGTGATCTTGAGTCGGCAACCCCCTGCCGGGCAATAAGTCGCATCGTCCGGGTAGCCGACCTGACCGCCTCCGTAGGTGTTCGTGAACAACTTCGGCCCGGGCGTAGTTACCACCATATCGGTGCCATCGAAGGTCACAGAAAGATTTTGGGCCAAACTCTGGTTGCGCGGATCGAGCAACAAAGCGTGTCCCGACTGGTCGCTCTGACACCCCTCCCAGCTGTTTTCGAAGTAGTTATCCTCGATCAGGATGTAAGTCCCGTCCTTGAACTCGCCCAGGTTCTTCGAGCCAACGTGGTTGGGATATAACCAGCAACTGTTAATCGGCACCATCCAGCCTAGGTTTTTCATCGACACGTTGGCCCGGATTTCGATGCCATTGGTGATCGGGGTTCCCGGCCCCTGGCCGCCGCCGCCAAACATAAACGACTCGCCCGATGTGGCAAAGAGATTGTTGTAGAGCTTAAACGGGCCGTCCTGATAGAGACCGCTCCCGCCTCCAAAGTTCTGCGAGTCCACACAGGCGCTGACGCAGTAGGTGTCGAAATCCCACGAGTTAATAAGAGCGACCCACTGCGAATCCTTGCCCGCGATTCCGTTCTGGGTCTCGGAGTTCGCGCCAGAGGCAAGGGTCCACGGTTGGCCGTGGATCAGCGTGCGGTCGAAAATGACATGGTTCGCGCCCTGGGTCTGCCCATCAGGCGCCATCGGAATCAACGCCCCCACCCGAACGTCGGTTTGCTTGGTGACTTCAATTCCAATAAACCGATAGTGGTTGGCGCCAGTCACGAACTGTATCGCGGGATTATTTGTGGCCGTCGTTTCCAATTGCGCCGTCAGCACCGCCGGATAGCTGGGGCAGGAGTAGGGCGGATAGCCCGGCGCGTTGTAGCCATTCGTGGCATCGTTCGAGATCCCGGCAAGACACGGAGTTGCCCGCACGCCCTCGCCCGGAAAGTTCGCATTGCTGACGCCGCTCGATTTGACAAGGATCCAATGGCCGCCATCGCAGGCCAGGGCCGGAAAAGTGAATGAGCCTTGATAGGAGGAGCCCGCCGTCAATTGAATCGTGTCCCCGCATTCCAGGTAATATGACGGCGTTCCCGTCGTCGTCCCATCGAGGTTGACAAGGCCGCCCGACGTTGACGCCAGCACGTTCGCCAAGGTCGCGCCGGATGCCGGAACGAACGTCGCCGCCCCGCCCCCGCCGATGTGCGTACCGCTCGGCGTCGAGGACACCGCCGTGTTTATGCACTGCGACGAGAGCGTCGCCGGCCCATCGCTTGCTCCCCACGTTGGCGTACCTTCGGTGAGTTCCCCTGAGGTTCCGGGCGCACAGTAGGCGTTTTCTCCGGCCAGAATTCCTTGCGGAACTCCATACATGGCCGAACCCGAACTAGCTCCGTTCCCGGAGTAAGCTGTCTGCCCCATCGCGGGAAAACACAAACACAGGATGACCAGAAGCTTGTTCATTCGACACCCCATTGCCAACTCCAATTCCCAATCTGTTTCACCGCCGCCTCCGCCCTGTGCCCTCTGTGGTCCAAGGTTTTCTTCTCCGCCGCCACAAACTCGGGCCTTCGCTATAATGTTGATTTGCTCCGGCCCCGCCCTTCGTGCAGGGGCCTCACGGGAAAGGGAACTATGCCAACCGACGTAGTCATGCCCCAGATGGGCGAATCCATCTTTGAAGGCACCATTACCAAGTGGCTGAAGAAGCCCGGGGACAAGGTCCAGCGCGACGAGCCGCTCTTCGAAATCTCCACCGACAAGGTGGACGCCGAAATCCCCGCTCCCGCCAGCGGTGTCCTTAAGGAAATCAAAATCGCCGAAGGCGCCACCGTTCAGGTGAACACCGTGGTCGGCGTGATCGGCGATGGCGACGGCGCCGTGGCCGCCAAGCCCGCTCCCGCTCCGGCTGCTGCCGCTGCTCCAGCTGCGCTCAAGGCCGTGACGCCCGTGCCCCCGCCTGTTCCCGCCGCTGCCGCCCGCTACGAAGAAGAAGGAGAATCCGACGTCCGTTCCTCGCCGCTCGTCCGCAAGCTCGCCCGCGAGCACAACGTGGACCTATCCCGAATTCAAGGCACCGGCGCCGGCGGACGCATCACCAAGCAGGACGTCCTCGATTTTGTCGAGCGCCCCCCGGCTGGCGCTCCCGCTGCGGCCGCAGCTCCGGCCCCCGCTCCTGTCGCGATTCCCGGCGAACTGGTTCCCATGTCCCAGATGCGCCGCATCATCGCCCAGCGCATGATCGAATCGCGCCGCACCAGTGCCCACGTCCACTGCCTGTTCGAAGTGGACATGACCCGCATCGTCAATCTGCGCAACAGGCTCAAGAGCGGTTTCGAGCAGCGTTATGGCGCGCGTCTCACCTTCATGCCGTTCTTTGTGCGCGCCGCCATCATCGCCCTGCAGCAGTACCCGATCGTCAATGCCTCGCTTGAAGGCGACAACCTCCACTACCACAAGCACGTGAATGCCGGCATCGCCGTCGCCCTCGACTGGGGACTGATCGTGCCCGTCCTCAAGAATGCCGACGAACTCAACTTCCTCGGACTGCAGCGCGGCATCACTGATCTCGGTGAGCGCGCCCGCAACAAGAAGCTCATGCCCACCGACGTCGAAGGTTCCACCTTCACCATCACCAATCCCGGACAGTTCGGCGCCGTCTTCGGCCTGCCCATCATCAACCAGCCGAACGTAGCCATCCTGGGTGTGGGTGGGATCACGAAACAGCCCATGGTCATCACCGACGCCGAGGGCACCGACTCGATTGCCATCCGCTCCGTCGTTCACCTCACGCTCGGCTACGACCACCGCATCGTCGACGGCGCCGTCGCCGATCAGTTCATGGCCATCGTCAAAAAGACGCTGGAAAGCTGGAGCGAAGAAGTCGGCTAGTGTGTGTGGGGCGGGCGCCCTCGCCCGCCGCCTTTGCTTTTGATTTTTCTTGCTTCTGCCCAGTGCGGGCGGACATTCCTGTTCGCCGCCTAACCAGTGTCATCTTGAGCGAAGTCGAGGGGAACTGGTTTCAAGAGTCGGTCCCGGGAAGGGCACGGCTTCAGCCGTGCCGCTGAGCCGCAAGGGATGCGGGCTTTAGCCCCTGAGGGCCGCATTCGCAGACCGTCGAAAGCACTCTTGGAACCAGTTCGGGCCTCTATTTGGCGATTCTTCGACTACGCTTGCCGTGCAGGCGGGGCAGGCGCCGGTTGTAACTGCTGCTGGGCATTGGCCTTGACTTGTGCCCATATCCCATCAGCTTCCGCCAGGAACTGATCTCCGGTCATCCCTTGCGTGTTCTCCAGCAGGGACTTGATATAGCCCAGCACTGCGGGTTCGGCGGCCGCAATCAGGGACAGAAGTTTCAGAATGTCGCTTGCGTTCATAGGCCCTCCTACTGGGCAAAGGCCGCAATGTTGTCAAGGATCGTCTGGCAAGACACAATCGCTGCCTGCACCGCCAGCCGAGTCTTGTCATCCTTGATTCCGGTAATCTGGTTGTTCGACAGGTCACTGAGGAGCGAGGCGGCTACGTCAATCTGCGCCTTAGCTCCCTGAGCGTTGTGAGCCTGGTTGATGGTCTGATCCAGCCTTACGCCAGCGTCGGCCAGTTGCGAGAACTTGGTCTGGATCGCGGTGTGGGTGGCGGACTGGATATAGCCGCCGTTGTAAGCTTGGATTTCAAGCTGCTGGGCGACCAGGACCGTGGCGGCAAAGTCCTTGGCCAGTTGACCAGCCTTGGCGTACTTGTCGCATGAGAATCCCGTGAGCAACAGGGAAACCATGAGAACGAAAACCACATAATAGAGTTTTTTCATTTACCCTCCTTCAGTAACAACTCTGTGACACGCCCTAGAGCTGGTCTCATCAATGGATTTTGGGAAGGGCACGGCTTCACAGGCTGCGGGAAAATGACTCAAGTTGGTAATCCGAGCATTTTCTCGAACCAAGATTCAATAACTTACAGGGGCGTTTTCGACTCAAAAAGCCCCGAAATTACTACCTTGGTTCATTTTTCCGCAGCCTGTTCAGCCGTGCCGCTCAGAGCCGCAAGAAATGCGGGCTTTAGCCCCTGAGGGTCAGCTTTCGCTTCATCCGGCCCCCCGGAATTCATTAATGAACTTCTAACTCGAACGAACTTCTAACTCGGGACATTAGAAACGGCCCTTTGCAACTCCCCGCTACTTGCCCGCGGCTGCCATCGCAGTCGCCGGTTTCACCACGCCCACCATCTTGGCGTACTGCTCGATCGCCGGGATCAGGGCCTTGATGTCCGCGACCAGTTGCTGATCGAGCGCAATGTTCAGGCCATTGGCGGCGGCCGCATCTCCGGTCTCGCTGACCACCTGGGCCGCCATGCCCAGCAGGGCAAACCCGGCCCGCTCGAGTTCCACGGCTTGCGGAAAGAGCACGCCGGTCAAAGCCTCGACTTCCGGCTCAATCTTCTCTGCTTTGGTCATGAGGTTGGCCGCGGCGCGCGCCCCTTTCACAATGTCGGCCGCCACGGTCGCAAAAAAATGCCCGATGTTCTTGAAGCTGAATTGAGACATGTTGTTTCCTCGGATGTGAACTCCGGCCCGGCGGCCGTTTGGCTTACTTCGTCCCCGCCCAACTGGACGCGTTCAGGCACTCCACCGTGCCGTCGATCACTTTTGCCAGCCCTTCTTTGAATTTGGCCTCGTCCACAATTTCCCGGTTGGCCACCGCCTCCGTGACTTCGAGCGCCGCGGAGACAAAGGACATGGCGGAGTTCTTCTTTTCCTCTCCGGAACGCTTGCCGAACAGCGCCTCGATGCTGTTCACCACTCCCGGTAGAAAGGCGAGCCCCTGCAGCAGTTTCGGCAGGAAATTCATACTGCTCTCTCCTCGTGGATCGTTTGTCGTTTGATGATGCGGTCCGAAGATCCTCGAACCGCACTCCGAACGTGAATGTTAGTGACTCGCTAAGGGCTAAGAGCTAAGAGCTGATTGCTGACGGCGGATGGCTGACGGCTGATGGCTGATGGCTAAGTCCGCCTCACCGGATCCCAAAACGATCGTGCATTGCAATCGCCGCGCTGATGGCGAATGCGATCGTGGCATTCACGATGCGGTCGTACACGCCCCGGCGGATGTCGTTCTTCTCGCCACTCAGGGTTAAAGGCCCGGTCATGGTATCGCCGGCCTTGGCGACGTAGTTTCCCGCCCCGACATTTTGCACGGCCGCATCCACGTAGCCCTTGTTGGCCGCGTCGCTCGTTCCCACCGGCGTGGGCAGCACGGGAGGCGCCGCAAACTGCTTCGTCCCGCTAATCGTCTCCGTTCCCGTCAGGTGCACCACCGACGCGTCCAGGGCCCGGTCGGCCACGGCCCCATCCACGTACTGCCGGGACGCGGCCTGGTTTGCCGGCCCGGCCCCCGGCGTAGTCCGCACCTGCGCCAGGGTCGCCGGAGACGTCGTCGGCACGGCCCAGTATTCGGTGCGCACCGTTCCATCGTCCAACTGGAAGACGACCGTGTAGTACGTCCCCGCTGGAGTTGCCCCCACGTTCGGAACCAGTTGGGTGGTGAACGCTCCTGCCGTTCCAATCGTCACGCTCTGGTTCCCAGCGGCCACCGGGTCGCTCTCGGCCGAGGTGAACGTCGGCCAGGAAATCAGCACCGTTCCCGACGCCGGGGCTCCGTCGGCGCGATAGATGGTGTCTTGAATCGTGGTCAGCGCCGGCCCCGCTGCCCACGCCAGCGTGCTCAGCCAGAGGACGGCGGCCAATCTCAGCTCACAACAAAAAAGCCGCTCCATCGAGCGGCGTCCTTTCCGCATAACTCCTCCAAAACCCTTCCTTAGCGATTGCAGAGGTCAGAGGTCAGATTGCAGAGGTAAGCTGCGAGCTGCGAGCCACGAGCTTCGCGCGACCAATTCGGTTCAAGCTCGAAGCCCGCAGCTCGAAGCTGAGTTGGCGGTTTCACTTCTGCAATCTGACCTCTGCAATCGCTTTTCAGTTCTCCAATCTGACTTCTGACTTCTGCAATCCCAGAAACCGCCGCACGCTTTCCACGTACACGTCGGCAAAATCCACCGCCGGACGCCGCGCCTCGATCAGCTGCAGCGCTGCTTCCAGATCCCATCCCATCGTGCCCAGCACCGCCAGCGTCATCATCGGCGCCCGGTGCACCCCGGCGGCGCAGTGAATATACAGCCGGGCTTCCGGCTCCTCGAGCGCCGCCAGCGCGAACTCCACTCCCTTTTCCAGCACTTCCGGCGGCTTGGGCTGAAAATCGTCGTCCACCGGATTCCAGAGCACCTCAATGCCATGCGGCTCCGCCAGGGGCGTGTCGTCAAACTCGATCTGCATGTCGAGCACATGCGTAATCCCCATCCGCGCCAGCTCCGTCATGTTGCGCTCGTTCCAGATCCCTCCCCCCAACGCGATCCGGTCCGTCACCCACGTCATGTCCATGCGGCCTTCATCTCCAGCCCAGTGGATTGCAGAGGTCAGAGGTCAGATTGTAGAGGTAAGAGCTCTCGACGCAATCGATACTGGTGAAATCTGAAGCCTTCACCTCTGCAATCTGCCCTCTGACCTCTGCAATCTGGGTTCTCACTTCTGCAATTCCGCCTCAGCCTTGGGCAATTCCTCTGATTCTACGTCACCTTCCGCTTCGTTCTCGCCGGCGAGCAATGCGTCCATGGAGAATCCCAGGCGCTGCATAAGCGTGTGGGCCAGCGGCTCGCGGTCTGCGTCGGAAGCCGTGGCCGGGTCGGCCGGAAACAGCCCGGCGACTTCCCACAAATACTTCAGTGTGGTGGCGTTGCCGCCCGCTTTCACCGATTGCACCACGCGCTGCGCCATCTCGACCGATTCATTCACGATCGCGTTGGTGATCTTGTTGCGCACATTCTGGATCTGTTCCGGCTTCTTCGCCACCGCCGTCACTTTGGGCCCGGCGCCGCCCTTGCGCGCCCCCCGCCTTCTCGCCTTTGCCATTTCGATTCCCCAAAAGCAAAGGGCGCGATCGGAAGTGGAGGCCTGGTGCCCGCCACTTACTCGCGCCCTTCAGAAATCTTCGTTTTTCTCTACTCTTATTCTCAGTATAGCATTTTGCAGGGGGTAATCCCGCCAACTTTGCAAAAATTATTTTTGCCAGCGCTGCAATCAGTTAGGCGGAAATTGTAATTCTTACAGTCTTGACAAGCTTTTCCCAAATCGAGAATTTGGCGAACCGGGGACCGAGTGCGGCCAAGAAAAGGGTGAGAACAATACCCGCCAATCGCCAACCCGAAATCAAGAGACACCCTATGCGTCATGCGCGCACACCTCCGCGTTGACCTCCCGAATAAGAGCACTATTCGGGAGACCATCTAACGGAAGTAAACGTTTCACCGTATGTCAGAGTTACCCCAGGATTGTTCGCCGCGGGTGCCGAACGGCAATTCCCGGATCAGGCCGCCATCCAGGAACATGCGCGACAGGCGATCGAGCGCTTCCGGCACCTCGCGCTCGACCGCGCGCAACGGACAGGGCACGAGCTGCGCTACTTCCGGAAAGCTGAACTCCTCGAGCACGCTCATGGCGATCAGCTTCTTGTGGAGCGGGTGGAGGCGCTCGATCGCCATTTCCACGTCGAGCACGAGGATCACGATGTCTTCGAAGCTCATCTTCGAGTACGAGGTGATCCGCGAGCGGAAGAACTCCCGCCCCAAAAGTGACGGCAGCCGCCCCACCTCGACCGAGGCTTGGCCATAGCGTTTCAGCAGGGCCACGGTACGGTCGCGGTAGGGCCACAGGTCCACGGCGTCGCCGGCCGGGGTCTCCGGTTCGGCCACTTCGGTCACGGCCATCACCCGCCACAGCACCGCGGGGTTGAGGGCCAAGGGGACCGGTGCGGGCGTTTTTCTGGAACTCGTAATCTCTGCGGAAATCGTCACCGTTGTGGGAATCAACGATGCGGAAATCGTTGTCGGCATTTCCGGGATCGTCATCGCGGGGATCATGGTTTCGGCGATCGTTGTTTCGGCAGTTATGGTTTCGGCAATCATGGCCGCACCTCGATCCCGACCACGCCCGCCAGACATTCAATCGGGTCGCGGATCTGGAGAGCCTGGCTCTGGAGATTCTGGTTCTGGAGATTCTGGCTGTGGAGGTCCTGTTCCTGACGCTCGCGCGGATGCGGGGCATACTGCTCGCCGGCCCGCGGCCAAGCCGCCATGTGTTCCTGGCAGCCACGGCAATACACCACATCTTCGCCTTGCGGGCGCAGCCACAATCCGCCGCAGCGCTCGCAATACTTCAGTTCCACCGGGACTTCGCCGGTTTCCAATGTATTCATGAAATACATGACGCCCTCGCTGTATGAAATGACGCTGTTCGCTGTTCGTCGTTCGCTTTTCGCAACCTCAGTTCGCCGATAGCGAATAGCGACCAGCGAATAGCGAACAGCGGTCCGCGAAAACGAAAAAGCCCCGGTGCCGATGACTCGGCCCAGGGCTCGTTTCTCTTACGATGACCTGTCGTTTTATGGAGTTAGGAAGGGAACCCCGGGCTCACTGCGGACTGGCCGCCAGACCCGGTTCATGTTGCCGGAAGTAACCCTCCTCGTAGCCGGACTTGAGTACCTGGCCGTTCTGCACCACCAGGCTCAAGCGTCCGGTGAAGTGGAGGGAGTGAAGCAGCCGCTCCATGGCGGCGGATAAGACCTCGGCGGAGCGCACCTTGCGGCGAAACTCCACGAAGCTCTGCTCTTCGCGTTCGTAGGATTGGACTTCGATCATGGCCTGACACCTCTTGCAATATGAGTTATATAATTTTTCGATCCTATAGCTCAATCGTTGGGAAGTCAAGATGATGATTATGCACTTGACACAGAACGCGATTTACGCTAAACTTCCTTCATGCTGAGTTTGGTTCAAATCCAGCGAGAACTCAAGGCCATTCGTGAGTTTGACAAGCTGTTTGTGACGGAGCCAGAGCATACTCCTGAGGAAATCGCTGGATTCCAGTTGCGCAAACTCCGCAAGCAAGAACTACTGATGTTGGCCAATTTTATTGCAGCGAGGAACTGACCATGAGACTGATAGAGGTTCCCAAAGCCTTTGCGACCGACGAAATGTGCTTGGCCTACCTCGAAGCGATGCGCTGGCCCCAAGGTGTGCGCTGTCCGGTCTGCGGAGCCAAAGAAGTCTCGAAGATCACGCGCAAGACAGCCAGCAAGAACGTCCGCGCACAGCTTTACCAGTGCCTCGAAAAGACGTGCAAGACGCAGTTCTCTGCCACGTCGGGCACGATCTTCCATGACTCCCACCTTCCGCTGTCGAAATGGTTCACCGCGATTGCGCTGATGATTGACGCGAAAAAGGGCATGTCGGCGCTACAACTACAGCGGCACCTGGGCTGCAACTACCGCACCGCCTGGTATCTGGCGCACAGGATCAGGGAAGCGATGGATGAGCCGGACGGCCTCAAGCTGACAGGCACCGTGGAAATTGACGAGACGTACATCGGCGGAAAGCAGCGCGGCCACAAGGGGAAGAAGCTCAACAAGGACGTGGTTCTCGGCATCCGGCAGCGCGGCGGTCCGCTCAAGCTGGTACACGTCGAAAACAACAGGGCGGGGACTCTTTACGAGCAAGTGGCGAAACACGTTGACACGAAAGCCGACCGGATCATGACGGATGACGCGGGCTGGTACAACTTCCGCCTGACGGCATTCCACAACGTGAAGCACTCCCGAATCCGTCACAGCCGGAAAGAGTACGTCAGGGGCGAAGTCCACACGAACACGGTAGAATCCGCATTTTCACTACTCAAGCGTGCGGTGATAGGGACGTACCACCAGCTTTCGATAAAGCACCTGCAACGCTACCTCAACGAGTTCTCCTACAGGTTCAATCGGCGGGAAATAGCGGACATGTTCGAGCAGACCGTGGCACGGATGGCCGGGATCGGCGCGATGCCCTACAGCAAGCTCGTCGAGCAGAATGCGTTTACGCCGTTCGTTCGCCCCTGACCCTTAGTGACAAAATACTGTCCTTTTTCGTGCTTGACAGCATGAATTCCCGCTGCCATGATCGCGGTCAAGGAGACGGCTCCCCCGGCTAGGCATGTAGTAGTGTTTCTACGCGCCTTGTCAGGAATCCTTTCCTTCCGCCGCCTCATCTAACTATATGAGGAGACTATGCTTAACTGCCTAAACCCCGTGCAGAAAGGAGGCGCGAGTATGGCCGCTGTGGCTCCCATTGACTTGACCGAAGTGTTGAAGAACGCGCCTGCTGGGGACTGGATTGCTCTTTCTAGGGACGAAAAAGAGATCGTCGGCACTGGAAAGACCGTAGAAGAAGCAATCCGTGTCGCCCGAGAAGCCGGTGAGGAAAATCCGATTGTAATGAAGATCCCACCTGTCAGTGCGTTGATCCTGTAAAACCGGTGAGAGTTCCATACATTGCGTTCCCGTCCAAACCGGACGCAGCTTTCCCTACTAAGAACTCTGTCCAACGCCCCATTTTAGTCTTGGCTCTTGAGAAAGGGGCCAAGACTGTCTGGGCGCTAGCACTCGTAGATTCAGGAGCCGACAGTTGTATTTTCCCAGCCTCCTTGGCCCACCAGCTTGGAATCACCATACCTAATCAGAATGCTTCGGTCTTTTCTGGGACGGCGGATTCTCCTCAAATTGCCTATTTTGAAACTATTCGGGTGAATATTTGGGATTCTCAAGCGAAGGTGTTTCCGATTAGCTTCGATTTATACGCTGGATTCTGCGAAACGCTGGAACACGTCGGAGTGGGCCTTCTGGGCCAGGATGGGTTCTTCTCTCGCTTTGCCGTAACGATGGATCGGGCACATTCATTCTTCGAAATCAATCCCTACTAACTACTTCTCTTCTGCGGCTTCGCCTTAATCAGCTTCTCCAAAACCCTGTCAAAAGCCTGCTTTGGAACCTTGACCTGAACCTTGGGCAATTGAGCGCGTTGAGTTTTCCTTGTCATTCCAACAATAATCCCCAGTGTTCCACACTTTTTCCACAGAAAAGACGTTTTCTACTCATGCGTCCACAGCTTAGATTCTGCTATCACGGGAGTTGACGGAGGCCGACTGGCCGGTACCAGAAGCGGTCTTATAAACCGCAGTTCCCCGCAAGGAACGGTGTTCGACTCACCCGGCCTCCGTCAATCTCCCTCGCACCACGTTATACCACTGGTGCGCCCCGCAAGGGAACTCAATCACAGAATCTTTGCTCCTGCCTTTGGTACAATCCTCGCCTTCCCCAGAAACGGAGATCGAAGCCTATGGCCGATCCCGCTGTCGGAGATGTATTCAAACCAGGGCAGGAATGCACACGATCCGGTATATACCGAGTCATTCATGATTCCGTTCACGCACAGGAACATGAAGTGACGTGCGTATATGGAAAGCCGTTTCCGCCCTGTAATCACTGCGGTCATCACGTCCGCTTCGTGCTGCTACATGGTGCGCAACACATCGCGCATAATGAGCATTTCAAAGAGACGTAGGCGGTTCATCGGTAGGACGCAATTCAGCCACAAACTTTCCGGCAGAGCTGTGTAAGGTCAACTCTGCCGTTTCTAGTTTGTCTGCGTTCTGGTCGATGAATCCATGAACCGTAGCTAAATCCCTCGTTTCTAATTTTGCGTATTCTGCCCTGTCACGGTTCATACACTATAGCTCCTTTTCTGTGTGAACTGCATAATCATCGTCAAGATTTCTATTTCCTTATGGATGTTACATTTATAAAAATAATAGCATCTCGATATAAGCGCGTGGTATACTCCGGCCATGAAATTCCGGACTCTGCAGGACAATCTGCGCAAGACGCTGTGGGAACGTATTGAGGCGAGGGAACTGACGGGTTTGGGGCTGGCCGGCCAGACCGGCTTCAAGCAGGCCCACATCTCCAATTTTCTCAACCGCAAGCGCGGGCTCAGCCTGGAAGGCATGGACCGGGTGCTGAACGTGCAGCATCTTTCCGTGCTCGACCTGATCGATCCCGCTGAGGTCAACAAGCGCGCCTCGATCCTGCCGCCGAGCGAGGACGAATTCGACAGCGTGGTCGCGGCCGAGTCGCGTATCGCCGCCTCCGAAGCGCTCATCATGAGCATGCACGTGAAGGAGATCCTGAAGTTCAAGAAGAGCTTCCTGCGGCGGCTGCGGGTGGCCATGGAAGGCGACCGCGAGGGCTGGGAGCGCTTCGTGGTGATCAAGGTGGACGCCCGCGAAGGCATGAGCATGTATCCGCGCACCCTGCCCGGCGCCACCCTGCTGATTGACCGCCACTACAACTCACTCACCCCCTACCGCAAGGGCGAGCACAACATGTACGCCGTCCGCAAGGACCAGGGCTGCACCATCAAGTATGTGGAACTGGCCAACAACCACCTGGTGCTGCGTCCGCACAACGCCGCCTATCCGGTGGAAGTGCTGACCATGGAACACGGCATGAAACCCGGCGACTACATCGTCGGACGGGTGTGCTACGTGGGCATTGAAACCTAGAAGCGTAAGTGTGGCGCGGACATTCCTGTCCGCGCCGTTTTGTTTGCAACAACAGCTAAGATAGAGAGTCAAAATGAACGGCGGCGGGTCAGGCTTCGGCCACTTCCGCGGAGGTTCGCGCTCTGGCCTGCAGACGCTTCCTCATCTCCGCCACCCGCACCCCCACGCGATACAACAGCAGGATACTGAGCACAAACGCATATTCCAGCGGCTTGCGCAGATCGGCCTTCACCAGCCAGATGTAGTGCACAACTCCGCAGATCGCAGTCACATAGATCAGCCGGTGCAGCCGCTGCCAGTTCTTGCCGCCGAGGCGGCGAATCCATCCCGCCGTGGAAGTGATGGCCAGGGGAATCAGCAGCACAAATGCGGTAAAACCCACCATGATAAACCGCCGCTTGCCGATGTCCTTGGTGATTTCGTGCAGGTCGAAGGACTTGTCGAGCCAGATGTAAGTCGTGAAGTGCAGGACGGCGTAGAAAAACGCAAACAGTCCGATCATGCGCCGGACGCCAATCAGCCAGTACTGCCGTGTGATCTGCCGCAGCGGAGTGATCGCCAGCGTGGTCAGCACCAGGATCAGGGTCCAGTCGCCGGTCGAGTGCGTGATGACCTCGATCGGGTTCGCGCCGAGAAGCCCGTGCCACGCCTTCCACGCCAGCCGGCCGAGGGGAACCAGGGCGGCGAAAAAAATTAGGGTTTTGCTGATACGCAATCGATTCATATGGAAAATATTGCAGAGGTCAGAGGTCAGATTGCAGAAGTAAAACCTGCAGATCGGCCGTTGCCCAGGGGTTAACTTCTGCAATCTGACCTCTGACCTC
>JBAVUO010000044.1:0-3120 GCA_049696815.1 Terriglobales bacterium | reverse complement strand
GGTTGACCCGGAACGAACGGCTGAACTCTCGGGAGATAGCACCACGCAGGAGAAGTCCTCCGCTCGGTGAACTAAACCGCTTCGCGGTACCTCTGTTCGACCGAGCCAACATGGCGGGCCGCTCCTGAGAAACACTGGATGAGGTTTATTCCCATAGACCCATCCCATTTCCCAGGAGCAACCCATGACGCCTCTTCGGCAACGCATGATCGAAGACTTGCAGCTGCGCAACCTCGCGCCGGCCACACAAAAGAACTATATCGCGCACGTGGCGGCCTTCGCCCGCTTCTTCGGCCGGAGCCCGGAAGAGCTCGACCAGGAAGCCGTCCGCGAGTACCTGCTGTATCTGCTCAACGAACGCAAGATGTCGCCCGACGGAGTGAACCAGCAATGTTCCGCCTTGAAGTTCCTCTACCTCACCACCCTCGAGATGCCGTGGAGGGATGTGGATTTTCCCCGCGTCCGACGGCCCCACCGGCTGCCGGTCGTGCTGAGCCACGAGGAGATCGTCCAGTTCTTCGACCATGTCCCCGGCCTCCGCTACCGGGCCGCGCTGATGATGTGTTACGGGGCCGGCCTGCGCGTTTCCGAGGCCGTGGCCGTGAAGGTCGCCGACATCGATTCCCAACGCATGCTGATCCGTGTCGAGCAGGGAAAAGGCCGCAAGGACCGCTACACCATGCTCTCGCCACGCCTGCTGGAAGTCCTGCGCGTCTACTGGCGCGCGGCCCGGCCGCAGTTATATCTGTTCCCCTCCTGGCGCACCGGCCGGCATCTGAACGCCGCCGCCCTGCAGCAGGCCTGCCGCGACGCCTGGCTGCGCAGCGGCTTGCGCAAGCGGATCACCGTGCACACCCTCCGCCACAGTTTCGCCACTCATCTGTTGGAGAACGGGACCGACGTGCGGATCATCCAGGTGCTGCTGGGCCACAGCCGCATCGACACTACGGCGCGCTACACCGCGGTCACGCCGCAACTCGTCGGCGCCACGCTCAGCCCGCTCGACCAGCTCGACCGCAAGTCTGCCCCGGCGCCGCCGAGGCGGAAAAAGTAGGCCGTGGCCCGGCCCGCCTACGAGCTGGCCGGCATCTTTCGACAATACGGCGCTGCTTACCGGGAGGCGCATCGCTTATCGCGCCAGCAGCTGCGCGTGATGCGCGCCATCGAGGTCTGCCGCACGGCCACCCTGGGCGCCCATGTCGAACAATGCAGCCGGTGCCGTCACCTCCGCATCTCGTATAACTCCTGCCGCAACCGGCATTGCCCGAAGTGTCAGAACCGGGAACGGGCCAAGTGGCTGGAGAGCAGAAAGGCCGACCTGTTGCCGGTGGAGTACTTCCACGTGGTCTTCACTCTGCCGGAGCAGCTCGCCCGCATCGCCTTCCACAACCAGGCGGTGGTTTACGGCATCCTCTTCCGCGCGGCTGCCGAAACGCTGCTCACCATCGCCGGCGACCCGAAACACCTGGGCGCCCGGATCGGCTTCTTCTCCATCCTCCACACCTGGGGGCAGAACCTGCTCTATCATCCCCACCTGCACTGCGTGGTTCCGGGCGGCGGCCTCAGTCCGGACCACCAACGTTGGGTAAGCTGCCGGCCGGGCTTCTTCCTGCCCGTGCGCGTGCTCTCGCGGCTGTTCCGCCGCTTGTTCCTCGCCGCGCTCGACCAGTCCTTCCGGGACGGCAAACTGCGCTTCTATGGCGAGCTCGCATCGCTTTCCGGCGCGGCGGCCTTGGCCCGATATCTGGCCCCGCTGGGGGAGCGGGAATGGGTCGTCTACGCCAAGCCGCCTTTCGGCGGCCCCCAACAAGCGCTGGAATATCTGGGCCGCTACACCCACCGCGTGGCCCTCTCCAACGAGCGACTCCTGGCGGTGCAGAACGGCGAGGTCACTTTCCAGTGGAAGGACTACCGCCACAAAGACAAGCAGAAATCCCGCGTCATGACGCTGGCGGCCGAGGAGTTCATTCGGCGCTTTCTCCTCCACACGCTGCCCCCTGGGTTTCAGCGCATCCGCCACTTCGGCCTGTTCGCCAACCGCCATCGCGAACAGCATCTGGCGCTGTGCCGCCAACGGCTGACTCATCCCGCCGCCGCGCTACTACCCCAACCGGCCCAATGCCGCCAAGTGTCCCCGGCGCTGGCCAGCCGGCCGCCCCGCCGCTGTCCGAACTGCGGCGCGGGCGTCATGATCCGGCTGGGATTCCTTCCGGCGTATCGCTGGCCCGCCGTGCCGCCCGCGGATAGCTCATGACCTCGCAACGCACAGCTCCGCACGACCCAGGGACGGCCTCTCGCGCGGTCCCCAGTCGAAGTGTGTCCTCCCTCGGATTCCAGTCAGAGCACGACCCCTTTGCGCCCTCTCGGCGCTTCCCCGTGTCTCCGGAATCAGCCCGCAAACCCGCCCCCTTCGCATACGCCTACCCGACCCCGGTCCACTCGGCCCTTCGGACCGAGCCGTGCTCCTCAGCCTGGCCATTCAATCCCCATAACCGACCCTGACGTTGCGGTTTCGTTCACTGCGCGGTTGCATCGGCCGGCGGCAGCACGGCTCGTCTTTGCCCGCGCACGACTCCGCCGCCCGGCCGAAGCAACCTTTTTCAGTAACAGTCCGAGACATTCCTTTTCTTCTTTTGTTCCAGCCACTTATATTTTTCGTCGCCTCGTTACCGCCGGAATCGCCTGTATGCTGCACACGGGAGCAACCATGTCTTCACTACTCAAAATCCGGTCCGCTCGTGCCAACGGAGCCCTATCCCGCGGACCAGTTACGCTCGAAGGTCTCGCCCGGCCTTCGCAGAACGCTCTCAAGCACGGGCTGGCCAGTCGCCCCATTATTTTGTGCAACGAATCGGGATCCGAGTTCCATCAACTGCGCGAAGCCTATCTCCAGCATTTCAATCCGCAAACCCGGATCGAGGCCGACTAGGTGGAACTGTTGCTCGCTGCCCGTCGGCGAATGGAACGGACCTGCGCGATGGAAACCGCGCTGCTCGACCTCGAAATGGCGGAACAACAAGAGAATGTCGAGAGAGAATTCGAAGGGATCGATGAGGAAACGCGCACCGCGCGGCGTTCCGCCCGCTGTGCGACGGCTCGCGCACACTGGCGATGCTCGAC
>JBAVUO010000043.1:0-76407 GCA_049696815.1 Terriglobales bacterium | reverse complement strand
GAGCGAGCCTGGGTTGGAATGGCAGAACCTTCAACGAGAGCGAAATGGCGCTCTTCTCCGAGTGCATGGTGCAGTGTGCTCAAAAACTGCTTGACACCGCCGACATTGTCAGAGAGGCGATGTTACGTCAACTAGCGCGATGCGGCGCTGTCGCGCTACGGGTGATACTCCTCGACGTGCTTCGCCTTTCCGATAAGCTCCAGCTTCGCTGAACTGCCATGTACGCGAACAATGTAACCCCAGCATTCCAGCGTGAGTTCGATTTCGCCTTGCACATCCAGCGGGATAGGAATCAAGTTGTCAGAAATCGTGCCATTGACCGCGAGAGAGCCATCGTAGAGATAATGCGCATAACCGCCATACGCTTCGCGACTCTCTTGGGGGAACTCGCCCTCAATTCGGGCATTTCCGATACGAATCACAGCCTCTTGAGTAGACCCTGTTCCGGCGTCAATCAAGGGCCGTCCTTCTGAGGAGTGAATGTAGACCTCCGGAAAGTGCAGCACGGCCACGCCCCCCTCCAAGCTAATCTGATCTAGGGCGGAGTCGTGAATCTCAATGACTTGGTTTGGCACGGCAACCATTATCTCAAAAGGATAACTGTCGTTAACAGGCGTGGGTGTTGAAAAAGTCACGTTGAAAAGCAGGCATAGATGTGGCGGGAGCATGGTACAAGAAAGAGTTCCTGCCCATGTCTTTCTGGATTTCCATTGTCGGAGGCCTGCTGATCATGATGGGGCAACACGATCGTTCGGAAGCGTTGTTCTACTACTTCCACCTGGAAGATCAAGTTCCCGAGAGTCATCTGCTGCGGCTGATAGAGAAGCACATCAGCTTTGCCTTCGGGCGCGAACGATTGAAAGACAGCTACAGTGAGACGGGTCGACCTTCGATTGATCCCGAGCTTTTGCTGCGCATTCTGTTGATCGGCTATCTGTACGGCGTCACCAGCGAACGCAAACTGGTCGAGGAACTGCGCATGCATCTGGCGTGGCGCTGGTTCACGGGTCTGGGTTTCGATCAGGAGGTTCCGCATCACTCCACGTTCTCCAAGAATCGGCATGGGCGGTTCCAGGCATCCAAGCTATTCGAGCAATTGTTTGAGGAGATCGTGAAGCGCTGCGTGGGAGCTGGACTGGTGCGCGGAGACAACCTCTCCGTGGATGGCAGTTTTGTCGAGGCCAACGCGGCCAAGGAGACGCGGATTCCACGGGAGCAGTTGGCCGAAGCGGCCCAGGTCAAGCGCACGGTTCGCCAGTATCTGGCGGAAATCGAGGAGCAGAACCCGGTGGAGGAGCCGGTGCACCAGCAAGAACAGGTGTCGACGACGGATCCCGATGCCACCTATGCCACCAAGGGAGGCATGCCGGCCCGGCTGGGTTACTACGACAACTACCTGGTGGACAATCGCAGTTGTGTGATCGTGGGGGTGCAAGCGACCGCGGCGCGCATGAGCCAGGAGACGGTGGCCGCAAAAGACATGATCGCTCGCTTCGCCGAATGGCAAGGACGGGAACCCGCGTCGGTGGGCGCCGATGCCACGTATGGAAACGGGGAGTTTCTGCAGTGGTTAATGGAGCGGGGGATCACGCCCTATATGCGTACCCGGGACAGCGCTCTCCGCAAGAACAGCCCGCTTTACGGTCCCGATCGTTTCACCTATCTTCCCGAAAGCAACAGCTACCGTTGTCCCGCAGGACAGGAACTCAACTTCGTCGGGTTGAATATCAGGAATCGAACTCATGCTTACATCGGAAGCCGCAAGCGTTGCGGAGCGTGTCCACAAAAGGCGCAATGCACCACCGGCCAATACAAGTATCTTGCCATCCACATCCACGAACCCGCCCGGCAACGCGCGCGCGACTTCGCCAACACGCCAGACTTCGCGAACGCACAACGAGAAAGAAAGAAGGTGGAAGCGCTGTTCGCGGAACTCAAGAATCAGATCGGACTCCGTCGCCTGCGCCTACGGAGATTAAAGTTTGTTCGCGAGCAGTTCTTCCTGGCTGCGGCCGCGCAAAACATCAAGCGGTTGGTCCGCTTCCTCGGCCAAGGGCCAAGGCCACCCCTTCCCGCAACGACTTAGTCCCCACCCTCGCAAGACACTCTTCCCGCGTGCGGTACTCAATACCCGCCAACTTCCAGCTCCGAGCAAGCCCTTTTTCAACAACCACAGGCGTTTACACTCACGACCCCGGTCAATGAGTGTAATCGCGATGTTACACCAACGAATGCAGCTGAGGAGCGGACACGCACTTCCATGTCGTGAAGGCAGTTACGGCTTTATCTTAAACACCACGCCACAGCCGAAGCCCCCGACACCACCGCAGACTACGTTGTTTCCGCCGCCGGCGGTTGTGCCATAGAGATTGCCGCTCCCATCCCGGACCAGCCCCGCTTGCGGGGAGCCGCCGTCCGCACCTCCAGTGAAGCTGTAAAGCACTTTTTCCGTGCCGGTCGGGGATAACTCAAACACTGTGCCGTAGCCGAAAGCGCCGCCGCCGGTGGAGGTGCCGTAAAGATTGCCCTTGGTATCCAGGACCAAGCCGGCGACGGGAACGGCCCCGTCCGCGCAGTTGGGCTGTGCACAGAATGCGTAGAGCACCTTTTCCTTCCCAGACGGCGTGACCTTAAACACCACGCCGCAGCCGGAGTAGCAGGATTGGTTGCCGCCAGCGCCGGTCGTGCCATAGAGATTGCCCCTCGCATCCTGCACCAAGCCCGCAAACGGAGCGGACCCGTCCCCGCAGTTGTGCTTGGAGCAAAAGGCGTAGAGCGTCTTGTAAGCGCCAGCGGACGTCAGCTCAAATACCGTTCCCGGAACGAGCGGGCCATCAAAGTTAAAGGGCTGGGTTGTGCCGTAGAGGTTGCCCTGCGCATCGCGGACCAAACCCCCGGAGGGGTTTGCATCCCCCGCGTCGTCGGTAAAGGCGTAGAGTGGGGTCTCGATGCCAGCGGGCGTCAGCTCAAATACCGTTCCTAAGTTGGGCCCGCCGCCCCAGTACGTTGTGCCATACAGATTGCCCTGCGCATCCCGCACCAAACCCGCGTAGGGACCTTCCCCGTCCGCGCAGTTGGGCTGCGAGCAGAAGCTGTAGAGCACCTTCTCTGTGCCGGTCGGGGATAACTCAAATACGGTGCCTCCCCCGTTTACACCGGCGTACGCGGTTGTACCGTAGAGGTTGCCCCCCTTGAATGCGTTGGCACTCTTGTCGAATATCAGGCCGGCAGAGGGGACGGACCCGTCCGCGCAGTTGGGCTGGGAACAGAAATTGTAGAGCACCTTCTCTGTACCGGAGGAGGTGACCTCGAATACCGTACCCCCGCTGAGGCAACAGGTACCGTACTGGTCGCTGCCGCCCACACTGGTCGTGCCGTAAAGATTGCCCTTGGCATCCAGGACCAAGCCGGCGACGGGAACGGCCCCGTCCGCGCAGTTGGGCTGGGAGCAGAAGGTGTAGAGGACATCGTAGGTTTGTGCCTGCGCCGGCTGGGAAGCAGTGACACACAGCCCTAGAACGCCGACGAACAATGATATTGCCCTGAGACATTTCAAAGAAGAGTACACGCCAGTCATGAGTATCTCCGCATGGGAAAAGCGTTTCGCGGCCCGTAGACACTATATCGCGCATCCTCCAAGATGGGTAGATGTTGTAACCAGGCGTTATCGCAACTTTGCGCCTTTTGTTCGTCAGACAGGCGGAAGGAAAGCGCAAACTTGTGCTATCGCTAATTACGTCAACTGATCTTCCTTTCAGATGACATCGAGAACTTTCTCTTCCGTGATTTGTGCGTCTTGAAGGGCCTGAACCGTCTTGTGCGATCCCGCCAAGAGTACCGCCAACAAATGCAAGGGCGTCACCTCCTTGCTTTGGAGCGCGGTTTTTACGCTCGTTTCTCTTGTTGCTTGGAAGGCCGCCCACCAATCATCGTGGTCGGAAGCCGCACTGGGCGCACCTTGCAACCCGTTCACCTGGCATCGCTGCGTGCCTCACGCTTAAGGCTGCTTTGGAAAGATGCATTCGTGTGGAAGGTTGCACTCGGATTGGGACCGAGCCACACTACCACGTCATACCCATGACACCGTTGAGAGCTTTTGCAAATATCGCACGTTGCATCAAAGGAGAAATCGCTCCACACCTCAGCGGTTCCGTCTTTGTCGAACTCAATCATTTTCAGAGGAATAATGTGGTCGTTGTTTCTTTCGCAACGTACCGCCAGATAGAAGGTTTTGCCTGTTAAATCCATGGCCGCGAACCACTCCCAAGTTCGGCTCCCACTTAATCTTCAGGGTAAACCGGCAGGGTATGGCTTTCTGTGCGACGAATCACTACCGCGTGTGACTATCTCCCCAGCTGACGAAAACAGGCGATTGCACTCATTGACGCCGGTAGAGCGGGGCGAGGCCGGCCCGGCTACGGACTGAACCCATAGGCAACAACCACGTCCATCACGCCACCCAGAAGGGCCATCAGCCACCAGCGGGAACCCACTAGCCCTGCAATCAAGGCGGCAAATAGCGAGCCACCGATTCCGCCGGTCAAAACCACAGATTCGGTTAAAGCGTAATTTGGAAATGAGTCCGCGTGGAATACGTACACCAGTGGCACAACGGCAAGAAGAATACTGACAAGGCCAAGCCAGTTCGCCGCTGTCTTCCTGTGCAAGTTCATGCTGCCACTCAACAAGCGATTCTACATCTCAGACAGTGGCTAGAGCCGAGTTGGGATGGTTGACGAAAACAGGCGTGGCTGTTGAAAAAGGAACCAAAGCAGTAATTTCAGTGAATTTCAGCCCCTCCAGCGAACGAATATTCAATAATTTACGAACGAATTTCGTTGTTGAAATTCCCTGAAAAGAGTTTTTCAACAGCCACAGGCGTTTACACCAACTACGGTCCCTGCCCCCTGCCCAAGGGGTTCTGAGTGTAATGGCGATATTTCAACACCTATCTGATTTCGATTACCTTGGGCGAACGTAACCTAGACGACAAAGGCCATACCTTCTAGCCTTTATCCAGAAGAGTATGGTAACCGTCCTCGGAATTGTCGCTCGCGTCGCAATAGGAGTGGCGATAGCCTTCATCCTCAGCAAAACCGTGCCACGCATGCCGAACAAGATGTGTCGTTTCGTCTTTTTGTTCGTACTGTGTTTGCCGGTGAATTTCGGTGTCAACTACGTCAATGTTCAGCTTCTTGGCTACCACAAGATGGGCTGGACAGGAGCATCCATAATTGCTCTGCTTCTTGCTATCTGGGGAACTTTTCTATATTCGCCGCAACCGCACAATTCACACACGCCCTGACCTGAACTGTTTGTAACAGGCGTTATCGCAACTTTGCGCCTTTTGTTCGCCAGACAGGCGAAAGGAAAGCGCAAACTTGTGCTATGGCGATATTTCGCCAACGACGATCAGGCTATCGACAACTTCTCGGTTCTCATTGACTTGCCTCTGCGTCGCGCCTAAAATCGCCCCGACTCCAGGAGCAGTCTGACCATCACGCACCATCGTGTCCCCGAGAATATGCTGGGCGACACATGGGAGTCTGTAAAACCCAACTTCGCAGCCCTCTTCGCCTTGTCCGTGGTCGTTTTTATCTGGAGCGTGCTTAGCCCGATCTGGTTACCGTTGGTTGCTTGGGTGGTTTCGTTCCTCCTGCCGGTCTTCTGGTTTGTTTGCGAGGTTCTCCTGGTTCTCGCCAGCTTGCTGATCTTTGGCTTAGTGTTGGCTGTCATCTCGTTATTGATGGGCGGAACAATCCCCAGCTCAAGAGGATTCTGAGACTCGGCGAGGATCACTGACCAAATCACGCAATCTCACTCAGAGCCGGGTCAATGAGTAAAATGGCGATATTTCGCCAGCGACCTGCTACGGCAGACTCAACGCGACCTACAACCAGCCCTCTCATCTGCCTTTGTCCGCTCTGAGGGGTTTGTATTCGGAGCGCAGCAGGCCCATCCGGAGACCGTTCTTGTACTTCCCGTCTTGCCACATCTGCTCACGCATGCGTCGCGACATCCCCCGACGCTCTCCGCCGGTTGGCGTGAACGGCCCCATTGATACGCCGTGTGGTACCACACCGACTCACAGGTACATTGAGCCAATACCGGGTGCCGCACTCTACGGCATTGGGGAGAAAGGCCTAGTAAGAACTGCTTGGCTGGAAATCAGTGCATCGGGACCTAAGTCTTCCACGATCCGCCCGCCGGAAAGGACTAGGATTCTGCCGAATTCCGATAATGTGGAAAGCCGGTGAGACACAACGATCAGGGTGGAGGCAGGGAGATAATTCCACACGTTGTGAAGAATTAGAGCTTCCGAGGCGGGATCAAGGCAGGAAGTCGCTTCGTCCAGGATAAGGATGCGAGGTCGCTGCAAAAGTGCTCTCGCAATTGCTAGGCGCTGGCGCTGCCCCCCGGAAAGCTGGCATCCATCCGGTCCAATCCGTTGATGGACATCGTCTGGAAGCGCCGCAACCACGTCCGCAAGGTCAGCCAGTTGGATTAGTTCACGCAACTCGCGATCCGACACCCCCGGCCTAACAAAACAGAGATTGGATGCAAGACTTCCGTCAAACAAGACTGGATCGCGCGGCAGATAGCAGGCATTCTGCCGTAGGTTTTTGAGCCGAATGTCCCTGATATCTGTGCCGCCGACGCGGATCGATCCCGAATTCACGTCATAGAGACGCGTAATGAGCCTTGCCAGCGTGCTTTTTCCAGCACCGTTGTCCCCGACGATGGCGACTTTCTCGCCTGCCAAGATTCGGAGGGATGGAATGCGAAGCACACTCTCCTGTCTCCCGTAGCCGAATTCAACAGCGGCAAATTCCAATCCCCAATGCTCCTGAGGAAATTGAGCGCACACTGACGAATCCTTTATGCTCGGCTGCAGCGCCCAAACCGCCTGCAACTGGCGGATGCTGGCGAACGTTCTCTGTGCTCGCGAGTACAATTCCGCAGCCCCGCTCAAAGGATCAAAGAGTTGCGTGACGAAGGTGTAAAAGGCCACTAAACTACCGAGACTCAAAGTTCCAGCGACAACGCTCCAGCCCCCGTATCCGATCACCGCCGACATGGCGAGCACGACGGCTACGGAAGTCCACACACTGAACCAGACCCCGGTCTTGAACAGCGCGAGATGGGAGCGGGTTGTTCGAGCCAGGAGCCGAAACGCCCTTCTTTCCTGGTGTCTTTCCCGGCCGAGTAGTTGAATCGGCAGAACGGAAGAGAGGTGTTCCTCGAGAAAACTGTTCCACGCGACCAGATTCCCCTGCACGGCATCGGAGTCGGCCGAGAGCTTCGTGCGAAAGTGCTGCCGAGCAACCAGGAATAGTGGAACAAGAGGGAGTATGGCCAGGGTCAGCACTGGGCTCAGTACGAACATGGTTACGACTGTGAAGCTAGTGGTTAGGCACATGCGCAAGATCGAGGGAAGAAGATCTGAACCGAAGTAAGCAACCTCTTCGATCGGCTCTTTGAGGGGATACATCACCGCCCCGGGGGGTGTGTTTTCGTAGTAGTTCGCTGACAGTTGGTCGAGGTGGCGCAGCAGATCCATTCTCAACCGGAGCGCCATTCTCTGCACGGCGTTAAGGGTCAAGTAGTTCCCCACGCTCGTGAGCATCATTCTTCCCTGGTAGCTCAGGAAGATCAGGACCGCCGCACACAGGAGCAATCCGGCCTCTCTTCGCGGCAGAACCTGGTCGATGAGCCACCTGAGAACCAGCGGGGTGAGAAGCGCAAGCAGGCTGCCCGCAGTCATGCCAAGGAAGCTGGCAATGTGCCAGGGAACAAACGGTCGAATCTGCTTTGCGAGCCAACGCAGCTCATTCGGGATGTGGGGCGACAGAACGACCTCGTATGCGTGTGAGCCAGGGTCCGAGAGGCACTTCGGAACAGAAGCATAGGCACCTACGGCCACGATCGTCCAGACAAAGCGCTCGCTGTTCGCCTTTCGCTCAATTCTGTTGAGTTTTGTTGGAAACAAAGAACCTTGCTTGGGGAGGGTCGGACGCCATCCGTTCGCAAACTCGACCTACGTAGCCGCTCTGAGACTTCCAAGCCTGAGTATCAGGACTTCGTGACAAAATCGTCTACCGTTGGCAACTTAACAACCTCCGGTTTGCCCGTCATCCAGGAACCAGTTCGGCAGTTGAGACCTCAAGTCCGAAGTGTCACGTTCCACAAGCCGACTTCCCATTACTAATCTCGTCATGGCGGGACCGGACTACTTCCGGATTGCCGACAAACCATCCAGAATCGTCGAATCCGCGAGATGACCGTCGAGCAGTCAAAGCCCACAGGCGAAGGCATCTTGTAGGAACTTTTCAGTACATGGCGCCCGAGCAACTCGAAGGCAAAGAGGCGGGCGCCGATCATGTGCCCGCCAACTGTTTTGCCCACGAAATCGGATAAAAAAAGTGTGGTAATCTGCTCCGGCATTCTTCCAACTCAGTGTGGAGGCTCCGATGAAATCATGGCGATTCGCGCTGGTCGTAGCTGTGACGGGCCTTCTTGCGGGAGCCTCGAACGCAGCGGCACCTCCTCAACCACCTACCGGCGGCCTGACCGCCGAAGCCGACAGCTACGCAAAGGCTGAGATGAAGAGTCGTGGAATCCCGGGCCTTGCCGTGGCTGTAGTGCGCGACGGCCGCATCGTGGCCGCTCAGGCTTACGGACTCGCGAATCTCGAGCTCAACGTTCCGGTCACGTTAGACACGATTTTTCCGATCGCGTCCCTGGACAAACAGCTGACCGCCTCGGGCATCATGCTGCTGGTCCAGGGCGGCAAGGTCCGCCTCGACGACGAAATCAGCAGCTACTTCAAGGACCCGCCGGCGTCCTGGAAAGGCATTCACGTAGCACACCTGCTCTCGCACACCTCCGGCCTGCCGGACGTCGTAGAGGAAGAGTTGGGGGGACGACCGTTCGTCTCCTATACCACCGAGCAGCTTCTTTCGAACGTTAAGAGACAAAACTTGTTGTTCCCTCCGGGCACGGGATTCAAGTACTCCGACGCGGGGCTTTTCCTTTCCCAACTGATTACCGAGAAGGCCAGCGGCATGCCGTGGTGGCGGTTCGTGACCGAGCGGCTTTTCACTCCCGCAGGCATGACCTCGATGATCGAAATGGATCCGGCTGCAATCATCAAGAACCGGGTATCTGGCCATGAACTCGGGACGAACGGCGAGATTATTTCAAACCGTCGTACAGCGGTCGACTTGGGACCACTTTACAACGACGTCGGCGCAAGTATCGTGGATTTTGCCCGATGGGCCGCTGCACTTGAGACGGACCGGGTTGTTCCCAGGGCGCTGCGGGACCAGATGTGGACACCCAAAGCGCGAGCCAATGAAATTCTTTACTGGCGCGATTACGGCTTTGGCTGGGGCCTAGACAGCTATCTCGGGGTTCGGGTTGTGCTGCATTCTGGTCACACAGGCATGGGAATTTTAGTGTTGCCGGAGCAGCGAATCTCGGTGATCGTGTTTACGAATCTCGACAACCGCTTTGGCACTGACGCCCAGGGCCTTGCCCTTGGCATCGCCGGTATTTATGTTCCCGAAATCTCCCTGCTCGCGATGCAGCCCAAGACCGATCCTGATCCCAGTCGCAAGGAGCGCGTGCAGGAGGAATTCGTTCAGCTGGTGAAGGGGGGGCCGAATTATGGCCAGTACTCAAATACGCTGTTCCCTGGTATCCAGGAAGGCGTGATTGACTTTGCCACCAGAACCCCTCACTTTGGCGCCCTCCAGTCGTTTTCCTTTCTCGAGGAGAGAGATGACGAAAAGCTCGTCTACTACCGTGCGGATTTCGCAAACGCGCGGCTTTTCCTTAGGGTTGGTTTCGACAGCGCAGGAAAAATCAACTGCTTTCAGGTGATTCACGTCTGATGCTATGTCTTCGTCTTGGAAATAAGGAGTTTCTTTTCGCGCGTGAATGGCTTTTGCTGAGAGAATTGATGGCAGGTTCTCGCTGGTCCTATGCGCTGATATGACCGTCGCCTGCCGGGATAGTCTCCGGTTTGCCGACCATCCGGGAGCTATCGCGTGGTGGTGCGAACCGAAATGCCATCTACGGCTCACGTCTACAGATGGTGCGTTGATCGTCCAAGTGGCATACTGCCGGTGGGCAATGGTCGTGGAGGCTTGAAACTAAAACCCTGGATCGGGCCACGGCCCTACTCGCTAATGGATTTGCCAAAACGGATACACAGCCCAGCCTCAAGATTGAGGAACTTCGGTGCGGATGCTCAGACGTCACTGGCTAGTTGCAGCGGGAGTGATTGCTGCAGCGGCCGCCTTTGCTGTTTTTGAGTTCAGAGGCCAAGACAAGCCGCAGTATTTCACGACCAAGGCCGATCGCGGCGACATTCGCCAGGTCGTCGAGGCGACAGGCACGATCAATGCTGTAATCACTGTTCAAGTCGGTTCGCAGGTTTCCGGGACCATTTCTCATCTTTTCGTGGATTTCAACTCCCGTGTCAAAAAAGGCCAAGTAGTCGCACAAATTGATCCTGCTCTGTTTGAAGGCGCAGTCCTGCAGGCAAAGGGCGACCTCGCCAACGCGAAGGCGAATGTCGTCTCGGCCAAAGCCAACCTGGAAAAAGCTAGAGCAGCCGCAGTTCAGACCAAGGCGGACTACGAACGTACGGTCGGATTGACCAAAGAAGCCGTGATGAGCCAGCAGCAGCTCGATCTGGCGAAAGCGAACTACGATTCGGCGATCGCGGCCGTTTCAGCAGCGGACGCTCAGGTTACCCAAGCCATGGCTCAGGTCCAACAGAAAGAAGCCGCTTTGACAGTGGCCCAGACGAACTTCGACTACACCACCATTCACGCGCCGATTGATGGCACCGTGATCGCCCGCAACGTGGATGTGGGTCAGACGGTGGCGGCGTCTCTGCAGGCGCCCACGCTCTTCACGATCGCGCAGGACCTTACCAAGATGCAGGTGTACGCCAGTACCGACGAATCGGATGTCGGCATGATCAAGAACGGGCAGGTGGTCACATTCAAAGTCGACGCGTTTCCCCGCGATACGTTTACGGGGCGCGTCTCGCAAATCCGAATGAACGCGACGACCGTGCAGAACGTCGTCACCTACAATACGGTGATTGATTTTGCCAACCCGGATCTGAAGCTCTTCCCGGGGATGACGGCGTACATCACGATTCCGGTAGCTTCGACGAACAACGTCGTGCGTGTGCCCAACGGCGCGTTACGGTACAAGCCTGATCTAAGCGCAGAAGAAATTCGCGCGCTCTATCAAAAGTACGGACTGGACGATAAAACAAGTGCCCAAGTTGCCAGCGAGGCCCCGGGCGGTGACGTTCCCGGGAAGCAGACTCGCGCCCATGCGCCAGGTCAAGGCGCTGGGGGGAGCGACAGCGGACAAACCCGGACGCCGCTGCTCGATATCGCGGTGCTTTGGAAGCTCCGTCCGGACAGTACGCTCGAGCCAGTGAAGATTCGCACGGGTATCACGGACCACACGGTCACCGAGGTGGCGGAGATTCTCAAAGGCGAGTTGAAGGAAGGCGACGAACTGGTCACCGGTTCGATGGCTGCCCGCAAGACCTCGGGCCCGGGCACGGGCGCACCACGCCGGTAGTGCCTTCGACACAGAGCAGAGAGGCACAGAGGAAACGATTCGACATGGCCACGACCTCGCAACCCGACGTGAAGGCCACGAGCCAGCAGGATCCCGAACCGATCATCACGGTGCGGGACGTCCACAAATACTACGAACTCGGCGAAACGCGTGTGCACGCCCTGCGCGGGGTGAGCATTGAAATCAAACATGGCGAATTCGTGACCATCATGGGCGCGAGTGGCAGCGGCAAATCGACCTTCATGAACATTCTAGGTTGTCTCGATAAGCCGAGCGCCGGACGCTATCTGCTCGAGAACATCGAAGTTTCCAGCCTCAGCAAGAGAGAGCTGGCGGCAATCCGCAACCACAAGATCGGTTTCGTCTTCCAGGGATTCAACCTGCTCTCCCGGACCACTGCGCTGGAAAACGTTGAGTTGCCCACGCTGTACGCGCGGATCAGTAAGGCGGAAGGTGAAAAGCGATCGCGTGAGGCGCTTGCCCTTGTCGGACTCGGAGACCGCGTCGCGCATTTTCCTTCGCAACTGTCCGGCGGTCAGCAGCAGCGAGTGGCGATTGCCCGTGCGCTGGTCAACCAGCCCTCGATCTTGCTGGCGGACGAGCCCACGGGGAATCTCGATAGTCGCACCTCGGTCGAGATCATGGACATTTTCCAGAAATTGAACGATGAAGGCCTGACCATCGTGCTCGTGACGCACGAGCCGGACATCGCACAGTTCGCTAAACGCAGCATTCAGTTTCGTGACGGCAGGATCCGCCGCGATGAGCGAATCCAGAAGCGGCCCAGGGCATCTGAGGTCATCCAGAACCTGCCAAAGTTGGAGGATTAAACGAGCCATGGATCTGCTCGCCATCATTCGAATCGCTCTGCGGGCTCTGGGGCGCAACAAGATGCGCTCGGTCCTGACCATGCTGGGCATCATCATCGGCGTGGGCGCGGTGATCGCGATGTTGGGGGTGGGGCAGGGTGCGCGGCAGACCATGCAGGAGCAGATCCAGGCGATGGGCTCGAACCTGCTGTTTGTGGGCGCAGGCACGGTCACCCGCAGCGGGATGCACATGGGTTGGGGCTCGACCAAAAGCCTGATCTACGATGACATGCTGGCCATCATGCGGGAATGTCCGGCGGCCCATGCGGCCGCCCCGGGCAGCAGTTCCAGCGGGCAGGTCGTTTTTGGCAATGATAATTGGGCGACAAGGGTGAATGGCACCGAACCGCAATACTTCGATATCCGCGTCTGGCCGTTCCAGGAGGGATCGTCGTTTACCCAAAATGATGTGGAGATGGCGGCCAACGTGGCGGTCATCGGCGAAACCGTTCGCAAGAACCTTTTTGGCGCGACCGACTCGATTGGCCAGACCATCCGCATCAACAACCTGCCCTTCCGCGTGGTGGGCGTCCTCGTTCCCAAGGGAACATCGGCTGCCATGGGCGATGACCAGGACGACATCATCCTCGTCCCGATTACCACGCTGCAGAAAAAAATTACCGGACAAAACTGGTTGCGCTGGATCATGGTGTCCGCCGTTTCCCGGCAGGGGAGTTATGCGGCGCAGCAGCAGATAGCGGCCCTGCTTCGTGATCGTCATCGCATTCGCCCCGGGGACGATGATGACTTTTTCGTGCGAAATCTTGCCGACATGGCCGATGTCGCCGACGAGGCGGGCCGGGTCATGACCTTGCTGCTCGCCTCGATCGCCACCGTGTCGCTCATCATTGGCGGTATCGGAATCATGAATATCATGCTGGTCTCGGTGACGGAACGTACGCGCGAAATCGGCGTTCGCATGGCGGTGGGTGCAACCGAGCGCGACGTCCAGCAGCAGTTCTTGATGGAGGCCGTGGTGCTGAGCCTGCTCGGTGGAGGGATTGGCATTCTCTTTGGGTTGAGCGCCTCGTACTTGATCACACGAACCCTTGGTTGGCCCGTCCTGGTCTCTCCCGTTGTGATCGTGATCGCAGTCCTGTTCTCGATGGCGGTGGGAGTTTTCTTTGGCTTCTACCCGGCTCGCAGAGCAGCGCAACTCGATCCCATTGAAGCTCTCCGCTACGAATAGATGCGGCCCAACCTACTCGTACCGTAATCCTTGAATGGGGTCTAACTGAGAAGCCTTCCGCGCGGGATAGTAGCCAAAAAGGATTCCTATGCCGGCCGAGAATAGGCCTCCGATGGCAAAGATCGGAGAGGAAAGCTGGGTTGGCATCTGGAACAGATTCTCCACTAATGCCGAGGAGAGAAAGCCCGCCAAAAGACCGAGAAGACCGCCGAGCAAGCTCAGCACGATTGCTTCACTCAAGAATTGAAGTTGAACGTCCCACTCCGTCGCCCCTACGGCCAGGCGTACGCCAATCTCACGGGTACGCTGGGTAACGGATACCAGCATGATATTCATGATGCCGATGCCACCCACGAGCAAGGATAACGAGGCGACACTGGCCAACAGGATGGTCATGATCCGGCTCGCCGCCAACTGGGCCTGCACCACATCCTCCGGCCTCCGAATGTTGAAATCGTCGTCCTCTCCCGGATTGAGATGATGACGTTCCCGGAGGAGACCCACAATCTGCCTGGTAGCCTCCGGCATGCCTTCGCGCGAGGCTGCGGAACAGAAAATGTCGTCCAGCCAAAATATCCCGGTAATCCTTTTCTGTGCTGTCGTAAACGGCATCACCACAAAATCGTCCTGGTCCTGCCCGGTGGCAGAAAACCCTTTCGCCCGCAGGACGCCGACGACCGTACAGGGCACACTCTGGACACGAACCGTCTGGCCAACTGGATTCTCATCGCCGAAGAGATTGTCGACCACCGTTTGACCGAGGACACAAACAGGCGCGGCCGCATCCACGTCCGCCTCGGTGAAGAAAGCTCCCAATCGAAGATCCCACCGGCGAATCTGCAGAAACTCGGGCGTGACCCCGCGAAACATCGTTGCCCAGTTCTGACCCTCGTAGATGACCTGAATGTGTCCGTCGACATTGGGAGACATACTCTTGATCAATGGAACCTGACCCATGATCGCGGTGGCGTCGCCCAGAATCAGAGTGCGATCCCCGCGGGCCCCGTAGCGGACGCCACTCCTTGACCGACTTCCCGCCTCCACCCAAATAAAGTTGTCCCCCAGATTCTGCAGCTGCTTCTCGATGCTGCTGCTGCCAGCATTTCCGATCGCCACAACACAGATGAACGCGCCGACTCCTACAGAGATGCCGAGAATCGTAAGGATGCTTCTGATCGCGTTACGCCTTAGTGCGGCGGTAGCCTCCCGAACTATGTTCGCGAAATTCATCGCAGCCAGATCCAACGTGATTCGACCTGCTTCTCAATGCTTGGGCGGGTCGACATCTCTCGAAGATTATAGGACGCCGGATTCACCTGCGGGATTGTTCCCGGATCACGGGCAAACAGGAAGTTGGCCGCTAAGGATAGCGGATCGGTACTGGGAAACGCCCTTCTGGGAAGTACCGAACGATGGCTCCGGACGGTTTGTCGCCGACTCTTACCTTGAGTTGCAGCTAAGGATACGGCCCACGCGGACGTGCCCGTATCGAGGGCCGGCGGGATGTGCGTGTCCGCTCGCGGATCGCCTCACGGCTGGAGTTGAATGGTAGGCGTTCAAGTAGCCTGTTTTCAAACGGTTATCGGCCTGGCCTGAAGCCTATTGCATCTCGAGAAAATATCATCTAATATTTAGATTGAAATGGAACCGATATGCAGACTACCCCCTTAAAGCTGAAGCAAGCGAGCGCGGTCCTAGGAATGCCGGCGAAGGATTTGCAGAATTTTGTGCAGTTCGGGGTGGTGAAGCCCAAGAGGCGGGAGGGACTGTACTGGTTCGATCAAAACGTGTTGCTTCAGGCAAAGATCGGCTGGTACCTCAGGGAGTCGCTTGGTGTTTCGACCAGCTATCTTGCGCGCCTCGTACAGTTAACCTGCAAGGCAGCAAGCTCGGGAGAAAAGCAGCGGCAGTTCATCTGCGTAAGATCCCGCCCGTCCTCAGGTTCAGCAGCAATTGAGATTAAGATCCCTGTGCGGTCCCTTTCAGAGGAGATCGAAGAGAGGCTTCCGTTGGCAAAGGTGTACAAAGACCTTCCCAGGGGCAGAAAGCGCCCTGGATGGAAAGCACAATTCCTCGAAACGCTTAGCGAAGCCGCGGTTGATCTCGGAGAGCTTAGCGAAGAGGATATTCTTCAGGCCGTAAAGAAGCAGCGTAAGGCCACGAGATCCGAACCGGAGATCACGGTTGCCTCCGAAGCAACGAGCACAAGCGCGTAGGGGAGTCATCGATACTTCGGTGCTTGTGGCGGGTGTCTCTGGGTTCAAGCCGAATGTCCAGGTCAAAAACCCCAGTGCACAGATGCTTCGAACGTGGGTGAGCGAGGGCCACTTCACATGGCTCATAAGCACAGACATCATAGCTGAATACAAGACCGTCCTTACCCGACTCGGTGTGCGCCCTCAGCTTGTGGGGCGGATCATTAATTTGCTCCGCGAAGAAGCGGAAGAAATTGAGGTACCAAGGGTCTCCGAGGTCTCTCCCGATCCTGGGGACGATCCCATGTGTGCTTGCGCGGAACATGGTCGGGCAGACTTCATTGCCACGTTGAACAAGAAAGACTTTCCTCAGCGTCGGCTCTCGGCAAGAGTCATTACACCGGACCAGCCGCTCCCCACTCGACGAGGCCGGAAGAGATCGTAACGAGTCAGCGGCACTTCGGCGTTCAGAGTCTTCGGACAACAGCGACAATCTTCCCGATTACCTCAGCATCGCGATTCCGGAATTGATCTCGCCTGTGGACTCCGCCTGGATAGGAGTGAACGACCAGGCTGTTGTTCTCCCGGCTGCAGCATCCGCACAAGTAGGTTCCGTCACGTTTGAGAATGACGTACAAGGGCTGCTGCCATAACGCTTTCGAGCCGCAGTCATTCGGCTTCTTCTTTTGTCGGTTCACGACGGCAAGCAACCCACCCGCTAAATATGGGTGGAAGGCACTTCGTGTCCCGCCGATCCAGAAGAAGTCTTTCAGGGATGGTCGTGTTAGGCCGCAGAGCACGTTCAGTGAACTCCGCAGAAAGAGGGGTATCTCCTCAAGTTCAGCAACCAGCTCCCCAATGAATCCGGTCTGTTTAAGCTCATCCGTCTCAGCAGCCGCCTCAACCATCGCCGGCAACGGTCTGCCCGTCAGCAACTGTGGAATTGGTTCGTGTCCAGCTTCCTGCAGGCTGAGACCCAGAGTCTCAAATACGGTATTAAGCCGCAGCGCATAGGCCACGCAAAAAGTAACGATCTTGTGAAAGTGGCGCGGTGGGATGTTGCGCGTTTCATAGTCGGACAGAGACCCGGGGGCTACAAAATAGCGTCCATCGTCCAGCAAATTTGCGACCTCTCGAGCGATTGCCGAGACCGCGCGAAACGAAAGTCCCGTTCGCAACCTGGCACGGCGAAGGAGTGGGCCTAGTTGAGATGGTTCGGGGGATAGCACTTCCGGCTTCCAGCGTTTCGCCAAATCCTTTGCAATTCCCGGTTGCTGCGGTCTCAGCAGGTTCCGGATCTCGAGATCCACAACACCAACGAGCCTTGCTTCCTCGGGGATCTTGAACTCAATTTGGGTATACGGCAGTTGCTTACTGATAGCTGCAATGCGGCCACTTCCAACTGCCCGGATCTGGCAACAACACAGTCCCTTCCCATGCTCAAGCAGGAACAGATTCTTCGACTCCTCACCGCTGATCTGCTTCAGCAGGTCGTCCGTCATCACTGGATTTACACGGGCGATGCTGCCCGCGAGCAGTTCTGGAAAAGCCAAGGCATCCTGGTAGCCGATTTTCGCGTACAAGAAACCCGTGTCCCTGAGCTCCGCTAGCGAACCAAGGCGTCGGGGCTTCGTCCATTCAAAAAACTGGGACAGCGGCGCCACGGCAGCAGGAATGCCGCTGTCCCCCAAATTCCGGAGCCACGGGATGAACGCATTCGGATCATCCAGTGAAGATTCCAGAAGTACGGTGCGTTTTGAAGGAACCTGAATCTGTAAGCGAGGGATTACCTCAACGTCAAAGCCAAAGACCCGCAGCCAGTCCGTGAGCCGGTAATCGGAGATCCGGCTAAAAGCAAACAGTTGGAACAGACTCGGACTGAAGTTCCCGTGCCGGAGATCGTAATAAAGATTGTGCGGCAGGTAGTAAGGCGACGATCGGCCGAAAAGAGTTACCGATCTCTGAGACGTCTGGTACAGCGTAAGCTTCTTGCTCGCCAGGATGGACTTTACCCTTTCCGCGAGTTCTCCGTTCGATCTTCGTTTTGTCTGGAACGGCACCGCCAGACCTCTCGTTGCATCCTTGCTCGCGAGAAGTGCCCCCTCGGCGCCGGTCAGAAGTCAGAGTACTCATCGAAGCCAGTACGACGTGAACTGCACTTTCCGGTCAGTCTTAATCTGCTCGCAGAGATCTGCTTGGTTTAAACATTTCACCTCGGCGCCGTCACAAATACCTGGACGTTGCCCGGTATTTCGGTCACGGGAGTCGATTTCAGCCAGAAATGCGGTTTCTTTGACGCTGGATAATACGCTTACTGGTGGGATCGTGGTCGGAATCCCGACCAGTTTGGGCAAGTTAGATGATTGAGGATTCGGCAAACCATTGGAAATACTCAAGCGAGTATGTCGGATTTCCGAACAATATGTAATCCCGGTGGACAAAACGGCTGATTTGCGCCTACCATACCGAAACGCCAACTTGAGCCGTTCCCGATGTTGGCCCCGTCGTCAAGTTCCGTAGCTGGTAAGCGCCTCCGAGCGAAGCGCGAGCGGTTACACCTGTCGATCCGGCAGGTCGAACAGATTAGCCAGCAAATTGCCGAAGAAAAGAAAAATCCAGCTTTCTATGTGCCTCACAATTGGGTGAGTGACCTCGAAAACGGAAAATCCAGACCACGACTGGCGAAGTTCCATAGCCTCAGCCTCATCTACGAATGTGACATCAACGAGATCTTGGCCCTCTTCGGACTCGATATCGCTGATCTTGGTAAAGAACGAGGATTGGTAACCCTGCCACACACGCATCTCAGCGGCCTGATTCCCGCGCGAGCGGAGCCGATTGTAGCGACTTCTCCGAAATTGCCGGCCAAGCATCCCCTGGATCGGACGAATCTGGTCCAACGAATGTTTCAAGGTTTGGGTGAGATGCCCAGCTTCCTGCAGCAGCAGGCGGGTCTCCAGGATGTGCTTTACGGATACGTCGGGACCGAGGACTACACGCTCGATCCCCTGATCCGTCCAGGAGCATTCGTGCAGATCGATCCGCGTCAAAATAAGGTCACCAAGGGTGTTTGGCCGTGCGAACACGACCGCCCGGTCTATTTTGTCGAGCTCCGCGACAATCGTTACGCCTGCAGCTGGTGCGAGCTCGAGGGAAGCCGTTTGCTCCTTGTCCCATCCCCCAAATCGCCGGTGTCAATCCGGAACCTTCGTTATCCTCAAGAGGCCGAGATTGTAGGTCGGGTCACTGGGGTGGCGATGCGAATCGCAGAGTTGCAGCCGGATACTTTAGGGGAGTTTTCTCAAGACACGACCCCACGTTGATGCTCCTTCCGCCGGAAGAGAACCGGTGCGCAACGCACAACTCTACCGAGTCCGCAGAGAAAAATCGATAAATCGTGCTGGCAGCCTGACGGCCCTTTCGCGCGTTCGACCTCCCGATATGACCGCCTTAGAATGCGCTCGTGAACATGGCTTCCGTAACCTTGAGCGAGCCAGTGCCAATTTTTTGCGAGCGAGTGGCGAGCATCGCGAGAGAGCGCAATCCGGCTGTCTGCGTACTCACGAACCGTGGGAAGATCCTCGTGTCTCGCATCGTGGCCGGCCACATCATGGTGGGAGACGAGATTGCGTTTCCCATGCCTGCGGGAGATACCACAGGCCCTGAGATCTACGTCACAAAGCCTCATTTCTCAGGGATAGATCGTTGCCTGTACCAGGCGCCGGTCGGATATGTCACCCAACCCAAGTTGGACAAGAGGCAACAACGTTTCGTTTCCGCCCAGGTTGAGCATGGCTACCTGGGCATTTCTGCCATCTTGCTGCCCTGTGAAATCTTGCGCGAGTACTTCTACCGTCTCCCTCAGTCGGATGCACAGGCCAAGCGCCCCAAACTATACGAGACTCTCCGAGTTTCTTCGAACGCTGCTCCCGCTGAAATCCGGCTCGCTTTCAAATTGCGCCGCCTGGAACTCACCTCCACAGGCGCAGCGCACGCCGAGCAGGTAGCAGTAGAACGAGCTTTCAACATCCTTGGCCAGCCGGGCCTACGCTCGTGCTACGACATGCTGCTCCGAGATCCCGAAGGCCCGGCAGTGTTTCCTTACGGCGGCTTCGGTTCGATTGTCGTAAGTGGTGAGCGCTCGCGAGACGGCCATGCTTTCTTCGCACATCGCATTCTGGCGTTCCTGCCGGAACATCGGAGCCACCGCTTTCATTTGCCGCTGCGGAATTGCGATTTCTATGACGATCAGGCGCTTTGCTGTGACGTACGCCGCAAATTGGAGTTCTGGATCGACCCCGCCGTCCTGCACACCGTATGGAACCCGAGTTGGAACCAGTGGAAGCATCTGTTAAGCGCCAGGCTGGAAGTGGACGGCACATTCGTCCGAAGCGGCAAATACCGAAAGTGCCGTGCCAATTGGGAGTTAGTGAGTTGGGAAACTGCGCTGCCCAGCCGGCTCGCAGTTAAACTTCCCGCCGATTTTCCGCAACAGTTGGAGACGGCTCGAACCATCCACCACCGTTTCGGACAATACTCGCGCGCTTTGGATCAGATTCGGCTATGTCTGGAGCACAAGGCCATCGAGAGAACAGAGCTGGAACGAATGTGTTCTGCGGTGGGTGTTCCGGGTGATTTCGATATCGCTCAGATCAGTTGGCGACCAGATTATGACCCGCTCTTCTATCGCCAGCTCTCGCGTCGAGCCCGCCGGCTCTACCTGTTCCGCGGCGAATACATCTTCGACCTCGAAAAGGCGATCATCGTCGAGACGCCGCAGCTGGGCCATGCCACCTACGTATTCGCAAAGCCGAGGAGCATGGAGACCTTCCTCGCCCTGTACACCAAGGTTACGAAAGACGACATTCGGCGCAACCGCGACAATATCGGGGAGAGGTTGGGAGTCATAAGACGGCTCGTTCACGGCACAAATCCACGGCGTTGGCTCCGGGAGATCACCACGACAAGCGGGTGAAGAGACTGACTCTGCGACAGCGCCTTGATGTGGTAGTGATTCGCCTCAGACGCCCCCAGGTTTCACTGGCTTCAGCCTCCGATGTTTTCGTCGAAGGGTCTTGCTCTTTTTCCAGGCAAGAATGCAATCTCGCGGTCAGTCATCCCGCGATCGGTACTTTTCGTCAGCTTGAAAACTCGAGTGCGGGCAGGGGCTCGGGGGGGACGTGCCTAACTTTCTTGCCTCTCTCTTTCGAGATCGGGTCTGATTACTTAGATATCTTTGGGACCGCAGGCAGCGGTTCGCCAGCCAGTCCTTTCCTCACAAGGCCCGACAGGAAGTCCGCGAACGGTCCTATATCCTCGCCGACGCTCGCTTTTTCGAGAGTCTCCATGTATCTCTTGCGATCCCCGACCGGTATCACCGTCCAGGGATAACCGCCTGACGCCATCATCAAATTCATCAGAAAGCGCGCCATGCGCCCGTTTCCATCCATATACGGATGGATATACACGAACACAAAGTGCCCGAGCACAACCCGCACAGCGGGGTCGTCTTCCTCGCGTAGCAGGTCGAAAAAAGCCGGCATGGCGTCCCTCACCGCTTCACGGCTCAGAGGCACATGCATGGACTGGCGAATGTAAACCTGGCCATTGCGATAGCCGGCAAGGTCGGCAGGCTTCAGCAAGCCGGCCGTGACGCTCGGGGCAAACATTTCCCGATACCACGTTCGGTGATCTTCTTCTGCGACCAGACCAGGGTTTTCACCCTTCAGCGTCCTGGCGATGCTCTTCTGCACCGACTGATAGGCCTGCCAGTACCCACGCGCCGCCATGGCGCTGCGGTGTTCGCGGTCTTGCTCATGCGCCTCCGGATTCCAGGCGCCGCTGCGCACGCGCTCAATCAACTCAGGAGTGACCCGATAGCCCTCGATCGACAGGGAATGGTAGGCATCGGTCACATACGCTTCGTCGACACGTTTCATGTAGGCGCCGACATTGCGCGGCAGTCCCGGCGCCTTCGGGAAGCGCTCAGTCACTGACTCCCGCATCTTTTGCCACAACAATCGTATGCGATTCACATGAGGAGACGTTTCGCGAGCGGGCAGGACCAGCGAAGGCCCGTCCTTGAAGGGATCGGTTTCACGGACGTCATACCCGGCGGCTGACATCGTTTTCGTTATCTCATCCGCGATGCGGGTGCGTCCGGCGTTGCGGAAGGCACCTGCAAGCCGGCCGGCAATCGTGCTGTGCCCGCCTTCCAGAAGCTTGGCAAGCAAGCCGGATGCATCGCGGATCATTGCCAGCACCGCACGCACGTCGGTCGAATGGCTCAAAAAATATTGGGGAGAACACTCAATCAGAGCCGATTCGAGCGAGAAAATGCGAAAGCCCTCTTTTTCTTCCTTGTCGGTCGCTGCAGGGAGTGCGGCGCGAAGGTCCAGCAAAGATGTGCCGTGTGGGAGCTTAGTGACTTTGTTGCGGGCTCTAGGGGACCGTACGACAAGCTGCCGGGGAACTGTCCAGTTGCCGCCGTGCAGGGATAGCGATTGCTCCGGAGACAGGCACCAGTTCTTGCGAAAACGTGCTTCCAGGTAGACAGCGCAGAATCGCCAGAACCATGCATACCACGCCGTGCTCTCCCCCTTCACTTCATCCGGCCGGCTGGGGATGTACCATCCCTTGATGACTTCCTGAAGAAACCCGTTCGCAAGCAAGCGCTCCCGGTGAGTGCGAGTCATGTCCTTCGCGCGTATGGCAGCGGTGCCGCTGGCGTCTTGGAGTCTGTGCAGAATCTCCAGGGACTGTGCGAGTTTTTCCGATGGTGAGGCCATGAGTGCCGTGTTTTCGTTAGCTTATTGTGCTGTACCATAATTAGCTTATTGTGTTGTACCATATTTAGCTTATTCTGTCGAGCCTGCTGGCGCAGGCACACCACATCTCGCATTTCTCGTGTTCGCAGCTTACCTGGCGACTCTCCGGCCGACGATGAGTCGGCGGTGGTGCTGCCGCCCTTCTTGCTGCTCCTGCTGCCGGTTGCGGGCTCGCAACTTTTGGCGCGGGCGGAGGAGTCGCCAAGTCCAGCCAAACTGCAATCGGTAAGGATTGCAGTGATGGCTGGTTCCCTGCAATCTCTGCCGCATGCCTGCGGTATCGTCTGCGCCTACGCATCTTGCCCTGCCAGATCATCGTGGCCAGAGTCCCGGAGCCAACCTGTTGCGGCTCTTGCACAAGCGCACCATCTCAACTTTCCGACCGCATTTCGTTGGTATGCATGGCCCCACGAAGCAGGCGCGCAAAATCTCATTGACTTCCCCGTCCTGTTGCGACTTCAGTTTTTGACACAAGGAGCAATCCCGCTTATGAACAGCCCCATGAGTTCCAAGCAGGTCCAGCCAGATGCCGCAAGCAGTGCCATTAACGCCGGGATGCCCTTCTTCCGCGAGGAACTTCCCCTCACCGTGCGAGAAGCGGCCACCTATCTGGGCGTGAGCATCCAGACAGTGTATCTTTGGGTGGAGCGAAAGCAGATTCCCCACCTCCGCGTAATGGGCCGAAATATCCGTTTCTTGCGATCGGATCTAGAGCCATTCCGCGCGACCTTCAAACAAGAGGTGGGAGATGGCAAGACCTAGAAAGCACGACGGTGTCGTCTACAAGCGACCCGGTACAAAAGTTCTCTGGATGAGCTACCTGGATCGAGCCGGGAAGCGCATCCGAGAATCAACCTTCACTCAAGACTGGCAGGAAGCAAACAAGAAACTCCGCGAACGGCTCGACGCCAGGGACAATCGAGTTCTCGAGATTGTCCGCAAAGGCGAACAGATGGGGTTCGAAGAATGGGTGGGTTTTTTCCTGGAGAACTATTCCAAGCCGCCCATACGCGCTGCCAAGACTCACGACGCCAATATGCGAGCCAGCAAACATCTGAGAGCTGCGTTTCAGGGCTACAAGCTGGCCGACCTCACGGCCGATGGAATTGAGTTGTACTTGCGCAGGCGCCTTCGGGATCGCGTGCGCGTCAAGACGACCGCCGGCTTCGCCGAGCGTGGGGAACTCAAACCAGCGACAGTTCACCAGGAGCTGCGAGTGCTGCGGCGCATGTTGAACGTCGCCGTACGGAAAAAACTGTTGCCCTCCAATCCCTGTGCTGGGGTGGAGTTCCCGGTCGCTGTAAAAGGTTTGTTCCGTCCACACTATCTGACGTGGTCGGAACAACGAAAACTCGAGATCCATGCTCCGGAATACTTGCGCAACATCGTGCGGATCATCACCGAGACGGGGCTGCGCGTGTACAAGGAACTGATGCCGATGAAGAAGCAAAATCTGGATCTCGAAAACGCGGTGGTTTGGATCCCCGATTCCAAGACACCGAACGGAGTAGCGGAGGTGCCGCTAACGCCGATTGCCGTCGAGGCGTTCCGCGATCAGCTTCGTCTGTCTCCGTGCAGTCCGTATCTGTTTCCGAGTGACGAAAACCCGAGCGGACATCAGAAGACTCTGAAGACCGTCTGGAGCGCCACCTTGCGGCGCGCCAAGGTCCCGTATTTCCGCATCTACGATTTGCGATCCACCTACGCGACGCGGCTCAGTGCCGGCGGCGTTGCCGACGAATGGGTCACACAGTTGCTGCGGCAGGGAGACGCGAAGGTTTTCAAGAAGTACTCGCAGATGAAACGCGAGGCTTTAGTAAAGCTGAATCGGCTAGCAAACGAGCAGAACCTTGATCAGAAAATCGGTCAGGACATCAGTTATGACACAGCGAGGGTGAACTGATGGGGTTTTGGCACAGTTTTGACACAGTTTGCACCCAAAAAGAAGGAAACCGAAACAGTCCGTAAATGGTGCCATTCGTGGAAGTGGTTTAGAATCAGTAAAGCAATAGAGTCGGGGCGTAGCGCAGCCTGGTAGCGCACCTGCCTTGGGCGCAGGGGGTCCGCGGTTCAAATCCGCGCGCCCCGACCATCACTTTCCGAATCAGCATTCCTGCATCTACAAGTGTAAGGTCCTTCGACTTCGCTCAGGATTTCGCCTGGCGGCTCGGACGCCGCCAAAACGCCTCAAGTTCAAATCCGATCGCCCCGACCTAAGGTCTTACTCTTCCTCCCGAGGGCTCCCTCGCTACCGGCACCCCGCTTCATCGAAACGCGTTTCCACTCCGAACTGTTGTGGGATTCCATTCACGGGCGTGCAGATTGAGCTGGCTGGTACGGGCGAAAACCAGTGATCTTGCTCACAGAATACGGAAGTCGGTTGGCAGAACATGGAGAGTGCGGCGCCGGGCGCTCAGAAAGTGCCAAGGGTTAGTGTGCGCTGCCGATCCGCTGCGTGAAGATGCAAGGAGTACGAGGTGCGTCTTAAGCCGACAAGGTGGCGCTGGCTTTCGCAGATTGTCTTCTTCGCACTGTTCCTGTTCCTTCTGCTACGCACGGAGTTCCGCGGATCGCTGCACGCCGGCGGCAGTGAGATCCGGCTTCCCTATCCGGTGCAGTTGTTTTTCCAACTTGACCCGCTGGTGGCGCTATCGAATGCTCTCTCCGGCCGCGCCCTGTACCGGGGCCTGTTGTGGAGTCTGGCGGTTCTGATTCCGACGATGTTGCTCGGACGCTTCTTTTGTGGATGGATTTGTCCTCTGGGCTCAATCCACCACTTCTTCAGCAACCTGAGATCCGAGCGCAAACGTGGAAAACAATTGATTGAATCGAACCGGTACAAGCGCTGGCAGACGACCAAGTACTACCTTTTAGTCGCGGCCTTAATCGCCGCCGTGCTGGGCACGGGGATCGTCGGATGGCTGGATCCTTTCTCGTTGCTGGTGCGCTCCCTCGGTCTGTCTATTTTGCCCGGAACCAACTATGCCCTGGGCGGGTTCCTGCACGCGCTGGAACACAGCCGATTTGCGCTGGTGCAAGTGGTAGGCAGCGGGTTGCATTTCATTTTCGGAGCGCTGTTGCTGAGTTTTAAACAGCCGTACTTCCGGCAAGGCGTCTGGCTTGGTCTGATTTTCATCTTTTTCCTGGCGCTAAATTTTCGCGTGACCCGATTCTGGTGCCGGGCACTCTGCCCGCTGGGCGCGCTGCTCGGCCTCGTTTCGCGCTGGTCGATTCTTGGACTGGTCAAGACCCCGGAGCACTGTGATGACTGCAATCGCTGCCTGTTGCGCTGCCAGGGCGGCGATGATCCGATCGGCGGAGTTCCGTGGCGTCAACCTGAGTGTCATCTCTGTCTGAACTGTATTGATGACTGTCCGGAGCACGGCCTGCAGTTCAAGTTCTTTCCTGCCCAAAAGTCGATCGGCATGAACCTGCAGAGACGCAAGGTGCTCACCGGATTGGCGGCGGGGGCGGTCGTGGTTCCCCTGTTGCGAAGCACGCCCGGATTCGCAGTCGAGCGCCATGAGCGGTTGCTGCGTCCTCCGGGAGCGCTGGACGAAGAGTACTTCCTGTCGCGCTGCATACGTTGCGGCGAGTGCATGAAGGTCTGCCCAAACAACGCGCTGCATCCCGCCTTGAACGAAGCGGGGTTAGAAGGTCTTTGGACGCCGGTCATGGTGCCACGGATCGGCTACTGCGAAAGCAGTTGCGTGCTGTGCTCGCAGGTTTGTCCTACCGGTGCAATCTGGGAGATCACGGCGAAAGAAAAGGGCTGGGATTCGCCCTCTACCGACGCCAAGCCCATCAGTCTGGGCACGGCGTTCTTGGATCGCGGGCGATGTTTGCCTTGGGCTATGGCAACCCCGTGCATTGTCTGCGAGGAATGGTGTCCGACATCGCCCAAAGCCATCTACCTTCAACCAGCCGAGGTAGCGGACGCAGAGGGCCATCTGAAGCAGGTAAAACAACCGTTGGTTGATCCTCATCGCTGCGTGGGCTGTGGGGCGTGCGAATACGTCTGCCCGGTTCAGGATCGCCCGGCAGTTTACGTGACCAGCGTCGGCGAGAGCCGATCGCAAACCAACCAGATCCTGCTGAAGCAGATCCTGTTGAACCAGGGCAAGGGGAGGACGAGGTGACGAGAATCGACTTGGCGAAGCAGGGCAAAGACTGGGGCTTTAGCCTCAGGCAGACCGGCTTTGGGGGAGTTCAAGCCCGTGGAGTGCTGTTGGTCATGCTCGGTGTCGGGCTGCTCCTGGACGCCGGTTGCAAACGTCAAGCGGGGACCGAGCACTCATTTCTGCCCGCCTCCGGTGAGGTTGCTGGCTGGGTGAAGACTGGACATATACGGACCTTTGAGGCTGCAAACCTGTGGAAGTACATCGACGGCGAGGCTGAACGGTACTTGAAGGCAGGGGTGCAGCGAGTGTCAACGACTGACTACAGGTTCCAGAACAAGGTCGACGCGGTAGTGGACATCTACACCATGGGAAATGTAGAGGGAGCAAGGAGGGTTTTCGAATCGGAGCCAGAGGGTGATGCGAAACCGGCCCAGTTGGGAGACGGCTCACGCTTGTACAGTCAGAGCCTGGTCTTCCGCAAGGGGGCTTTCCTGGTGCGAATCGTTGCCTATGAGGAATCGGCGGAAACACGGCAGGCACTTTTGCAACTAGGGCGAGGGATCGAGCTGCGACTTGCCCGGTGATGATCGTCAGAAGTGCCGTCCGTCACTGAAAAGTCACGCGGATTGCGGTATTCATAGTTTGAGGCGGTCGATCGATGCGTCGGCGGGATTTCCTGAAGAAGTGCATCACGGGTGCTGCCGTCCTCGGCGCGGGCGGCAGGATGGGCCTGCTCGCAGCGGCAGAACCAGGAACGGCGCTCGCCAAGTCCAGAGTTGTGGTCGCGCGCGACGCCATGCTGCGCGGCGTGGGCACAACGGTGGATTCGCACCGGATGCTTAGCCTCCTGGATCGTGCGATGCAGGCTCTTTTCGACCGCGATAATGCGATCGAGGCGTGGAAGAAGCTGGTCCGCCCGGGTGAGACGGTGGGGTTGAAAGTGAATGCACTTGGAGGCCGCGGGCTCTCCAGCAACCTACAGCTCGTCGAAGCCATTTGCGAGCGGTTGCAGGAGGCCGGAATCAAGGCGAACGATATCGTGGTCTGGGACCGCGATAGCGACGAACTGGAACGCGTTGGATTCCATGTGGCGACCGGCGGAAACCGTGTGCAATGCTTCGGCACCGATCGAGTTGATTACGAAGCAGAACTGGTCACGCATGGCAGTGTTGGCAGCCGGTTGTCGAAGATTCTGACGCAGCGCTGCAACGTGCTGATCAATGTCCCGGTGCTGAAAGACCATGACGGCGCGGGCGTAACCATGGCCTTGAAAAACATGTACGGCGTCATTCATAACCCGAACAAGTACCACCCCAACGGCTGCAATCCCTACATCGCGGACTTGAACATGCTGCCGGAAATCAGAACCAAGATGCGACTGACCATCTGCGACGCGACCACGGCATCGTACGAAGGCGGGCCGGGATACAAGCCGGAATACAGCTGGAAGAATAACGGTCTCATTGTTTCGCACGATCCCGTCGCGCTCGACTACACGGGCTGGCAGATCATTGAGCGCAAGCGGGCCGAGAGGGGATTGAAAACGCTGGAAGCCGACGGCAGAGCACCCCGCTACATCGCGACCGCCGCCGATCCGCAGCATCGAGTGGGCACGAATGATCCACGAAGAATCGCCGTTGTCGAAGTGTAGGCCGGCGCATGATTGAGGTTTGATATGCCACGCAAGTCCGATGCAGGAGCGGACCTGACACTTCCGACTGCTGGCGCGGCTGGAGGCGGGAATTCTGCGTGCCAAGTTGGGCGAAGCCCGTCCTCGTCCCCACTCGATCGCCGTTCGTTCTTGAAGTGCGCCCTGGCGTCAGGAGCAGCTCTGGGCGTCTGCGAATTTGCCCATCCCGTCGTTGCGCTTCCGTTGTGGGCCGGCCCACAGAAGCAGGACGATTCGCGATTCACCGTCGAAGCAAAGTTTTACCAGAAACTGCAAAACAAGAAGATCAAGTGCAAGCTGTGCCCGCGCGAATGCGCGGTAGGAGATCGGGAACGCGGCTATTGTGGCGTGCGGGAAAATCGCGGAGGAACCTACTACACGCTGGTGCACTCGCGGGTGTGCGCCGCGCACATCGACCCCATCGAGAAGAAGCCTCTATTCCACTACCTGCCGGGGACGCTCGCTTTCTCGTTGGCCACGGCTGGGTGCAACGTCAACTGCAAATTTTGCCAGAACTGGGACATCTCGCAGGTGCGTCCGGAGCAGGTTCCTGCCGACTACGCGCCCCCGAAATTGGTCGCCGAGCGCGCCAAGCAGTACCAGTGTCCGACCATTGCCTACACCTACAGCGAGCCGGTCGTCTTCAGCGAATATCTGATGGATGCGGCCGATGCCGGGCACGAAGCCGGCATCCGCAGCGTGGCCGTGTCCAATGGATACATACAAGAGGAGGCGCTGAAGACGGCGTACGGAAAGATGGACGCAGTCAAGATCGACCTGAAAGCATTCACGGAGTCCTACTACAAGGATGTCGTCGTCGGTGAATTGAAGCCGGTATTGGACACCCTCGTCACACTGCGAAAAATGGGCAAGTGGACGGAGATCGTGTACCTGGTGGTGCCGACTCTCAACGACAGCGATGCTGAGTTCCGCGGCCTGGCGCGCTGGATCAAGACGAACCTGGGCGTGGATGTGCCGGTACATTTCACGCAATTTCATCCGGAATACCTGCTGAAGAACCTGCCCATAACGCCGGTTCCGACACTGGAGCGGGCCAAGGCGATTGCCGACGCCGAGGGTTTGCACTACGCATACATCGGCAATGTGCCGGGACATCCTGCGCAAAATACCTACTGCCCGAAGTGCCACCGCATGTTGGTGGAACGCGTGGGGTTCACGGCGAGTCGGATGCTGATCCGCAAGGGCGCTTGCCCCTTCTGCCAGCAAGCGATCCCCGGCGTTTGGCACGCATGAGAGCGCGTGAGGAGGTTTCGTATATGAATATCAAGATGCGCCCCAAAATCTATTGGCTGGTGGCTTTACTCATCGCGATCCTGGCGATTGCGGCCCTGCAGCACGTCCGTGCTGCCAAGCCGCAGAACGTGGGACAAGAGAACGTGAGACAGGCCGCCGTCGCCGGCGGCTTCTATCCGGCCGACCCAAAGACGCTTTCGGCGATGATTGATGACATGTTGGCGCATGCGTCTCCGCCGCCGATCAACGACCCGATTCTCGCTGTGGTCGCGCCTCACGCCGGTTATCAGTTTTCCGGCCCCGTCGCTGCCTACACTTACGCGGCGCTGAAAGGGCGCAAGTTTTCGCGTGTGGTCGTGATTGCACCGTCGCATTACGAGTCATTTGATTTCACGTCAATCTATGATGGAGGCGCCTACGCGACGCCGCTCGGGACAGTTCGGGTAGACCAAGCGTTTGCAAAACAACTGGCTAAGATGAGCCCGACCATCCGGCTTTCCAGCCACGGACATGTTCCCACGCCGAAAGGCGCTGAGCATGCCCTCGAGGTGGAATTGCCGTGGTTGCAACGGGTGCTGGGTGACTTCGAACTCGTGCCCGTCGTGATGGGAGATCAGAGCTATGAAAACAGCCGCGCGCTGGGCGTGGCCCTGGCGAAGCTAATCCAGGGCAGCGACACTCTGATCGTGGCCAGTTCCGATCTGTCGCACTATCACCCCTACGACGAAGCGATGAAGATCGACCATAAAACGCTGAATGCGCTGCAGGCGTGGGACTACTTCAGCATGTCGCGGAACTTCGAGGCGCGCGTATGGGAGGCCTGTGGCGGCGCGCCCATCGTAGCCGCAATGATTGCCGCCGAGCGCATGGGAGCGAACCAGGCCCTGGTGCTCAAGTATGCCAATTCCGGCGACACCACCGGCGATCACTCGCGCGTGGTGGGATATAGCGCGGACGTCTTTTTGAAAACTCCAAGCGGAAAGACAGTGGAGCCGCAATTCTCACTGAAGAGCCACGAGAAGACCGAACTACTCGCTCTGGCTCGCAAGTCGGTGGAGTACGCGGTACGGGAGAAGAAGCCGTATGAACCAACGGCGAGCGCAAGTGAACTGCTCAATCAGGAGCGCGGTGCATTCGTGACCCTGCGCAAGTCGGGTGCACTGCGGGGATGCATCGGTTATATGTCTGCGGCTAAACCTCTTTACATGACCGTGCGGGACACGGCTACGCTGGCCGCCCTGCGCGATACCCGATTCCAGCCGGTGTCAGCCTCAGAGTTGCCGCAGCTCGAGTATGAAATCTCCGTGCTGTCGCCCCTGCGGCGCGTGCTGGACATTCGACAGATCAAGGTCGGCCAGCACGGTTTGCTGATGAAGAACAGCGTGTACGAGGGCATTTTGCTTCCGCAGGTGCCGGTGGAAGAAAAATGGGATCGTCAGCGGTTCCTGGAAGAAACCTGCGCCAAAGCGGGTATGCGCTCCGGTTGCTGGAAGGATGAGAACACAGACATCTTCATGTTTACCGCGGTGGTATTCGGCGAGAATAAGCCGCAAGCGCTTATGCCCGAGACGTCTTTGCCTCCAGGCTTACCCGCGCGGCCAGGAGAGCGGGCGCCAGGTTCACCGCCGCACTGAGCCATGCCGTCTTCCAAAAGCCGAACACTGGGATGAGGTAACTGCTCAATAGAAGCGCGCCCGCGCATCCGCCCAACAGATCGATGGCATAGAGTGTGCCCAGCCGTGATTGACCGCTGGTGTCGTGAAGGTAGATCTCCGACGCGATGGGAAATTGATAGCCGCCCAGCATTCCGCCGAGAGCAGCCAACGCAGGGAAGACAACCTGCGCCGCCAACCATGTTGCCGCCATCCCAGAAATCTTCGACAGCAAGCTAACCGCAAATATCAGCGCAGGACCAGAAAGGGTGAGCAGGAACTGGGTAGTTGCAATGGCGCGGTAGGGTGGACGATCGCTGGAACGAATGCGGCGGATGCCCAGCCAACTTCCAAAGGCGATGCCTGCCATACCCATGGCGATGAGGATGGCGAGTTGGTGGTAAACGTAGCCGTAAACGGACTGGAACGCCAGCAGCAGGAAAATCTGCAGAGCCATCAGGGTGAATCCGGTCGCAGCCATGCAGCAGGCGGCGGCAGAACGGGCGCGTCTCTCGCGAGTGGGTACATACGCCAGAAGAACCGCCACAAACAATAAGACAATAAGGACCGCATTGATGACGCTGGGGAAGGCGACGTGCGCCGCGGTTCGGAACCAGCGGGAATAACCCAACTTGAACTGCGTGCTCCAGAGCACAACGTCGAAGTAATAGGCGATCGGTTCGAAATCGCGATTGACTGGTGTCGAGGTCAGGGGCCGCAGTTGCTCGCGAATCTGCACCATGCGATCCGGCATCATGCGGAATGGGATGAAGTATTCCCGAACATACTGTGTCTTCAGATTTCGTTCCTGCAATCTTGCCATCAGCGTTTGGGGACTGTCCGTCAGAACATCGGGTCGCGTTGCGGCGAAGAAGTGGATGGTTTCGCCTGGGACGGCGACAACGTAAGGGAAGACTTCCCTAAGGGTGTGGTGAATGCAGCGCAAGAATTCCGCCAGGTCGGGGCTGATGTAATCCTCCGACGAGCGCAGTTGCAAGGCGAGCAGTCCGCCTGACGCGAGGTGATCGCGAGCGGAACGAAAGAACTCGACGGTGTAGAAGCGGTTCAACTGCGCGGTCTGCGGGTCGGGCACATTGAGAATGATTACGTCGAAGGTGTCGCCAGCCGTCTTGAGATAGTTCCGGAGAAAGTAACGGCCATCCGCGTAGTGGATGTGCACACGCGGATCCGACAGGACAGGTGCAATCTGCACAGGGAAGAACTGCCGCACCATGGCGATGAGCGCGGGATCCAGCTCGACATAGTCGATCCGCGCGACCGTGGGATGCTTCAGCGCCTGGGAGATGCTGCCATTCACGCCGCCGCCGATCAGCAGAAGCCGCCTCGGGGCCGGGTGCTCCAGCAGCGCGTAGTGAACCGCTTCCTCGGCGGCGCTCTCGTCCGGCGCGCTGGCAAGGATCACGCCGTTGTCATAAATGCTGCGGATAGTGCCGGTTTCCGCATTGCCCGTCTCAATGACTGCCAGATTGCCGTAGATCGAGTCGCGCGATCCCAGCAAGTGGAATCCCCGCCACAGCCGCGTCTGCGCGGATTTGTCCAACGACGGTGCAACATATATGAGGAGAAGGATTGTAAGCAGGACGATCGCGAAAAGCGCCGCGGCCATAGTCGCGGCCCCAAGCTGTTTGCGGCTGATCCGGAACAACAAGATTGCTGCCATGCATAGGTTTAGGGCGGCAACGACGGTCGCGATCTGGAAGGACTCAAGAAAGCGCAGCAACACGATGCTGGCCAGGATCCCTCCGAAGGCGGAACCAACGGCCTCCAGCAAGTACGCCGAACTGGTAGCGACGCGAGCAGAGGCGCCGCACTCCTGTTCGTACATCCGGGTCGCAACCACAAAAAGCGCCCCTGAGACAACGCAAAACAGGCTCAGACAGGCCAGGGATGTGAGCAGCATCGGCGCCGGGCCAACCAACTCGCCCGGCACGGTCTGAAAAAAGGATCTGGAGGCACGCAATGCCCAGATCGTCGGCAGCAGGCTGACGCCGAGCAGGCATTCGAGCGCGGCGACCGCCCGGCGAGCGTTGTTCCCGCCCAGCGCAAAACCGCTGCTCAGGCTGCTGCCGGCGGCGGTCCAGAAGAGCCAGGTGGCTAACATAATTCCCAGCGAAATCTCGTTGCCGTTGAAGACAACGATGAGCTCGCGCATGAGAACGATCTGGCCGATGACCGCACTGAATCCGATCAGCGTCAGAGCCGCCCTTACGGCAGACACCGGTTGTTCCGCACACGGTATTGTGACGGACTGCATAGCCGCTGCCACCAGAACGAAATTAGAATTTAGTTGTCGCGCAAAAGCAAAGAGGTCAAGGCAATATGCCGCCGACTGAGGACGCCATACTCAACCGTCGGGAAGCGTTAATCAAACTGCTCCGCCTGGGAGGAGTCGCTGCCGGAACCGCGGGCCTCGGATACTGGCTCAGCGAACACAGCGAACGCCCCGAGCATGCGCTGGCAATGAATGCGAAGCGCACTCACACGGTGGCGGCCGATCCGGCTTTGCCCGAAATGGCGGTTATCCAGGGAGAGGATCCCGAACAACTGGCGCGGACTGCCATCGAGGAACTGGGTGGCATCCGCCGCTTCGTCTCCCGCGCCGACATCGTGCTGGTGAAGCCGAACATCGGCTGGGACCGCACTCCAGAACAGGCGGCCAACACCAATCCGAAGATCGTCGCGGAGATCGTCCGGCAGTGCTGGAACGCAGGGGCGAAGCGGGTCATCGTGACCGACGTGAGTTGTAACGACCCGCGCCGGTGTTTTCTGAGGTCGGGCATTGCCGAAGCATCGCAGCGCGAAGGCGCCGAAGTGATCCTGCCCGATCCCGCCAGATTCAAAGATGTGGACCTGCAGGGAGAGGTGCTGCGGGAGTGGCCGGTTCTTGATCTCTTCCTGAATGCCGACAAGATCATCAACGTCCCCATCGCCAAACACCACAGCCTGACCGGCACGACTCTGGGGATGAAGAACTGGTACGGCATCCTGGGTGGGCCACGTCATCAATTGCACCAGAAGATCCACGAGAGCCTGGTGGACCTCGCCGATTTCATTCGTCCGACTCTTACCATGATGGATTGCTATCGCGTGCTCATCCGGAACGGCCCGACGGGAGGCAACCTGGAAGATGTGCTGCTCAAAAAGACGCTGGTGGCCGGAACCGATCCGGTGGCTCTCGACGCTTATGTGGCAAAGGCCTACTGGAATCTGGAGGTTTCATCGCTGCCCTATTTGAGAATGGCAGCGCAGCGCGGTTTGGGAACCTATGAGTTCGGGAGGATCCGCACACGAGTAAGGAACAATGCCTGAGATAGGAAAGTGGAGCGGCTTCGAACTTCATGCGCCGGTCCCCTCACCAGGTGCTGGGACCTGCCTGGTTCTAGGCGCAATACCAGTCTTCCCGTGTCAGCGGCAGACCACTCTCCCCGTGTAGTGGCTTGCCAAGCAGGGCCTGGTATACGTTCAAACGACCACTCCGAAATCCATGGGCGGCGCCAGCCATGTAGAGCCGCCATATCCGGTAAGTAGTGTCGTCGGTGATGCGACGCACTTCCTCTGCATGAGCCTCCAGCCGGTGCACCCAGTTGTGAAGTGTCAAGGCATAGTGCTCGCGCAGACTCTCGACGTCTCTCACCTCAAAGCCGCTCAGCTCCGCCTCTCGGAGGCTCGTATTGATCGGCACCATCTCGCTATCGGGAAAAACGTAACGGTCAGTAAAGGATGGTCCTCGCCTGCGATAAGTAGCAGAATAGGCAATCCCGTGGTTCAGGAATACGCCACCAGGCCGCAACAAATCCCACGCTCGGCGGAAGTACTCCGGCAGGAGCGCTTCACCGACGTGCTCAAACATGCCCACACTGACAATCTTGTCATATTGCTGGTCATGATCAATGTCGCGGTAGTCCGACACCTCCACACGGCATCGATCGCTCAGGCCCGATTCGCGCAAGCGCTGTCGTGCCACCTCTGCCTGCGGCACACTGAGTGTGATCCCGACGGCTCGCGCGCCGTAGTGAGCGGCGGCGTGCATGATCAATCCGCCCCAACCGCAGCCAATGTCGAGGAGACGCTCGCCCGGGCGGAGCCGCAGCTTCTTGCAGATGTAGTCCAGCTTGCGCTGCTGTGCGGAATCCAGATCTTCTTCGGGGGTGGCGAAGTAAGCGCACGAGTAGACCATGCGCTGATCTAGCCAGAGCGCGTAGAACTCGGCTGGATGATCGTAGTGATAGGTGACGGCCTGCCGGTCCCGATCCTTGGAATGAACTGAACCCCACAACTTGATGAGGTGGAGGCCGGTTCGCGGACGATCGTTCGTGCGGACCTTCCGCAGCTGCTGGTTAAGATCAAGACTTTCCCGTCGGCTGTGCTCTCGACCAAGAAGATAGTCTGCCAGGTCGAAGGCGGCTTCGATGTCACCTTCAATGTCGAAGTCGTCGTGAATGTAGGCTTCTCCCAGCTTGAGTTCGCTGGGCGAGAGAAACATCGCGCGCAGTGCTCCCGGGTGTTTGAGAACCAGTGCAAAGCGCGGCTGCTTTTCCACTCCCCAAGTGGTGCCGTCCCACAACCGAACCTGAAAATCGCGCCTGGGGTAATCTGCCAGGAGTGACTCCAGAGACTCGGCGCTGATCAGGGAATGCGCTTCCCCGAATAGAGACTTCGCTAATAGTCCCATATCCACCTCCGATGCGCTGCTGCAGCGCTCCGCGAGCGTGAAATCCAGCGTAACTTCCCTTCCTTGATTCTAAACCTTTGGAACCGTTATGGATCCCCATCTCAACCGGCCTACCGCAGCGTGAGCCCGAAATTCTCGCTGTAGCTGGACAGCGCTGCCTTTCCTTATCGTAATCCCACAATCAGGTCGCTAGGCCCGTGTAGGTTGATCCGGCGTACCTCGGTGAAACCCGCAGCCTTCATCCAGCGGGTGTATTCGACCTCGCTGTAGCTAGCGCCGGCGTCAGTCGAGACGAGCATGTTCAGGGAGAACAGTGCCGCCTGTTGCGGCCCGGTCTTGTCGGGATTGAGGATGAAGTCCTGCACGACGAGGCGGCCGTTCGGCGCGAGTGCCTGGCGGGCACGGCGGAAAATATCCCGGTTCTGCTCCTCGGAAAACATGTGGCAGATCGCGTTCAGCATGATGACGTCGCAGCCGGAGCCAAAGTCGTCTTGGAGCATGTCTCCAGCACGAAGACTGACTTGTGCTGAGACGCCGGCCTGGCTGACATATTCGGCGGTGAGCGGCACGACCTCTGGGGTGTCCAGGATCTCGCACTGTACATCGGGGCTAGCTTTTGCGAACGCGATGGAATATGCGCCGGAGCCGCCGCCAAGATCGAGGATACGGCGAACACCGGCCGTGCCCAGAGCCTTCACCACAAGGGGGGCGCGATCTTTGGCGTTGCGCTGCATGCCAGCAATGAAGTGGCGCGTCCATTCGGTAGCACCGTCGCGATCGCGGGGTACCTGGGTACCGCTGCGCACAGCGTCGGTCATGGTGCTCCAGCGATGCCAGATGTTCGCGGTGTGCAGCAGGCCATTGCGGTGGTTGTCTTTGGAGCCCTGAACAAAGAAGCGTGCTGATTCGGCCGTGTTCCTGTAGTCGTCGCCGCTCTTCGAGAGCAGTCCGAGGCCGACGAGCGCGTTGAGCAGCATGCCTACGGCGCGTGCATTCGCCTTGATCCTTGACCCGATCTGTTCGGCATTGGCTCCGTCCCCGACGGCGGTAAAGATGTCGAGTTCAAGCGCCGTAAGAATGCAACGACTCGGCATGTAGCCGCGGATCATCTGATCGAGGCGGTCGGGCAGCATTCCTGCTTTGTCGCGGGCAGCCATCGCGGCGCGGAACTTTTCCCGATGCTCGGCCGACATGGCCTTCATCGCAGAAGCATCGTTCCAAACGAGACGATCGACGGGCTTGCCGTTGCGCAGATGTGTACCGACAATTTCGGCTACATCCGACGGCTGCACGTGCCGGTACCACACCCCTGCCGGATAAACGACCATCACCGGACCTTCATCACACAGTCCCATGCAGCCGCATGTAGTGAGTTGCACATCGTTATCGAGGCCGCGCGCCTGTGCCTCGCGATCGAGCGCGTCGAGCACAGCGAATGACCCGCTGGCCGGGCAGGAGGGGATGCCTTCGGGTTTTTGCTGCGTGCAGACGAAAAGATGAAAACGGAACGGTTCCATCGCGGTCTCCAAGGGTAGATTGATGTTGGCTTTATTCTCGGTGCCGCGGAGCCGGTCCTGCGGTGATTCCAGTCACATGGACCACGGTGGCACCGAACGCTGAGAACCCGGTCAGGAGGCTCGCGAGTTCTTGATCAGTTGCAGGCGGGCGCGGTTCTTTTCCCGCACTTCACTTACCGACACAATGGAGCGGCCCAGCGCAGCCAGCCGGCCCAGTTCCTTCTGGATATCCTGGAGCCGTTCATGCCTTTGCCCGTGAGCCACCATGTCTACGGTTCCATTGGCTTTGCGTAGCCGATATTGCTGGTTCAGCTCATGGATTTGCGCAATCTCCGCCCGCAGACTCCCAATTTTTTCCTGGAGGACTCCCAGATGATTCATGTTGTTAGGATATACCAATTTCCCGGGGGAGCGGCGCGGAGGCTGGCGGAGGGGTGCGAAATAAGCTCAATGGGCCGAAGAGAAAGGTCAGGATCGTGACTTAAGCCACTGATTCAATGCGTCTTACTCGGCTTCTCCGGCTTCGTCAGGACAAGCCCCTTCGGCAAGCTCAAGGCACGCCCTGAAGGGTTCTGCCAGGGTGATCCACAGATTTAGAGAGTTCTTCCGCAACCTGCCAGGGGGGTCAGGAATTGACGGCCGGGGCGGCCGGGGGGCGGATGGGTTTAACCTTGGCGGCCCGGAGTTGTTCGCTGCTGAAGGTGGATCCGCAGGTACTGCATCGCCATCCCGTCATCGGAGTCTTCGCGGCATTGGCGAGGTTGATCCGGGAGGGGCTAAAGGACAGGCCCATCTCACCACCACACTGCAAACACAAGTGCTTGGACACACGACCTCTTTTCTCAGCTCACGGGTGACCGGGCTCCCACCCTGGGCAAGAAGCGCCCAGGATTGGAGTCAGTTACAGTCTACAGGAGCTGTACGCTCTCGGCTTGCAGGCCTTTCGGGCCTTTGACAACCTCGAACTGCACGGCCTGGCCTTCTTGGAGGCTCTTGAAGCCGCTCGATTGAATGGCGGAGAAGTGGACAAATACGTCCTCTCCGGTGGGACGGCTGAGAAAGCCGTACCCTTTCGCGTCGTTAAACCACTTCACGGTTCCTTGTTCCATTGGATAGTACCTTGTTTCTTGTGAATTTCCTGCTGAGAAGATTGGCTCTTACTGTGAGGTGGCAACGCAGAGAGTAACGGCGGGTCCAGCCCAAAATGGGGCAAATCAAACTTAGCCTGATGGTGATGAGATGCAGGGGACTGGGAAAGGGCTCTTTTCTTTTTGGGTCACCCGCCAGCAATGGCCCCGATGACGATGAAGGGCTCCGCTCCAGATGCGACGTCGTCGGGTAATGGGGCGTCCGGCGGCTCATGGGAGAGATCCTGCTCGCAGGCGAAGAAGCGCAAGAACGGCCGGCGCTGTTGCGTGACGTGGTCGCGGATCGCCCCACGCAGCATGGGATAGCGGGCCTCGAGCGCGTCGAGGACTGAGCGCTGCGTGGGCTGGCCGGCGACTTCTAGTTGCACCTCGGCTCCGACTTGGGCGAGCGTGCGGAGATGGTGCGGAAGGATGACGCGGATCATGTCTGTGTGCAACCGTTGAAACTCGGCCATGCGGCCAGCGCCGACTCGTCGCGAATTGTCGGACACCAGGCAGCGCTCCGGGCAGAAGTTCCGAATTTCCAACTGCTACTCATCATGACGTCTATCTTTGGCCGGACAGCTTGGCCGCACGCGCGGCCCCCTGCAAAGCCCCGCGGCGCCCAGGTGCATTGGCGAGTGCCGTCTTAAATTCTTTGGCCGCTAGATCCGGGTGACCCTGCTCCAGCAGCAAGTCACCGAGCTGTTCGCGGGCCGGAATAATCGGCCCCGGTGTTACGGGAAGCTTCTCGATCGCGTCCTCCTCATCGGCTGCCTCGCGCATCAAAGCTACGGCTTGATCGAATTTATTGTCCGCTTGGGCCGACCAAGCCATCAGTTCGCGCCCCAGAATACCGACCTGAGTGGCCCAATAATCGCTGGCTGCTGCCTGAAGCTGCCCTTCGATCTGACGCAATTGATCAATTTCTTTGTGAGCCTCCGCAGCGTGCCCGCTGCGAGCGAACCCGAGCCCTCGAGCCCAGACTGCAATGGCTACGACGTGGGGCGGGGCACCTGTCGGGGGAACGATGCCGGCAGCGTCGGCCCATTGGCTGCGCTCAACCGCGTAGCGAACCCGCATCGCGGTCGAGGCGTATGCGATCTTGAATTCCCCGGTGTTCAGCTTCGGCATGTTGCTGAGTTGTTCAATGACGTGAGCGGCGTCTGAATCGCGCCCACTTTGCAAGTAGGCGTACACCAGGTAATCCATCGCGTGCAGCTCTTCGCCTGTGTCGCCCTGCTGGTGGGCCGCATCCCTGGCGGCAAGGTTGGAAGCGATCGAGTCGTCCCATAAACCGAGGCGGGTAAATATGTGCGAAGGCATGTGCAAGGCATGGGGCGCCGAAGGTGCAATCCCGGAGTAGGCTCTGGCCGCAGGCAGGCCTCTGGGTGCGAGTTCCGCATTGTCGTATGCATGGATCAGATAGTGGGGGATTCCCGGGTGCTGCGGGTAAGCGCGATCAAGCGGCTCAAGCAAATCGGCTGCCTGTTTCTGCTTGGCATGAGTTTTGTCCGCCGGCGACATGTTCGCCAGGAGTGCGAGCGCATAGAACACCTGGGTTTCGGCATCCTTCTTGTTCTTTTCCGCCAGATTGCTCATTGCGTGCTCGTAGTTCAGCGCCCGCGTGCGGTACGGGACGGTGGCAGCGTCCTGATAGATCAAGCCCAGGGCGTGGATGAACTCGCGCTCGCGTTCAGAGCCGGCCCCGATCTGCTGCGCCTGCTGGATTTCCTTTTGCGGAATCGAAATGGTCGCGGGCACAATGGGTGGGTCCCAGAGCTGGCGAAAGTACGCCATGGCCATGCCCCAATGTGCCATTGCGCACTGAGGATCCTGTTCGGCCACGCCCCGGAAAGTCTTTTCGGCGGCAGCGTAAGCGAAGGAATGAAGCAGCGCAATGCCTCGATCGAACTGCGGCTGCACTGCCGGCTTGCAGGAAGTCGGGAACGATACTGTTCCCAGCTTCTCAGGCGTGCTGTGGCTGTGACCCTCTTGGGCCGCAGAAGAGCAGGGGAGGATAAAAAGCAGGGCGAGGAAGAATCGCCATAGATGGGACATCTCAGTCTCCCTGGGGTGCATCGGTGGTACCCGAATTTTACATTGCACCCAGCACAAGCGTTCCGGTCCGACCGTCTTGGCACGCAACGTCAGGTCCGGCTGATTACAGATCATGTCAGTCTGAATCATGTCAGCGTCTGCACCTCGACCGAAAGCACGGCCGGAAGATCGCGGACTATGGGAGCCCAGCTATCCCCCGCATCGGCCGAGGCGTACACCTGGCCGCCGGTGGTGCCGAAATATACCCCGCACTTGTCGAGCGAGTCGACCGCCATGGCGTCGCGCAGCACGTTGACGTAGCAGTTCCGTTGCGGCAAACCTTTCCTCAGCGCCTGCCACTCGTTCCCGCCGGTGCGGCTGCGATAGACGCGCAGCTTGCCATCTGGAACAAAGTGCTCCCCGTCGCTCTTGATCGGAACAACGTAGATTGTCTCCGGCTCGTGCGCGTGAACATCAATCACAAAGCCGAAGTCGGTCGGCAGGTTCCCGCTGACTTCGTGCCAGTTATCGCCGGCGTCGTCCGAGCGCATGACGTCCCAATGCTTCTGCATGAAGAGCACCCCCGGGCGCTTGGGATTCATGGCGATGTGGTGCACGCAGTGGCCGACCTCGGCGTTCGGGTCGGGGATGTATTGCGACCTCAGCCCGCGGTTGATCGGCTTCCAGGTCTTGCCGCCGTCGTCAGTGCGGAAGGCGCCCGCCGCCGAGATGGCGATCCAGATCCGCTGCGGATTACTGGGATCGAGAATGATGGTGTGCAGGCACATGCCGCCCGCACCGGGCTGCCATTTTGGGCCGGTGCCGTGGCCGCGCAGGCCGGGAAGTTCGCGCCAGTTCTCGCCGCCGTCGGTCGAGCGGAACAGGGCGGCGTCTTCTACTCCGGCGTAAACCGTGTCGGGATCGGTGAGCGAGGGTTCCAGATGCCACACCCGCTTGAACTCCCAGGGACGCTGCGTGCCGTCATAGAACTGGTGTGTGGTCAGCGGTTTGCCGGTTTCGGCAGACGCGTCGTAGACGAACTTGTTGCTCGCGGCCTTCGGGGGACCTGGGGCGGGCGGTTCTCCGGGGGGCGTTCCGGGCTGGAGCCAGGTTTTGCCGCCATCGTCGGAACGCTGGATGATCTGCCCGAACCATCCGCTGGTCTGCGAGGCGTAGATGCGATTGGGATCAACGGGCGATCCCTTTAGGTGATACATCTCCCAGCCCGCAAAATGGGGGCCGCTGACATCCCATTTTTCGCGCTTGCCGTCCGATGTCAGGACGAACGCGCCCTTGCGCGTACCCACCAGAACTCGTACCTTGCTCATGCTTCTCTTCCTCCTGCGGTGCAGTAGACAAGAAGGTGAGCCTGCGTCCCAGCAGCACGACTTGCGCAACCGGATGTGGCAGGCTCACTCGTGTACTTTCCGAGTCCAGACCAGGCCTTAAGCCGCCTTGGCCAGCTGAGTGCGCATCTGCTTCATGAACTCGCGCATGGCAGCGATATGGCCGGGTGAGCGGGTTTCTATCCAGGCTTCGTAGCGCTGGGCAGTCTTTTCCATCTGGGCCAGGTACCCCTGATACACCCACCGTTCCCGAGTCTGCGGAACGATGGCCTTGAGGCGGTCCCAGACTCCGTAAAACTCGCCATTGGTCTCGAAGAAGAGGTCTTCGTGGAGAAGACCGTAGTTGAGTAACGCACAGGCCTGCTCCCAATAGCTGACGACCATTGCCGCAAACGCGCCATTTTCCGTTCCGGGTGCCGCGATTCGCATGGCGTCGTCGACGCTGTCCACGAAGTAGTTCTTGAAGAACCAATCCCGCGCCTGGCGCAGCCGGGCCTCGCGGCGCATGTCATAGACCTGTAAGTGGAGTTGTGCTTGTTCGTGTGTGGGTCCTGTTTGCATTGATTTGTCTCCTTTCTTCTTTCTATCTGCTGGTTTTGAGTTGACTACCTTGGACTTCGATTCATCTCTCCGTTTCCTCTCCGCCCTGCCAGCGGTCCACGCGAGGGATGGTGATCCCTTTGATTTGGTTCTGGGGAGGACTTTCTGGTCTTCACGGCCCAACCTGCCTCCGGACCGCGATCAACCGCTGGCTAGTGTCCCTGTACGCCCCCACGTGCGTTGCTGTTGCCTCTATTTATAGACGATCGGGCCAGCTCGAAATCGACATGCCCACAAAAAAAATTTGCCGCAGCGCAGAGGTGGTCTGTTTTCAAGTGGAGCGGGCCCAGGACAACCCCGGTGTGGGAAAAAAGGCTCGCGGAAAACTACCCGCGAGCCTGGGGTCGAGGCATTACATCTAAACGCTTACCGATGAGGACCGCTCCCTCCGGAGTGCGAGCCGCCCCCGCTGCTCCTTCCACCGCCCCCGCTGCTTCTGCCGCCACCCGAACTCCCGCCGCGGCCGCTGGGCGCCGAAGAGCGCGGTGCGGAGTAGCCGGGGCCGGAAGAGCGGGGCGCGGAGTAGCTCGGTGGAGAAGAACGCGGCGCAGAGTAGCTCGGTGGAGAAGAGCGGGGCGCGGAGTAACTAGGGCCAGAGGAGCGCGGCGTAACGATCGGACGCCTCATCTCCAGCGGCGGCCGTGCCGCCCGCGGTTCTGTCCGTGGAGACGCCTGGCGCCAATTGCCGCTGCCAGAGGAACTGCCGCCTTGCCCGCGGTTCGCCGGTCCAGCCGACGGCGGCCGGTCATTCGGAGGGAATGTGCGCCAGCTATCATTCCGGCCGGGATTGAAAGCCGGTTCGCGGCCTGTCCGCGAGTTGGGCTGCGCCACCGCTCCGCCCCGGGGATTCGAGTCGGTCGGGCGCGTGTTCGGGAATCTGCGCCAGTCGCCCGGCGAGTTCTGATTGCCCGTCTGCCGCTCCCTCGGCGTGTTCACACTGGTGCCGCGCGAGCCTGGGTTCATACCGGAACTGGGACCGGCCGGCTGATTTGTGGCGCCCGGTCTGGGGATGTGTCTCCAGCTTTCCGAGCCGCGACTCGGTACGCTGCCAGGGTTCGAGGGCCCGGCGTGCGTCGGTGCCCCGGACGACACTTGCGGACCTTGGCCGCTGCGGCGCCAGTTGGCCCCGGAATTGGCGTTGCTCGTGCCCGTCCCCTGGCCACGGGGCTGCGTCTGACTCACCTGCCCAGGGCGGTTCTCGTTGGCCGGGGTGAATCGCCCGTTCTGACGAATCGCCGACTGGACCTGCGCCGCCTCCCTATTAAACGACTGCCGATTGGCCGACGCCGGAGTCTTGCCGAAGAAGTGCTCGGGCTGGCGTGCGCGCATGGTGGAAGCAGCCGCCGGACGGCCGCTGGCGTTCAGGCTCGCGCGAGTGGGGACAACCGGCAAATTGCCCGTGGCCATCCGCCCGCTCCGAAAAGCTTCGCGCGACACCGGATGCGGAGTCACTCGACCGTGCCCAAAATCCTTCGCACTCACCGTGGAGATGGCTGCCCGCATACGGTCGTTGGTCGCGGCCAGCCGCAGGTTTGAAAACCGGTTTCCCCTGCGCATCGGGGGCAATCCGACGCCACGGAAGTTGTGCACGTTTCCGATGGTGGTCATGTTGAACCGTGAGTGATGGCGGCCCCACCAAGGGAAGAAACCATCGCATGGACCAATCGGCAACCAGCCAATCGAGCCCCATCCAAATCCGAATCCGCCTCCGAATCCGAAGAAGGAGACGTAGGCCGGCGCCCACAGAGGACGGTAAAGCGGATACCCGTAAGCCGGTCCGGGCCACCACATCCACGCGTTGTCATACATGAACCAGCGTCCGTAGTGATACGGAGCCCAGCCCCAGGGCTCATAGGAAACCCAGGTCCATCCCCAATAGGGCTCCCAAACCCACTGGCCGTCCTGATAAGGCGCCCAACCAGCTCCGACGGAAGGAGCCCACACCGGGCCGTAGTCGGGGACCGTTCTCCAGGATCCATGCGCATCCAGGTCCTCGCTGCCAACGTAGTAGCGGTTGGTGTGGCGCCGTCCGTCGGCATTTTGAATGAGGTTGTCGCGATCGCTGTTCCAGCGGTCCCAGTCGTCGCGGGGTGTTGCATCGGAGATTCTGTACGCGGTGTCAGTGCCGGTGCCGCTAATGACAATCGACTGTCCACTGCGGACACGAGTCTTCCCCTGCGGCGTGGCAATCTCGGCCTCGCCCCTACGCACCACAACGTCAGTTTCGCTGTCGGAAACAACCAGGATCCGGTAGCTACCGTCCCGAGCGCCGGGGTGGACCGAGGCATTCGGGGTGTCGAGTTCGACATCGGCTTCGCCGTCCTTGAAGACGGTGTAAGTTGAGAGACCTTGCCCAAGCTGGATCTGAATTTGTTTCTGGGCGAGCGTCGCGATATTCGCCTGGCTATGCTCGGAAAGCCGCAAAATATTGGCGTAGTCGAGCTGCACCTCGGCGCGAGACTGGTCGCCGGTGGAAATCTTATCGCCGGCCACCATGGGCGCATTCAGCGCGGCCGCCGCCCAGTCTCCGGTGTCGCCACGCTGGGTGGAGACCTGACCTTTAAGCAGACTGATGCGGGCAGCACCGGCGTTTGTGTCAGCCGCATCCGGCGTGCTGGAACCCTGGTCGCTGGGACCTTGGACGCTCGCGGCCTGATCCGAATCTTGAGCCGGCACTTGGTCGTCAGAGATCTGAGCGCTGACGGCGCCTGGAATCGCAATCGCCAATCCTAGGAGTGCTGCCATCAATTTGAATTTCATAGCTACCTCCACCTTGCTCGGGACAAAACTCTGCCTGAAAGAATGCAGGCAGAGTGCCAATGTCGAGCGACGAGGGGCAATTTCTCTAATTGCATTGTTTTTAGCAAGTTAAGAGGGGACAGGGCAACTTGGACAAGCGGCGATTCGCGGGGCTCCGGTGGCCCGGTTCCACCAGGGTGGTGGTTTTCGGCCAGGGCGCGGAGGTCTCACTCCGCGTTGCCTTCATCCTCAATCCCGATCTTCGACAGTCGATAACGCAGGGCGTTGCGCGAGAGGCCGAGCAGGCGCGCGGCTTGCGACTTGTTGCCGCCCGCGCGCTTCAGGGCCTCGCGGATCATCTCGTCTTCCCACTGGTCTAAGGTCATCCCCTCGGGAAGGAATCGTTCGGGGGCCTCGCTCGGCCGGGTTCGCGGGCGATCGAGGTGAATATCGGAACCGTCAATGCGGTTGCCGTCGGCCATTGCGCAGGCGCGTTCCACGACGTTTTGCAGCTCCCGGACGTTCCCCGGCCAGTGATGGTCCAGAAGAATCTGCATGGCAGCCGGGGAGACCGCGGCCAACTCTCTGCCGGAATCCTTGGAAAACCTGGCTAGAAACAGGATCACCAGATCGGGGATATCTTCTTTGTGATCGCGCAGCGGTGGGATGTCAATCGGAACAACGTTCAGCCGGTAATAAAGGTCTTCCCGGAAAGTACCCTGCTCGAGCGCCGCCCGGAGATCGCGGTTGGTGGCGGCGAGCAGGCGCACATCCACTTTCAAGGTACGTGTGCCGCCCAGCCGTTCGAACTCGCGCTCCTGCAGCACGCGCAGCAGCTTGACCTGCGTGGCCGGGGGAACATCTCCGATTTCGTCGAGGAACAGCGTCCCCTTATCGGCGAGTTCGAACTTTCCCGGCTTGCTGGCGACGGCTCCGGTGAACGCGCCCTTCTCATAACCGAAGAGTTCACTCTCCAGCAGATTTTCGGGAATGGCCGTACTGTTGATCTTGATAAAGGGGCCGGAGCGGCGGCGGGATTTCTCGTGGATGGCGCGGGCGATTAGATCTTTGCCAACGCCGCTCTCGCCGCCGAGCAGCACGGTAGCATTGGTAGCCGCGACCCGCTCCACCTTCGCCAGCACCTCCTGCATGGCCGGGCTGCGGGCCACGATGTTGGGATGGCTGTATTTTTGCCCCAGCGCTTCCCGTAAGGAGCGGTTCTCCTCGCGCAAGCGGGACACGTCCAATTCTTTACGGACTACCATCCGCATCTCGGCCAGTGAAAATGGCTTGAGCAGGTAGTCGCTCGCCCCGGCCTTCATCGCTTCCACCGCGGTCTCGACCGAACCAAAAGCGGTCATGACGATCACGGGCAGAGTGGGATCCAATTGTTTCACCGCCCGGAGAAATTCGAGCCCGTTCATGCCGGGCAACTTGAGATCGGTAATGATGAGGCCGACGGGCTCTTTTTCCAGCAGCTTCAGGCCGGACTCCGCGTCCGGCGCGCCGAGGGTCGCAAATCCATCCTCGCCGAGACTGATCTCCAGAAGGCGCCGCATCTTGGCTTCATCTTCGACGATGAGAATGGTGGTCATTGGCCGGCCTCTGTCAGCAGAGGTGTCGCGGGGCGCGTTTCCGCCGGGATCTCGATCGGGAAGAAGAGGACAAAACAGGCGCCCCCCGCTGCGGATTCCTCAACCCGAATCGCTCCTTGATGTCCATCGACAATTCTTGACACGATGGAGAGACCCAGACCTACGCCGGTCTTCTTGGTGGTTACGAACGGATTGAAGATCTGCTCCCGCATCTCCCGTGCAACGCCGGGACCGTTGTCGCTGAACCGGACTTCCACTCCATCTTGTCGCCGGGAGACTGCCCGCCGGACTTCGACCGTCAGCGCACCGCCGGTGTCGCCCAGGGCCTCAAAGGCATTTTGCGCGAGATTCAGAAATGCCTGCTCACAAAGGGTCTCATCCAGAGGCACGAGAGGGAGATTGGAGGCATATTGCCGCTCCACGCGAACTGGCCCACCCTGCCAACGCTCCGCGACACTGTGGAGAACGCGGTCCAGCAGGCTCGTGATATCCGCTGGATGAGGCGCAGCATGCAAGGGGCGGGCAAAATCAAGGAAGTCGCTGACCAATGCGGCCACGCGGTTGCCCTCCGAGAGGATGTAGCCGGCCAGCTCGCGCGACAGTTCGTCGGCGCCTTGCAGTTTTTCGCTCAGCGTCTCCGCCGAGCCCTTGATCACGGCCAGCGGATTGCGAATCTCGTGGGCCAGCCCGGCCGAGAGCTGACCCAGGGCGGCCAGCCGCTCCGATCGGCGCGCTTCCTCCTGCGCTTGTCCCAGCTGCCGGTTGGTTTCCGCCAGACGCTCCGCGAGTTCCTGATAGCGCCGGGTCTGGCGGCGGTTCTCGATGGTGAAGCGATTGACGACCATGGCCATGATGAAGAAGAACAGGATACGCAGCGCCAGTTCCGTCATGCCGCTGAGCGACAACGTGTACTGTTGCAGGGCCGGGTAGAGGTAGGAGCAATACGCTGCCGAGGCCGCCAACGTCCAGAGCAGCGTGCCCCAGGGACCGAAATAAAGCGCCGCGGTGACGATGGGCAGGTAATAGATGGGATAGTAGCTGCTATTGATTCCCAGTTCGCCGGTGTGGTCCACAAGAATCGTGGCCAGCCCGATCTTGATCAACATCACGTACCAGGGGCCTCGGCGAGGGAGCTGGCGGACAACGCGTCCTTCGGCCAGTTGGGCGGCGCCAATGGCCAGCAGGGTGAGCTGCTTTTGCCATTCCGCAATCGGCGGCAGCACGGCGAGGCCAAGCAGAAAGGCCAGCCCGACGAAATCGAGCCAGTTAAGATCGGAGCGCCTTGCGATCGTCAAAGAGGCTTCCCCGTCGCCGCTGGTGTCCAAAATCAGAAGCCTCCCTTCCGTCAATTCATTGTTGCACGGTTCGAAAGTAGCGCCGCCGCCCCGGCGGCAGTCCGGCGGGCGTCCTCGCCCGCCGCGTCGAGGGCGAGACGCCCTCCCACCCCAGCAAGCCAAAATCGGGCTTGCCGGGGACCCCGGCTCGGGACAGCCGGCAAGGTGCCGGCGCTACCCTTCGGGCACCCTCGGCACAGTTTCGGTCACTGTACCGGAGCAGCCGGGCGCGACCGGAGATTGACGGCACAGATCTATTTTGTGTTACCAGATAATCGCCACCATTTCTACTGCACCGATCACAACCCAGCAGATCGCTCTGCCGCGATCCCCAGCCAACCAGAATCCGCTGGCTGCACTGAAGCAAAGAACTGCGCTTGTCCATCCGCTGACCAAGGCGCCGGGTTTGCTGAGCATCTTCAGAAGTTTCATTGGAATTGCGTTCGCCGGAGATGTTTTTCCGATCGGCATACAATCCGTTCGATCAAACTCGGATTGACGGGATCAGATTCCCGGATCGTGGAGCCAGTATACTGATGGACCAGGCTATGAGCGCGCTCCGCGGAACCGGACCGATCCTCGACGCCGAGGAAACGTTTGAGGGTTTCGACAACCTCATGCCGTTCCGCGTACACGATATCCTCCTGGTCACCAGCCTGTACGACTCGTTCATTCTTCGCGAGGACGGCCGGCTGAACGAGCTTCTCATCGGCGAATCGCGCGAACTGGACTTGCAGCAGATTCCGGGCATCACCCATGTTTCCAATTGTTCCGAAGCGCTGGCCCTGGCCCGCTCCCAGCCGCGTTTCAACCTGATCGTGACCAATCTGGCGGTGGGCGCGATGAATGCGGCCCAGTTGGCCCGCGAGATCAGGAATTCCGGCCTGGACGTCCCGGTGGTGGTTTTGGCGTACGACTACCGCGAAGTCAAGAATTTCGTGGCGCGCAACCGGGTCACGGATATCGACCGCATCTTTCTCTGGCAGGGCAACTCTCGCATCCTGATTGCGATTGTGAAGTACATCGAGGACAAGCGGAACGTTTTTCACGATGCCAGAACGGTGGGAGTGCCGGTCCTGCTGGTAGTCGAAGACAACATCCGCTACTACTCCTCGATCCTGCCCATCATCTACACCGAGCTCATCACCCAGTCGCGCCGTTTGATCCGAGAAGGAATCAACATGGCCCACAAGCTGGTGCGGCAGCGCGCCCGGCCCAAGATCCTGCTCTGCTCCGACTACGAAGACGCTGCCCAGCAGGTGATGCAGTACCGCGATAACCTGCTGGCGGTGGTCTCGGATGTGCAGTTTCCGCGCGGGGGCGAGCCCACCCCGGAGGCGGGATTCGAACTGGCGCACCTCATCCGGGAGGCGGTTCCCGACGTGCCCATCGTTCTGCATTCCAGCCACACCGAATACCGTTCCCGGGCTTATGCCGAAGGGTTCGCGTTCCTACAGAAACGTTCTCCCACGTTTCTACGGGATTTTCGCCGGCTTTTGACGCAGCAGTGCGCCTTCGGCGACTTCGTCTTCCGCATGCCGGACGGACGCGAGGTGGCGCGCGCCAGCGACATGAATGCGCTCGAGGAACAGTTGCACAAGGTTCCGGCGGAAAGCCTTGCCTACCACAGCCAGCGCAACCACTTCTCGCGCTGGTTGACGGCCAGAACCGAGTTCGCCGTTGCCCAGAAACTCAGGCCCCGTAAAGTCTCCGATTTTGCCAGCCTGGAAGATCTGCGGCGCGATCTGATCGACTCGATCAACGATTATCGCCGGGAGCGGAGCGAGGTCCTGATCGGCGATTTTGATGCCGCCACGTTCAAGCCGGGGGAGGCCTTCTTTCTGCGGATTGGCGCCGGTTCGCTCGGGGGCAAGGCTCGCGGCCTGGCGTTTGTGCGCCATCTTCTCTATCAGCAGCGCTTTCCCCGGCGTTTCCCCGGGGTGAAGGTGGCCGTGCCCCCGGCGGTGGTGGTGAGCACCGACCTGTTCGATCGTTTCCTGGCCGAGAATAACCTGCTGGATTTCGCCATCCACTGCGACGACGATGCCGAAATTCAAAGGCGGTTCCTGGCCGCGCCACTGCCGGCTTCTCTGCGCGAGGATCTGCTAGCCTTCCTTTCCGAGGTGAAGTACCCGTTGGCGGTGCGTTCTTCGAGCCTGCTGGAGGACTCGCAATACCAGCCCTTCACCGGTGTCTATGAAACCTTCATGCTGGGGAACCAGCAGCCCGACATCCAGGTTCGTGTGGCGCGGCTGACCGAGGCCATCCAGCGCATCTACGCGTCCACGTTCAGCCAGCATGCCAAAGCGTATGTTCGCGCCACTCCCTTCCGGCTGGAGGAAGAGAAGATGGCCGTGATCCTCCAGCAAGTGGTTGGAACGGTCCACGGCCCGCGGTTTTACCCGGATTTTTCCGGAGTGGTGCGGTCGCGCAACTTCTACCCCGTGCCGCCCATGGCGTCGGAGGATGGAATCGCGGCGGTGGCATTAGGCATGGGCCGCACGGTGGTCGAGGGCGGAAGATGCCTGACGTTTTGCCCAAAGTATCCGCGGCATCTTATTCAGTTCTCGGCGGTCCAGGATATTCTGGCGAACTCGCAGTCGGAGTTCTGGGCTTTGGAGTTGAACCATCTCCAACATGACGATCCGGTGGCGGATCTGCGCGAGGTCCGCTTCGGTCTGGAGGCGGCGGAGGCCGACGGTACCCTGCGGGCCGTCGGTTCGACCTATTCCCGCGACAACGACGCGGTGTACGACGGGCTCAGCCGCCCGGGAGTCCGCGTCGTGAGCTTCGCTCCTGTCTTAAAGCAGGAGGTTTTCCCCCTGGCTGCCATGCTGGAGCAACTGTCCGAGGTTGGCGAAAACGCGTTGGGACAGCCGGTGGAGATTGAATTTGCCGTGCGCTTGCCGCGCCGCGCCGGCGATCCTGCCGAGTTTGGCTTTCTCCAGATCCGTCCTCTGGTGCTGTCGCGGGAGGAGGAAAATCTGCGGATGGAGCAGGTCGAACCGGATCAACTGGTCTGCCAGAGCACAAAAGTGTTGGGAAACGGCCGTATCCGGAATTTGTGTGACGCGGTGGTGGTGGACTTCCACCGCTTCGAGCGCGGCCGCAGCCAGGAAGTAGCCGAGGCCGTAGCTCACTTCAACGCCAAGCTGGTCGATGCCAACCGCCCCTACTTGCTGATCGGCGTCGGGCGATGGGGATCGGACGACCCCTGGCTGGGAATTCCGGTCGAGTGGGACGAAATCGCCGGGGCCCGCGTCATTGTCGAGGCCGGGTTCCGCGATTTCCGCGTCACCCCCTCGCAAGGCAGCCATTTCTTCCAGAATCTCACCTCGTTCCAGGTGGGCTACTTCACGGTGAATCCGGATGCGGGCGAAGGCTCGGTGGACTGGCAATGGCTGGCTTCCCAGCCGGCGGTTGAGGAACTGGGGTTCGTCCGCCACCTGGGTTTTAGCGAGCCCCTGCTCGTGGTTATGAATGGCAAGGCTCGCCAAGGTATGATCTTCAAACCCGGCTTCGCCTCGCCGAGCCATTCGCCATAGGCAAATCACCCCGGGACACCAAAGGGAAGGAGGCTTTTCCTCGCTCATTTATCATGTCCGGAGAGGTTGTGACCTGGCTCACAAGTGGGGGTGACCGATAACACAGCACGAGTGGTCATTCCTCCTCGAAAATCTCCGCAATCCAGATGCGGCGCCAACGGTTGGGGAAATAAGTAGTTATTTATCTTGCGATTCCGAAGGAGGGGCCAATGCGCCTCAAGAGTTGGGCAGTAGGGCTGTGTCTTCTCGCGGTGGTCCTGGCAGCGGTTCCCGCCAGTCACGCCATTCCCGCGTTTTCCCGGCAGTACGGTACCTCTTGCAGCACCTGCCACGTTGATTTTCCCAAGCTGAACGACTTCGGCAAGGCTTTCAAAGACGCGGGGTTCAAGTTCCCGAAAGATGACGAGACCTTCATGAAGATTCCACCCGTGATGCTCGGCGCCCCAGCGCAAAGAGACATGTGGCCGCACACCATTTTCCCGGGGACAATTCCCGGGGCGATACCCATCGGCTTGCGCTTTAACACCTTCTTCCAGGTGTACGGACAAAACCGGAACAACTTTTTGGCGGGGTCGACGGGGCCGTTTATTCCGAAGACCGATTTCCAACCGGGGCTGTTCAGCATCTTCACAGCGGGCAACTTCGGCGACGGGATCGCGTTCTGGGTGGATGACGACTTCAGCGTAGGCGGGCAGAACGGCGCCGGCGGATTGGGGGACGGTTATCTGAAGTTCGTCAACATCGGCCGGTTGTTCAAGCTGCCAACCGACTCCCTGAACTTACGGATCGGCCAGTTCGAAATCGACTTGCCGTTCAGCCAGGCACGCTCGTGGAACCTAAGCGGCTGGGACATTTACGACCAAGCGAACTTCGGAGCGATGAACGGGGCCAATCCGCAGAACGTCAGCAACACCTTTGCCTTCTCAGCGCCGGGCCAGGGGGTGGAAATCAGCGGCGGCCACACCTACGGCGGGTATCACTACTCGCTGGCGGTGCTCAACCAGAACACCAGTGGAACGGCAGCGGCGGGTGACGGGGTCAGCCCGGCGGTTGGCATCTTCTCCGATTCCAACTTCAAGGATCTATATGGCCGCTTCCAGTACCGCTTCAACTTGGAGCGCGACCCCGCCAGCCGCAACGAAATCCAAGCGGCCGGAGCCACGGGCCCGCGGGATCACACCTACCTTCAACTGGGCGGGTATTATTTCTATGGGCGTTCGGTGCAACGCTTCAACGGAGAGAGCGGTGTCATTACCGCGCGCGAGCCTTTCTACCGAACGGGCGGCGATTTCAGCTTCAACTACCGCACCTTCAACCTGTTTGGCCTGTACATGTATGGTCACGACATGAATCTGTTGCAGAACGAGGCAGGGACAGGCTTCTTCTCGGGCGTCCCGGCGCACTTCAACGGCGGATTCCTCGAAGGCGATTACCTGGCGCTGCCCTGGTTGATGACCATTTTGCGGTATGACCGGGTGCAGTCCACGGCGGACTTCATCAACGGACAGGGGTCGACCAACTACTTCTCGCCCGCCGGCGCCACTCGCAATCGGGTGACGCCGGGTGTACAGTTCCTGATACACGCCAATATCAAGGCCTCGTTTGAGTATCAGATCCGGCCACAGCAGCAGGTGTTCGACGGCAATGGTAACGCCGTCAACAGTCCGTTCCGCACGAATCAGGCGGTCGCCGGATTAGAGTGGGTTTACTGAGCGGAATAAGGCAAGTTCCGAAATCTCTGGACAAGGAGAAACAAGGAGAAATCATGAATCGTAATGTCGTGGCAGTGCTCGTGGCGGTTCTGGCGCTTACGCTCGCGGCCAGTGCCGGCAGCATCAGCGGGAAAGTTTCCGGAGTCAGCGGTGAGTCGGTCGTCTACGTGGACACAATCCAGGGCAAGACCTTCCCCGCACCTGGGGAGCATCCCGTCATCGACCAGAAGGGTCTTCTCTTCCAGCCCCACATCGTGGTGGTGCTGGCCGGAACGACGGTGGATTTTCTCAACAGCGACAAGGTTGCCCACAACGTCTTTTGGCCGTCGCTGATGCAAGGAACCAAGAAATTGCCGGGGAAAAACCTGGGCACCTGGCCGCAGGGTGAAAAGCGTTCCTTCAAGTTCGATCAGCCGGGGGTGGCCGCGCTGCTCTGCAACGTGCACCCGGAGATGTCCGGCTATGTCGTCGTCAGCCCGACGCCCTACCACGCTCTGACCGACAAGAGCGGGAGCTACAAGATCGAAAACGTTCCCGACGGCCAGTACAACGTGGTGGCCTGGCATGAGGGCGCCAAGAGCCAGTCCAAAGCCGTTGCGGTGGCGGGCGACAGCAAAGCGGACTTCACTTTGAGCAAGTAAAGGCAACCCTCAAGGAGAGCGGGGCGCAAGTCCCGCTCTCTTCAAACCAAATCCAGGTTCCCGATCCAAGAACCCGGTCGAGACAAATTTCATGCTGAAGCGCTTTCTAGAAAAGCGGGTGGATGAGGACTGGCTGCATACCAACTTCCCCTGCATGATGGCCTGCCCCGCGCACACCAACGCGGGACGGTACGTCGGACTGATCGCCGAAGGCCGCTTCGAGGAGGCCTATAAGTACGCCCGCGGGCCCAACCCGCTGGCCAGCATCTGCGGACGTGTCTGCGCTCACCCGTGCGAAACGGCGTGCCGGCGCGGCCAGATCGATAAGCCCATTTCCATCCGCGCCCTGAAGCGCTTCCTTACGGAACGCTACGGACCCGAATCGAAGCACCCCATCAATGTGAACGCGGGCGTGGTGACGAAGAAACTGCCGTTCAAAGTAGCGTTGATCGGAGGCGGTCCGGTCGGTCTTTCCGCCGCCCACGACCTCGCCCTCATGGGCTACGGGGTTACGATTTTCGAATCCGCTCCCGTGGCCGGCGGCATGCTCTACCTCGGCATCCCGGAATACCGCTTGCCGCGCGATGTAGTCGAAGCTCAGGTCCGCGAGATCCTGGCCACCGGCGACATCACGCTGAAGCTGAATCACGCCGCGGGACGCGACTTCCAGGTCGCCGATCTCCGGCACGACTTCGATGCCATCCTGATCGCTGTCGGCGCCCACCGCAGCCGCGATTTGACCATCCCCGGGGTGGACCTGGACGGCGTGCATCGCGGTGTCGATTTTCTGCTGAACGTCAATCTCGGGTACAAATTCACCATCGGGCGTAACGTGCTGGTCATCGGCGGCGGCAACGTTGCCATGGACGTGGCCCGCTCCGCCGCCCGCGAAGTGCTGCGGCAGCATGCTCCGGGCGTCGAGGAACTGGCCCCCTCGGAAGAGAATGTCGCCGCCGTCGCCACCAGGGAAATGGTGGACATCTCGCTCTCCGCCCTGCGCATGGGCGCCCAGGAAGTGCACGTGGTTTGTCTGGAAAAGCGCGACGAAATGCCGGCTGCCCTGGAAGAAATCGAGGAGGCCGAAACCGAAGGCATCATTTTGCATCCGGGATTCGGGCCCAAGCGCTTCGTCGGGAAGGAAGGCAGGGTTACGGCGCTCGAGTGTTTGAAGACGAAGGCGGTCTTCGATGAGCAACACCGCTTCAAGCCGACGTTCTACGAAAACAGCGAGACCGAGATCGAGTGCGATACGGTGATCATGGCGATCGGCCAAAGCGCGAATCTCGACTTCCTGCATCCGGAAGATGGCGTGGATGTTTCGCCGCGTGGGTTGGTCGCTGTGAACCCGCACTCGTTGATGACTTCAGCGCCGGGCATTTTTGCCGGTGGCGACTGCGTTTTCGGCCCGCGCCTCATCATCGATAGCGTCGGCGACGGCAAGCGCGCCGCCATGGGCATTGACGAATACCTGCGCGGCACGAGCCATCCCGCGCCCATTATCGAAGTCACCGACTTGAAGCGCCACACCATGCCGCAGGAGTTCCTGGACCTGGTGCGGGAGCCCATCCCCATGTTGCCGCTGGATCGCCGCACCGGCATGACCGAGGTCGAGATCGGGTACGACGAGCAGAGCGCGATGATCGAGGCCCAGCGTTGCCTGCACTGCTGGGTCAACACGATTTTCGAGGGCTACGCGGATGACGCCTCGCTCTGCATTCTGTGCGGCGGCTGTGTGGACGTCTGCCCCGAGAACTGCATTGAACTGGTCACCCTGGACCGGGTCGGATTTTCGCCTGAGACCCTGGCGCATCTTTCCGCGAATCCCGAGCTGTACGAAGCCGAGTTGCCCGACATCACTGTCGAAGAGCTGACTCAAGGAGTAGGCTCCGTAATGCTGAAAGATGAGACGCGCTGCATCCGCTGCGGACTGTGCGCGGCGCGTTGTCCGGTGCAAACGATCAGCATGGAGTCCTACAACCTATTGCCGGCCGAACCGACCGGCTTGATTTCCGTGGAGGCGATTGATGTCCGCCTGCGCGCCAAACCAACCGCAACCGCAGGCGCACCGAAATAGATATGGCAGAAGAAAAGAAGGATCGAGTGCAAACCCCGGCCACGGGCATTGACCGGCGCGAGTTTTTCGTCCGCATGGGGCTTGGCTCCATGGGCATCGCCGCTGCGGGAACCGCCGTGTTCGGCTACCAGTTTCTTTCCCCCAATGTGCTCTACGAGCCGTCGCCGGTGGTGAACATGGGCCGCCCGGAGAGCTACCAACTCGACTCGGTTACGCTCGACGTCGATACGCGTATTTTTGTCATCCACGCCAAGGACGGCTTTTTCGCCTTGAGCGCGGTGTGCACGCACCTGGGGTGCCTGACGGCTTGGAAACCAGAACTGGGCATCATCGCGTGCCCGTGCCACGGCAGCAAGTTCGACGTCTTGCAAGCCGGCAAAACACCCGGAGAAAAGATCGAAGGGCCCGCTCCCCGGCCGCTTCCCTGGCTGCGGATGTGGCTCAGCGAGGACGGCGAACTCATGGTCGATCGCGCCAACGAAATTCGACCCATGCAGTTCGTGAGGGTTTAGCCATGAACACCACGTTCCGCAAGTACTTCGACGAATTGCGCGAAACCCGGGTCTGGCGCTCGATGTTTCGCGGCGGCGCCGGTGCGAGCACGCTGCGCAAGTCCATGGCAATCCAGCAGAACGTATTCTTGCACCTGCTCTCGACGAAGGTGCGGAAGCGCATGCTCGAGTTCAACGCCACCTGGTACCTGGGCACGCTGACGCTCGGCACCTTCGGAATTCTCGTAATCACCGGAATTCTGCTGATGCTGTACTACCACCCGTCAGTCCCGCAGGCGTACGCCGATACCAAGGATTTGCAGTTCGTCGTGTCCTCTGGACAATTTCTGCGCAACCTGCATCGCTGGGCGGCGCATGCCATGGTGTTTCTGGTATTTGCGCACATGTTCCGCGTGTTCTACCGGGGAGCGTACCGTCCACCGCGCGAGTTCAACTGGGTAATCGGCGTGGTTCTTCTGCTGGTCACGCTGCTGCTCAGCTACACCGGTTACCTGCTGCCGTGGGACCAGTTGGCATTCTGGGCGATCACGGTCGGATCGAACATCGCTTCTGCCGTGCCGCTGATGGGCGACAAGGTCCGGTTCCTGATGCTGGGCGGACACTTCGTGAATGCCAACGCGTTGCTCCGCTTCTACGTGCTGCACTGCATGATTTTGCCGCTGGCGGCGTTCTTCTTTATTGCCATTCATTTCTGGCGGATCCGCAAAGACGGTGGCTTGTACGCGCACCACAGTGAGCCGGATGTCGTCATGACCACGGCTCCGGCGAGGCCATCGCTATGAGTGACCCCAAGGATAAGAATAAAGATTTCGTCGCCGGCGTAGGTTCCGACCAACGCAAGGCGCCGGTGCGGGTCGCGTTTGTGACTCGCCGGACGTCGGCCCAGGTCAAGGCGTATGACGAGCCTGAGCTGCAGTCGTTCCCGGAAGTGCTGTTCCGGGCCGCGATCGCGGTACAGGTGCTGACCGGCGTTCTCATATTGATTTCTCTGTTCTTCAACGCGCCGCTGGAGGGTTTGGCCGATCCTTCCCACACGCCGAACCCGGCCAAGGCGCCGTGGTATTTCCTCGGGCTGCAGGAACTTCTGCACTATTTCCCGCCCGTGGTGGCCGGCGTTCTGGTTCCAACGCTGGTGGTCATCGCGCTGATTGTGATTCCGTACTTCAACATCAACATCGAAGCAGCAGGCCTGTTCACCAAGGACCGGGAGAGGCGGCTGAAGATTTTCTGGGCCGTCGCCATCGTTTTCTGCCTGTTTCTACTGGTCTTCGATGTGATAGTTGCGCTGGTCCCCGCGCTGATCACGGTGGCGCTTATGGCGTTTGCCGCCTACACACCAGCGGATTCTCGTTCGACGTTTCGCCGATCGTTGGCGGCGAAACCGCTTTCATTCTGGATTATGAGCTGGTTCTTATTCGAACTCGCGGTTCTGACTACGGTCGGTACCCTTTTCCGTGGCCCAGGCTGGGCTTGGGTCTGGCCCTGGAGGAGTTAAGTGCGGCTCCCGGACACTCTCGAAAAACTCCGCCAGAAGTTCTTTAGCGACACGGTCACCACCTTTGGCTGGATGAGCGTCGTGCTGCTGATCTTATTAGCCATTGCTCCGGCCAAGAATTTTTTCGCGGACTGGCACCGCTACCAGCGCGGCTACGAGCGCCTCATCAGCCGGCGCAGCGATGCCGTTACCCTACGGCGGCATTTCGAACCCGGCATCCAACAAATCTGGCTGCCGGAGATGGACGTAGTTGATCGCTGCACCACCTGCCATACCGCGCTCAAGGAAGCCAGCTTGATGGACGTCACCACGCAGCCTTATCGCGTTCATCCAACCATCCCGCACAAGGCAGAAGAATTCGGCTGCTCCATGTGTCATCGCGGGCAGGGAGCGGCCACTTCGGTCGAAGAAGCGCACCAGAGCACGTTGGCCTGGGAAGAGCCGATTCTGCCGGCGAAGTATCTCGAGTCTTCCTGCGGACAATGCCACCAGCAGGATCTGAAAGGCACGCCGCAGTTGAACCTCGGCCGCAAGATGCTTGCCCAGTACGGCTGCGTTCACTGCCATACCATCAAGCGGCCAGATGGCACCGTCATCACCGGCACCGACGATCCGCCGTCGCTCGCCCATATTGCCGACAAGACCACGCGTGAGTGGATCTACGCCTGGCTGAAGGACCCGCAGAGCTACTCCACGGCCGCGACGATGCCGAATCCCAAGCTGAGCGATGGCGATGCCCGCGACATCTCGGCGTTCCTCATAACTTCCAGCACGCCGGCCTTGCTCCAGGTCGTGCAGACCTCACTCGATCAAGCGAAGAAGGTGAAGGACGACGCCGCGCTGCAGACGAAAGCAGCCAGCTTGTATGGCGAATCCTTCTGCGCCTCTTGCCACGCTGTGCAGAATGCCGCCGGCAACCTGGTCGGCGGCAACCTTGGTCCCGAACTGACCAAGGTCGGATCGAAAGTGAAACCGGAATGGTTGCAGGCCTGGATTCGCAATCCTCATATCTACGATCCGCCAACCGGGATGCCGCACTACCGTTTCACCGATCAGGAAGTCGGTCTGCTCACTGGATTCTTGATGGGGAAGGCCGATCCTGATCTGCTGGCGAACGTGCATCTTGACACGGCCACTCCTGAGCAGATTGAGCATGGCAAGCGGCTGGTGAATGACTATGGCTGCGCCTCGTGCCACGAGATCAACGGCGTCAAGCGGCCCGAGAACTTTGCTCCTGAACTCACCCGGATCGGCAGCAAGCCGGTGAATCAACTGGCCTTCGCTCCCAGCGTATCGCACACGCTCTACGACTACATTGAGGCCAAGATTAGGCAGCCGCGGGCCTTCGGGCCCGGGCTGAAGATGCCGCAATACACATTCAATACCGCGCAGGTGGACGCGCTGGTCAACGCGCTGCTCTCGCACAATGAGCGCGCGCTGACCCTCCCCGCCGCGAAGACCGTCCCCGCGGCTGCGGTTTCGCACTACGAGCCGGCGGGCCGAGCGGGACAGTTGATCAATGATCTGAGTTGTTTCTCCTGCCACGCGATCAATGGGCGCGGCGGCGACATGGCTCCCGACCTGACCTGGGAAGGCAGCGCGGTGCAGCGCGACTGGCTGGTGCAGTTCTTCCGCAACCCCAACACGCTGCGGCCCGCGCTGATTCGCCGCATGCCCAAGTTCAATTTGACGGACGCGGAGATCAACACGCTGACTGACTACATCCTGGCCGTGTACCAGTCGCCGAAGGTTGATCGCGAGTCCATGCCGCTGGCGGGCTATCCGCCCGGACAGGTCGAGCTGGGGAAGCAACTCTACTATTCCAAATACGGCTGTCAGGGCTGCCACATCCTGGATACGAAGCAGGACAAGGGCTACATCGGTCCCACGCTGACTCACGTCGGCTCGCGCCTTACCGCCGCCTGGATCTACAACTGGCTGAAAGACCCGCAGGCCCTGCGCCCGGGCACGCAGGAACCGAAACGAGGTATGAGCGACGAAGATGCCCGCGCGCTGACCGCCTTCCTCATGAGCCAGAAAGGACGCGAAACCCAGGAGGCGAAGAAGCGATGAAGCGCACCGCCTGCACATTGATTCTTTTCATCACGGCCTTGTCGCTGGGATGCTCGCGGCTGCCCGATGTCGTGGTGGCCCGGTTTCCAAGCCACCCCCCCAAGCCGACGGCCGTCGGCGCGGCGATTGTGGAATCGAGCGGTGGAAAGCAGACCGCCGAAGTAGGAACGCCGCTGGCTCAGCCCCTGGTGGTGCAGGTCAACGACGAACAGGGAAATGCTGTCGCCGGCGCGCTGGTAATTATGCACGGACCCAGAGGCGTGGCCTTCGATCCGCCTGCCGGCGTCAGCGATTCCAGCGGACAGTTCACCACCAACGTTTCACTAGGAACGATTCCCGGCCGCTACCAGCTCACGGCCAGCACTACGACCAAGGCAGGCAAAGCAGTCGAGCTGAAAATCGAAGAGATCGCCCTGGGCTATCAGGAGATGCTCGGCAGCCAGCTCAATGACCAGTACTGTGCCCGCTGCCACAATCAGGAATCCAGCCCGGAACGGGTCTCGAATTACGACAACCTGGCCGTGAAGCCTCACCCCTTCACCGAAGGCGACACCCTCAACAAGATGAGCGATGCCGACCTCGCCGCCATCATCTCGCATGGCGGGCCGGCCCTAAACAAGTCTCCGCTGATGCCTCCCTACGGATATACTTTGTCAAAATCCGAAATTCAAGCGGTGATCGCCTACATTAGGATGGTGTCCGATCCCCCTTACGGAGCTCCCGGGATTGTTTACGCGCAGAAGTAGCGGGTGGTTGTCCCTTCTGGTCTTGAGTCTGGCAGCCTTGTCGGCGGGCCAGGCGCTTACGCCGGCCGAAATCAAGGACCCACAGTTGCGCGCCCTGCAGGAAAAATACTTCCAGCAACTGCAAACCATCGGCGCCGAGGCTCAGGGGCACGTCTATCCGTACCAGTTTTATTTCAGCCGTGTGCTCGACCTCGAGCTTGCCCAGCAGGAGCATGCCGACCAGCGTTCGCTGCGCTTCGACAACTACGGCGGAATGACCGTCGTCGAACTCACCGGCAACTACTTTGCCGCCTATTCCTCCGAGTCGGTGGACAAGAGCCACCGAGCGCTGCGGACTTTCCAGGACGTCATGCTACCCATCCTTGAGATCGCCGTGCCCGTGCTCAAGGACAATCCGGACGTGGAAGGTCTTGCCATGGAGATTTCCCATCACGTCCGCGGCAAGGCGATGGGGATGAGCATGGAGCGCCCGGAGAATCTGGTCCTGGTCTTGTCGAAAGGCGCCGCCCTGCGGCTGGTGAACGCCAAGACCGAGAACGACCGCCAGGCCGCCATTCTCGACGGTCAGTTTTTCATTAACGGCGAGCCTTTCATCCTGTACCTGAGCGATCGCGCCGCCGAAGAAGCGGCGCGGACCGGCGAGCAGAACCGGGCGCCGGCCGCCAGCCAGGACTCCAGCCGGAAATCAAAATCGCAGAAATCTTCTGCCGACACGGCGCCTGCCATGCGCCCGCTTTCGCGTACGGCGCCGCCCGAGCCGCCACCCGCTCCGCCGCGCGACACCTCGCCCGAGTCCCTGACCAAAATCCAGGCGTCGTATCAGAAGATGATCGACCTCGTCGTGAAAGAGCTCGACACCCAGGCCCACTTCGTAGCCTACGCGCCGCCCGCCATGGTGGCGTTCCGCAAAGGCGCCTATCTGGAATTCTCGGTCACGACGACGTTGCCGGCTACCGCCGCCGGCAGCCGCTACCGGATGGCCGCGCTCGCTTTCGACGAGCACATTGCTCATCTCATCCGCCCGGCGATGGGTTACTTCAAGGGCGACCTGGAGTTCGATGGCATCGCTTTCAGCACCACGATTCACGCGCAGGACAAGGCGCCCTCGACCCAGGGCGATGTAGCAGTCGAATACTTCTTCACGATCCCCGGGCTGCGTTGTTACGAAACCTATGACTGCACCGGTCAGCAACTCATCGATCAGGGGGCGGTCCTGATCAACGGCGAGCGCGTCAGCCTCGACCTACAGAACGCCGAAGGCGCCAGCCGTTGAAAGCGGTTACGAAGGTCGCATCGCCACATCGAGTTCTCGGCGGCGGTCCAAACCCCTGCCTGCGTCGTCGTGTCAACCGGATGGAACCGCATCGGCTGGGAAAGCGGTCTCGCGCTTAGAGCGGATTCACGGTTGCGGCACCCGAAGCCGCCCGCAATGCGCACACAGGAGACGCAGCAAGCTGCGTCTCTACAAAATGGGCAACGGCGGGTGAAGAGCGGAGAAATCAGGTATACCTTCTGGAAATCCGCTCTAGAGTCCAAGGTACGCGCGCCGCACTTCATCCATTTTGACGACCTCGCTCGACTCTCCGCGGATGCTAACTCGACCTTCGGCAAACACGTAGGTGTAGTCGCTGATCGCCAGTGCGAGGTGTACATTCTGTTCGACCAGGACGATGGTGAGCCCCTGTTTCCGCAGGGTGCCCAGGGTCAGGAAGAGTTGTTGGGCCAGCACCGGCGCCAGACCGAGCGAGAGCTCGTCGATCATCAGAACCTCCGGCTCCTGCATCAAGCCGCGGCCCATGGCGAGCATCTGCTGCTCGCCGCCAGAAAGGGTGGAAGCCTTCTGCTTGCGGCGCTCTTTCAGGCGCGGAAACAGTTCATAGACGCGCTCCAGGTTCTGTTTCTCTCGCTTGCGGGCCCGCTTCGAGTACCCGCCCATCTCCAGGTTCTCTTCCACCGACATGTCGGGGAAAAGCTGCCGGCCCTCCGGCACCAGCACCAGGCCGCGATTGGCCTTGGCATGAGGTGAGAGCCGTGTAACGTCTTCGCTGTGCAGCAGAACGCGGCCCTTCCAGGCACGCAGGCTGCCCATGATGGTGCGCAGGGTGGTGGTCTTGCCGGCGCCATTCGTGCCGATGATGGTGGTCATCTTCCCGCGCGACACCTCGAGCGAGATGCCCCACAGGACCTGCACTTCGCCATAGCCGGACTCGATGTTCTCTAATTGCAGGGCAAAGTCCATCAGTCCGTCCTCGTCAATTTGTCAACGACATCGGGAAAGCCCAGGTAGCATTCGACGACATCGGAATTGTGCACCACCTCATCCGGCCGGCCTTCCGCCAACTTGCGGCCCAGGTTCAGCACGACGATGCGATCGGAAAGACTCATGATCGCCTGCATAAGGTGCTCGATCATGAGCACCGAGATCCCGCTGTCGCGGATCTTGCGAACCAGTTCGATCATCAGCGCAACTTCCGTGGGATTCAGGCCCGCCAGCACCTCGTCCAACAACAGAAGCTTGGGCTTCGCCGCCAGCGCCCGCGCGATTTCCAAACGTTTCTTGCCCGCGATGGTCAGCGAGCGCGCGATCAGGTCGGTGCGCTCCAATCCAACCTGCTGCAGCACTTCGGAGGCGACCTTGCGGGCGGCGGCCATATCGAGATATTCACGACCGAAGCATGCGCCGACCGTGACGTTGTCCAGCACCGTAAGGTCGTTCAACGGCTTCACGATCTGGTGGGTGCGCGCCAAGCCCAGGTGGACCACCTGGTCCGGCGAACAGCGGGTGATGTCTTTTCCCGCAAAAGTGATAGTTCCCTGGTCGGCCTTGTAGACCCCATTCACCACATTGAACAAGGTTGTCTTCCCGGCGCCGTTGGGACCGATCAGGCCCAGGATCTCACCCTCGGCCAGGCTGAAACTGACGTCAGAAACCGCGACCAGTCCGCCGAAACTCTTGCTGACCCCGCGCACTTCCAGAATGATATTCATTCGATCACCTTGCGCGCGCGCGGCGCCAGCCGATACAGCCAGCCGATCAGGCCTCCCGGCGCGAACAGCACCACCAGGAGCAGCAGTCCGCCGGCGATCACCAGGTGGAAGTTGGAAAGTGCGGGAGAAGTCAGCAAGTAGGAGCGAAGTTTCTCGTAAAGCGTCCCGCCCAGAGCCGCACCCAGGACCGAGCCCTGGCCGCCGAGCATCAGCATCACGATCCCTTCCAGCGACAGCATGTACTCGAAGGCGATCGAGGGATCGATCATGCCGTTCTTGTAGAACATCAGCGCGCCCGCCACCGCGGGCAGAAAAGCGGACACGCTGTAGATGATCGCCTTGTACAGGGTGGCGTTGACGCCCAGCACCACGGCGGCATCTTCGTCCTCGCGGATGGCGAACAGGCCCATCCCGAACTTGGAATTCTTAATGGCCAGGCTCAGGATCATGGAGAGAGCCATGACCGCAATGATCAGGTAGTAGGTGATCCAGAGCGCGCGCATGGCGCCACCCAGCGGCCGGTAGGATTCGAACGAAAGGTACATGCCGGTTGATCTGCCCCACGGATCGAAGTTGGAGACGAACGCCTGCACGGCCTGAAGAATGCCGATGGTGGCCAGGGCAAAATAGGCCCCGCGCAAGCGCAGAACGGCCAATCCGAACAGGAACGCGCAGAGGCTTACCACCACACCCGCCACCAGCGCCGACAGCACCAGGTTCCAGCCGCGCACCGTCGCCAGGTAAAGTCCCACGTAACCGCCCAGCCCGTAAAAGACAATGTGGCCGAAGTTCACGTAGCCGGCATAACCGATCATCAGGTTCAGGTTGCTGGCCAGGATGATGGAGATGGCGATGAGGATAAGATCCTCACGCAAGGAAACGTTGTTGCCGCGCAGCGGGGCGTAGATGAACCCGGCGGCGATGAGCAGGATTATCCAGAAGAATGGCCGGCGCAGGATCATGCCGCCGCCCTCCTCCCGAAGATGCCCTGCGGGAATGCGACCAGCACCACCACGAACAGCCCGAACTCGATCAGCGGGATCCAACTCACTGCGATGAACGGAGTGACCACTCCCTCCAGCAACCCCAGGAGGACTCCGGCGACCAAAGCTCCGAACGGCTTGCCCAGTCCCGCCAGAATGGTCACCACGAAGCTCTTCAGCTGGTACACCGAGCCGGAAAGAATGGTGAAGGGAAACAAGGTGGAGACCAACGCCCCGGAGGTGCCGGCCAGAGCGATGCCGATGGCGAAGGCGATAGCTAATACCGCCGTCGAGGAGATGCCCATCAGCTCGGCGGCTTCGCGGTTATCGGCGACGGCGCGGATGGCTTTGCCCGCACGTGTGTGATAGAGGAAGAATTGCAGCGCCAGGGCGATGACCACGGCAGAGATGGCGGCAGCGATGTGGTTCCCGGTGAAAGTGTAGGCTCCGATGGTGACGCCGGGCAGGACGAAGTTGACGTTGTACGGGCTGGTGCTCCACACCGCGGTGCCGATGCCGATGATCATCATGTTGACCGCGAAGGTTGAGAGCAGGCTCATCAACATTGAGCGGCCCACCACCCAATGCACCGCTATCCAGTAGACGACAAGTCCCAGGAGCAATCCGGCGCCCATGGTGGGCAGCAACAGCACATAAGGGTTGATCCCCGCGGCGGCGAACAACAAATACATGCAGAACATGCCCAACGCGATCATGGCGCCGTGGGTAAGATTGATGACATCCATCACTCCCCAAATCAGACTCAAGCCCATCGCTGCCAGTCCGTACACTGCGCCCACGAGCAGGCCGTCGATCATGGAAGCTAAAACGCCCGACATATCTCTCCCTCCGCGTTCCTGGCGTTCGATGCATATCCTTGTAGCGCCGGCACCTTGCCGGCTGTCGCGAGGACATCTTGCCCTCGCAGGTGGGGGCGGGACGCCCCCACGACAGCCGCCGGGACGGCGGCGCTACGTCATTCCGCGTATGCCGGGCCCGAAGGCGACAGATTCCTCGTCGCACTCCGGATAACAATCGACGGAACTCGCCCTCAGTGGATCGGATACACCAGATTGGCGCTCTTGCCGGCCAGTGGCCACACAACTTCTTTTACCGGTTTCCCGGACTTGTCCTTCTGCCATTGCGCCAGAACCATGGAATGGCCCACCTGCAAGCCGTGTTGGTTGGTGGCGGTAGAGAATTGGGTCCGCCCGTAGAAGGTGGTGACGTCGGTGGCGTTCAGCGCCTGCGCCACCTTGGCCGAGTCAATCCCGCCAGCCTTTTCGATGGCGCGCTGCAAGATCAGCCCGCTCGCGTAGCCACCGGCGGACTCGTAGCTGGGCGGCGTGTTGTATTTCGCGGTATATGCCTTGGCGAAATCGGGGCCGCTGGGCCCGTACTGCGCCTTAAACGCCGATTGCGGTTCCCACTGCGACGGTACCATGACACCCAGCGCCGCATCGCCTAGTTCAACCCACTGCGGGCTGTCGGGCGCCACCAACAACGTCAGCATCTTCAGCGGAACTTTGTGGCCGTAGAGCTGCCGGGCCAGGGTTGAACCGTCGGCATAGTGGCCGCCGCCCAGCAGCACGGTCGCCTTCGACGCAATCACCTTGTCGATGATGGCGCTGAAGTCGGTGGTGTTGGGAGCATAGGCTTCGCTGAACCCTACGTTGAACCCGAGCTGCTGCGCATAGGCTTTGGCTGGGGTCACCACCGCGACCGAGAACGAGGAGTCCTCGTAGACGAAAGCGATAATGGCTTTGGGGTCCTTGGTTTTCAGCGCGTCGAGGGCAACCTTCAGATACTCGGGAGCGGGCGCGAACATCTGGAACAGGTACTGGTTCCCCAGGGTGTAGGTTTTCCCTTCGGCTGCGCCCGTGGTGAGCATGACCTTGCCATACTGCTCCGTCACTACGGCGGCGGTGGCGGTCAGCGGGGAAGAGTACGGACTGAACAGGAAGTCGGCTTTGTCCTCCAGGATCATGCGGCTGTAAAGCTGCTGCACGCGCTTGGAATTGGATTCGTCGTCGTAGCTGGCGAACTGTACTTTGTAGTTCTTGCCGCCGGCCTTGATGCCGCCGGCCGCGTTGACCTGGTCGCGCCACAGTTCAAACCCGCGGTACTGTTCCAGCGAATCGACATTCAGGGCGCCGGTCTTGGAGACGGTGAATCCGATGGTGATTGGTGGTTGAGCGAATCCCGGGATGACCAAAAGAATCAGAACAATTGCGATTAGAGTCAGTTGCTTCACAATCCACCTCGTCGGCATGAGTTTTCAAAGCGCATCGCTAACGAATCAAGGGTTGGTATCTCGGAGGCGCGCAGGGCCAAAGCGCCGGTCCCTGTCACGGTTCCGCCAAGCTCAGCCGTGTCAGCTGAGATTTCCTTTTTGAGTCTCAAAATTGAGGAGGATTGTACACCCGGCCGGCAAGCCGGCACGCTGGTGTTGCGCTGTCCGCCAGAAACTAAGGGCATTCAGAATGATAAGCTTGTGAGCCTGCGGAAGCGCATGGGGTCCGGTGATCCTCCCGGTCTTCAAAACCGGCGGGCGGCAGGTCTCCTGTCGTCGGTGCGTTCGACTCGCACACGCTTCCGCCAGTTTACTTTCAGTGATTTACCGGGACACAGCAGATCGTCGCAAACTGAGATTGGATAGCGACGGCTGAAATCGTGATGAAATCGTGATAGTCGGAGCTTTGGATGCTGTCCTCCATATACCAACTTTTTCAGGCAAGTGGACTACAGAGGATATTGTGGCTGGGGTCCGACTTTGAAGTCGACGCTGTCTTCCTGATCAATGTCGCCAATGTGGTTCCTGACGAGAACGATCGACGTAAGATAGTCAAAGAGTGCACGAAGCGTCTTCGGGCGGGTGGATGGTTCCTCTGGATGTCGCAGTATGGTGAACCACATTACAAACCAGGTGTCACCAAAAGGCTGCGGGCGCCAGACGGCCGTTGGTTCTACAGCCTCGACAAGGAACAACAGACCTACTACAGAGAGTTCACCATCCCCGAAATCATGAGCTATTTCAACACTGGGCAATACCGCGAGCTCCGCAAACTCAACGCCGCGCACCATCGCTCGAAATACATACAGACATTCCTTCCAGTAGTATCCGGTACCCTCCCCCAAAATGGCGTGATGAGTTTCACGGATTCGACCGGGAACCCGACCATAAGTGTGACGGCACCCGGCCAAGAGCTGAAGATCCTATTAAAGCATGTCCCTAACGTCCTGTTGAAGCAACCATTTTCGGTCTTGACTGAGCGTGTCGATCTTGTCGACCATGTAATATCTGCGGTGACAATGAAAGGTCATCCCCTTGCAGGGTGGAGGTACTGGCGAGTTTATTCTATTGGAGCCAACGACGTGGTCATCGAAACGGGAGCATACGATCAGCCAGGGCCTGGTCCGGCGAACTACATCGGGTACTTCTTAGCGAAGGGGGAGGTATCGCGAGGCTGGTACGAATATCTACAATGGATACAAAGGGATCTGCACGCACAAACGGGCACTAATCTTCGCAATACCCTAGGGGGAATAAAAGTAAGCCCATTTTGGATGACACTCGAGGGCACGACCCTGCACAAAGGCTACTGGGATGTGCCAGGTGATTTTACCAACTACATCCTGAACAATGTCTGTCAGTCGACGTCTTGTAATTAAGGAGGGCGCGTGCCTCGGAGAAAGCAGTTGCTGATCGCAGTTGCACTTGTCGTCCTGGCCCTTGCCGCATCTCCTGTGCTGCAACGTTATTATGTCCAAAACGACAATGGGGGCAAGCTGTTGTGGAATGAAAAGGAAGCGTATTTGTTTATGAACGTGAATCAGCGCGGATTTCATTTCAGCTACCTGGGATTCGCGTGGGTTGTATTCAAGGAATACTTTAATGTAGTTCCATTCCCCGACGATGAGCGTCTTTCGGCGACGGTGGTGCACGTTGCGCTCCCCGTAGTTGAGCGGCACGCCTTAGATCTAGCGAACAGTCCGGTTCCACCTGATTTTGAGACCCCGTTTGGGGGGCGCATCTACGCAAACTGTCAGGGAGTTCCTTGCAAGTGGACCGGCGATACTTTCGAGCCCGCAACCGAAGACGAAAAGCGAATGCTCGACGGAACTAATCGTCTCAGTTTGAGCGATTTTGCCAAAGATGCCAGTGGTTGGTCGAGGCGCACGATAGCCTGTGGGTTGCACGATTATCAGTTCTCAGTGGAGCTGCGCGATCAAGGCACTCTTTCGGTGAAGGTGAAGAGCCCGGAACAGTCTCCATACTGCACTATTTCGATCGATGTGCTGCGCGCTGGCCAGAATCCGGAAAGCATATGGCACCTCGACAGTCACCCCAGACTAGTTGGTAGGGCCGAATATTATCAGTCATTTCGAAGACGATAGGTGCCTGGCGCCCAGGCTTTGCGGTTTTTCGAAGCGTGGGAAAAGGAGAGGGTGTGGTCCACCGCGGCGATCTTGCGTTTTGCGCGACAGCATCACTTCAGATTCCGACACCTGCCTTGATTGGCAACCAACACACGTTATAGCGTCCAGCTCTCAAAGCGCTCCGCCAGGATATTGGACGCTGCTTTGGCTTGCCCATACCCTAGGACACATGGGCCATCCGGACTCTTCACGGCGGGTGGCGCACTTCTCCGGCGTGAGGTAGTAATGCGGGGGGTGCCCAACTTCTCGCGCCATTCGAGAAGCGGGCCTTTCCGAGGCGATTGCAGCGGCAGCCTTGGTCCGGCCTCGATCGCTTTCCATCACCTCCGGACGATATGCGCCGTCACAGCGCAGTCTTTCTGGGTACTCCACAACAGCGGACTTCCTCGGCGGTCATGCAAGCGCTCAACCTCAGCTCTGCGGGCCGTCTGCCGGCGCCGCATCCCAGATCCACCCACGACAAGCGGACAAGAAAGGCTCGTAGCTTCTACAGTGCTGAGCAGAGGAAGGGGCTCAACGCCGCCCCTTCCTCTGCAACTCCATCCCGGCTGCGGTCAGCAGCAACGGACGCAGATCCAGAGGTGGGCCAAATCAGGTTGTCAAACCCACCAGCCCCCAAAATCGCCGCTGGACCTGTTCCTTGCCTTCGCTCCGGACAATGTCCAGTTGACGATTCCGAACACTTGTTTGACAATCATTACGCCAGCGTCGCTTCGCTCCGACTGCTGTTCACCTTCACTCCGGAACGCCGTTCGGCTTCAGACCGGAATCGGCGTTCACCTTCACCGGAATACCCACTCGCTGGTGATGCCGTACAAATAGCCAATCAGCAGGATGCGCAGCAGAAGTTCGGGATCAATCGAAGGTCGGCCGGTTTCGCTGTAGCTGTCCTGCAATCGTTCGCGCACAAAGCCAAAGCTGATGTGCTGATCGACCAGCCGCAGCAAATGGTTCTCAGGAACCTGATCTTCCAGCCGGAAGTAGTAGAACAACGCTTCGGAACGAGCGTGTTGCCCCATCATGATCAGCAGGCCTCCGAAAATGGAAATCCAGCAAAGCATGGCCAGGAACTCTCCCTTGTAACACGCTTCTGCTGTCTCTCAGCCTGCTAATCACCGTGACTTTTTCAACACCCACAGGCGTTTACAGTCAAAACCCCCATCGCTGGGGTCAATGAGTGTAATCGCGAGTGGGTGTTGAAAAAGGGCGGCGAGGAGAGATCGTTCTCGCTGTGCCGGCACCGCGTGGCAGGAGTGTTTCTTCGCGAGGGCGTTAGGACTACGTCGTTGCAGGAAGCATGGGTCTTGTCGGTTGGCTCACTCAGGAAGCGGGTCAATCGCTTAATGTTCTGGGCAGCTGCCGCCAGGAAGAACTGTTCCCGTACAAACTTCATCCGGCGTAAGCGCAGGCGACGCAATCCGATCACGACACGAACACCCTGCTGGCAGCTGGCGAAAGCGTTCCGCGGGTTTAACACTAGCGAGCGATTCTCTTTGACGTCATCGCGTCCAATTCGGCCATTGCCCTCGCATAGGTGTGGCGCTGCCTCATGCTGCCGACATCCGGGCGGGCCGACACCGCCCGCACGCTAGGCATTGGCAGGCGCCGGCGCAATTGCTGGCATTGAAGAGTGATCTCCATCACTGACAAGCAATCCCCTTTGCGGCACAATTCCCGGCCGCATGTACTACTCGTCCCTCACTTTTTCCGGCGACAAAGGGTGAGGATTGACTCGCTTAAGCGACCGATGTAAGAGGAGCTTCCCCGCTGAGAGCAGTAAGCCGAGCTCCTGGCTATCTAAGCTCTATGTTGGAGATATCGTGCGAATTCTCTTCTGCGCTCGCGTTTCCTGTGCTGTTCTGACCGTTCTCGTACTTATTCTGACGTTTCTGTTCGCCACCCAGACCGATTGCCAGGCGCAATCGCCGGGCATAGATCGCGAGAACATTGCGAATCGATCCAATGCTTTTCTGCTCGGACCTCAAGCCCAGCAGAAAACAAAGTCTGGTCCGCCCATGCGGTTCCGTGGATGGAAGTATGGCGCAAACAATCCAGAATATGTGAAACGCTTCGCGCGCCGGCGTGCGGGACTGGTACTCCCTATACCTCAGCAACCCGAAGGGCGCCAGCTTCAACAATTGTCTGCCCGATCCGCTGGCGTCGGACCGAGCGTGAACATGCCCTGGGTCCAACCGCGGCCTTCTATTCCCGCAGGGTACATTCCCGTGAGCGTGGCCACGGCTGATTTCAACGGCGACGGCAACATCGATTGGGTCGTCTGCAACGCAGGCGACAACAATCTATGGATTTACCTGGGCGATGGACATGGCGGCTGGAAACTTCCAGTGATTCTTCCCGTGGTGGGCCTGGTGCCTGTCTGGGTGGTTACGGGCGATTTTCGGGGCAATGAGAAACAAGACATTGTCGTTGCAGAGGCGGATTCAAGCAGCGTTGGTGTGTTCTTAGGAAACGGGGATGGCACGTTCGCAACTGAACAACGTTATTTCTTGCCAGACGCCCCAATCTCGCTCGCGGTGGGAGATTTCAATCATGATGGCAAGTTGGACATCATGGCGGGACTTGCGCCGACCAACAACTACGACGCTTTAGCGGTATTACCTGGGTTGGGCGGTGGCCGCTTCGGTGCACCGCTGATTTCTCACACGACGCCAATGTTCACGTTCCCCGTCGTGGGATGGATCTCAGTCGGTGATCTCAACAATGACGGGATCTTGGACGCTGTGGTCGAATTGATTGGGGGGATCGTCACTTTCTTGGGAAATGGCAATGGAACCTTTACCGAGGGCCAAGTCATCGAGGAGCCATACATCATCACCTTCACGGCCGCTGCGGTTGGCGACATCAATGAGGATGGATGCGCTGACGTGGTGGTTCTGGACACCTTTGCTCACGCAATAACTTTCACGGGTAATTGCGACGGCACGGTTACACAGCAGAATCAGTACACGATAGGCGATGTCGGAATCAGCATTGCACTTGCAGATGTCAACAAAGACGGCCACCTCGACATAGTGACCGGAAGTATCTTGACAGAATACGGTTTGGGTCCCTCTGCGGGGAATTTGGTAAGCGTCCTATTGGGGGAGGGACACGGAAACTTCGGCGAGGCGGCAGTGTACCGAGGAGACGAGCCGCTGGTCGGTTTCGCGGTTGCAGACCTCAATGGTGATGGATACCCCGATGTTCTGAGCGCAAATCAAGATAGCGATACGGCCACCATTTTTCTGAATGACGGACAGGGCGGTTATGGCGCCCCTAATGGGTACGCCCTGGGACATGGCACGGGGGCACTCAATCCTTTGGCATCAGGACTGCTTCTGGGGGACTTAAACGGCGATGGAAAAAAGGACCTCGTCCTGATGGAAATACCCCAAACAGATCAAAATCTGCAATTGGTGACGCTGCTCGCTCAGGGAAATGGGAAGTTTGCAGGACCCGCGTACTACCCGGTTGCCCCGGCTACATACTACCTTCAGGGAGACTTCGCTCTGGGAGATTTCCGCAACACGGGTCATCCAGACTTCGTGGCTATCGGCGGATTGTACGCTCCCCAGAGCAACGTTCCCTATTTCTTGTCTTTCTTGCCGAACAACGGTGACGGAACGTTCGGACCTGCCGTCCTTACCAACCCTCCAACGGCACAAGGCATCATGGCGGTCGGCGACTTCAATCGGGATGGCAAGCTCGATTTTGTAGCCATCGGCCCGAGCAGCAGCGGCGCGTCGTTGAACATGTTTCTGGGGAACGGCGATGGAACTTTTCCGGCGCTTCCTGGAGTGCCAATCAATGTCGAGGTAGCCCCGAGTTCAGTCTACGCGGCCGACTTGAACAAAGATGGCAAGCTAGACGTCCTGATTTACTTTTCTGGAAACGTTGTTCCCGCGACTGCGGACGCAGTTTACGAATTCCTCGGCAATGGAGACGGAACCTTTCAGCCACCGATCCAGCTATTTAGTAACTCGGACCCGCTGACCTTGGCGGACGTGAATGGAGATGGAATTCCGGACCTGGTTACGTGCAAAAGCCCGTGGGCCAGCTACCCTTCCCTGGACCAACCGCCGGTCATCACGATCTACCTGGGACGTGGAGATGGCAGCTTCTCTCAGGCGCATACGTATCAGCCGTACAGCGGTGATATCGAGCTGCCTTCTTTCGGCACCGCGAATGCCGGTGGTGGATGGTGCACGGTAGCGGATTTTAATGGCGACGGCAAACCTGATATAGCGGTGTGGCAGCGTCCGACAGGCGTTTTCAGCGATCGCTACGTTCAATTCCTCATGGGAAATGGGGACGGTTCGTTCACACCAACTTACGATCTGTATCGGATCCACAAAGGATGGGTGCCCCAAGTTGCAACTGACGTCAATGGAGATGAGCTCGCGGATCTTCTAGAAGTGGATTGGGAGACCGCATCGTTTAACTACATTGCGGGCGGGACGGCGCCACCATTTCAGATCGGATTGCTCGCGGAGCCGGTGGTGAGTTTGGGCCAGTTACAGATCTCTTTGAATGTACCGTCAGCCAGTGACACCGTCTTTACGCTGCAACCGAGCGAACCCGGTGTTCAGGTACCTGGGAGCATCACCATTCCCGCGGGCGCGATCAGCCAAGTCGTGAGCTTCGGCTTTGCTAAGTCGTTCAATCCCAATCATGTATTCTCAATTACTGCGACTGACAATGGAGATTCGCAAACGACCTTTGGAGCATTATGGAATGGCGAGTTCGCAACTGGAATCGCTTTGAGTCTAGTCATTCCGTTTCAGACTACGCCTGCCGGGGGAAGCACCCCGAATTATGGTGTCAGCATCGGCACGGTGGGAGGTTACACGACGACGGCCACTCTCTCCTGTGTGGGATTGCCGGCGCACGCGCAATGCGTGTTCAACCCTACAAGCTACTACTTGGACCCGAATGATCCGAACGCAGGCAATGGCGGATTGGGTTCCATGATTGTCAGCACCGATCCTTCCATCGTTCCCGGAAATTACAGCTTCAACGTGGTGGCTGCGGACGCGGCAACAAGCACCAGCACACCAGCAACCCTAACAGTACTAGCACCGGAGCCGGATTTAGCAGCAACGGCATCTTCGTCGCCGCCCTATCCGGGAGTGGGCACGCCGTTTAACATAACCGTTTTGCTCGTCAACAATGGATATGCCACCGCTACTAGCACAATTTTGACGTATTCACTGTCCGGTCCTGCAACGGTGACCTCGGCAACAACAAGTCAGGGAACATGCTCTCCTTCCATGTGCACGCTGAACGCCATTAACGTGGGAGCGCAAGCGCAAATCGATTTCACCGTGCAGCCTGGCGCGGCTGGCGCAGTTACTTTCAATGCGTACGCGACACCTACTCCACCGGACATGAACCCCAGCAATAACGGCGTGACGCTCACCGAGACAGTGACAGATTTCAGTCTTTCCGCCAGTCCGGGGAGCATCACGGTGTCACCGGGGCAATCCGCCCAATTTCAAGCTACGCTCGCACCTGTGGGCGGTGTTTTCAACAACGGTATAACGCTCACCTGCAGCGGGGCCACTTCAGGAATGCAATGCACAGTACCTGGAGGGCCATTCGTTATATCCGGAAACACGGTGATAGAAAACGTCACGATTACAAGCACAAAGCCGCAAGCGATTCAGGAGAAAATGGAGGTGCTGCTGAGGCATGGCCCTGCGCTATTTGGCTTGTGCTTGGGATTTGTCGTGATCGGTTTCCGGCGCCGTGGTTGGGTCACAATGATTTCCGCAATCGTATTGGCGAGCTGCTTTGCATGTAACGGTTGCGGCGGAGGATCGAGCTCAGGCCCAGGCCCAGGAGGCGGTGGCACTCCTCCTGGGACGTACAATTTCACGCTGACTGCGTCCTCAGGAAGCAATCAGAAAACTGCCACGTTAACCGTTGTCGTGCAATAACGGTCTGCATCGCACACTATCCTACTCTGCGTTCCATGAATACTCGGACCAAACGAACCATTTCGGCTGCCGGCCGCAAGCGAATAGCGGCAGCTCAGAGGGCACGTTGGGCAAAGATTAGGGCAAAGAAGAAGTGATAGGCTCGCTCGGAGTCTCGGAATCTTATGCCGCCGACATCCGCGCTGGCCGACACCGCCCGCATCTGAGACATTGGCAGGCGCTGGCGAAACTGATGGGAGTCTTGGCAGGCGGACCTTGCCGGGGCGCCGGGAGCAAAAGCTGACCGCAGAGTACTGCGGAGTCTCCACTGAGCATCACAAGTCACCTCTCGACAGACCGATTCAGGGCTAACATGCCTCTTGGCTGATTGGGAGGTGCCTGTGCCAGCGATCCCTGCCGCAGAGTACTTGCGAATGTCCACTGAGCATCAGAAATACTCGCTCGATAATCAAGCCGCAGCCATCCGGCAGTATGCAAACTTGCAAGGGTTCGAGGTCGTGCGGAGTTATGCCGACCCCGGTAAGAGCGGTCTCGTATTGAAGCACAGGCGAGGCCTTGCTCAACTGTTAAGCGACGTTGTGGGCGGTCCCCAACCGTATAAAGCCATCCTTGTTTACGACGTAAGCCGTTGGGGAAGATTCCAAGATGCCGACGAAGCAGCGTACTACGAGTTTCTCTGCAAAAGCGCCGGTATTCCGGTTCACTACTGCGCAGAAACATTCATCAACGACGCGGCGATGCCAAACGTAGTCATGAAAGCATTGAAGCGTGTCATGGCCGCGGAGTACAGCCGCGACCTATCCTGCAGAGTTTACGAAGGAACGAAGCGGATAAGCGAGATGGGATTCAGGGCCGGGGGCACCGCTGGTTATGGGC
>JBAVUO010000042.1:0-109910 GCA_049696815.1 Terriglobales bacterium | reverse complement strand
CGCCCCCACCACAGCCGCCGGGACGGCGGCGCTACATAGTTGAGCTTACTGCCCGTACACGAAATGCCCACGGCGATTCTGCTGCCAGCAGGACTCGTTCGATTCGGTGCAGAACGGCTTCTCCTTGCCGTAGCTGATGGTCTTAATGCGGTCGCCTGCGACTCCGGCCTGGATGAGCGCGTTCTTCACCGCGTCGGCGCGGTTCGTGCCCAGGGCCAGGTTGTATTCGGTGGAGCCGCGTTCATCGCAATGTCCTTCGATCGTAAAGCGGACGCCGGCGTGCTGTTGCAGGAACTGCGCATCGGCCTGTAGGGCTGCCTGCTGGTCGGCGCGGATATCGTACTTGTCGTAATCGAAATAGATATCGTTCACGTTCCGCGCGAACAGTTCTGCCTCGGTGGGGGAAGGAGGCGGTGGCGGGGGCGGGGGAGGAGAAGTCACGGTGACCCGAGCGGTCGCCTCCTGCGTGCCGCCGGCGCCCTTCGCGGTTAAGTGATAGGTGGTCGAGTCCGCCGGCGTGACCGGTCGCGAGCCGTTCGCTTCCACCACGCCTATGCCGTCAATGCTGACGTCGGTAGCGTTCGTGGTTTGCCAGGTGAGAGTCGCGGACTGGCCCTTCTCGACGGTGTTCGGATTCGCCGACAGGGAAGCCGTGGGAGCCGGCGGCGGCGGTGGCGGCGGTGGTGGCGGCGGCGCGACTTTCTTCGCGCAGGCGCCCAAGAACAGGATAGCGCTCAGTACGAATACCAGGGTGACCCACTTCTTCATTGGGTGTTTCACCTCGTTCCTCCAGATTTCTGTGCGCCCGGATTGTGGCGTGCCATACTCAAGTTCACGGCGGGACGCACTTTTGGCCGGCCGCAAACCACTCTGCTGTCCAAGATCAATCTTACTTCCAACTCCAGTTGGGCTGCGTGTTATTCCCGTTGAACGTCAACTGCTTCACATTGGTGCCATCGGCCAGCATGCTCCAGATCTGATCACTGCCGGAGCGGTGCGACTGAAACACGATATGCCTTCCGTCCCCAGACCAGCAGGGAAAATCGTTGCGTCCGGCGTCGTGCGTGAGCTGCACCCACTGCTTGCTGGCGATATCCATAAGGTAAAGATCATTCGAACCGGGTTCCCCGGGCCCGTATTTGCGCATCCACGAAAAGGTCAGAAACTGCCCGTTCGGCGACCAGTTGGGAGAAACCGCGTAACCCTGGTCGGTGACGCGCTGCACGTTGGTGCCGTCGGCTTCCATCGTGTAAATCTGCGGCAGGCCGGTGCGTCCGCTAACGAAGGCAATCTGCGCCCCGGTCTTGCGGTTCCAGGTGGGGGAGACGTCGGGCCCCCGGTCGGAGGTCAGGCGGCGCGAGTTCCCGCCGGACACGTCCGCGACAAGAATATTGGGATAGCCGTTGCGGGACGAGGAAAACGCGAGCTTGCTGCCATCGGGCGACCAGGAAGGCGAGAGATTCATTCCACCGAAGCGCGGGAACGTCACCATGCGGTTCAGGTCGAACGAGTACAGCATGATTTCCCACCCGTTCTTGGTCATGGAACTGAAGGCCAGCCGCGATCCATCGGGAGCGATGCGGGGTGAAAGAGAAATCGCGCCCAGGTGCGTAATGGGATGTTGATTGGCCCCATCGTAATCCATCATCCAGATTTCCTTGTGGCCGCTGCGCTCGCTGACGAAGTAAATCTTGCTTTCCGCAATGCCAGGAACGCCTCCGCCTAGCCGGAAAATGATTTCGTCGGCAAATCTATGGGCGATGACCCGAACCGCATCGGTGGTCGCGCTGTCGCTGTACTGCTTGCCCAGAACCTGCGGTGAGCTGGTGTTCTTGAGGTCGTAGAGCCAGCCCTGCACGGTGACCTTGTCCGCCGTGGCGCCGAGGTTGCCGAAAGCTAGCATCGAGGCGTTGGGCGGCGGCAAATTCCAGTCCTGAAACTTGACCTCGGAAGGCTGCCCCGGGACCTCCACGGGGTAGAAGCTCTTGGAGACGAGGTCGAAGATGCCCGCATTATCCAGGTCGTTGAACAGAGTGTCGTTGAAGGTCTTGAGCAGGTCGGCGTTCTTGGAGTCTTGCGTCGAGGGTTTGAAGTCGGAGGCGGCGAGGCGCACCTTCTCGACCCCGAGGCCGGTGCCGGTGCGAATCCAGTCCTGGGCGGAGCTAGTGGCCGACAGCACTAGTAGCAGTGCGATAGCGATGACGACGGAGTGTCGGCAGCCAAGCTGGGATGTTCTATCGTGGCGCGATGTAATCCCCATGCCTTGAGAACGAAATTCTTTCCTTATTATGGGATGACAGATAGTGCCAGCCAAGTTGCTCAAAGTTTACTCCCTATTTGGTCGTTGGCCAAAAGCGAACGACGAACGACTAACGACTGCCGACCAACGACTACCTCTTGTAATCGAACCAGAACTCCACGGAAACCTTGCTTCCCGAATAATCCGGCGGCAGGGGTCCGAACGTGTCGATGCGCTGAATGGCGCGCATCGCGGAAACGTCCAGCGAAGGCACGCCGCTGGACTGCTCAATTTGCACGTTCGTCGGACGGCCCTCCCGCGTGACATCAAAAGTCAGATACACCCGGTTCGCCTGCGTGATCCGCGGGTCCACTTCGTATTTCAGCCAGTTCTCCGATACTTTCCGCTGCACGTTCTGGACATACCAGGAGTAGCGGCTGCCGAAATCGCCGCCGCCTCCAGTGAACCCGAATCCGCCCTTGGCACCGCCGGCGCTGAACATGCCGTAGGGCCCGCTGACGGGGCCGCCCTCGCCATAGGGAATCTGGTTCGATTCCTCCGGTTCCGGCTGCGGTTTGCGCTGGCTGGCGCTGGTCACAGGTTTGGGCTTGACCTTGGCGTTCTTGCCCGGAATCGGGATCGCTTCAGGCTCCTGCTCCTGAATCTTGGGCTGCGATTTCGACAGACCCTTGGATTCCGTCGCAAGAACGTTCTCGGTTGGCGCGGCACTGGCGGGCAAGGGCACGGTGGTCACCAGGGTGGCGCCCATGGCGTCGCCGCCACCTCCGCTGCCCCAACCGGTTCCGCCACCGCCGTGAATCAGCAGCGCCCATAGCACCAGGAACGCGGTGAACGCCAGGTGCAGCCCGACCGACCAGGCCAGCGGGCGGCCGAGTTGAGCGTGCTCTGAATAAATGTCAGCGCCGGGCGCCATGGGAATCAATCGGCTGCGTCACGATGCTCACGTTGCTGATGCCTGCCTGCTTAATGGCGTCCATCACGGTGGCGAAGGCGCCAAAAGGAACGTCTTCATCGGAGCGCAGGTAGATCGACTGGTGCTGCGGATCGCGAATCCGCTGCTTCAGCCGGGCCCCAATCTGGTTGATGTTGATGGGTTCGTTGCCCAGATAAACTCGCTGCGACTTGTCAATACTGATGACCAGCCGCTCTTCGGTGACCTCCTTCACGGTTCGCGTGCGGGGCACGTTCACTTCAATCCCCGACTGCAAGACCGGAGCGGTCACCATGAAGATGATGAGCAGCACCAGGACCACGTCCACCAGGGGCGTGACGTTGATGTCCGCCAGACTCGTCTGGGTGCGTCCGTTGGCGGTGGTGAAAGCCATCAGCGGCGCGCCTCCGCGGGCTGCGGCGCCTGCTGGCGTTCCACCAGGTTCAGCATTTCCAGGGCGAAGTCGTCGTTGCGGGAGGCGAATTCGCGGATGGATGCGTTGATCAGGTTGTAGGCGATCACGGCAGGAATGGCGGCGGCCAGGCCCGCGGCGGTCGTGACCAAGGCCTCCGAGACGCCGGGGGCCACGGCGCGCAGGGTGGCCGCGCCGGCGGTGCCCAGGCCGTGGAAAGCGTCGATGATGCCCCAGACGGTCCCGAACAGTCCCACGAACGGCGTGACGGCGCCCGTGATCGCCAGCCAGGGGACGTTGCGCTCGAAACGGGTTATCTCTTCCGAGGACGCAATCTGCATGGAGCGCTGGATCGCCCCGAGATTATGAACGCCGCCGGTCATTCCCATCTGGCGCTTGAGTTCGTCCACGGCGCCTTTGAACACTCCGACCAGCGGGCTGGGACGGAACTGATCGGCGACCGAGGCCACGTCCTGCATGCGCTGCGCTTTGCGGAAGGCGCGCACGAAGCGCCCGCTTTGCGTCCGGGCGCGGCGGATCAAGAGCCACTTCGAAAGAATCACGGCCCAGGAGATCACGCTGAAGACGAGCAGAAGCAGCAAAGCGGTCTTGGCGACAGCGCCAGTCTGAAGGACGAGATCGACGATTTCGCCGCCGACAAACAACAGGAGGACGGAAGAAAAATGCATCGCTTTCGGGAAAACCCCTGGTTAAGATTATAGACCAGGGTGGGGCGCGCTCCGCCGAGGTACCGCATCGGTCAATGCTGTATTTGGTTGCTTGGATCTGCGCGGCTCGCCGCTCGGACCGCGCACCGGGCTGCATCGTCGTCTCTTTCACAAACCGCTGGCAGCGAGGCGATGGGTTTCGACGGCTACGGGTTCGGAATCACTGCCTGGGCTACGTTTGAATAACCGCTTTCTTGGCCTTCGGCGTTCACCTCAGTTGCGACGTAATAATAGGTCGCCCCCGGGACCACCGTATAGTCCGTGTAGTTGGTCGAGGCATCCAGCGCGGTATTGATCTCCTGGTAGGGGCCTCCGTTGGCGGTGCCGCGGTACACGTTGTATCCCACCGCATTCCCGTCGCCCGGATCCCAGGAAAGATAGACGTTATGCGACTGCTGAGCCACGCCTGTACCCTTCACCTGTTCCACCGTCGGGGAGTTCCCTGCATTGCTAGTGAATTCCTCTTGGCCGGAGGCTGTGCCGGAGACGCTGGGTGTGAATTGAATTGTGACTTGGATGCTCTGTCCAGATTGAATCGTTACCGGCAGATTTAGCCCGAGGATGGCAAACTCCGAGCTCGTCGACTGATCCGACGAGATGGTTACGGCAGCGTTCGAGGCCGTGAGCGTAGCCTGCAGGCTGGCACTCGATCCCACCGTGACGTTGCCGAAATCGAGGGTCGCAGGGGAGACCCCCAACTGCGGGTTCGCGTTGTCGACGCCGGTCCCATGGACCTGGATGTTAAGAGGGGAATTCGGGTCGTTGCTGGCGAGTGTGAAGGTGCCGTGGGCGTGGCCCTTGGCGGTCGGTGCGAAAATAACGGGCAACTGGAGGCTTGCCCCGGGCTTGATCTTCACTGGTACAGGGAAATCGCCGAATGAGAAGCCGCTCCCGTGTTCCGACTTGGAAGTGATCCGCAGCGTCTTGTTCCCAGTGTTCGAGAGTTGGATGGAGAAGGAACTCGAATTGCCGACCTGTACCTTGCCGAAGGCATGACTACAAGGCTTGCATTGAAGTTGCTGTGCCCAGGCGGACGCAGGCGCCAGCGCGCAGAGCAGGCATGCGATTACGATCAAGGGGAAGGATCGCATGCATCCTATCTTCACGAACCGCCCGGTTTCGAGGCAAAATTGAAAGTGCATTTAGCAGAATCTTTGTACCGCTCTGGGAACGGGCAGCCGGTTTCGCGCGGCCCGGTGAAGTGGCCTGTGCTATCCTGCGCGTAAATTACAAGTCGTCCGCTAAAGATCGCCCTGAATTAAAGATCGTGCCGGACTAGAAAGTCTTTAGGAACTAAAGACTGTCCTGAATCCGAAGGTCTTGATGAACTAATTCCTTAAAGACCGGTATGAACTAAAGATCGTAGGACCCTTGTGCTGGCCGAACTTCGACTCGAGAATTACGCGGTCATCGACGACGTGGTAGTCGAGTTTGCCGCTGGGCTGAACTTGCTGACCGGCGAGACGGGAGCTGGCAAGTCCATCCTGATTGACGCGCTGGGGTTGCTGCTCGGCGCCAAGGCCTCCTCGGATGTGATCCGCACCGGGGCGGAACGGGCGGTGGTGTCGGCCGTTTTCGAGAGCGAGGGAGCGGCGCTCGGCTCGATCGAAGCGATCCTGGAGAGCAACGGACTCGATGCCGAGGGCGCGTCGCTGATCGTGCGCCGCGAGATCGCTGCGGGCGGCAAGGGCCGGGTCTTCGTCAACAACCAGCCGGCGACCGTGGCGGTGTTGAAACAGCTTGCGGCCCACCTGGCGGTGATCCACGCCCAGAACGAGGCCCTCGTGAATTTCGATGCGGCGGCTCGCCAGTCCCTGCTCGATGCCTACGCGGGAACTGAGCTGCCGGGCGTGTCCACCGCATTCGGGAACTGGAAGCAGATTCGCGAGCGCATCGCCGAACTTGAGCGGGACGAGCAGGACCGCTTGCGCCTGCTCGACCTGTGGAGCTTTCAGGCGCGGGAGATCGAAGAAGCGTGTTTGCAGCCGGGCGAAGACGAGCGGCTGGAGACAGAGAAGCGCGTCCTGGCCAACGCTGAGAAGATCTATAGCGCGGCCATGCATGCCTTCGATCTACTCTACGAGGGCAACGCCTCTACGTCGTCCACCCTGCGCACGGCCCAGAAGCACGTTGAGGAATTGGTCCGCTACGAGCCGAAATTTCAGGAGGCGCTGGCCGCGCTGGAATCGGCCCGCATCGGCGTTGAGGACGTCGGGGCTACGTTGCGCGATTATGCCGGGGGGATTCAGGCTTCGCCGGAGCGTCTGGCGGAAGTGGAAGACCGGTTGGCGCTGCTCGACCGGCTCAAACGCAAATACGGACCGGCGCTGGCGGAGACGATCGCCTACGGCGAGAACATGCGGCGCAAGCTGCAGGAGATGGAGAACAAAGACGAAATTCTGCGCGACCTCCGCTCGAAACTGGCCGCGGCTGCCGAGGATTATCTGAAGGCGGCACGCAGCTTGTCGCGCAAGCGCACCGAGGCGTCGCGGCGGCTGGAGAAGCTGGTGGAGGCCGAGATCAACGACCTGGCCATGAAGGCCAGCTTTCGAATTGCGGTGGAGGAGTTGGAAGCCGAGGAGCGCTGGACATCCTCGGGCATCAACCAGGTCACCTTCCGGATTGCGCCGAATGTGGGCGAGACCATGCGGCCGCTGGAGCAGATAGCGTCGGGCGGCGAGTTGTCGCGGGTCATGCTGGCGCTGAAAGCGAGCGTGGAGGCAGGAGCGAATCCGGCAGGGAAGAAGGGAAGTGTGGGGCGGGCACTCCTGCCCGCCGCGCAGCGGACGCTGGTTTTCGACGAAATTGATAGTGGAATTGGCGGGCGTGCAGCCGAGTCCGTGGGCCGGAAGCTCAAGGCTTTGGCCAGGGGCAATCAGGTGCTCTGCGTAACCCACCTGCCACAGATCGCGACCTTTGCCGACCAGCACTACCTGATCGAAAAGAAGGAGTCGGGTGGCCGGACGAAGACCACGGTACGCCTCATTACGGGCGACCAACGCACGGAGGAGGTGGCGCGCATGCTCTCCGGCGCCAAGCTGACCGAGACCTCGCGCAAGCACGCGGAGCAGATGATTCGGGCGAATGGGTGAACCGCGAGAGGCGCTTCGATGTCACCTTCGAAACCGAAAGTCAGCAAGTGTGGGCCGACCCAGGTTTGTTTTGCGCGGGCGAGCGTGCCCGTGGTTACATTGCCTGGCGTGCCTCGGCAATATGCGGAAACCGTTCCACTGCCGGCTGTCTGCGCCGTCCTGCCTGCCATAGGTCGTACTGGGCCTGCATATTCATCCATAGGTCGGGGGAAGTTCCCAGCGCCGCCGCCAGCCGAAGGGCCATGTTCGCAGAGATCCCCGCCTTACCGTTCAACACTCGCGACAGCGTCACGCGAGAGGTCCGCAGATGCTGGGCCGCCGTGGACACGGGCATGTCTCCCAGGAAATCGCGGAGGACCGAGCCGGGATGGGGTGGATTGTGCATGCGCATTGCCTTGCTCCTGTTATCGGTCGCGAGACCGTGATTCAGGACGATCACGAGTGATAGTCCTGATAGTCAACGAGGATGGCCTCGTCGCCTTCAAATTTGAACGTCAGACGCCAGTTCCCGCTTACGCTGACGGCCCAGTGGTCCTTGAGTGTCCCAGCCAATGGATGAAGTTTCCATCCCGGGGCATTCATATCGCCTGGGCCTTTGGCGTTGTCGAGGGCGAACAGTTGAAGTCGCAGCCTGCCCGCGTGCTTCGCCTGGATTCCCGCCCTTGATCCGGCGCGGAAAAACCGTTCGATCCCCTTATGCCGGAAACTCTTGATCATTGCGTTAAGTGTAACGATACACGTTACACTCTGTAAAGGGGGGAATTGGCCCGCGCACCGCCGCGCCCGCGCCCGGGCTGGTGATGGTCGGGCCGGCGCCGGCGGCCAGTCCGCGCGGGATGAGGAGTCCCATTCGCCGTCCGCTTTTCCCCACCCGCTGCTAATCCTAGCCCTATCAGTGGCTTACGTTGACCTGAGGTGTATTTTTCGATACCCTTCAGGCAAGTGTCTCAGGGAAACGTGTACCCTAGAGAGAGTGGGGGATTGGTTTGTCTGAAAGCAAAACGTTACTGCTCTTGAAGCCGCGCGGGTTCTGCGCTGGGGTGGTTCGGGCCATTGATATTGTCCGGATCGCGCTGGAGGCCTTCGGCCCTCCGATCTACGTGCGCAAGGAGATCGTCCACAACCGCTTCGTCGTCGAAGAACTGCAACGCGGGGGCGCTATTTTCGTGGACAACGTGGACGAAGTTCCCGAGGGTGAGCGGGTCATCTACAGCGCCCATGGCGTGTCGCCCAAGGTGCGGGAGGACAGCAAGCTGCGGAAGCTTCGCGTCATTGACGCCACCTGCCCGCTGGTCACCAAGGTCCACGTCGAGGCTGTGAAGTTCGCCCGGGAAGGCTATTCGCTGATCCTGATTGGCCATCACGATCACGATGAGGTGATCGGCACTCTGGGAGAGGCTCCGGCGGTAACGCAGGTCGTCGGTTCGGCGGCGGACGTCGCCGCGGTGACGGTGCCCGATCCCACCCGGATCGCCTATCTGACCCAGACCACGCTGAGCTTGGACGAGACCCGCGATATCATTGCCGCCCTGCGGGAGAAGTTCCCCAATATCAAGGGGCCGGCGGCGCAAGACATCTGCTACGCCACGGAGAACCGCCAGGTGGCGGTCAAGCATGTGGCTTCCGATGCCGACTTGCTGCTGGTGGTGGGCTCCGACAACAGTTCCAATTCCAAGCGCCTGGTGGAAGTGGCGCGCAGTTTGGGTACCGAGGCGCATCTAATCGACAATGACCGGGACATCCGCCGGGAATGGATGAGCGGCGTCAAGACCGTGGCGCTGACCGCGGGCGCGTCGGCCCCGGAGCACCTGGTGGAAGAGGTGGTCCGATACCTGGCCACTCAGGGCTTCCGGAATGTGCAGGAACTGGAAATCATGCCGGAAAATGTACGTTTCGGACTGCCGCCGGAGATCGTGGAAACGATCGCCGCGGCCCCGGCCAGTGCGACGATGGAGTCCTGATGGAAGAACACTCCCCCTTAGATTCGGCCTCGGCGCCGCAAATGCGATTTGGAAAGATCGAGGACCTGGCTCGCCGGGTGGCGGTTGCGCGCGATGCTGCGTGCCGGCACCTTTTCTCCCAGCAGCACGAACAAGGCTACTGGTGCGGCGAACTCGAAGCCGACACCACGCTGGAGTCCGATTACATCCTGCTGCACACTCTACTCGGTACGGGCAGTCAAGGGCGCTTCGACAAAGCCGCTCGCTACATCCTGCGACACCAGAACGAAGATGGCGGCTGGAGCATCCACGCGGGCGGGCTTTCGAATATCAGCGCCTCGGTCAAGGCCTACTTCGGCTTGAAGCTGGCGGGATTCAAGACGGACCATCCTGCCCTGGCGCGGGCCCGGCAGAAGATCCTGGCCATGGGCGGCGTGACCGAGGTCAACACTTTCACCAAGATCTATCTCTGCTTCTTCGGCCAGTATGACTACGATGCAGTGCCGGCTATTCCGCCCGAGATCGTGCTGTTTCCGAACTGGTTCTGGTTCAACATCTACGAAATCTCTTCGTGGTCGCGCGCCATCCTGGTACCGCTTTCGATCTGCTACGCCAAGAAGCCATTCAAGAAAATTCCCGACGAGATGGGCGTGGAAGAGCTTTTCGTCGGAGGGCGCGATAAGTCGCGCATGCACTTGCACTGGGCGAAGAAACGGATTTCCTGGCGCAACCTTTTCCTTGTCCTGGACCGAATCACGCATTGGGCGGAGCGGGTGCATATCCGTCCGTTGCGGTCCATTGCTCTGAAGCGGGCGGAGAAATGGATGCTCGAGCGCTTCGAGATGAGCGACGGCCTGGGCGCTATTTACCCCTCGATGATGAACGCGATCATCGCACTGCGGTGTCTGGGGTACTCGGTGGACGATCCGCAGGTGATTCGCGCGCTCGACGAGTTCGAGAAGCTCGGCATTGAGGAAGAGGACACTTTCCGGATGCAGCCTTGCATGTCTCCTGTCTGGGACACCGCTTACGCGCTGTTTGCGCTGGGTGAGGCTGGCATTCCGGCGGACGATCCACGCATGGTCAAGTGCGCCGACTGGATCCTGCAGAAGCAGGTGCGTACCGTCGGAGACTGGAAGATCAAGAACAGGAAGGGTCAGCCTGGCGGCTGGTACTTCGAATTCAATAACGAGTTCTATCCCGACGTGGACGACAGCGCCATGGTCTGCCTGGCCCTGAGCCGCGTGGAGCACCCCAATGGACGTTACCAGCGCGAGTCGGTCCAACGGGCGATGGAATGGATCTTGTCCATGCAATGCAAGAACGGCGGCTGGGCATCGTTCGACAAGGACAACGACCGGATGGTGTTTCAGTACGTGCCATTCGCCGATCACAACGCCATGCTCGACCCGGCAACGGTTGATATCACGGGTCGAATTCTGGAGTGCCTGGCGACCTACGGGTATGACAAGAGCCATCCGGCGGTGAAGAAGGCGATGCGGTTTATCCGCCGGGAGCAGGAGCCGGATGGGAGCTGGTTTGGGCGCTGGGGAGTTAACTACATCTACGGAACCATGCTGGTCCTGCGCGGACTGGAAGCGATAGGCGCTGACAATCATGAACCCATGATCCAGCAGGCGGCCGAATGGCTGCGTTCGGTACAGAACTCGGACGGCGGCTGGGGAGAGACGGTCGGCTCCTATGACGATCCGACGCTGAAAGGGCAGGGGGAGAGCACGGCTTCGCAGACCGCCTGGGCGATCCTGGGCTTGCTGGCGGCGGGAGACACGCGCAGCGATTGCGTGGCTCGCGGCATTGCCTATTTGCTCCGGACGCAAAAAAAGGACGGTTCCTGGGACGAGCCCTTTTTTACCGGGACCGGTTTCCCGCGCGTGTTCTACCTGATGTACCACATGTACCGCGACTACTTCCCACTGTTGGCACTGACGGCCTATGCCAAGGTGGCGGCGGAGAAGAACGGAAACTAGTTCTCAGTTCCCGGTTCTCAGTTCTCAGAGGAATCAGTGATGACATGCTTATGTGCTGGTCCTTCTGGATTCTCGCAGTGAACTGAGAACTGAGAACTGAGAACCGAGAACTGATTTTGAGAGCTTTTGTCACTGGCGCTACTGGTTTTCTCGGCAGTCATGTTGCGCGGGTTCTTGCCGACGAGGGCGCGCAGCTGCGGTTGTTGGTGCGGCCCACCAGCGATCTGCGCAACATTGAGAATGTGAACGCCGAGCGGGTGCAAGGGGACTTGCGCGATCCCGCCTCGTTCGAGAAGGCGCTCGCGGGGTGCGACACGCTGTTTCACGTCGCGGCCGATTACCGGCTTTGGGTGCGCGATCCGGAACAGATGTACCGATCGAACGTAGAAGGGACGCGCTCCCTGCTCGAAGCGGCGCGCAGACAAGGCGTGCGGCGGGTCGTATACACCTCCAGTGTCGCGACCATGGGCTTCTCATCGAATGGAGGAGGGAACCTGGCCGACGAACGCAGCCCGGTGTCGCTGGCGTCGATGATCGGGCATTACAAGCGTTCGAAGTTCATGGCCGAGCAGGCAGCGTTGGAAGCGGCGCGATCCGGGCAAGATGTCGTGGTGGTCAATCCCACGACCCCGGTCGGCGAGCGCGATATCAAGCCGACCCCGAGCGGGCGGATCGTGGTGGATTTCCTCAAGCGGAAATTCCCCGCCTACGTCGCGACCGGTTTGAACCTGGTGGATGCCACCGAATGCGCCCGCGGGCACATTCAGGCGCTTGAAAAAGGGAAGTCCGGAGAGCGCTACATCCTGGGCGGAGAGAATCTTACGCTCAAGGAGATTCTTGACCGGCTGGGGGCCATCGCTGGTTTGCCGTCGCCGAAGGTGAAGCTGCCGTATGTGTTTGCGCTCGCGACCGGCGTGGTGGACGAGATGATGACCGGCCGCTTATTGGGCCGCGAGCCGCGCGCGACGATTGACGCCGTCCGCATGGGGAAGAAGATGATGTTTGTAAGCTCCGCCAAGGCGGAACGCGATTTGGGCTGGCGAACCCTCCCGGTGGACGGAGCTCTGCGCCGGGCCGTGGAGTGGTTCCGCGCCAACGGATATGTGTAGGATTGCGATCATCGCGGCGATGGAGCGCGAAGTGGCACCGCTGATCCGAACCTGGAAGTCGCGGACCTTTGAGCACGACGGCCGGCAATACCGGTTTTTCGAAAAGGGAGACGCAGCTCTGGTATGCGGCGGAATGGGAGCGCAAGCCGCCCGCCGCGCCACCGAGGCCGTAATTGGGGAAGTCCGGCCGGAGCGGGTCGTCTCAGTCGGATATGCCGGGGCTTTGGATCCTGCGCTCAAGGTGGCCGACATTATCGAGCCGCGTACAGTGATCAATGCCAGCGATGGCTCCCGGACCGAGACCAGTTCGGGCCAGGGAATGCTGGTGAGCTCGGCCGCCGTTGCCGGCAGAGAACAGAAGCAACGGCTCGGTACCGCTTACGGTGCAGTTGCAGTGGATATGGAAGCAGCAGCGGTCGCACAGGGAGCACGGGTCCGCGGAGTTGAGTTTGCGGCATTGAAGGCGATTTCTGACTCTGCGGATTTTTCGATGCCGCCGACGGAACGATTTGTCGCTAGCGATGGGAGATTTCGTACGGCGAGGTTCGTGTTGCACGTAGCCGTGCGCCCGTGGCTCTGGGGATCGACGATCGCGTTGGCTCGGAACAGTGCCAGAGCGAGCCATGCGCTCTGTACGGCGATTTCGAGTTATCTGGAACGGGAGAGCAGGAATCTGAACTTGGGATAAAGTTTTCTGGCGAAACCCACCCAAGCGGAGCTTGGGTGGGGCACCCCGCTATCTGGAACGGGAGAGGGCGAATCTAGACGAGAGTAAAGTTTTCGGGAGAGGGCTCGAGGGCTAGGTGCCCTCGCAACCGCCGGCGGGGCGCCGGCGCCACCTATGACAATTGTTCGGACAATGACGGTTGAGAGCGAAGTTGAGCGGATTCCTGCCACGATGAAGGCCGCAGTGTATCGCGGAGTGAATGATGTCCGCCTGGAGGAAGTGCCGGTTCCGGCGATTGGGCGCGGCGAGATCCTGGTGCGGGTTCACACTTGCGGAATCTGCGGTACTGACTTGAAGAAAATCGCAACCGGGTCGCACTCCGCTCCCCGCATCTTCGGTCATGAAACCTCGGGGGTCGTGGCGAAAGTCGGCGAGGGCGTGCGCGAGTTTGCTGCCGGCGAACGGGTTGTGGTTTTTCATCATATCCCGTGTGGCGAATGCTATTACTGCCGCCACAAGACTTTCGCGCAATGCGCAACCTACAAGAAAGTCGGTTGCACCGCCGGTTTCGAACCTTCGGGGGGCGGTTTTGCCGAATATGTCCGGGTGATGGATTGGATCGTGCAGAAGGGGACGGTACGCATTCCGGACGGAGTGAGCTTTGAGCAGGCTTGCTTTGCCGAGCCCATGAACACCTGCCTCAAAGGTATACAGACGCTACGCCTGGAAGCGGGAGAGACGGTCCTGGTCGTGGGACAAGGGCCAATTGGGCTGATACTGGCGATACTGGCGAAACGGGCGGGGGCCCGTGTGATTACTTCCGATTTGTATCCCGCGAGGCTTACAATATCCAAAAGCTTCGGACTGGATGTCACAATCGACGCTTCGCAGGCCGACGCCGTACGGGCGGTCCGCGAGAGCACAGAAGGCCGCGGCGCCGACGCGGTGATCCTGGCGGTCGGCGGGAGCAGCCTGATTCGGCCTGCCATGGACGCAACGCGTCCGGGGGGGCGGGTTTTGCTGTTTGCGCAAACGGCGCGGGCCGAGGCCACCATCGATCCCGCGGCCGTGTGCGTTGACGAGAAGGCTTTGGTGGGATCGTATAGCGCGTCGGTGGAGTTGCAGGAGGAGTCGGTGCGGTTCGTCATGGAACGTGAAGTTGACCTGGAACGGCTGATCAGCCACCGTTTCCCGCTGCACCGCAGCGTGGAAGCCCTCAATCTGGCTGCCCATCCTCAACCGGACTCGATGAAGATTGTCATCCAGCCGGGCAGTGCCGGGGCCCCCGGCACGCCTGGTTTTGGCGTGCTGGGGTCGAGCGCGTGGGAAGGACATCAACTGTGAGTGGGAAAATGACGGCTGCCGTCCTGTACGGCAAAGAGGACATCAAGATTGAACGAGTACCGATCCCGCGGGTTGGGGATGGGGAAGTCCTGGTCAAAGTGCAGGTGGCGCTGACCTGCGGCACCGACCTGAAGGTGTATCAGCGCGGCTACCATGCCCGCATGATCGTGCCCCCGGCTCTGTTCGGCCACGAACTGGCGGGAACCATCGACGAGGTCGGGTACGGGGTGCGCGGCTTCAAGAAGGGCATGCGCGTCGTCGCCTTGAATTCGGCTCCTTGCGGCATGTGTTTCTACTGTTCCAAGCACCAGAGCAATCTCTGCGAGGATCTGCTGTTCAACAACGGCGCCTACGCGGAATACATCCGGGTGCCGCGCCGCATTGTCGAAACCAACATGCTGGTCGTGCCTTCGCACGTGAGCTTTGAAGATGCGGCCATGACCGAACCGCTAGCCTGCGTGCTGCGGGGGCTGCATGAGACGGGGGTGGAAATCGGCGACACGGTGGCGGTGGTGGGCGGCGGCCCGATCGGGCTGATGTTCGTGCAAGTCGCCAAGGCCATCGGTTGCAACGTGATTGCGGTAGTGAAGCGCGATTCCCAGGTCGCCCTGGCCCGGCGCAAAGGCGCGTACGAAGTGGTGCAGATCACGCAGGTCAAGGATCCGGTTGAGGTGGTGCGCGAGTTGAGCCCGGAGAAGCGCGGGGCCGATGTAGTGATCGAAGCCGTCGGCCGCCCCGAGGCTTGGGAGTGGGCGGTGCAAATGGTCCGCAAAGGCGGCACCGTCAATTTCTTTGGCGGCTGCGCTGCCGGCACCAAGGTACAGCTGGACACCAACCGCTTGCACTATTCAGAAATCACGCTGAAAGCAACTTTCCACCATACGCCGGAGACGGTGCGCCGCGCTTTCGGGCTGATCACCGAGAAGAAGGTGCGCGGCACCGACTACATCACCGGGGAAGCTCCACTTTCGCGGTTGCATGACGTGCTGCGGCACATGCTGAACCGCAACGGGGATATCAAGACCGCGATTATTCCGGGGCACTGAGAAGTCGAGCTATAACCACAAAGGACACGAAGGACCACGAAGGAAAGCATTCTCCAGAATCCAGTCCCTTCGTGAAACTTTGTGTCCTTTTTGGCGAAAGTCGACCATTCACGAAGCATGTCGTCCATTGCGAGAACCGAGTCGGAGAACATAGCCGCCCCATCGGGGGGCTGGGACCGTCTGCCGCCGGAATACGCGATTCCCGACGAAGCTCCAACGGAGGCGGAGGCCCGGGAGTACTGCCGCCGGCTGGCCCGTACCCACTACGAGAATTTTTCCGTCGCCAGCTGGTTCCTGCCGAAACCTTTGCGCCAGCACTTTGTCAACGTCTATTCGTATTGCCGGATTTCGGACGATCTCGGCGATGAAGTGGGAAATGCTGCCCAGTCGCTGGAGCTTTTCGATCAGTGGGAGTCGGAACTGAACGCCTGCTATGACGGCCAGCCGCGGCACCCGGTATTCGTCGCGCTGGCGGAGACGGTGCGGAAGTTTGAGATTCCCAAGCACGAGTTTTTGGATTTGCTCACTGCCTTCCGTCAGGATCAGGCGGTCACCCGGTACACCACGTTCGACGCCCTGCTCGGTTACTGCCGCTATTCTGCAAATCCGGTCGGTCACCTCGTGCTGTATCTCTGCGGCTATCGCGATGCTGAGCGCCAGCAGCTCTCCGATTACACCTGCACGGCCTTGCAGTTGGCCAATTTCTGTCAGGACGTCAGCGTGGACTACGCCAAGGGGCGCATTTATTTGCCGCTGGAGGACCTGCGGCGGTTCGGCGTGAGCGAGGGTGAAATTCGGGATAGCCGAAACACGCCGCCATTTTGCGCGATGATGCGTTTTGAAGTCGAGCGCGCCCGCGAATGGTTTGCGCAGGGACTTCCACTGGCGAAGAAGGTGAACCGCGAGCTGGCCATTGACATCGAGCTTTTCAGCCGCGGTGGCCTGGAAATCCTGAACGCGATCGAAAGCCAGGGCTATGCCGTGCTGGGCCGCCGTCCCGCGATCTCGAGAACGCGCAAGCTGGCGCTGGTGATGCGGGCCGCGCTGAGGAGGCTGGTATGAGCTCGGCCGTGGGGAATGCTCCCGTCCAGTTCGCGCCCACGCCCTCGCAGCTGGATGTCGCCTATTCCGTTTGCCGGCACATTGCCCGCTCGGCGGCAAAGAATTTCTATTACGGGTTCGTCGTGCTTCCCCGCCGCAAGCGCAACGCGTTGAGCGCGGTGTACGCCTTCATGCGGCGTTGCGATGACATCTCCGATGACTCCACTTTGAGCTTCCCCGAGCGCCGCAACAAGCTGGCGGACTGGCTCGACGCGGTCCACCGCGCGCTAGCTGGCGAACCGACGGACGACGCGATCCTGTTGGCCTTGACCGACGCGCAGCGGCGCTACCACATTCCAGTTGGACTCCTGGACCAACTCGCGTATGGAACCGCCGCCGACGTGGAGCAGGAGCCGGGTCCGTCGTCCGAGGGCGCGCCACTGGCCGCCCGCTACCAGAGCTTTGCGGACCTGCAGCAGTACTGCTACGGAGTCGCTTCGGTGGTGGGGCTGGTCTGCATTCGAATCTTTGGCTATCGCGATCCGGCGGCCGAGCCGCTCGCGGAAAACTGCGGCCTGGCGTTTCAGCTTACCAACATGATTCGCGATGTGAAGGAAGACGCCGCCATGGGCCGCATCTATTTCCCACAGGAGGACCTGGCCGAGTTTGGACTCGCAGCGGCAGACTTTGCCGCGCCGGATGCGAGCCGCCTCCGTCCGCTGCTGGCCAAGCAGGCCGATCGAGCGCGTGAGTGTTACCGCTCCGGCGAGGAGTTGATCCCGCTGGTGAGCGAAGACAGCCAGCCCGCGTTGTGGGTGCTGATCACCATCTATCGCCGTCTGCTGGAAAAGATCGCCGCGCGCCAGTATGACGTTTTCGGCGAGCGCGTCCGACTGAACGTTCCCGAAAAGCTGGCCATTCTGGGCAGAGGATTCCTGAAGCGTCTGGCGTGATGACCCAGTCCTGGACACAACCTCCCACAGTCGCCATCGCCGGAGGCGGGCTGGCTGGTCTGGCTGCCGGGTGCGCCCTTTCCCAGGCCGGATTCCGTGTGACGCTCTTCGAGCGCCGTCCTTACCTGGGCGGGCGGGCGTCCTCCTACCAGCATCCGGGTACGGGTGAGATCGTGGATAACTGCCAGCACGTGCTGCTGGGCTGCTGCACCAACCTGATCGAGTTCTACCGCCGTACTGGGGTGGAAGACAAAATCCGCTGGTATGAAAACCTGACGTTTCTTGAGCCGGGAGGCCGCGCCTCGGTCATCGGCCCGTCGGTCCTGCCGGCTCCGCTCCATACTGCCCCGGCATTCCTGCGCGCCCGCTGCTTGTCTTTTGCCGATAAACGCGCTATCAGCCGCGCCATGGTTGCGCTCGCTCCCGCCACCCCGGCGGACCGGGGCGAGTCGTTTCTCGACTGGCTGAAACGCCACGGCCAAACCGAGCAGGCGATCGAACGCTTCTGGAAGACAATTCTGGTCAGCGCGCTCAACGAAGATGTGGACCAGGTTTCGGTGCCGTATGCGGCCCAGGTCGTGCGCGAGTCGTTCTTGAAGTCCGCCGCCGCCGGACGCATGGGAGTGCCCTCGGTGCCGCTGACCGAGCTGTACAGCGCGGCCGGCGATTATATCCGGGCGCGCGACGGTGAGATTCGGCTGCGCACGGGCGTGGAATCTTTCCGGGGTCAAACCGCGCAGGTCAGCTTGACCACCAGCGGGGGAGAGCAGACGTTCGACTACCTGGTACTGGCCGTTTCCTTCGATGTTCTGGGGCGCCTGCTGCCGGATACTCCCGCTGCCGCTCCACTGGCCGCCATGCTCGGCCGGTTGACCACCTCACCGATCACGGGCATTCACCTCTGGTTTGACCGGGAGATCAGCGACCTCGATCACGCCGTGCTGCTCGACCGCACGGTGCAGTGGATGTTCCATAAATCGAGGATCATTCGGGCGCGGGAGAAAGGCAACGGCAGCTATGTCGAACTAGTAGTGAGCAGTTCGAAGAGCCTGGTGGAGAAACCGCGCGCCGAGATCGTGGATCTGGCAGTGAGGGAACTGAAGGAGTTTTTTCCGGGCGCGCACCATGCCAACCTGCTGAAAGCTACCGTGATCAAAGAGGTGCACGCCACCTATTCGCCCCGGCCGGGAGTGGATCAGAACCGTTCTCGCCCGGAGACCGTATGGCCGCGAATCTTCCTGGCGGGAGATTGGACGGCCACGGGCTGGCCGGCCACCATGGAGGGAGCCGTGCGCAGCGGGTATCTGGCCGCCGAGTCGCTGGCCCATGTTGCGGGCTTGCGGGGCGCGAAATTCCTGGTGCCGGATCTTCCGACGGCTGGGTTCATGCGGCTGTTCGGGTGAGGGCACTTCCGGCCGGTCCCACAGGCGTCCCGACCAACGGTTTCCTATGCCGCGCTAAGAGGGGCCCGCAGGTGGAACCGCGCGTTCCCACATCGGCATTCTTGAAACTAACTTGAGTTACGCCGGTTCCGTCGCGCGTATTACGTTAGCGCCATTCACAAGCCCCGCAAGTGGGCCTAGCATCGGGCTATCTAGCCATGAGAGACCTTGCGCAGAGGAACGAGGAGCGCCGTCGCAGCCCGCGTTTTGCTTGCAGCGGGCGGGCGAGAATTGTTTCTTTGCCTTTCAAAGGCGTTTCTCTTTCGGGCAAAATACGCGACCTGAGCCTCGGTGGCTGCTGTGTCGAGACCTCCCAACCACTGCGCTGCGGAACCTTGGTCGAGGTCATCGTTCAGGTGAACGCTTCCTCGTTTCGGGCGTTAGGCCGGGCGCAGGACTCTCGGGATCGCTCCGGGGCCGCCTTGGAGTTCCTTCAGTTGAGTGCCGGTGGACGCGACATGCTGCACGAAGTCATCGCTCAGCTGGCAAGATTGCGGGTTAGGGCGATCGTGTTACGTGCTGGCGATCGGGAGGAAGACGCGGACTCTTGGGACGATCTCGATGACGGAAGCCCTCAGGCAATCGGGCTGAAGGAGCGCTTTCCTGCTCTCGCGACGGTCCTTCCCCCGGAGCCGCGCGAAGGAGCCGCTCTGGTCACGACCGGGGAGAAACCGGTCCCCGACCCCGATCCGGACGCGAGTTTCCTGGATTTGTTCGTCTAGCTCCGAAATCAGACCGCCATCAGGGCCACGCCACCCGCGACTAATAGCGCCGCGATCCAGCGGCGGCGTCCAACCCGTTCATGCAGGAAGATGCGCGCGGCGAAAGCATTCCCGATGAAGGTCAGGGAAGCCGAAGCGGGAGCGACCAGACTTAAGTTTCCCCAGGAAAGGGCAAACAGCAGGCTGTAGAAGCCTACCGCCATGGCCAGAACGCCGGGAAGGAATGTGGGAGTGCCGAGCACGCGGCCGATGACGCGCAACAGACCGTGCTGGCGCCAGAGGTCGCCTACGTGGCCGACTTTTTTCATCGCGTGCGAAAGCAGGACATCCCCGGTGGTCGAGGCGATTACGATCATCCCGATGGCGGCCCAGGTGTAGGCGTCTTTCACGGTTGCGCCTCCTGCGAGGCGGTCGCTTGGGCCGATGAGGGCCGCGGTTTGCGGGCCGGAGTAACCGACGGTCCCGCCGCCACCAAGCCGACCCCGGAGGAAATCATGGCGATGCCGAACCAGCGGGTGGCGGAGATCTCTTCGTGGAAAACAAGGAGCGCAATCAGCGCCACCAACACGTAACCTAGCGAACTGGCGGGAAGCACATACGTAAGGTCCGCCCAAGAAAGCGCGGACATGTAGGAGGCAAAGAAGGCCAGCAGGAGCAGAATCCCGCCCGCGATCCAGGGGTTCAGAATCGCCAGGAACAGACTGGAAAGATCATGCAGGTGGACGTTGCCTAAACCTTTCATGCCACGTGCCAGCAGTGAGTCGCCGGTCGCACTGAATACGGTAACTCCCGCCAACACGAGGTATTTTCTGAACGTCACTGCTGATCTGACTCCCGGGTCCTAGCCTGCGTTATTCATGAAGCCTGCTTTGAAAGGGCGCGGCTTTCAGCCGCGCCGCCACGGCCTGCTCAAGAACTGGGGCTTCAGCCCCTGAGGTCGGGCGCAGGCAGGCTCCCCTTTTTCAGCACCACAGGATGTTTCCAGCGGCTCACCCCAGCGGCTGAAGCCGGGTTTCTTTTTGCTCCGCCTCGGCGCGGCTGAAAGCCGCGCCCTTTCAAAACCGTGCCCATATTTGTGAATAGACCGGGCTGCTAGGCGCTGGCCGGCTCCACTGCAGGGGGATCGTCCTTACGGCGGTCTTTCACCCACCGGTGGCGCTGCGAGCGCAACTTGAGGAAAGATTTTGCCTCCTTGTACAAGCGCTTGCGCTCGGAGTTGCTGAAAACCGCCTTCCTCAGAATGCGGTACACGGCCTTGGGGCGGAAGTAGTACTCGTCATAGAAGTGGTGCACGGCATCCAGAACTTCCTCGGCCGGCAAACCCGGATACTCGATCTGCACCATCTGGTGGCCGGCATCGTCCACCATTTTGGTCTCGGCGGTGATGAAGTCGTTCTTAAAGGCGAATTCGTGCAATTCGGTTCCGGGATAGGCATGCGCCACCGAGACCTGGATCGTCTCCACGTCCAGCTCCTTGGCAAACTTGATGGTGTTCTTGATGGTCTCGCGGGTTTCACCGGGCAGGCCGAGGATGAAGTCACCATGCACGACCAAGCCCAACTTGTGGCAATCCTTGGTGAACTGCCGGGCGCGCTCGATGGTTGCGCCCTTCTTGATGTTCTTCAGAATCTGCTGATCCCCTGATTCGTAGCCGACGATCAACAGCCGGCACCCGGCGTCCTTCATGGCTTTCAACGTTTCGTAGTCGGTGGTGACGCGCGAGGTGCAGGACCAGGTCAGTCCGAGCGGCTTCAGTTTGGCGCACAGCTCGATGGTGCGGGCCTTCTGGATATTGAAGGTGTCGTCGTCGAAGAAAAATTCCTTTACATAGGGCCAGTATTCCTTGGCCTTGGCCATCTCACGCGCGATGTCATCGCTGGAGCGCTTGCGCCAGGCATGCCCGCTGAGCGTCTGCGGCCACAAGCAGAACGTGCACTGCGCCGGACAGCCGCGGGTGGTGTAGAGGGACACAAACGGGTGGAGCAGGAAGGGCACATTGTAGCGGCGCACATCGAGGTCGCGCCGGTACACATCGGTCACGTGCGGCAGGGCATCCAGATTTTCGATCTGGGGCCGATCCGGGTTGTGCACGACCTGGCCGTTCTTGCGGTAGGAGAGTCCAAGAATCTCTTCCACCGGCTTGCCCTGCGCGTACTCGACAACGGTGTAGTCGAATTCCTTGCGGCACACGACATCGACCGCTGGACAGTCGTTGAGAGATTTCTCGGGCAACACGCTGACGTGGGGACCGACGAAGGCAATCTTGATCTGGGAATTGCTGTCCTTGATTGCCTGAGCCAGGCGCATATCGCCGGGGAAGCCCGGGGTACTGGTGAACAGAACCAGCAGTTCGTAATCCTTGCAGGTGCGGATGGTTTCTTCCGCGGTGACGTGGTGCGGCGGAGCGTCGAGCAGCCGCGCCCCCTCGAGCATTGCCGTCGGGTAGGCCAGCCAGACCGGGTACCAGTAGGACTCAATCTCGCGCGTCGCCGGCCAGCGTGAGCCCGCGCCTCCGTCAAAATTCTCAAAGGAGGGCGGATTCAAGAACAGTGTTTTCAAAGGCATAGGTTGAATCTTATATTCTAACATTCTAGGCCCGGAACTATCCCGGGAAGGCTACTATCCAGATACACCCCAGTACCGGGCAAAGCGGTCCCCAGACCTGTACTAGAGTACCTTGGTTTCCCGCCGGAGCCGGCGGTGATTCCGCCAAGCGTCGTTTTCCCGCATTCGGCGGCGAGAATCGGGCTCGGGTGGGCGCCCGGACTTCTCCCTACTTCGGAGCCGTAGTCTGGAGCGCCCATTTCTCCAAATCCCCGGTGGCCCGCAGCAGGCTCATGCGAGCGCGCTGGTACTCAAAATCGGCATCCTGAAAAGCCAGGAATTGCTCATTGGCCTGGGAACGTGCGTCGGCCAACTCGTGCAGGGTAGCGGTGCCCGCATCGATCCGGGTCTGCGCTGCCTCCAGACCGGACTGGGCCACCTGATACTGCAGCTGGGCCACCTCGCGAGCGGCCGCGAGTTGCTCGACGGCGCGTTCGAGCCTCAGGGTCTCTTCCGAAACCTGGTTTCGGGCTGCCTCGGCCTGCTGTTTCGCCTTGAGGGCGGCAGCATCGGCGGCTTGCGCCCGGGCATGTTGCGGGGCGCTGAAGAAAGGGAAACGAATGGAGACGCCGATGGTCGCATTGTTCGGCTGGAACTTCCGGTAGTACTGGTCGTAGTTGTTGTAAGTCGAAAGGCGGGCGTACTGGGCGGAAAAGTCAAACGAAGGCAGCAGCGCGCGGTGCTCGCCGGTTGCGCGCAAGGATTCTGCCAGTGCGTGCTGTTCGGCGGACTTGACGGCCGGGCTGGAGGTCACCGCCTGGGCGGAAAGATCGTCCTCCGGGCTGGCCGGAGGCAGGGCCGGGATCGTATCGGGCGCGACCTCGATGGAGGACAGGGGGAGACCAGTCAAATGCGAGAGATGCCGCCGCAGGACATCCGCGGAGCCACGGGCCTCGGCTATGTGAAGCCGCACCCGGGCCGTGGTCAGCCGGGCTTGATTGAGAGCGACGGCGCTGTCGACGCCCTCCTGCAGCCGCTCGGAAACAGCCTTCTCCATTTGCCGCGCCTGCGCTTCATCCTGCTGCAGGCGCGTGAGACGCGTTTCCCATTTCGCGAGCTCGGCATAGCTGATGGCGACGTCCTGAATGACCGCGTTGCGTTGGTCCTTGTCCTGGAACTGGGAGGCCCGCCATTCCGTCCTGGCGGCGTTCAGAAACTGCTGTTGCGCGGGATTGTAGATCGTGCTCTGCGCTACCACATTGACAATCGACGGTGCCGAGCCTTCCAGAGACAGCGGGAATCCGAAGGAATATCCCAGGCCCGATCCCACCATCAACTGCGGCAAATAGTTGCCGCGGGCCTCACGGTAGGAGGCGAGGGTGTGCTGGACGTCGGCGTCCGCAACCGCCGACCTCGTGCTGTGGGCGAGCGCCAGTTCGATGGCGCGCGCGAGCGGCAGGGGTTGGGCCAGCGCTCGGCTTCCGCCGAACAGTAAAACGGTGAGCAGAACGATCCGGTTGAAAGAGCGTAACCACTGTGGAAATCGGAATTTCATTTCGTCACCTGGCATCAGGCCGCGGCTCCTCCCCCTCGTCACGCGAAAACCGCGCGTGCCGGGGATCCCGGGTTGCCGCGACGCACAGATTGTAGTGCGCCCGTCCGGAGACTGGAAATGGGCCTGCAAGAAGTTGTGTGAAAGGGCGCGGAGGCGAAGGAGTCTCGCCATCCTCACGGTGCGACCCGGTTCAGCGCTTGCTGCGCTAATCCGAAGTTGCGCGCCAAAGCGAGAGAGGCCCGGTATTCCTGCGCTGCGCCGGCCTTGTCGCCCTGCTTTTCGAGCAGCATGCCGAGCAGATAGTGAGCCTTGAACGCAGGCGCCTCCTCAACCGGGCCGGAGTCGAGGTACTGCCGCAGCAATTGGACAGCCAAGGGAAAGCTCCGGCCAGCACGTAGCAGGGTCTGTGCCGCATCCACCAGAGCGTCCAGCCTGGGGAGCGGGGCTTGGCGGACTTTGACGATGGCCTGCTCCATCTCCGCATAACGCTTCTGCCGCCGGAGGAACAGCGCCAGGTTGAGCCAGGATTCCGCATCGCCATGACTGAGGTCAATCACCTGACGGTACTCGCGTTCCGCGGCCGCCGCGTCCCTGTTCTTCTCCGCTATGCGCGCGTAAATCCAGTGTTCCCGGTCCGGGCTGACGCTTCCGATGACCTTGGCCTGCGCCCGGGCTTTATCCTGGCCGCCGCCGACAATGCCCGGCGCCTCAAGATAGAACTCGGCCAGATCAAGCCGGGCATCCATGTCCTTCGGGTTCAAGTCCACGGCGCGCTGGAATTCAGTGCGCGTCTTTCCGGCCAGGCCGGCTGCGCTCAGGAAGTTTGACCGGTCGGCCTTTTCCCCATAAACCCGGCCCAGCCAGAGGTGGAACCGGCTGTTGTTGGGCTCGAGCGAAACCGCTTTCCGGCACGAGCTTTCCGCGCGCTCCCAGTCGTCCAGCGCAAAGTAGGCGCGACACAGCAAATTGAAAGACTCGGCATCGCCCGGATCGGAGGAGAGACGGCCATGGAGGGCGCTGATGGCTTCATCGACCCGGCCGCCGGCCAGCATGTTTTGGGCAGAGTCCGCCGCCCGAGCGGGCAGCGTCAGAAAAAGCAATGACCAGAAAATGGATAGGTGGGAAATCCGTCTCATCATTTAGTACTTGACCCGCGTGCCGTCTCCGATGGGCTTGCCGTTCAAGGTGCTGATGGCGATCATGTCGTTGGCCGAAAGCCCTCTGGTAATTTCAACTTGGGTGAGATTGGAGATGGAGGTCTCCACCTCCCGCCGCCTGAGTTCGTGCCCAACGATCAGCAGCACGTAAGGCTTGCTGTCATCCATTCGGACCGCTTCACGCGGCACCACCAAGACGTTGTCGTGCACCGCCGACACGATGGTCACCCCCACGTTCACGTTCGGCAAGAGCTTCAAATCCTGGTTGTCTAGGATACAGGTGGTCTCGCCCACGTTGCGGGAGCCGTGCAACCTCACCGTGGACGGAATGGCATTGACCGTTCCTTCCCACGTCCGGCCGGGGACGGCATCCCAAGTTACGTCGATCGGGTCCCCTTTGGTGAGCCGCGCCACATCCGGCTCGTCCACGAAGGCGCGCACCTGGACTTTTCTCAGGTCAGCCATTTGCAGCAGAAGGTCTCCGCTGCCGACGAAAACGCCCGGCTTGACCGGCAGCGCGTAAACGATGCCGTCAAACGGGGCGCGCACGTTGGATTTCGAAAGCACATCTTGCGCGGCGTCGTAAACCGCCCGGGCCTCGCTGCGCTGCGCTTCGATGCGCGCCACTTCGGGTTTGGAGTAACGCCGCGTCTGTTTCTGCTGGACCAAGTTCAGCTGGGCGTCGGCGGTGGCCAGAGCAGTTTCCGCCTGGCGCACTTCGCCGGCAGAGGCGGCTCCCTGCGGTTGCAATCTGCGCAACGCATCCAGGTTGCGCTGGGCAGTAGCGTGATCGGCGCGCGCCTTTGCCAGTTGGGCGTCCAGGTTCAACACCTCTTCCTGCGTGCCGCCTCGCTCCACTGCGCTCACGTCGGCCTGTGCGGCCCGCATTTGCGTCTGCGCCCGGGCAGCCTGGGCGAGCGCATCGGCGGCGTCCAGTTCCACCAGAAGCTGGCCCTTCTTCACGAAATCGCCTTCTTTCACCAGCACCCGCCGCACAGTGGTGGAAACCGGTGCGTGCGCCTCGAAGTTGCTGACCGGCTCGATCTTTCCGTTGGTCGAAATGAGGCTCTGGATCCTGCCCCGGGCCGCGACCCAGGTTCGGATCGATAGCGGTTCATCGCGGTGCGAAATAAACGCAGCCACTACGACCACGCCCGCCAGGAGGGCGAGCGCCGCTATCCACCGGCGCCGGGATGGGCGCTCCGGACTCTTTCCATTCAATGGCATACGGAGGGAAGTGTAAGTACCAATGTATCACCGGCGGGCTGCCGGGAGGCGCGCAATCAAGCCATCCGCCACGTACTCGATTAGATGCGTCTCAAGCAGCCTTCGTGCCAGCGAATCGTGCCGGTCCGGGAGTCGCGGAGGACTAGGTACAATAGGCCCATGCCGAAATCTCCACGCTACACCGCCGCGCACGCCCGCGCCGGACTCGACCACTCGTTCCCCGAGATTGAAACCTGGCCCAACCAGTTTCCGGGCTACGAGATCGTGGTGGACGACCCCGAGTTCACCTCGGTGTGTCCCAAGACCGGATTGCCCGATTTCGCTACCATCGTGATCCGCTACATGCCGGACAAGAAGTGCCTGGAGTTGAGATCGCTGAAGGAGTATTTGCAGTCGTATCGCAACCTGGGCATTTTCCAGGAGAACATCGTGAACCAAGTGCTGGAGGACGTGGTGCGCTGGGCCAAGCCGGTCTGGGCCGAGGTGAAGGGGGACTTCCGCCCGCGCGGAGGGATCTCGACAGTGGTGATTGCGAAGTGGCCGAGGGCGAAGAAGGGAAGTCAGAAGTCAGATTGCAGAAGTGAACCCGATTAGGCCTGCTTTGATTTTACTTCTGCAATCTGACTTCTGACTTCTGCAATCAGCGGGATGCGGCCGCCGCTCGCGGCTCGATGAGTTCAATCTCAGTCGCGTGCTCGGCCTTGACGCGGCTTATTTCGTAGGCTCCCTGCAAGTTCAGCCAGAACTGTTCCGTCGTTCCGAAGAAACGGGACAAACGGACAGCCGTATCGGCGCTGATGCCACGCCGTTCGAGAACGATGTCATTCATGCGCGGCGCGGGGACGCGCAGCCGCTTCGCCAGTTCGTAAACCGACAAACCCATGGGCTTCAGGAATTCCTCGCGCAGGATCTCGCCGGGGTGAACTCTCCAGTTTGGTGTACCTTTTCTGACCATATTCATGCTAATCAGCCCTGATGATAGTCCGTGATCTCCACTTCGTACGCATCGTGCCCGCGCCACACGAAGCAGATCCTGTATTGGTCGTTGATCCGGATGCTGTGCTGTCCCTGCCGGTCGCCGCGCAATTTCTCCAGGCGATTGCCGGGGGGAACCCTCAAGTCTTCGAGTTCAAGTGCGCCCTCGAGCATGGCGAGTTTCCGCCTGGTCACGCTAGCGGGCGGAGCGCCTTTCGTTCTGCCCGTTCTCCAGATTTCCGCCGTTTGCCGGTTGGCGAAAGTCTTGATCACGGCGTTATCGTAACGCTATCCGTTAATAATGTCAAGCGTTACTAAAGAGACGGGCCGCTCGCCCCGCACGCTGTGCTATATTCGCTCGACCTGTGGCCGACCGGAAAAGTTATCCCCGCACCGCGTTGATCGTGCTCACCGCACTCAACCTGCTCAACTACGCGGACCGCAATGTGCTGTTCGCAGTGCAGCCGTTGGTGCAAGACGAATTCCACTTGACCAAGGCGCAGATTGGATATCTGACCAGCGCGTTTCTGGGGTTTTACATGCTGGCTGCGCCGTTTGTCGGGCCCCTGGCGGACCGGTACTCGCGGAAACTCATCATCGTCGTGGGCGCCATGTTCTGGAGCGGCCTCACCCTGCTGACAGCCCTCACCCATACTTATGGAGAGTTGCTGGTCCGTCACACGCTGGTCGGAATCGGTGAGGCCACCTTCGTCACCATCGCCCCGACCTTCGTCGCGGACCTTTTCGCGGAAAATAAACGTGGCCGCATTCTAGGTGTGTTTTATCTAGCGATTCCGGTGGGATCGGCGGCAGGCTACCTGCTGGGCGGCAATCTCGCCCCGCACTACGGCTGGCGATTTCCGTTCTACATCGCGGCGGCTCCGGGGTTCCTGCTGGCACTGGCGGTCCTGTTTCTCAAGGAACCGGAGCGAGGGCAATTCGACTCGCTGAAGGAAACTCCGGAACGTGGCACGATTGCTGGCCTGGCGCGCAACCCGGCGTTCCTAACCGCCACGCTGGGTATGGCGGCCATGACGTTCTCCCTCGGTGGCATACAGGTCTGGATGCCGCAGTTCTTGTACAGCGAACGCCACTACTCGCTGGCGAGCGCCAACTTTACCTTTGGCATCATCGTCGTGGTGGACGGCATTCTGGCCGCGCTGGCGGGCGGCTGGCTGGGCGATTACCTGCTGCGCCGGATGAAGAGTTCCTACTACCTGGTTTCAGCCGCCAGTATGGCGTTGGGCGTGCCCGCGATGATCGTTGCGCTGTTCTTGAGGGGACGCGTGATGGTGCCGGCGATCGCGGTGGCGGCTTTCTTCCTGCTGCTGAACACCTCACCGCTGAATGCCGCCGTGCTCAATTCTGTCGGCGCTCACATTCGCGCAACGGCGATCGCGGTCAACATTTTCATCATTCACATTCTGGGCGACGTGCCCTCGCCCACGATGATGGGTTGGGTCGCGGACCGGCGCTCGCTGCAGGCCGCGTTCATCCTGCCGGTTATTGCGATGGTAATTTCATCGGCGATCTTGTTTTACGGCATGCGCTTTGCCCCGCCCTTGCGGGTGGATGGCGAGCCATCGGCATCGCTCGCACCCTCGGGAGCATCTTCCTTAGCAGAATGACTTGGCAAACGATTCATTGGATTGCCGGCAGCATCCTCGGCCTGGTCTGGCTTTCGCGCATCGTGGAGGCGGCGCTGGGGATGCCCCGGATCGCCGACATTACGCGGCCGGAATGGGGCCGCAAGCCGGCAACTGCGGAGGGCGAGCCGCGCGTCAGCATCATCGTGCCCGCCTGCAACGAGGAAAAGCATATTCGCGAGACTTTGACCCGGTTGCTGGGGCTCGAGTATGCGAACTACGAAGTCATCGCCGTAAACGACCGCTCCACCGATCGCACCGGCCAGATCATGGACGAGATTGCGGCCGGCGCTGAGTGTGGCGCGGACATTCCTGTCCACGTGCCGGCAGCATCAGCACTGCAAACCGAGGCGGACAGGAATGTTCACCCCACCCGGCTGAAGGTGATCCACATCCCGGAACTGCCTCCCGGCTGGCTGGGCAAGACGCACGCCATGTGGACAGCCGGCAAACAGGCGAGCGGCGACTGGCTCCTCTTCACCGATGCCGACGTGCTCTTCAAGCCCGATTCGTTGCGCCGCGCCATGGCTTACGCCGAGTCCGAGAAGGCGGACCATGTGGTCCTGTTTCCGCGCATGATCATGAAAAGTCCGGGTGACAGAATGATGATCGCTTTCTTCCAGGCGCTTTTTGTTTTCGGACATCGCCCGTGGAAAGTCGCCGATCCCGATGCCCGCGACCACATGGGCGTGGGCGCTTTCAATCTGGTCCGGCGCCCAGTCTACGAGGCGGTCGGCACCTATCAGGCCCTCCGTATGGAAGTGCTTGACGACATGAAGCTGGGCAAGGTGGTGAAAAACGCGGGATTCTCGCAGCGTAATGTTTTCGGCGCTGATCTGATCTCGCTGCGCTGGGCTGAGGGAGCCTTCGGGGTGGTCAACAATCTCACCAAGAATTTCTTTGCCGTCATGTCGTTCCAGTGGTGGCGCACGGTGGCCTCGACCTTCGGACTGGCGTTTTTGAACCTGGGTCCGTTTCTCGGCGTCTGGCTTGCTCACGGATGGGCACGGCTTCCCTACGCGGTTGCTTTGGGCTCGATTTTCGCGATCTATTACGGGATGTCGTCCAGGTCGGCAGTCTCCGCCTACTACTTCTTCCTGCACCCCATCAGCACCAGCCTGTTCATGTACACCCTGACTCGCTCCATGTTCCTTACCCTCTGGAATGACGGCGTCGTGTGGCGGGGAACGAAGTATCCGCTGGAAGAGTTGAAGAAGGGACTGGTGTGAGCCATCGGGTCATCGGGTCATTGAGAATCGGCGTGGACTTGGGTTTCGATCACCAGATCACCCGATGGCCCGATCACTCGATTCATGGTTCACTCGGATCTTCGATCCCGATCGGGCGGCCTTGCTTCTTGTGCGTGGTCTTTGCTTTCTTGGGGTGTTTGAACTTCCCCGCGCTGTAGTGGCTCTGGCGTTCTACGTCGTAGGCCCCGGGTGGCGTGAGTGCGAGGTAAGGGTCTTTGGGCAAAGGAGGCAGCAGGGAAGCGCCATCGCCTAACTGCCGGGGATGGCGCAGGACAATCTCCGCTCTCTCGTCGTACTCCTCCACGGTGCCGTTGATCTCAATCGCCCGGCCGGTGAGCTGGCGGACGTCTCCAACTCGCTTGAGATCACCGGGGAACACGACCACGGTGAAAGGGCAGGTTTCGTAGTCCTCGCAGAAGTCAAGAAGCGTGACCCCGTCGCCGCCATCTTGCACGTGAAGGACAGTTCCGCGAATGCACTGCGTCTTGCCGATGTGCTGCCGCGCTTCGGCGAAGGGTACGCAATCGGTGGCGAGGGCTTGGACAGCAAACAGAATCATGGCAGCCGACAAGATCGTCCGCATCAGGGAGATCGCGGAAAAGGAAGGCATGGCCGCACCCAGCGCCAACAAGCGGCGCCTTTTCATGTTCCATTGTACGGGCGCAGGGCGCGGCGCCGACGCGGGGCAAGAAGAAAATTCGCTGGTGGTTCCCGAAATAGGAAACGCCGGGCCGGAGCGCTCCCCCGGCCCTACCGGAATGTCTTCCCGTCTGCGAGAAAAGAGACTGGCTACTTGCCGAATGCCTTCACGGCTGTAGCTTCGTCATCCTTGATATCGAAGACGGTGTAGAGCTTGGTGATCTGCAGCAGATCGTGGACCTTCTTGGTCAGATTCAGCAGTTTCAGTTCGCCACCCTGGTTCTTGGAGGTGGTGAAAGCGCTGACCAGTTCGCCGATGCCCGAGCTGTCGATATAGTTTACGTCGCCCAGGTTCAGCACAATTTTCTTGTGCCCCTTCGATAGCAGATCGCGCACCGTGTCGCGCAGGATCACGCTGCCTTCGCCGAGGGTGATCCGGCCGCTGAGGTCGACAATGGTGACGCCATCCACCTGACGAGTACTGGACTTCATGGTCACTGGGAAGCCTCCTTAGGAGTTCACGGCCTGGCCGTGGACGTGCTTAATCATTCTAAGTTCGGTGCCCGTTTTGGAAGGGTGGATTTCCACCACATCCATGAACGAGCGAATCAGGAAAATGCCCCGGCCTGAGGTCTTCATCAGGTTCTCCGGCGCCAGGGGATCGGGAACCCGGCTCAAATCCAGCCCTTTTCCCTGATCGCGGATGGTGATCACCAGATCGCGCGCCGTGCGCTCAAACGCGAGCGTCACCTTCTTGCCGGGATCGTACCCGTTGCCATGCAGGACCGCGTTCACTGCGGCTTCGCGCACCGCCATGGCGATCCTCATGACCTCCTCGTCGTCGAAGCCCGCCGCGGCCGCCATGCGCCCGGCGGTTTCTTCCGCGCTGTTCACCGTCTCCAACGTCGAATCGAGTGTATAGGAGACGCGCTCTGCGCACATAGGGCGAACGATTCCTGGATCGGCCATCGCCACGCCTGCGATCATGACCGCAACACTCCATCGGCCTAGCCGGAAAGCGGTTAGCGGGCGAATTGAGCAGTTTGCCTGTAGCCCCGCCAAAAGTCAACGCGCTGTGCTCCTCTTTGTCATACCACAATAGAAATGTCCCGGTTAGTCCAAATAGATATGTCCGTCGGTACCGGGACCGCAAGATTGCTGCCGCGCAGTTGACCGAAGGGTAGGGCCGGCATCTTGCCGGCTGTCCCGAGAGCGTCTCGCCCTCGGTGCGGCGGGTGCGGACGCCTGCCGAACAGCCGCGAGCCTGGCCTGAAGCCTTGGCCGAAGGGGCGGCGCTACTTTCGCGGCGCGGGCCACATGCCGCGGTCTTGTTTTCGTCGGGACCGCCCAGTCTGCCGCGTCTTTTTCCGTTCCGCGATGCGGTTCATCTGGATTCCCCTGCATGAGTTGAGTATTCTCATGGTGATGAGCGCCCTCGCACTGAGCGAATTGCTGGGCTCGACGGTGTACGACTCGACGGGCGCGGCCAGCGGCCGCGTCCGCGAGGTGGCCTTGTCGCCGCAGGAGGACCGTGCGCGGGTCGCCCTGCTGATCGTGAGAACGGAAGCGGGAAACCGGGTGTTGCCTTTCAGCGCGGTGGCGCAGATCAATGGCGGAATTCGGGCATCCACCCAGGCTGCGGATTGGAAGCCGGCGGATGGGTCGGAAGGACTGCTGCTGCTCAGCCGCGACCTGCTCGACCAGCAAGTGATTGACGTCCACGGCCGCAAGGTCGTCCGCGTGAACGACGTGGACATCTACCAGGACACGGTGCAAAACCGGATCGTGCTGAAGATTGCAGGTGTGGATGTCGGCGCTCGGGGCGCCCTTCGCCGGTTGCTCAAAGGTGTGGTTCCAGCCGCGGTGCTGCGCGCCCTCCTGCTGCGGGTGCCTCCCCGCGAGATTCCCTGGGAGTTCGTAGACCTGATCGAGACCGACCCTGCCCGGCGCGTCAAGCTGAAGATCTCCCATGAGCTGTTGGCGAAGCTCCATCCGGCCGACATCGCCGACATTGTGGAAGACCTCGCTCCCGACGACCGCGAAGCGGTCTTCGAGACGCTGGACGAGGAAGTGGCCGCCGGCGCCATGGAGGAGCTCGAACCGAAGGTGCAAAAAGCAGTGGTGGAGTCTCTGGATTCCGATCGTGCCGCCGATATCGTGGAAGAAATGGGGCCCGACGCCGCCGCCGATCTGTTGGCCGACCTATCTGGGGAGCGAAGCGAGCAGATCCTGGTGCAGATGCAGCCGGCCGAGCGTCAGGAAGTAGCGGACCTGCTGGAATTCGAAGAGAACACGGCCGCCGGCCGCATGACCACCGAATACATCGCTCTGCCGGTGACCGCTTCGGTCCACGACGCTATCGAGGCCATGCGTACTTTTGAAGGACGCATGGAGAGCATGAGCACGATCTATCTGACCGATTCTCAAGGCACGCTGGCGGGCGCTGTGCCGCTGGTGAAGATCGTCCTGGCGACGGCCACGACGCCGCTGCTGGCCCTGAATGAGGAGCCTCTGATTTTCTGTGAAGCCGATGCCAAAGAGAACGAGTTCGCCAAACTGTTCGACAAGTACAATCTATTGACCCTCCCAGTGGTTGACGAGCATAACCACCTAGCCGGCATCATCACTCCGGACGATGTGATCGGGATGCTGCGGTCGAAGCTGTAGTTCCGGACCAGGCCGATCCGGCCAGCCCCCAATAAAGTTTTGCGAGTTTGCAAATTCGTCTATCCAGATCACGCGAACTGCGTTTATTCTGTTCGGTCGGAAAGGCAACCCTGAGACTGCCGTGAAGTGCGCGCATGAGATGGCTGAGAAGCTGGAAGATCCGGATTCTGCTGTTTTTCGCCGTGGTAGGTCCGGGCTTCATTACCGCGAATGTCGACAACGATGCCAACGGCATCTGGACCTACTCGGCTGCCGGTGCGCAGTTCGGTTATCTGCTGCTGTGGACCATGCTGCCCACGATCGTCGCGCTGATCGTGATTCAGGAGATGTGCGCGCGCATGGGCGCGGTTACCGGCAAGGGCCTGAGCGACCTGATCCGGGAAGAATACGGAATCCGCATCACATTCTTGATGATGGTTGCGCTGGTCCTGACCAACTTTGGCAACGTAGTGGGTGAGTTTGCCGGTATTGCGGGCGGCCTTGAACTCTTCGGCGTTTCCAAGTACATCTCCGTGCCGATTGGCGCCGCCATTGCCTGGCTGATCGTGGTCAAAGGCCAATACAAGAGTGTGGAGAAGGTGTTCATTGTTGCGTCGTTCTTCTACATTACCTACCTTCTTGCTGGATTGCTGGCGCATCCTGACTGGGCGCATGCTCTGCGCTCCACGGCCGCACCCCCGAAGCGAGAAATGCTGGCTGCTCCCGGTTACCTGTACCTAGTGGTTGGGCTGGTCGGGACCACCATTGCTCCCTGGATGCAGTTCTACTTGCAGGCTTCGATCGTGGAGAAGGGGGTGACGAAGCGGAGTTACCCGACCTCGCGGCTCGACGTCATCGTGGGCTGCGTCTTTGCGGTGGTGGTGGCGTGGTTCATCGTGGTGGCCTGCGCGGCGACCTTGTACATCCACGGGCATCACGACGTACGCGATGCCGCCGATGCCGCCCAAGCTCTGCGGCCGCTGGCCGGGGACTACGCCTACATCCTGTTTGCCCTGGGCTTGCTCAATGCCTCGCTTTTTGCGGCGTCGATTCTGCCGCTCTCGACCGCCTACACGGTCTGTGAGGGTTTAGGGTTCGAGTCGGGGGTGGACAGGAAATTCCGCGAAGCGCCGTTCTTCTACTGGTTGTACACCCTGCTGATTGCCGCCGGCGCCGGGGTCATCCTGATCCCAAACCTTCCCCTGGTGAAGATCTCGATACTCTCGCAGGTGGTCAACGGCGCCGTGCTGCCCTTCGTGCTGATCTTCATGCTCTTGCTCATCAACAAAAAAGATCTCATGGGCGAGTACGTGAACAAGCGCACGTTCAACATCATTGCCTGGGTGACGACCGTGATTATGATCGCCCTGACCGTAATGCTGGTGTGGGGGACGGTACGCGGCGGAAGCTGAAGGCTTGGCGCCAGAATCCTTTAGCAGCCGCTTTCAGCGGCAATGCACCTTCGAATAGCCGTTTCCTGACGATTTGCATCTAATCTGATCAGGTAAGCGCTTTTCAAGCGCCAAGCAATGGCGGGCCTGGGTCTTTGAGCAGTTCCCGTTGCGAACCTGAGACGGACGCCGCTCAAAGGACCTTCCCCGCCGCCAGATTCCCGACCAGTCCGAGGTCGGCCTCGAGGAAATCGAGCTGCGTCAACTCTCTCCGCTTCACCCAGCGCACCTCCCGGAAGATGCGGTTTTCAATCTCCCCCTGGTAGTCCCGCACCTCAAAGAAGCGTAATTCGACCGCTCCGCCGCTCGGGTACTCATGCTGGATGCGGGCCACTTCGTCACCGATCACGGCCTCGATCCCCAGTTCCTCTTCCAATTCCCGGCGCAGAGCGTCGCGCGGCTGCTCCCCCTCTTCGATCTTGCCTCCGGGGAACTCCCATTTGAGCGGCATGACCTGATGCCGCGTCCTCTGACAAGCGAGGATGTGGTCATCTTTGAGAATGAGAGCGGCTACGACCCGTTTCATGGGTGTCAAAGCGCTTCTGGCTGCTAGCTTCTGGCTTCTAGCGAGCAGTCTTTCGCGGAGGATTGCCAGCAGCTAGTAGCCAGGAGCTAGAAGCTGGCGGGGTTCGGTTCAGGCGCTTGCCAGACGCTGGCCGACGAGTTGGGCACAATGCTCAATCAGTTCTCTGTCTTCGAAACCGAAGGCAGCGGTAAAATGACTGTCGATATCGAGTTCACCGACCACCTGCCCTTGCACGAACACGGGAACCACAATCTCAGACTTGGTTTCGACCGAGCAGGCGAGATACCGCCGGTCGCTCTTGACGTCGTCCACGACCACCGTCTTGCCGGACGACGCGGCCGCGCCGCAGATGCCCTGGTTCAAGGGAATGCGGGTGTGCGGAGTCATGGCCCCCTGAAAGTGCCCCAGCACGAGGACGGGCGGTTTGGTTCCCGCTTCCAACATGTAGAAGCCGACCCAGTTGTACTTCAGCATCCTCTCGTGCAGGAGGCGGGTAAGGCCGTCCATCAATCCATCCGCCGTGCGCGCTTCGGAGTTCAGACGGTCCACTTCCTTGCGTACTTCTTCAATCCGGGATAAATCCGACGCGGTTGTCATGGAGCTAATCCTAACCCAACCGATGCTTGTGGATCATCTTTGTCCGCAAACCTGCGTAATCAAGCAGAAATCGCAACCCGGAGTGTGAGCGGGCATCCCGGGATTCCGGGCATCTGGAGAAGTTCTCATTAAGCCTCGGGGGTCCTCTGTGCACCTCTGTGTCCTCTGTGGTTTAGGCTTTTCGCAGGTACAATCGCGCTGTGTATTCCGCCGAAATCCTCGATCACTTCCAGTACCCGCGCAACACGGGAGATCTCGAAGCCCCCGCTTCCTCCGTGCAGATGGAGAACCCCGCCTGCGGCGACATTCTGAAGCTCTCGCTGAAACTGGAAGGCCGGCGCATTGCCGATATCCGCTTTCGCGCCCAGGGCTGCGTGCCCGCCATCGCCTGTGGATCGGCGATCACCGAACTCGCCAAAGGCAAGACGGTCGAGGAAGCGCGGCAGATCAGCAGGGAAGACCTGCTGCAGAAAGTCGGTGGCGTGCCGGACGCATCCAGCCATGCCAGCCACTTGGCGATGGACACGCTGCGGGCGCTGTTGCGAGGGCGGTGAAGCGAGTTGGGTTAGGAGCTATCAGGCCGCTTCATGGAAGTGACGTGGTGGTCTCCGTCGAAGATAGTGGTGAAATCGCTGTCAACATCAACTATCCGCCCTATCCACAAGACAGGACTCGGATTCGGATCGTCTAGAGGGCTGGAACCTTCAACTCCGATCCGCGTAAAGTTGTGGGTCGATTCAGATCGGGAGTTGGCGTGATGAAAACAGTCCTCGCAATGATCATCGGTATTGCGGTTTTGTTCGCCGTTGGTTTCCTAGCGATGCGGAACAAACAAAAGAACTCGCAAGGCAAACGAACCAACGTCGTATCTCAAGACGGAACGTTTTCAATCTTTCAGGGGGAAGTCGATGGTCACCCGCTGTTTGCCACGATTGACATGAAACTGCGTGATATGCCCGACAAGCAGCAGTTGCCATTTTTCCTCAGCGTCTCAGCACCGCTAATCAATCCAACCAGTGAGGGGCTGCCGACCAGAAGTGATGCCGACAGCTTGAACGCGTGGGAAGATGCAGTTGAGGCTCAGTTGCGATCAGGCGGCAGATTTGTGTTCGTAGGGCGGGTGACTTGGAACGGGCATCGAGAGCTGCTGTACTACCTCAACACCCAGCAAGCGACCGTTGAATCACTCAAAGCGCTATCTGATGCACACTCTACACGCCCGTTTTCTTTCACCTGCGAACGCGATGAGAAGTGGACGAAGGCTGAGTACTGGCTGAATCGCCAGTGACGCTGCCGAGTCGGTTATTGCTGCAAAATCGCGATCACACCAACCATCTGGGTTCTGAGCGTGATCGCCATTTCGTCAGCAGGCGCGGGACAGCGCCTTAAGTAACGGACCTTCCTAACTTCTCTCTAAGCTTCCCGACCGAGATGATTGGGCTTGGGTTGGTACAGTCTCCAGCCGTTGGCGAGGGCGATCTCTCTTAGCTGTGTAGTTGGATTGATCGCAAACGCGTGCTTCGACATAGCCAGCATCTCGCGGTCCCAGATCGAGTTCCCGAACGCACAGTCCAGCGCGCCGGTCATCACTTCCCGGATCGCTTCCGGCTTGCTCGGGCCGGTGGGCACGCGAATCAGCCGGTCTGTGATCGTGCCGTTGGCGACGGTCGCCTCCGCGGCCAGGATGCGGTCCGGGGAAAAGTCGAAGTACGGCATGGCCGCCCGGATGACCCACAGATTGGTCGAAGAGACGGCCCACACGTCGCATCCGGATGCACGCAGCCGTTTCACCAACTCTTGCATCTCCGGGAAAATGTGAGCGACGACTTCCTGGGCAAAGTAGGCGTCGGCGGCTTGCTGCACGACTTCTTCGCTCAGGCCGCGGTGCATGGTGACCATCTCGCCGCACATCGTTTCTTCCGGCACCTTGCCGGCGCGGTAATCGTCGTACCGGGGCCGGGCCCAGCGCCGGACCTCTTCTGACACCAGGCCTAGGTCCAGTTCCCAGGAGAAAAACCCTTCCCCGGCATCCCCCGACCAGAGCGTTCCGTCGCAGTCAAAGGCGGCGACGCGGGGCGAGAGGCGGAGAACACTCTCGACAAATTCCGCTTGTGCAGGTGTAAGACGTGTCATGAATTCCGGCCCTGGCAGGATCTAACCCGACTATGGAACGTTCGACCGCAAAGCCGCATACTGTTCCGGGGTATCCACGTTGGCCACCACAAGCGGATCGTCCACCGGAACGTACTGGATCTTGGCCAGGTTGGCGTGCTCAACTTCGCGGGCATTGGACGACTCCGGCGCCCTCAGAAACGCTTCGATCATCTCGCGGCCGGCCAGGATGGGGTGCCCGTGTTTACCCTGGTATTCGGGCACAACGGCCCACTTCCCGCGGCGCATCGCCTGCTCGAAAGCGGTGGTGAGCGCTTGAATCGTCTCCGGCCGGACCGGCGGACGATCCACGAGCGTGATCATCGCAGCATCGCGGCCCCGGCTCAGCACTTCCTGCAATCCGGCCCGGAGAGAACTGAACTGGCCGCGCGCGGGATCGGGATTCACCACTATCGATCCGCCATGGGCATACACCACCGGCGCCAGGTCGCGCTCGTTCGCGCCGGTGACCACCAGCACGAGATCAACGTGAGGAGAAAAGAGCCGGATGGCAGCGGAGAGCAACGTATCTCCGGGACCCGTGCCGGTTGCCTGAGGAGGCCAGGGCAAGAGCGCCTTGTCGCGTCCCATGCGCGAGGATTCACCCGCCGCCAGAATCACACCGCAGAAGCTCGGAGCATGTCCCATGAAGGCAAGATAGCAAACCGCCTCCCCTCTGCCAAGGACACGCATCACGCAAACGTAGGCAGCTTGAGCAGATCGTCGTGCGGGACCGGTTCGAGAGGATGTCCCGCCTTGCGCCACGCACGCATGCCACCCGCAATCACAAACGCCTTGAATCCCTGTTCTTGCAGCAGATGCGCCACCCGGGCGCTCGTGGCCTCGCGCGCTCAAGTGCAGTAGAGATAGATCTCCCGTTCCTTGGGCAGGTTCTTGATTTCTTCGGCCAGGTTGTTGGGCTCAATGCGAGTCGATCCGGCAATGCGTTCGGAGTTGGCGTCGTAATATCCGTGGCTGCGGACATCGGCGATAAGGATGCTGTGGGCTTCAGCGGACGCCAGCCGGCGCGCGATTTCCTCCACCTGTACACGGGGCACCACGTCGAGCAGGCGGTACTTGCGGTAAAGCCAGATGCGATAGGTTATGTAAACCGCTAGCCCGAGGCCGACGAGCACCTCGGCGGCGAACCCGGCCGAATGCAGGCCGCGCGTGATCGCGCGCAGCGCATCGCTGAAAACATAGCCCGCGAGCGAATAGACGCCGACGTAAAGAACCGCCCCGAGCGCGTCGAATTGCAGAAAATCTCCTAGCCGCATTCTCATGCTGCCTGCCAGGGGCGGCGACATGGTATTGATGCCGGGGACGAACTTGGCAAACAGCAGCGTTTGCTTGCCGCGGCGGTAGAAGTACTCTGCCGACCGCAGGATGCAGGTCTCCGGGTTGGCCGAGAGACGGCACAGAAGGCCGAGCAGCGCCCACCCGCTGACTCGGCCCACGAAATACAGAAGGACGTCGCCCAGGAGTATGGCCAGGAAGGCCGCTCCAAACACCGAGTAGATGTGCAATGTTCCGTAGGCGGCAACCGCCCCCGCCGTCAGAATGGCCAACGCCGCCGGCAAAGGCAGGCCAATGGCCTCGGCGAAGCACACGGCTGCCAGCAGGGCATAGCCATGGCGCACAATCAGTGGGAGCAAGTCGTCCATGGTGGAAATCGGTTGAGCCAGTATAACAATCTCGTTGGTGCGGGCATTCTCGCGCCGTCCGGCGCTACACGGGCCCTGCTACATTGGTACGAGTTCAGGAGGACTTGTGCCCGACCAAAACCGGAGTTACATCAATTTGCCCAACCGTCCCGCCGGTCTTCCTTTCAGCGATGCGGTCTTGATCGGTAATACGCTCTACATCTCTGGACGGATTGGCATCGACCCTGCCACCGGCTCGGCGCCGGAAAACGTCGATGATGAAATGAAGCTCCTGTTCGAGGGTTTTCAGGCCGTGCTGCGGCTGGCCGGAATGTCCATGGACGACCTGGTCTGGGTGCAGGTCCACTCGCCCGATGTTTCTCTGTGGCCGCGGTTCAACGCGGCGTACGTGAAGTTCTTCACGCGCGAATTTCCCGCCCGGGCGTTCCTGGGATCGGGCCCGCTGCTGAAGAACGGCCGGTTTGAGATGCTGGGCATGGCGGTGAAAGAAAGCTCCTAGCTTCTGGCTGCTAGCTCCTAGCGAGCCTCATATTCGAAGACTCCGGAAAATGACAAGCTGGAGATTGCTAGAAGCTAGTAGCTAGGAGCCAGTAGCTTATTTTTCTCTCGCTACCACGAACTCCGGCGCCCACAGTAGCGCGCGCCTGATCTCTGAGTCCGGAAACACGCCGATCGCGTTTCGCGCAGACTCCGCGTAGCGTGCGGCTTCTCCGGAAGCATATTCGAGAGAACCGTATCGGTTCAGGATGGCCAGAATGTCCGCGTGGGTGGTGCCGTTGAAGGCGCGATCGCGCAGCACGATTTCGATCTGCTTCCGCTCCGCGGAGGTGCATCGTTCGAGCGCGTGGATGACGGCCATCGTCACTTTGCCCTCGCGCAAGTCGCTGGCCACGGGCTTGCCCAACACGCTCTCAGACGCGGTCAGGTCGAGCACGTCGTCCACGATCTGGAACGCTAAACCAAGATCGCGCCCGTACTGCCCCAGGCGTTCTTCCTGTTCCGCCGTGGCGCCGCCCAGGATTCCACCGACCCGCATGCACACCGAGAACAGGCACGCCGTCTTGCGGTAGATCAGGTCGAGGTACTCCTGGGGGGAGATCAGCTGGCCGAGCTTTTCCATCTGCAGCAGTTCACCCTCGACCATCTGCTGCGTCAGTTCGATCAACACGTCGAGAATGTGGAAATTGCGTTCCTGCACGGCGATCTTGAAGGCCTGCATGTAAAGCCAATCGCCAGCCAGCACGCATTTGGAGTTGCCCCACTGCGTATTCGCCGCCGGCCGTCCGCGGCGTGTCTGCGCCTCATCAATGATGTCGTCGTGAACGAGGGTTGCGGTGTGGATAATTTCCACCACCGAGGCAAGTTTCACCGCGCCGGTGCCTTTGTAGTTGAGCAGTTTGGCCGACAGCAGCAGCAGCGCCGGGCGAATCCGCTTGCCCCCGCCGGCCCGCAGGTATTCGCCAATCTCGGTAATCGAGGCCACGTTTGAGACCGTATCGCGACCGAACTCCTCCTCGATGGCGATCAGGTCGTCGCGCAGCAAGTCGAAGATCTCTTTCCCGTTAATGGCTGTGGTTGTGCTCAACTGATGTCAAGGCTCATTTCACCACGGGGACACGGAGTCACGGAGAACGCCTAAGATTGATTTTGTATTCTCCGTGTCTCCGTGCCTCCGTGGTGGATTTTCAGTTCGTCCGGTAATTCGTAAACTGCATGTCAATCCCAAAGTCCTGCTGCTTGAGCAGCGCAATGATCGCCTGCAGTGTGTCTCGGTCTTTGCTGCTGACCCGCACCAGGTCGCCCTGGATTGAGGCTTGCACCTTCTTCTTCGAGTTCTTGATCAGCTTTACAATTTCGCGCGCCTTCTCGATCGGGATCCCCTGTTGCATGGTGATCTTCTGCTTTGCGACACCCCCAAGCGAAGACTCGACTGCCCCATAGGTCAGGCCTTTCAGGGGCACGCTGCGCTTGACCAGCTTCTGCTGAAAAACGTCGTTCACCGCCTTCAACTTGAACTCATCGGCGGAGTGGAGCAGGATCGCTTCCTTTCCTTCCAGCTCGATCCGCGACTTCGAGTCCTTCAAATCGAAGCGGGTGGTGATTTCCTTCATCGCCTGCTGGATGGCGTTGGAGACTTCCTGCAGGTCAATCTTGCTGACGATATCGAAAGTGTTATCCGGCATGGAGTTCGATGATTGCCTTTAATCTCTTAGATCGTCATGCTGAGCGGAGCGCCGCTTTGGCTCCGAGCTTCGAGCCAACATTTCGCCTCGAGTTTGGCGTGGTTGCTCGCAGCCCGAGGCTCGTAGCTCGCTGCCGTAGCTGCACACGATCCACCCCAGCATGTAACCCTTGAGGGTATCAGAAGAAGCAAGCTCTGGGCAGGCTAGGCGCGCCGATCCGGGCTTTCGGTCTTTTTGTCCAGGTGGAAGAACCGGTAGAAGTTCTCTGCGGTGCGCGCCCCAACCTCCTCGACGGCGAGGCCGCGCAAGCTACCTATCTGGCGGGCAGTTTCGACGACGAAAGCCGGCTCGTTGCGTTTGCCGCGGTGAGGAATGGGCGCCAGGTAGGGTGAGTCGGTTTCAATCAGCATGCGGTCGAGCGGCACCATCTGCGCCGCCTCCCGGATCGACTGCGCCTTGGGAAACGTGATGTTGCCCGCGAACGAAATCATGAAGCCCAGGTCGAGACCGCCGCGACCGTGCTCCACAGTGCCCGTGAAGCAGTGCAGGATTCCTCCCAGGCCACTGGAAGTCCAGTGTTCGGCGATGAGCGTCAGACAGTCGTCCCAGGCATTCTCGCTGTTGTCTGAGGGCCGGCAGTGAATGATGATTGGCAGCTTCGCCGCTCGCGCGAGCTCCATTTGCTGCACGAAAACCGTCTTCTGAACCTCGCGCGGCGAGTGATCATAGAAATAGTCCAGCCCGATCTCGCCCCAGGCAATGATCCTGGGATGGCGGGCCCAGTGCTCCAGTCGGGCGTATGCGGCGTCGTTTGCGAGACTCGCTTCGTGGGGATGGATTCCGACGCTGGCCCAGATTTCCGGGTACTCCGGCCGCCCGCTGTATTTCTCGGCTAGTTGGATTCCGCAGTCGGCAGTGTCGGGCCCATCGCCGTTGCCGATGGCGAGATAGGCAACGATGCCACCCTGTTTCGCGCGCGCCAGTACCTGCTCGCGATCGGGGTCGTAGCGCGTGCCTTCGAGATGAGCGTGAGAATCGATGAACATGGTAGCGCCGCCGTCTCGGCGGCCCGATTGCCGGCCGGAGGCCGGCGCTACTTCAATCTCGTCCCCACGGGTACGTCTTCCAGAAAGCCCGCCAGCACCGGCTTGCCGCCCTCCGGCGAGGCGGCCACGATCATGCCGTTCGATTCCAGCCCGCGCAGCTTGCGGGGCGCGAGATTGGTCACGACCACGACCTTGCGCCCGACCAGCGACTCCGGAGTGTAGGCCTCGGCGATCCCGGCCACCAGTTGCCGGACCTCGGTTCCCAGGTCCACCTCCAACCGCAGCAGCCTGTCCGCGCCTTTCACGCGCTCGGCGGTCTTCACCTGGGCCACGCGCAGCTCGACTTTCGCGAAGTCGTCGATACTGATCTTGCCCTCCGGGATGGCGGCTGGCTTCGCTGCCGGCGTCGTTAACGGTGTGGGGCTTGCAGCAGGCTGCCGAGCTTCGCTCGGCTGGACGGGCGAGGCGCCCGTCCCCACACTGGCCGCCCCGGGAGTCAGACCACCTTTTGCGAAACCGTCTTTCTGCTCTTCCATCTCTTGCATCCTCTCAACGGCGGATTTGTCGGCGCGCGGGAATACCGCCTGCACCTCGCCCAAATTCGTACCCGGGCGCAGTTGTCCCCACTGCAATTGGGAGAGATCGAACTTCCTGATATCCCCCAGGCCCAGCTGTGCCCAGATCTTCGCTGTAGCGTCGGGCATGACGGGATGCGCGGTGGCAGTCACGATGCGCAGCGCTTCGGCGCTGGTGTAGAGCACGGCCGCCAGCCGCGCTCGGCTGTCCTCGTCGTGTTTTGCGCCCAGCGCCCACGGTTCGTTCTCGACGATGTATTTGTCCACCGCCGCCACCAATCCCCAGGCGGTCTCCAGCGCTTTGGAAAACTGGTACTGGTCGAACAGACTGTGGCAGTCGCCAATGGCTTTCCTGGCCGTTTCCGCGATGGCGTTATCCGCCGGAGTGCGCGCTGCTGCCGGAGACGGGACTTCACCTCGGCAATAGCGCGTGATCATGGTTAGGGTGCGGCTGGCCAGGTTGCCCAGCCCGTTCGCCAGATCGGCGTTGTAGCGCTGTACGAGCGAATCAAAGCTGAATGATCCGTCCTGGCCGAACACAACCTCGCGCAGCAGGTAATAACGCAGCGCGTCGGTCCCGAGCACGTCGGTGATGGTGTCCGCGCGCACGATATTGCCGCGCGACTTCGACATTTTGTTTTCTTCGAACAGGAGCCAGCCGTGCGCGGTGATGCTCTTGGGCAAGGGCAGCCCCGCGGCCATCAGGAACGCGGGCCAATAGACGCAGTGGAAGCGGACGATCTCCTTGCCGATCATGTGCACGTCGGCGGGCCAGTATTTGTCGAACTTGCTCGTGTCTTCGGATCCGTAGCCGAGCGCCGTGATGTAGTTGGCCAGCGCATCCAGCCAGACATAGGTCACGTGCTTGGGATCGTCCGGCACCGGAATGCCCCAGGAGAACGTCGAGCGGCTGATCGAGAGATCGCGCAGACCGCTGCGCGCGAAGGAGAGCACTTCGTTGCGGCGCGTCTCCGGACGGATAAAATCCGGCTGCTCGGTGTAGAGGCGAATCAATTTCTCTTCGAACGCCGAGAGCTTGAAGTAGTAGTTTTCTTCGTGGACCGTTTCGGTCGGGCGCCCGCAGTCCGGGCAGGGAGCGCCCGGTTCCGCATCGACATAGAGTTCATCAGAAACGCAATACTGACCGGTGTAAGTGCCCTTGTAGATGTATCCGTTGTCGCGGATTTTGCGCCACAGCGCCTGCACTCCCTGTTTATGCCGGTCGGACGTGGTGCGGATGAAATCGTCGTAGGAAAGTCCGAGACGTTCCCAGGATGTCCGGAAGGCGCTGGAAACTTCGTCGGCGAACTGCTGCGGCGTCTTTCCCGCGGCCTGCGCCGCACGCTCGATCTTCTGTCCGTGTTCGTCGGTGCCGGTCAGAAACCAGGTGTCGTCGCCCAGCATGCGATGCCGGCGGGCAATCGCGTCACACGCAATCGTGGTGTAGGCGTGCCCGATATGCGGGCGGGCATTGACGTAGTAGATCGGGGTCGTGATGTAGAACTTCTTGCTCATGATTTTCAAGCTACTGGCTACTAGCTGCTAGCTTCTAGCGAGCAATTCCGCGCAGAGACTGCTAGAAGCTAGCAGCTAGAAGCTAGGAGCGTCCTGCTCCGTACTTTCGCAACGCCTCCTCCATGACTTTCTTCAGCGGCACGCCATGCTTTTCCGCTAGGGCCCGGCAGTCTTCGTATTCGGGCGCGTAGTTTGAGACCGTGCCATTCATGCTGGCGATCTTGATCCTCACCGGCCCCCAGGTGGTGCTCACGCTCTCCCAGCGCCGCGCGAGTGTCTGCCGCTGCTCTTCGCGGCGGCGCACACCCAGGGTCGTGGTCTCGGCAAATACCAGCTTCGCCAGGCGATCGGCGTCTTCCGGCTTCGCCAGCACCGTGAGCAGCGCTCCCGGGCGGCCCTTCTTCATTTGCACGGGGAGGCTGAACACATCCAGGGCGCCGGCCGCCAGCAGTTGCTCCATAGCATAGGCGAGTACCTGGGGATTGAGGTCATCCAGGCTTGCCTCGAGCACGGTAATCGTTTCCCGCCACGCGCCCGCCGCCGCGGCCACAGATTCACCGATCGTCAGCCGCAGCACATTCGGATAGCCCGGGAAATCGCGAGTTCCAGCGCCGTATCCGGCTTTCTCGATCCTCATCGCCGGAAACGATGCGAACCGCGCCGCCAGCGTCTTGACGATGGCCGCGCCCGTGGGCGTCACCAGTTCGAACTGCGGGCCTGACGAATACACGGGCGCATCCTGGAGCAGTTTAAGCGTCGCCGGCGCGGGCACAGGCAGCGTCCCATGAGCGCACTGGACGGTCCCGCCGCCCAGGTTCAGCGCCGAGCACACCCACTCGTCAACCCCGAGCGCCTCGGCTCCAACCGCGCCGCAAACAATATCCACCATGGCATCAACCGCGCCGACTTCGTGAAAATGAATTTTTTCGACCGGCGTATGGTGAATCTCGGCCTCCACCTTCCCCAGCGCCTCGAAAACGTGGATGGCGGTTGCTTTGGCAGTGCCGCCGATCGCGGCTTTCTCGATGATCTGACGAATCTCTTTCAGCCCGCGAGCAGGCTCGTGGGCGTGTGGTGTGGGGACGGGGCTTTGCCCCGTCCTGGGCGGGTCGGAGACCCGCCCCCACACAGGCCGCTCGTGACCGTGTTCATGGGAATCAGTGTGCGAATGCTCGTGGGAATGCTCGTGCCCTTGCTGCTCCCAGAACTGCTCGCGCGGCAGGTCCTTCTCGCCGTGGGCGTAAACGTCCACCTTGGTCGCTGAAATCCCGCCGCGCATCACGCGCGCAATTTCGAGCCGCGCGCCCACATCGAGCGCCGCGACCGTTTCCTCCAGCAACTTGGGAGGCACTCCGGCGTCCAGCAGCGCGCCCAGAAACATATCGCCGCTGATGCCGGAAAAACAGTCAAGGTAGGCGATGCGCATAGATTCAGATTCTTAACCACAGAGGACACAGAGGTCACAGAGGCTAAGTCCGTCAGGGACGGTTCCTCTGTGTCCCCTGTGGCCTCTGCGGTAAAGCTTTTCCGCGTTCACGAGCAAGGAAGTTTCATCATAGGGAACCGGGCATTCTCCGTCAAACCGGCGCACGGCGAGTAGTCTGTTAAAATCGGTTTTCTCTTCAATCACTTAGAGGGTATTTTGTACCGACACCTGGAACGCCGGCTGACCGAATCTGTTCGCGAGTTCGTGCGCCGCGCCTATCAGCTCGAAATCGCGAATATCGTCATTGAGCAGCCGCCGACAATCGAGTTCGGAGAATACGCACTCCCGATTGCCTTCGAACTTGCCCGCAAGCTGCGTAAGGCGCCGCGCAAGATTGCCGAGGAGATCGTCGCCGGCATCGGTCCCGTGCCCGGAATCGAGAAATTTGAGGTCGCCGGGGCCGGCTATCTCAACGTGCGAGCAAATCGCGCTCTAGTGGCTACAGCGCTGGCCGCTGGCCAGGGTCCGCCTGCCGATGTCCCGCCCGGCAAGGTGCTGGTCGAGCACTCCAGCATCAACCCCAACAAGGCCGCCCATATCGGCCACCTGCGCAACGCCATCCTCGGCGACACGTTCGTCCGCCTTCTGCGCTTTGCGGGCCGGGAAGTGGACATCCAGAACTACATCGACAACACCGGCGTCCAGGTCGCGGACGTGGTGGTTGGCTTTCTGCATTTAGAGAAGAAGTCGCGGGCGGATATCGAAGCCCTCGCCGCCGCGCCGCGCTTCGACTACACCTGCTGGGACCTCTACGCCCGCGTCTCGCAGTGGTACGAGCAGGACAAGCAGAACCTGCAGGCCCGGGCTTCGACGCTGCATGCGATCGAAGAAGGGAACAACGACACCGCCGCCATCGCCGACCTCATCTCGACCGCCGTCCTCCGGCGCCATCTCGAGACCATGGACCGGCTCGACATCGAATACGACTTCCTGCCCCGCGAGAGTGAAATCCTGCACCTGCATTTCTGGGACGCCGCCTTCTCCAAGTTGAAGGAGGCCGGTGTTCTTACCTACGAGACAGAAGGGAAGAACAAAGGCTGCTGGATCATGCGGCGGGCGGGAACGTCGGCGAAACCCTTGACCACAGAGGACCCTTCGGCCTCGGTCAGGGCAGGCTCCGAGGACGCGGAGGAAGGCAAGATCACCGAGGAGGACCAGAAAGTCATCGTTCGTTCCAACGGCACCGTCGGCTATGTCGGCAAAGACATCGCCTACCACATGTGGAAGTTCGGCCTGCTCGGCCGCGACTTCGGCTACCGCAGGTTCTTCCGCTATCCCAACGGTCACGACTGTTGGGTCTCGACGGCTGACGGCGAGAAAGACCATCCCCACTTCGGCGATGTCGCCGAAATCTACAACGTCATTGACGCCCGCCAGGCAGAGGCTCAGAACACGGTTGTCGAAGCTCTCCGCGGACTCGGCCACGGCGAAGCTGCCGATCGCTACACGCACTTTTCCTACGAGATGGTCGCGCTCACGCCGCGCTGCGCCGCCGAACTCGGCTACGAACTGAGCGACGAAGATAAGAAGCGCTCGTGGATCGAGGTCTCCGGCCGCAAGGGCTTCGGCGTGAAAGCGGACGACCTCTTGGACACCCTCATTGCCTCCGCCCGCCACGAGGTTGATACGCGTCATCCCGAGCTCGCCGAGGCCGAACGGACGACGATCGCCGCGCAGATCGCCATCGGCGCCCTGCGCTACTTCATGCTGAAGTACACCAAGGCTTCGGTGATTGCCTTCGATTTTGAAGATGCGCTCAGCTTCGAGGGCGAAACCGGACCTTACGCTCAATACGCGGTAGTCCGCGCAACCAACATCTTCCGCAAAGGCGGCCTCGACCCGGAAAGTTTCTGTAGGGACGCGGCTTGCCAGGTCTCGCCGGCTTCGATCCCGAACGTGACCGTAGAGACGCAGCTTGCTGCGTCTCCTTCTGCCACCGGAGGCGCAGCAAGCTGCGTCTCTACAGTCTCTACAGATGATTTCTCTAAATTCCTCAGCGGCGAATCCGGCAACGGGATCTGGGAATTGTGGTTGGCCGCAGCCAAGACGTCCTACGTGGTCAACCAGTGCATTGCCACCACCGAACCCGCCTATCTCGCCAAGCATGCCTTCCAAATGGCACAGCTCTTCAACACCTTCTACCACCGCCATCCCATCCTCGCCGAAGCCGACGAAGGCCGAAAGAGATTTCTGCTGGCGACGGCCGCCGTGGTGCGGCGGGAGTTGATCCGCATTCTGGCCGCTATGGGTATCACCGTCCCGCCCGTGATGTAAGCCTGACAACTCCCGGTCCCCATTCCGCATCTCTCTTAGTGGCCACCTTGTGGGAGTGAATGAAGATGAAAAAGCACAGTGTTGCGGTAATGCTAGCGTGTCTGTTTCTTCTTGGCACGGCCGTCGCCGCGAAGGACGCTCCGAAGATACCCCGCACGCTGGCCAACGCCCGATACGTCTATGTGACGGCCTATGATGGCGATGAATTCAATCCTGAACTCTTACCTGACGATCGCGCCGCCATCAACACCGTACAGGAAGCAATCCAGCAGTGGGGCAAGCTCACGCTGGTGTACCGGCAGGAGGATGCCGACGTGATTCTGGCGGTCGAGTCGCGTCCATCGGAAGATGTACTGGCGGTGTATGACGCCCACATGCCCCAGACTTACCTGTGGCGAGTGATGGGCCGCAGCGGCTTGCAAAAAGACGAGACGCCGCTCCTCTCTGAGTTCGAGAAAGCCTGGAAGCAGATGACCAACTGAACGCTCTGGGCGGATCTCCTTGGATCCGCCCATTTTTTTGTTATTCCTTGGCTATGAGGCGCGGGCATCTCCGGACTTCAGACCGGGAAGCGATTCTTAAGGAGAAACGACCTCTGGGATCCGATGCGACCGTCCACTACCATATAAAAATTCCTCGACCCACTGCCGCATTTGCCCGACTCTTTTCTTGCGGATTCTCCTCGCCAGTTTGCAACTCCCTACTATACAATAACTTACGAGACCCAATGAGCACCTGCAGTTGGCATCTCCCGTGCTAAATCCTGTACGGGCATTGTAGAGGGATCCTCAAGGATCCAAGTAGTTAGAAAAATCCAGAGAAGGAGCCCTAATACCATGAATCGAATTTCGTTGACCCTAGCGCTGGTTGCCACGCTCGCCGCCACTTTGGGCTGCGCGAGCAAGAACTATGTGCGCCAGCAGACCACACCGCTGATCAACAAGAGCAATGAGCTCGACGACCTAACGGCGAAGAACACGCGCGACATCAAGGATGTGGACCAGCGCGCCCAGGCCGGAATCCAGGCCGCACAAGCCCGCGCCGCCGAGGTGGACCAGAAGGCTCTGGCCGCGGGATCGCAGGCCGACCAGGCCCAGCAGTTGGCCACCAACGCCACCCAGCGGGTCGATGTCCTCACCAACGCCGTGGTCAATCTCGACAACTATCGCCCGGTGGCCGAGACTTCGGTGCTCTTCGGGTTCGATAAGGACAACCTGACGAAGTCCGCCAAGGAAGCCCTGGACCAACTGGCCACCAACGTTGCGAGCACCAAGGGATACATCATCGCGGTCGAAGGCGGGACCGATTCGGTGGGGAGCTCCGAGTACAACTACGACCTCAGCCAGCGCCGCGCCAACTCCGTGATTCAGTACCTGGCGTCGGAAAAGAACATCCCGGCCCACAAGATCTTTTTGATCGGGCTGGGCAAAGATAAGCCGGTTGAGTCGAACAAGACCTCCGAAGGCCGTTCCAAGAATCGCCGCGTGGAAGTTCGCCTGATGACCAACACCACCGGAACGAATGCGGGTCCCACGTCGGGCGGCACCAGTGCCAACCCGGCGCCAAACGGCAGCTCGCCTGCGGCGAGCGCCAATCCACCGTCGTCCCGGTAGAGCTTTCCCCTCCTCCCCGGAGGACTTCACCAAACCAGGCCGTCTCCGTCGTGGGCGGCCTGATTTTTTTTGGCGTACAGGTCAGCGACCACGTGCTGCGAGCCCAGCCGTCGGAGTGCGTTGGAGGAGCCGCGCCCCGTCAGCAGGCACCAATCGCGGACACCGATTCGATAAGGTTCTTCGTGCCGCGGGGCGATACAATAATTCACAGCATGAGACTCTGGCCCCTGATCGCCGCTGCAGCGTTGTTGACCTCGTTTTCGCTGGCGCAGGATTCTTCCGATAAGAACTCCAACCGCAGCCGCGAGGCCCAGGAAAGTTCCAGCCGCGATACCCGGATTGACATCAGTCCGCCCAAGGACGACACCAAGAACCATCCCAACAGCAAGTCGGCCATGGCGGATATGGAGGAAGCCGACAAGCCCGACTCGTCCGACGTCCAAGAGTTGCGTCCCTGGAACCCGATGAAGGCGCTGAAAGACGTCGAGGTCGGCGACTTCTACTTCAAGCGCAAGAACTATCACGCCGCGCGCGATCGCTACAAGGAAGCTCTCTACTACAAGGATAACGATGCCGTGGCCAGCTTTCGTCTGGCGCAATGTCAGGAAAAACTCGGGGACAAGGAAGAAGCGCGAAAGTACTACGAACAGTACCTGAAGATCCTGCCCGAAGGCCCGTTTGCGAAAGAGGCGCACGCCTCACTCGAGAAGTTGGGGAAACCAGCGGCCCCGAGTCCGTAGCCAGGCCTCTGGCCACCACCCGCTGACCACTACCTTTCTATTCGCACAAAATCCCCCGTGGACGCATTCACCGCCACCCGTAGTTTGGCGCTGTCAATATCAGTGCCATAGATCACGTGCCAGACCAACTGATTCTCCTGGCGGTTCCAGTCGAGCACGTATAGAACGGGGGTGTCCGGCTCCTTCTCCAGCAACTGGTCGCCGCCGTGTTTCTGGGCCACTTCGAAGGCCTTGTCCGCATCCACCTTGAGAAACTGGACATTGAAAATCTGGGTGCTGACATTGGTTGGGTTGTAGGTGTCCTCGACGGCGGGAGTGACCTCGCCGTCCGACCACGTGTAGGCCTTGATCGCGTGCCGCTGCGGCGAGGCGAATCCAGTGCGCCACGCTCCCGCCTTGCCGTCCCGGCCTTTCGAATCGGCCGTAATCTGCGATTCCGCACGATACGGTTGCGCGTCCTGCGCCCAAAAACGGGCTGCGGTATAGCATTTGTAAAATGCGCCGCTCCCGGTGATCGTCGCCGCGGGCTTCGGTTTCGGCTTGTCCGCCGTTGCCGGCTTGCTGGGTTCGGAAGAGCACCCCGACAGCATTCCAAGTGCGAGAATCGCGACGACTCGTTTCCTCATCGAAATGTCCTGTGGTAGTTTGAGCTGGCCAATCGTGAACTCATTGTACTGAACCCTAACCATGGATGCCTATCTCGAACGACTGCGGCAGGAACTCGAAAATGCATTGGCCGGCACGACCCCGGCCGGTCTGGCGAAAGGCCCGGCGGGGAAGTGGAACTCCGGGCAAATCCTCGAGCACCTCTACCTCACCTACAAGAACACCAACAAGGGAATCGCCAGATGTCTGGAGAAGGGCGCGCCGCTCGTCACCCGCGCGACGCTCAGGCACCGCCTCGCCACGCTGCTGGTCGTCGACCTTGAGTATTTGCCTGGCGGCAACAAAGCTCCCGAGCGAGCGCGCCCTCAAGGGATGTCTCCCGACGAGGCACTGGCCGCGATTTTCCCGGAAATCCGGCAAATGGATTCCGGATTGGCGGAATGCGAGCGGAAATTTGGTGCCAATACCAAGATCATGGACCACCCCATCCTGGGGCCTCTGAGCGCCAAACGGTGGCGCAGGTTCCACCTCGTGCACGGCCGGCACCACGCTCGGCAGATCCGCCAGCGGTTGGGAAGGGCGTGAGGGCCGGTTCTGAAACTGCCGCAGAAAAGGGAAGGGCGCGGCTCTCACCGCGCCCCAGACGCCAAGAGACGAGCTACTGGCGTGCCTGTGCTTCCATGTCGTTCAATTCCTGCTTGGCCCCGTCCAGCGCCTGCTGCTTGTCGGCGATCTCTTTCTTGTACTGCGCGTCCTCTTTGTCCCACTGCGCTGCGTTCCGTAAGCGGTTGCCGGCATCGGAGTACATCGCGACGGCGCGCAGGCGGTATTCCCGTTGGGTGAGGTCCAGGTCCTTAGCCAAGGTATCGATTTTCGCTTTCTGATCCTGGATCTTCTTGTTCCAGTCGACTTTGCCCGCCTTGTTCTCCGCGGCAGGAGCTTTCGCCTCGCTGGCGGGAGCCTTGGCTTCTTCGGGCGTCGAACTTGCGTTCGACGCTTCCTGCTCCGGCTGGCCCGGCTTGCCCTGGTCGGGAGCCTTGGCTTCTGCGGGCGTCGAGCTTGCGTTCGACGCTTCCGGCCCCGGCTGGCCCGGCTTGCCCTGGTCGGACGCCTGGTTTCTGCCCTCGCTGGCGCCATTAGCGTTCTCCGGCCCCACCACGCTCAGATGAGTTTGCGTGGGAAGATTGTCATTGTCGAAGTGGCGGCTGGTTGTGGTCTGCTGCGCCTTCGCTTTGCGCGCCGACCGCGCCACATCGGCCAGAGACTGGGCCGCCGCTCCGCTCACCGCCAGCAGGAGCGCTGCTCCCGCGGCTATCCATGCCATGCGTTTCATAGTGTCACCTTCCTCCGGCTCGCAATGACTCCTGCGGCCTGCGTTACTTCTCGAAAGCACCCACCGCGGCCGCCCGGGGTCCGGTCAGGAAACTGCCGATCGTCCGGTCCAGCTGCGCGGCTTCATTCGCGATATCGTTGGCCAATTGGCGCGCCAGTTCCGGATCCCGGCTGTGCGCGAGTTGCTGCGCAAATCCCGCGATCGTAGCCAGGGAATTCCGCAGCCCGAGGGCCATCTCGGCCGAAACTTCTTCCCGCATCCGTTGGTCCTGCCGGACGCGCGCAATCTCGGTCCTGTCGGTCAGCACGAAGGCCGTCCCTATCATGCTGGCATCCTCGGCCATGACCGGCGAAACCGTCAGCTCCAGGACGCGCGGTTCTCCGTCTGGAGTTCGATAATCGAGCAATAGTCCCCGCACCACCGCTTTTCCGCTCAGAGCTGGAAGCAGGGCCGCCTCTACGGTCCGGGCATCGGGCCTGGGGGCGTCCCCTTCCAGCCGGAGGCTCGCGGTGCGCAACAGATCGGCCACTCCCATCCCCACCGGCGCGGCAAAGCCCAGAAGCTGGCGGGCCGCAGGGTTCACCTGCCGTACCAGGCCGGCGGTGTTGAAGAACAACACCCCGCAGGAGAGGTTGGCCAGCACCGTCGCGCTCAACGTGTCGGAGGCCTTTGTCTTTCTTCGTTCCTCCAGCTGTTTTGCCGTCAGTTCGTGCTTCTGCTGCTTCAATTCCTGGATCACGGCGTGGTAGGCGTGGATCGGCAAGCCTTCCGCCGCCAGGGGGGATTGGGACAGCGAATCCGCTTCCTCCGCCAGTTCTTTTCGCATCCGGTGGATCACGAAGGCCCCGATCGCGAACGCCGCCAGGGCCACCAGCAGCACCAGCGCCATTCGCACCACCACTGGATTCATCAGCAGCTTCACATCAGCCCCCAGTACCAGTGCAGCAGCCGATTGCCAAAGAAAAACGCCAGCAGCGCCATGCTTCCCAGGAAAACTCCAAACGGCATTTGGTAAAAACGGAGTGCCATCCGCGCCGAATGCCACGCCCTCCGCCGCGCTTCCGCCGATGGATTCCCGCGCGCCACGATCCGGCGCCTACGCTTGAGCCAGACCGCCGCTACCGTGCTCACGCCGAACAGCGATCCCGCCAGCGACGCGGCAAAAATGGTCAGTACCGTCAGCTTGGTTCCGAGGAACGCTCCGATCATGGCCATCAACTTGACGTCGCCGAATCCCATTCCTTCCACGCCCCGCGCCCGCAGATAGATGGCCGCCGCGCCGTACAGAAACGACGCTCCCACGGCCAATCCCAGCAGGGAATCCAGCAGCGACCAGAGCCGCCATGAAACCTCACCACTGACCGGAAGCGACACCAGCCCGGGCATGAGTTGCGCGGCCAGGTCATTCACCGGAACCAGCAGACTGAAGGCAATGCCCAAAGCCGGTCCCGGCAAGGTCAGGGCGTCGGGAAGAAGTTTGGTTTCGGCGTCCGTGAAAATCAGTCCGAGAAGCAGAAACCCCAGCACCATGCACTTGAGCATGGCCAGGGTCAGTCCGAAGTGGACATAGCAGCCCAGAAACAGCAGGCCGGTGAGCATCTCAACCGCCAGGTAGCGCGGTGAAATCGGTTCCTTACACTGGCGGCAGCGTCCCCGCAGAATCAGCCAACTCAGCACGGGAATATTGTCATACGGCGCAATCATCTTCCTGCAGTGCGGGCAGGCCGAACGGGGCGCAACCACCGACTTGCCCAACGGCAAACGGTAGATGCAAACATTCAGGAAGCTGCCAAAGACCAGCCCCAGTGCGAAGATCGCGGCGGTGATAAGAGGGTCCACGGGTGCTAAATGCCCAATTTTTCTGGGTTTGCCCGATTATATTCCGGTGGGGTGGGGGGCTTCTAAGGTACGAAGGTCATTGGCCCTTCGGCCCGCCGCATGTCCTTCTCAGGAAACAGGGAACGCCGCGCCTGCGACCGGTTGGTGGGCCGCCGGCAGGAAGACCGAAAACACGGTCCCGCTGTGCCCCCCATCCACCCGGCTGCGTACGCGGATCGATCCCCCGTGCTTTTCCACGATACCGCGGGAGACCCACAACCCGAGCCCGGTACCCGCTTCTTGCTTGGTAGTAAAGAAAGGCTCGAAAATCCGCCTGAGCGCTTCCCGGGGGATGCCGCTGCCGTTGTCGGCAACCGTGATGCGGACGCCTTCCGCGCCGTCCGGCCGGCGGTGGGCGGCCGCCACCCGAACCTGCAGCGAACCGCCACTTTCCATCGCGGCCACTGCGTTGACCAGCAGGTTCGAAAGCAACTGCCGCAACTCTCCCGAGTAACCCACGATCTCGCAACGGCTGCGGTAACGCCTGGCCACCCGGATCTTCTTGCCTTCCAGCGTGCGGGAATACAATTGCAGGACTTCGTCCAGGATCGTGGCTGGATTCAGTGGGCCGGGTAGATTCGTCTCCCGGACAAAACCCAGCGTCTGCTGCGTCAGGCTTGCCACCCGCCCTACCTCCCGCTCTGCCATGGTCAGATACTGCTCGGCTTGGCTGGGATCATGACGCGCCAGGTAGAGCAGGTTCAGCACCGCTTCCAGTGGGTTGTTGATTTCATGGGCCACGGAGGCGGCCAGCCGTCCCGCGGCCGCCAATTTCTCGCTCCGCCGGATCGCCTCTTCCGATTGTTTTTGGACGGAAATGTCTCTGGCCATCGCCGACGTACCCACAATCGCTCCCTGGGCACTCCGGAGGGGCGAGATCGACAACAACACCGGAACCCGCGTGCCGTCTTTGCGCATCCGTTCGGTTTCGTGCGCATCAACATGACCACCGCGGTTGAGAAGCTGGAGATTCCCCTCGACTTCCGCCTGCCGCTCCGGAGGTGCCAGCAGCAGGACCGAGGCCCCGACCGCCTCGTCGGCGTCGTATCCGTAGAGCTGCTCGGCGCCGCGATTCCAACTCGTGATCAGCCCGTCCGGGCTGGTGCTGAAAATGGCGTCATCGGAGCACTCCACAATCGCCGCCATCTCTCGCACCGTTCGTTCCGCCTTCCGTTCCGCCCTGGTTTTCTGGCGGGCTAGGCTGCCAACCAAAACCGCAATCGCCAGGAACCCCGCCAGCCGCTCCAGGTCTTCCACCGTGTGCAGGGCGAAACCGAATCGCGGCCGTAGCACCACGAAGTCGAGGCAGGCGGTGGACAAAAGCGAGCAGAACAAGGCCGGGCCGAAGCCAAAGAAGCGCGCCGTTACCACTACGGCGGCCAGGAACAGGGCGAAAGGATCGCGGCGCAAAAACGGCGAGAAGCTCCACAGGCTGAGCGCCACCCACGCGGTGAGCGTGGCGCCTCCGTACTGCACCAGCACCGGATGGTGTTGCAGCGCGGTCCACCACTGCCGATTGGGCGTATGCTCCACCATCTTGCAGGCTACCGGTTGGAATTCGCAGCGGAATCGCGACGCTACCCTCAGGGCAGAACTGAGGAACTCGCACCTAGAACTCTATCAGTAGGGCGGAACGCGCGGCAACATGCGGCTACGGACCGCAGGGGAATGCGCCCCCCGGGACGCACTCCCGCTCCGGTCCGAGAACTTCACTTCTTCTGCAGCGACTCGATGTAGTTGTTCAGATTGGAGACCCGCTGATGGACTTCCGATGCGTGGCCCCCGCTGAGATGCCAGAAGAGATCGCCCCAGACCGGCATGTCCTTGCTCCCGTGCGAGGGCATCATCTGTTCTCCGCGAAGCACACTCGAGACTTTCATCGCCGGATATGTGCCCCCGTTCTTCTGTGTCAGCGTGGTCAAATCCGGCGTCGGAACCTTAAGCGCTTCCGCTGCGGGACCGTTACCTTTGCCATCCACTCCATGGCATACCGCGCAATAGTTCTTGTACATCTCCTGGCCGGATGCGGCCGAAGTCGGCTTGATGGGAACGTGTCTGATTTCCTTCTTCGGTTGATCCTGCGCCGATGCAATCATCGCCAGCGCCATCACAACTATCACTCCTGTCCAGAGAATCCTGCCGGTGCGCATGCTGTCCTCCTTGGGATCACACAACTCTTCTTCCTGACAAACCCCATGTTATTACTTAGCTTAGTCCGCGGCCGGCCCGCTGAAAGTGAGGGTTGTCACATATCGGTGTGAGTGACGTTGAGAGGGGCTGTCCGAACCGTAACCACGGGGCATACGGGGCGGGAACCGAAAAAAAAGGGCGCCTCACCGGGCGCCCTCCGTGGCTGTGTCTGTTTCCGGCTACTGCGGATTTTCCAGTTTCTGCCGCCCTGAGTTCGGACCTCCGTTCACCGGGGTCACCGTCAGCGGTGATTGCAGGGTGAAGTTCAGCACTGTTTCTGCAGGCAGCTTGATCTGCTGACCCTTGGTGGCGGCCTGCACGCCGCCTCCCAGTCCTCCACCAGCCGCAGCTCCAATCCCTGCGCCTTTGCCGCCGCCCGCGAGGCCCCCGATGATGGCCCCAATGGCCGCGCCCGCGCCAACCTTCTCCGCCGTGTTGGTTCCACGCGAGCTTCCCTGGCGACGGTACTGATCGGTTTGGATGCTATAGGACTTGGCTCCCACCGAGATGCGGCTCAACTGCAGGACCAGTTCCGATTTCCCGGCAAACTTTCCTGCGCTCTTCACATCCACAACTTGACCTTCGACGTCGTATCCCGCCGGGATGGCGACGTCTCCTTCCGCCGAAAGCGGCGAATCCAGGGTGGCCCGGAAGGTCTGACCGGGTTGCGATTTTTCCGTATCAATCGCATCCACCAGCCGGATCGCCAGCGTCGTGCCCGACGGTATGGTCACCTTTACGGGCGCCGGAGGCGGAGGCGGCGTAGCCGGTGCGCTCGGCGTGACGGTCTGGGTGGGAGGTGGCGGTTCAGCCGCCGTCGCCCTCATGGCTGGCGCTGGGTCTGCGGCCGCCATCGCGGTCGAGGCCGGTGTCCTTCGCGAACGCGACAAACCCGGTTTTGGTTTGACTGCCGCTCTTGCCGGTTCTGGCGGCGCCTGCGTCATCTGATTCGCCGCTAATGTGGCCGGCGCCGACGCTGCGACTTGGAGATTGTTCACGACCTGCTTGATCCCCGGAATCGCGGAGGCGTAGCGGGCTGCAGCCACGCGCTGCGTTTCGTTATCGACCGTACCCGATAGCGTGACCACTCCGTTCGAGGTCTGCACCGTTATCGGCTTACCCTGTAGCCCCGAGTCTTCGTTGAGCTTGGTCTGAATCTGGCCGGTCAACTGGTTGTCATCGGCGGCCTTCGTGCAGGCCACCCCGGCAAGGATCACGAGGAGAGAGACAATCAACACATAGACTTGTACCCTGGGCTTCATAAACACTCCTAGCGCTGGGAAATACTGTTATTAGTTTAGATGCCGGCAGGCGGCGGCTCCCATGAAAATTTCGCGCAGGGGTTGACCAGACTTGGGCCTAAACGCCGAGTGGGAGAATGCGCCCGGACAGGAGTCACGGCCGCGGAAACCGGATTTCCCGCTCAGACCTGACGGAGGAACTTGTAGTCCAGGATGGAAGCGGCCAGCCCGAAGCCTTCTTCGGAATCATGGGCCTCCTTGGAGCGGATCAGGCGTCCCTGGCAGAGAACATTGCTGTTCTTCTGGCCCGAGATTTCTTCGGGCATCTCGAACACCATCTCCACCAGCGCATTCACCGGCATTTGCTGCGGCCCGTGAAACAGCACGCCCGACTGGCTGAGGTTCTGCACCATGCCCTCGTACCAGTTGCTCAGGTTCTTCACCCGGTAACGGATGGGAAGATCCAGCTTCAGACGCCGCGCCCGCGGCACCCAACTGGGCTGCTTCTGCCCGGAACGGCGCCGTACCGCCGCCGTCTCTGGCACCGGGTGTTCCACCCGGGCGCCCCGGCGCATCGTTTTCCAGTCATACTGGTAGGCGGCGGCGCAGAGCAGGCAGACCTGGTAATACTCTCCATTGGACATGCGCCGAGGCCAGGAAAACTCGTGCGAGCAGCGTCCCAGCATGAGAACATCCATGAGCTTTTGCGGCATGACTTGTGGCGCCCGGAAGCGTCGGACGTTTCAATCTTCCGCCGACTTGGCAGTTCTGAATAGGTTACTTTCGTGCACTGCGGCGTAGGACCTATGCTCTTCTGGAGAGAAGTGCTTGATGCTTATGTTCCCGATTGAGGCTCCTCGGTCATTATGAGGATTCCAATGGAAAACTCGCGTATGGGATTCGTCCTGGCGGGAGGCCAAGGCTCGCGCATGGGCACCGACAAAGCCTTCCTGAACTTCGGCGGCTGCACGCTGCTCGAGCGGGCGATCGCCGTCCTCGGCCGCGTTTGTGATGTCGCGATCGTCGGCGATCCCGCCAAGTTTTCCCATTACGGGACGGTCATCGAAGATGCCTACCCGGGCCGCGGCCCCTTGGCGGGAATTCATGCCGCTCTCGTGCATTCTTCGGCCGAATTGAACCTGGTGCTGGCCGTGGACATGCCTTTGGTTTCACCGGATCTGCTGGCCTTTCTTTTTGCGTCCGCCGGGAGCACCGGCGCCCTGGTTACCGTCCCGCACTCCGCCAGAGGATTTCAGCCGCTATGCGCCGTCTATCGCCGCCCCTTCGCAATCGTGGCTGAGCAGGCCCTGAAGGCAGGAAAGAACAAGATCGACGCCTTGTTTGCCACCATTCCAATCCGGGTAATCGAAGGCGAGGAACTGGCCTCCGCTGGCTTCTCCGACCAGGTCTTCTTGAATCTGAACACACCCGAGGATATCCCGACAAAATGGCCGGGCCCCGATCAGACTAAGTAGGTGGTGTAATCGTCTGTTGGCGTCAACAATCCCTTATTCGTTCCCTTGCAGTCTGCCCGCCCAATACTTGCGGGACGGGCCAACCCGACTTATGATCCAGAGTTACTTAGAAAGGACGAGCCATGATCCGCCGCTCCCGGATTCTCTACTGTATCGCTTCCTTTATTTTCTTCATCTCGTCTTTCGGCGCAGATTCCTTCGCGCAGGGGACGCTGAAGAGCAATCGCGACTTAATGCGCGGGATCGCCGAAGGTGTGCACGACATCATCAAAAACAACTTCTACGATCCGTCCCTCAAAGGAATCGATTGGGACAAAGAGCTGCGGGAGACCCAGAAGAAAATCGACACCTGTAACAGCCCGGGAGAAATGCTTGCCGCCATTTACTGGATGGCCCGCAAGATGGACGATTCGCATACCAAGTTCGTTCCGCCCTGGCAGACGATGGAGCCGCGCTTCGGTTTTCAGGCGAAGCCTTTTGGTGACACGGTGCGCGTTTATAAGATCAAGGAAAAAGGCCCAGCCGAAAGAGCCGGTCTGTTAGTGGGCGATACCGTTCTCGGGATTGAGGGCGTAGTCGCCGACCGCAAGAACTATTTCGAAACGCAATTCTATTACCGATTCATACAGCCTGCCGCCATCCCGGTTCTTGATATTGAACGCAATGGCAAACGCCAGCGCCTGGAAATTTCCGCCGATGTCCATACTCGTCTGGCGATGGAAACGGTGTACGATTTTTCCAGAGTCTTCGATGCAATCCGCGAGGGGGAGACGGACTACGCGGAAAACCCGTTTGAATCCGCTACCGTAGAGGGCATTGGCTACGTAAAACTCCGCAATTTCATCGGGTCACAAGTCCTGAGGCCGAAGTGGCGCACCCTCGAGGATATGGCAGAAAGATCGTTGTGGAAGGTCAAGGGTTCACGTGCGCTCATTATCGATGTTCGTGGCAACCCAGGCGGCGAAATCGAAGACCTCCAGCGATTTGCTGGCTATCTTGAGAAGAGTGAGACCGAACTCTTCACCGCGACCGGCCGGGGAAAGACGCAAAAAATAACCGCCAAGCCCCGGCAACCTTCATTTTCCGATGTTCCGATCGCGGTGCTGGTGGACAGCGAAAGCGCGAGCTCCAGCGAGATACTCGCCCGGCACTTGCAGCTGTCAGGCCGGGCGGTGATCATCGGAGACAAAACTGCCGGAAAAGTGGCGGGGGCACAGTTCTTTCGGCAGCATATCGGCACTGAAGCTGCGGTGTTCTACGGCGCTCAGACGACCGTCGCACATGCAGTGTTTCCCGACGGCAAGGACATTGAGAAAGCCGGCGTCACGCCTGACTTGATGTGCATTCCGGAAGCGGCTGATCTCGTCGCAAAGAGAGACCCTTGCCGCGATCTCGCGTTGACTACCCTGAAGGCCAAGCTGGCGACGGGAAGCAGCGTCCAGAAATAAATGTTGGCGGATCGCGATGTCAGGGCCTCGGCATGATTGGAGGGAGGTCGAGACGTTCCTTCCGGCATTTTGTGCGTATCCGGCACTACCGCTTGCGTTCGCTTTGAAAAGTATTCCCCGATTGCAGATGATAGTCTCTTGGCGCTCTTTTATGGGACATTCTGGTATACATAAGCGATCAGGTCACGTCATTAGTTGAAACCTCGCCATTTCACGAGCAGCCAGCCGACAGCGCATTTTGAGATGAGTGGTGGCCACTTGAGCCGCGGCAGCCTCTCGTGTCATCCTGATGTCAATGCCCGACGTCCCACCCTCTCCCTACATCGAGTTTCGGCACGTCTCCAAGGCCTTCGGAGACCGGCGCGTACTTGAGGACGTCAGCTTCGACGTCCTGCCCGGGGAGACCGTCTGCATCCTGGGCCGCAGCGGCGTGGGCAAATCGGTCGCGCTGCATCACATCATGGGCTTCCTCAAGCCCGATGCCGGGCGCGTCATCGTCGCCGGCCAGGACATCACCGATTACAACGAAGAGCAGCTGGAGGAGATCCGCAAGAAAGTCACCATGGTCTTCCAGAACGGAGCGCTCTTCGACTCTTTGAGCGTGGGGGAGAACGTCGCGTTTCCTTTACGGGAACGGGGGGAACTCTCCGAAGACCAGATTCTTCAGGTGGTCGGCGGCCTGCTCGAAATGGTTGGGGTCAAGGAAATGCGCGACCTGCTGCCCTCCGACTTGTCCACCGGCATGAAGCGTTCGGTCGCGATCGCCCGGGCGCTCTCGGCGCAGCCGGACTGCGTTCTCTATGACGAACCCACAACCATGGTGGACCCGCTGATGGCGACTCTGCTCGGCGACCTGATCGCGCGCCTCAAACTGCAACTGCACTTGACGTCCATCGTCGTCACCCACGACATGCGCCTGGCCAAGAAGCTCGCCGACCGCGTCGTCTTCCTGCACGAGGCCCGCGTGATCTTCTTCGGTCCCGCCAAGGAGATGGAAAAATCGAACGAGCCCATCGTGCAGGAATTCCTGGAATTGGATGAATTGAAGTTGGAAGCGTAGGCGGCCCGCGCTCGAAGACCAGAACCTGAGATTGCTCTCCCCTTTTGAGTTGTCACCAGCAACCGTGATTGCCTTCACTGACGCCCTGCTCGCCGAAGCCGACAATTAGCTGCATTCTCGAGTGGACAGGGAACGAACTGGCACGAAGGAGTGAAACAATGCGCGCATTTTCCCTTACCGCAATCTGGTTGATGATCGCGATTCAAGCTGCTGTTGCCGGGCAACCGGTCAGGGCCGAGTCTAGCGCGGTCTCTGCCACCATCACCGACTTCGATGGCGTGAAGGTGCAAGTCAGCGCGGTCAAAATCCGGTACACCATCGAGGGCACCAGGCAGCCCGTCATCGACCGCACCCAACCCCTGCGCCTTCGCGAAGACGGGGCCTTTTCGACTGCTCGCGACGGAAAGAGCCCCAAACGGGATTTGCCGACACTTTACATCTTACTGTCAGCCCGACAGGGAACAGGTTATTGGCACGACACCTTGTCCTTCGATCTCGCAGACTTGAAACGGATCACTTTCGAGCCGCAAAGAAATATCTCGCAGGAAGACAGACCGCAGCTTGAAGTCGAAAAACGCGACGGCTCGGTTTGCGTCTTTGCCGCCAACCGATACGAAGAGCGCAATGCCTCCGGGGAAAAGGTCAAGGAATTTCCCATCAGTCACTGGGAATACGGAGGCGAAATCGCGGGCGGAGATTCCGCGAGGCTTACGTCGATCGAGGATGGATTCGTGGGACGAGTCCAGACACCGTTGGGAAAATTGAGCGAATTCCTCATGACCGGGGGCTTCCACCAGATCGAGTTCTACTCCGAGACCGTGCCCCGCCGATGAGGCGGGAACTTGGGCACGGAGTGGATTCAGCAAGCCTGCGAGTGCAAGCCTAAAATCCCTGCCCCACCAAATCCTCTACCGTTAGCGCACTCTGCCCCGGTTCGCCCTTCATCATTTTCTCGACGTACTTGGCGATCACGTCGGCTTCCAGGTTCACCGGATCGCCCGGCTTGAGCGATCCCAGGTTCGTCAGTTCCACCGTGTGGGGAATAATGGCGACGGTGCAGCGGTTCTTTTCCAGCTTGGCCACCGTCAGACTGATGCCTTCAATCGAAATCGACCCCTTGAACACGGTGTACTTCTCGATTTCGGGCGGAATTTCGATGCGTAGCCACCAATTCTCGGAATCGGCGATGCGGTCGAACGAAATCACCCGGCCCACGCCATCCACGTGTCCCTGAACGATGTGCCCGTCGAAGCGGCCGTCGGCCTTCATCGGCAGCTCCAGGTTGATCAGTGCTCCCTCGTGAATCCGGGAGAACGATGTCCGCTCCCAGGTTTCCGGCGCCAGATCGGCGCAGAACGACTTCGGCTTGATGTCGAGCGCCGTCAGGCAGACTCCGCTCACCGAAACGCTGTGCCCGGTCTTCAGTTCTTTCGGTATATGAGCCGCCTCAATCGTGAGCCGGCGGTTCTCGCCCCGCTGCTCGATCCTCACGACTTTGCCCACTTCTTCAACAATTCCAGTAAACATGCGCTCCTCCAGAAGCCGTTATCAATAGACTATTGCAGGTTTTGAATATTCACCACAGAGGCACAGAGACGCAGAGAAAACCGATTTGGGGTTTTCCCGGTGTAGATTTCTGTGTGTCTCTGTGCCTCTGTGGTGAAAGAACCAATTCCTCGCTCAGTGCTCTGCCCATCCCCGCAGATTACTCGCGCTATCCCAATCTTAGTCCTGGTAGGCGTCCTTCAAGTATCCCTCGATGGCAAAGTCATCACCGAAGCGGTGCAGTTCGAACCGACGCAGAGAGAGTGTGTGATGCATCCCACCCCCGCCTTCATCGTTGGCGAACGAAACTGCCCCTCTGCCCAGAATTGTGGGGGCATAGTAAAGAAAGACCTTGTCCGTTTCGCCCGACGCCAGCGCGGCGGCATTGACCCGTGATCCGCCCTCGACCAGCAGGCTGGTGATTTCAAGTTCGCCCAGCCGCCGGAGCACGCCCGCAAAATCGGGACGCCCTTCGGCGCCCGGAATCTGCGTAACCCGGATCCCCTTCGCTTCTAGCGCCTGCCTCGAATTTTCCTCCGCCGAGGCATACACGACCAGAACATCATCTGCAGCCGTCTGCACTATCCGTGAAGTATGCGGGATGCAAAGGTGCGAATCCAGAATGGCTCGCAGCAGCTTCCGCCGCCGCGGAAGGCCGCTGCGGTCGGTGAGAAGCGGATCGTCGGCAATCACCGTCCCCACGCCCACCAGAATCGCGTCATGCTGGTGACGGAGCTGCTGCACATGCGCGCGCGCCGCCTCGCCGGTGATCCAGGCGCGCCCGCCTCCGGTCGGCTCACCGCGCTCCGCCTTATCAGCCGCCGGGGCGATCTTTCCGTCCAGGGTCATCGCCGATTTCAGCGTGACCAGCGGTGTGCCATGCCGGATGTACTTGGCGAAGCTCTCGTTCAGTTTCTTTGCTTCCGCCTCGAAAAGCCCGACTTCCACCTCGATTCCCGCCCTGCGCAGTTTGGCGAATCCCTCCCCAGCGACGCGCGGATTCGGGTCTTGCATCGAAGCGACGACGCGCTTGATTCCCGCCGCCTGGATGGCGTCCGCGCACGGCCCGGTTCGTCCCTGATGAGAGCAGGGTTCGAGGTTCAGAAAAAGACTGCCGCCGCGGGCCCGCGCGCCCGCCTGCTCCAGCGCCAGTACCTCGGCGTGTTTCACCCCGTCATAGGTGTGGGTTCCCGTCCCAGCTTTGTTTCCCGCAGCGTCGACCACGACCGCGCCAACTGCAGGATTAGGCGAAACCAGCCCGACGCCGGCCCGCGCCAGATCGAGCGCACGCTGCATGAATTGTTCGTCGGATGCCATGACGAAGTCAAAAGTCAGAAGTCAGATTGCAGAAGTAAAACCTGGCGCATCGTACTCTTCAATTTGACTTTTGCCTCTCCTCCGTGCCTCCGTGGTGAAATTACAACTGAGAGCTGACGGCTGAGAGCTGAGAGCTGCTTTTAAGCAAACAGCGACTCCACAAACTCCTTCGGATCAAAGGGCAGCAGATCGCCGGCCTTTTCGCCCACGCCCACGAACCGCACCGGCAGCCCCAACTCCCGCGAGATCGCAACCACGACTCCGCCCTTGGCTGTGCCATCGAGTTTGGTCAGGACAATGCCGGTGACCCCCGCCGATTGTGTAAACAGCCGCGCCTGTTGCAGGCCGTTCTGGCCGGTAGTGGCGTCCATCACTAGCAAAGTTTCGTGCGGCGCGCCCGGCACAATGCGCTGCGCCGTGCGTTTCATCTTTTCGAGCTCCAGCATCAGGTTCTGCTTGGTATGCAGGCGCCCCGCCGTATCCACGATGACGTAATCGGTTTTCCGCGAGCTCGCGGCCTGCAGCGCATCGAACAGCACCGCCGCCGGATCGCCCCCGGGCTTGGTCTTGATCACCTCGGTGCCGGTGCGCTGTCCCCAGATTTCCAACTGCTCAATCGCCGCCGCGCGGAACGTGTCCGCGGCGCACAGCAGCACAGTTTTTCCCTGGGAGCGAAAAACCTGCGCCAGCTTTCCGATGGTGGTCGTTTTGCCCGTGCCATTCACGCCCACCACCACGATGACTTCCGGCGTGCCGTCCACCTTCGCGACCGGACTCGCGCTGGTCGAGGCCAGGATTGCCAACAACTCTTCCTTCAGCAGCCGCTTCAGTTCGTTCACGTCTTTGATCTGCCTGCGATCGGCCTTGTCCCGCAGCTTCTCCAGAACTTCGTGGGTGGTGGTGGTGCCGAGGTCGGCGCCGATCAGGGTAGCCTCCAGATCGTCCAGCGTGGAGCGGTCGATCTCCTTACCGATGGAAGCTACGTCTTCAATACGCTCGGCCAGGTTCTGGCGGGTGCGCGAGACCGCTTCCTTCATGCGCTCCAGAAAGCTGGGTTTTTGCTGTTCGTCCAGGCTGCCAAACAGGGTCTGAATCATGAGTTGTCCGCAAGGGCGATTATATAGGCGGGAAGGGAATGGCGATTTGCGGTGCCGGCGTTCAGCTGCGCGTGGTCTCGACCGTAACCGGATCGCCGGGCTGCGTCGGAAGCGTCACGGGGAGGTCCGGCTCCAGAGGAATGGTGAGGGTCATTTGCTTCACAATGTGGATCTCGCCCCGCCCGTAAACCGCCAGCAGGGCGGCCACGGCCTTCGGATCCAGGCGCTGCCCCGCTAAACTCTGAATGATACGCAGCGCCTCCGCTGTTTCATGAGCTTGCTGGTAGGGACGATTGGTGGTCAGAGCGTCAAAGGTATCCGCCACCGCGATCACTCGCGCCAGCAGCGGAATCTCGTCCGCCTTCAGGCCATAGGGATAGCCGCACCCGTTGAGCGATTCGTGGTGCAGTTCGATGCCGGGCAGCATCTCCCGCAGCTGCGGCACTGGACGCAGAATGTTCGCCCCCTTCGTCGTGTGGGTCTTCATGATCTCGAACTCTTCCGGCGTCAGGGCCCCGGGCTTTTTCAGAATGCGGTCCTCGATGCCGATTTTGCCGACATCGTGCAGTTGGGCGGAGACGCGAAGGACCTCCAGGAATCCCGGATCCAGCCCCATTTCGCCGGCAATCATGAGCGAGTATTTCGTGACCCGGTCGGAGTGGCCGCGGGTGTAGGGGTCCTTTTCGTCAACCGCGCCCGCCAGCATCTGGATCGACCCCATGAACAGCGCTTTGTTTTCCTCGGCGGCGCGCTTCAGGTCTTCGACGAACTGCTCCAGTTCGTCTGACATCTTGTTGAAGGTCGAAGCCAGTTCTCCAATTTCTGTTCGTGTCCGCAAATGGACGCGCTGGGTGAAATCTCCCCGCGCAATCGCGCGGCTGGATTGCGCCAGCACTTCCAAAGGGCTAGTGATCCGGCGCGCCGAAAAGATGCTCAAGCCCACGCTCAGAAACACCGCCAGCAGCGCCAGCAGGCGGCCGGTGCGCTGCATCTCGAAAATGCTGCGATAGGCTTCATCGCGGGGTTTCTGCACCACCACTCCCCAGTCCAGCGCCGAAACCGGACTGTAAGTCCCCAGCATCTCCGTCGTTTTCTTCCCATCCCGAAACGCAAATTCCCGCGTAGCAGCCAGTTGGGCCTTCGAACCTTCTTCCACAAAGCTCCGGACAATGTCGAAGTGGCTCATGTCCTGGCCGGTGGCATATTCGGGGGCTGCGGCCGCCACCAGCCGTCCCTGGCTATCCACGACGTAGGGCATCAGGCCGGAGCGGTTGACTTCCTGCAGCCGCCGGATCAGGAATTGCAGGTCCTCCACCGACCCGATCATCCCCAGGAAACGGCCGCCATACATCATGGGTACGCTGACCAGCATTACGGTCCTGGCCGACTTACCCATGCCGACCACCAGCGGCTGTCCGCTGAAGCCCCGTCCCTCGTGGGCCGCCGCATAGGCGCGTTCCAGTTCACGCTGCAAGAAAGCATCGGGCTCGATCCGGCCAGCCGAAATGCCTTTGGCATCGGCGTTCAGCAGGGTGGCATAGGCGATGTCATTCGAAGACGAAACAAACTTCTCCAGCAGCGCCCGCAGTTCCGGGGCGGCGATGTTTTGCGCACCGATATCACTCCCGCTCGCCACCTGGATCGACGACGACAAATTGGCCAGCATCATGCGCAGCGTTTCCTGGTGCTGGGAAATGTCGTCGGCCAGTGAGCGGGTGACCGTATTCTGCAGCAGCATTTCGTTGGTCTTGAGCCGCTCCCGGTTGAGTGTCTCCATCTGCGCGGAATAGAAGTACATCGGAACCACGCTGATGGCCAGCAACACTCCCAAGATCACGTACAGCAGCGGGATGCGGGCGGGAATGGGCAGCTTTAGCGGCAAAAAAGAGAGTCCTGCGACCCGAGCGCGGGGAACGCCCGTCTGGTCTTCCATCCATTCTAAGTTCGGCTGTCACTGCGGGCTTAGGTGCTTTCAGTACATGGTCCCGTTACCAAGGTACCCACCCGGCGATGACCTTCAGTCTGGCGTCTTGACGACCCTGCCCCCCGTCCGCGCCCCCGATGGTGAGGCGCGGGCGCGGAGAGCGGGTCACCCCTGTGATTCCCGCACCCACGAACGGTGCGTTCCGTCACCAAATTTCGTTTGCCGCCGTGATACAAAGGCGGCATGGCCAGAAAGTCAGCCCGGCCCGCGCCGCCAGCGATCACGGCGCACGCTCCCTGTCGCGCCGACCTCGCCGGAGGCACGCTTGACCTCTGGCCCCTGTACCTGTTTCATCCCGGCGCGTTGACGCTGAACTTCGCCCTGGAAATCCTCACCACCTGCCGCATCACGCCGCTGAAAGGCGGGCGCATCGAACTCTGCTCCCTCGATACTCAGCAGGAAGACACGTTTTCCGATCTCGGGGAACTCGTTGCCAGCCGGAACCACCGGCACGTCCTGGCGGCGTATTTGGTCCGTTTTTTTGGGCCGGAACAAGGCCTCCGGGTGGAGACCAACTCGCAGTCGCCGGCGGGAGCGGGAATTTCGGGTTCCTCGGCTCTGATGATTGCCACCAGTGCCGCCCTGGCGCGTTTCACCGGGCGCGATCTGAATCTGGAACAGATGCGCTTGCTGGCGCAGAACATTGAAGCCCAGATCATCCGCGTGCCCACCGGCTGCCAGGACTACTACCCCGCCCTGTATGGAGGTGTCAGCGCGATTCATCTCGGTCCGGACGGAATTCGGCGCACAGCGGTGCCGGTCGCGCCGGAAGAGATCGAGATGCGGTTTGTCCTCGCTTACACCGGCGCGCCCCGGCAGTCCGGCATCAACAACTGGGAGGTTTTCAAGTCCCACATCAACGGCGACAAGCGGGTATTCCGCAATTTCGAAAAAATCGCCGTCATCGCCCGCGACATGCACCAGGCCCTCCTCCGTCACGACTGGGAGGATGTGGCCCGCCTGCTGCGCGAGGAATGGAAACTGCGCCGCACCAATGCTCCCGGGATCGCCACCCCACTCATTGACAAACTGATTGCCGTGGCCGGCAACAACGGCGGGCGCGCTGCCAAGGTTTGCGGCGCCGGCGGCGGCGGCTGTGTCCTGCTGATGGTCGAGGAAGGCGCTCGGGAGTCAGTCGCCCACGCCGTCGCTGAAGCCGGAGGCCGTATTCTGCCTCTGCGAGTTGCCCGGGAAGGCCTGCGGATCGAGAAAGAACCCTGAAAAGCTCCCTTCGCGAGGAAGTCAGAAGTAAGAAGTCAAATTGCAGAAGTACACCACGAGAGGGTTTACTTCTGCAATTTGACTTCTGACTTCTTACTTCAAATCCAGAAGCACGAATCGCGCCGGCTCTTTTCCTACGTTCTTGAACGTGGCCGATCCGCCCCCCGGCAGCCACCTCACTTCGCCCTTGCCGAGTTTGAGATTCTTCGCCTCTTCGCCTTTCTGTCCGTGTTGCAGTTCGACGTCGGTCATGGCCACGAAGAGCGCGCCGACGCCTTTCGATGCGATCTCCTTGGCGTCGCCGCCAAGCAGCTGCGCGTTCACAATCTCAACCGACGTTTTGGTCAGACTCGCGACATACGACGTGCGGGGGTCGACCCCCGGGCCGAGTTTCATGGCAAACGGGTCCAGCGAGGTATCGCGGACGCGATTCCGGCTGTCGTCGCTTTGCATGATTTCAACCACCAAAGACCGGTAGGGTTCATTGTGCGGATTGCGCAGGGTCAGGCGGTCCACCGGAAAAGAAAACGAGATGTAGTAACCTTCCGGGTCTTCATATCCGTTGCTGGAAAAAAGCGTTCCGCCCCAGGCTTGTTCGACGCTGCCCCCCAGTGTCATTCGAACCCAGTCGTGCTTATACGCAACCGGTTTCGTCTGCTCTAACCGGCCGAGGTTGATGGTGTAAGCGCGGCAGTAGTCGTTGCTGAAGACGCGCGAGTAATGCGGTTCGTCGTCCATGCTGACGGCCGCGTCCTGGGCAACCGCTCCCGTGCCCGCGCACACCACGATCGACAAGACCCACGCGCCCATGCGATTCATTCTGTCTCCTTGAACGTGCCCAGTGTACGCCGGTTTCCGGTTCCAACAAGTCTCCAGTTCCGCACCCGCGGCCCCTGGCTTCCTGGATCGAAATCCTGGTCCTGCGCGTCCAACCACTCGCGCTGGAGCGGGTCTATAATGAGCGCATATTGGGCCCGGGGTGCTGCATGCGGTTGCGCCGTGTTCTCCCACTGTTCTTCGCCCTTCTGATCGGCGGCGCTTCAGCCCCGGCCCAGAGCCCCTCACCTCCGCGAATTTCCAAGATGACTCGTGAGCAGATCATTCACGCCTTTGCCCAGGAGTTGGTGTACATCCGCACGAATTTTCCCATGGGGAAAACCGGACTGAAGCTGAAGAACGGGGTCATCACGCCGAGCGGCGAGGACTTGCGACGCACGATGGCGCTGTGGGGCCCGGCCGCCAAGCCTGGCGACCAGGCCCGCATCACCCAGATCGCCTTCAAAGACGATCACATGCGCTTTGAGATCAACGGCGGTCCGGTCAAGAAGCAGAAGTGGTACCAGCGCATACAGGTTCAAGGCGCCGGAGGAGCCACGGTCACCCCCTCCGATTCGAACGCCAACCCCCGCGGTTCATTCGTCGACCTCTACTTCGACAAGTACGTTCCCGAAATGACTGGGCCCGAACTGAAGCAGTATCTCCGGCCGGTGTTCGACTTTGATTCCAAGTCGGCGCTCGATGCCTACCTCGAGAGCGTTCCGCCCAAGGCCAAGGAGGCCATCAAGAACCATCATGTGCTGGTCGGCATGAACCGCGAGATGGTCATCTACGCCAAGGGGCGTCCGCCGAAGAAAGTGCGCGAGCGTCCTGAGGGAACCGAGTACGAAGAGTGGATCTACGGCGATCCCCCGCAGGACGTGGACTTCGTTCGCTTTGTAGGAGACGAAGTCGTGCGCGTCGAAACCATGAAGGTCAACGGCGAGAAGACCATCCGCACCGAAAAAGAGATTGATCTGGGCCAGACCGCGGTCGCCGAAAAGAAAGAGGAGCGTCCCGCCAACGCGCCCACACTCCGCCGGCCCGGCGAGGAGATGCCCGAGAACAGTCCCGCCCGTCCCTCTTCCGCCCCGCCCATGCCGCCGCCGACCGGGCCGGACAGCCCACCCGTCCCGAACTGAGTGTGGCGCGGGCATTCCTGCCCGCGTGAGAGTGTGCCGTCCCGCAGGGCTAAGCATAGATTCGACAGGATGTCAGCGTTGCCGGTAGGGACGACACAAGAGTTCTCACGCACACACCTAAGTGACGGGAAGGCGGAGGCTCGGATGGGGTTTTGCGAACGACCAACGACGAACGACCAACGACAAACAAAAGCGACCAACGACAAACCACCAACCACCCTTCTACACTACTACCGTGAAGATCGCTCTGGGCCAGATCAACCCCACGGTGGGGGATTTTTCCGGCAACGCCGCCAAGATCATCCAGTTTGCCCGGCAGGCCCGCGACGCTGGCGCCGGCCTCATCGTCTTCCCCGAACTCTCCGTCTGCGGATATCCGCCTCGCGATCTGGTCGAGCGCCCGTCTTTTGTCGTGCGCAACCGCGAAACCGCCGAAGGAATTGCGCTCGCAACCAAGGGCATCGCCGTCATCTGCGGGCTGGTCACACCGGCCGAGGCGGAGACCGGTAAGTCAGTGATGAACTCCGCCGCCCTGTTGCGCGCCGGCCGCATCGAGTTTATCCAATCGAAAATGCTCCTTCCCACCTACGACGTGTTCGACGAGATGCGCAACTTCGCTCCTGCCAAGAGTCAGCAACTGTTCAACATCGGCGGCAAGCAGATGGCCTTGACCATCTGTGAAGACGCCTGGAACGACAAGCACTTCTGGAACCGGCGGCTCTACGGCGTTGACCCCGTGGAAGAGCTTGTCCGGGCCGGCGGCAACTTTGTGCTCAACATTTCGGCGTCCCCGTTCTGGATGGGCAAGCGCCGGTTGCGCCACGACATGCTGGCAGTCACCGCCAGAGGTTACAAAGTGCCGGTCGCCATGGTGAACCAAGTCGGCGGCGACGACAGCGTGGTCTATGACGGCTCCAGCTTGGTGATCGCGCCCGACGGCAACGTCATCGCCCAGGGAAAATCCTTTGAGGAAGACCTCGTCTTTTTCGATTCCCAGAACATGACCGGCGAAGTGCATCTCCAAATTGCAGGCGAGGACGCAGCCGCCTATGCCGCGCTCGTGCTGGGTACCCGTGACTACGTCCACAAATGCGGTTTCGAACGCGCCATTATCGGCCTGAGCGGCGGCATCGATTCCGCGTTGACGGCAGTCATCGCCGTGGACGCCCTCGGCCCGGAAAATGTCATCGGCGTCGGCATGCCCGGTCCGTACTCCTCTCCGGGCTCGATCGAGGACGCACGCCTGCTAGCGAAGAACCTGGGAATTCGCTTCGAACTTCTTGCCATCGACAAAATCTATGAGGCCAGCCGCCAGACGCTGGCGCCCACCTTTGCCGGCCTGCCCGAGGATGTCACCGAGGAGAATATCCAGTCCCGCAGCCGGGGCTTGCTGTTGATGTCCCTGTCGAATAAGTTCAACGCGCTGGTGCTTTCGACGGGAAACAAGAGCGAACTGGGCGTCGGCTATTGCACGCTCTATGGCGACATGGTGGGCGGGTTGGCGGTGATCTCCGACGTGCCCAAGACGCTGGTATACCGCCTCAGTGCCTACGTCAATTCGCGCCAGCCGGTGATTCCCCAGGCCACCATCGAGAAGCCGCCCTCGGCGGAATTGCGTCCCGACCAGAAAGACTCGGATTCGCTGCCGTCCTACGACGTGCTCGACCCCATCCTCGAAGACTACGTCGAGGAGTCGCGCTCGGCCGAGCAGATCGCCCAGAGCCATGATTTCGATCTCGATCTGGTCAAGCGCGTCGTCCGCATGATCGAGCGCAGCGAATACAAGCGGCAGCAGGCCGCGCCGGGAATCAAAATCTCGGCCAAGGCCTTCGGCTATGGACGGAGAATGCCCATCGCAGCGAAGGCGGAGACTTAGCTGCCCGCTGCGAGTTGCAGGTGGCCCGTTGGCTCGCCGTGCAGGGTTCCCCGCGCAGGGGCTTTCGGCCCTGGCGCTGCATTTGCTTCTTTAGCGCCTTGGAACAAAAGTCGCTATTACTTTTGCGAAAGCGCTTTGGCAGCACTGCTGAGTTCAACGATATCCGCATTGATCCCCGGTCCCGGCAGCGGCGGCAACGGGTGCCGTTCCGGCAGCGGTGGCGGTGTGATACGCGGTTTCGGCAGTGGCGGCGGCGTGGGCCCCGGTTTCGGCGTTGGCGGTTCGGTATGCCATGTCGGGGGTTGAACTGCAGCTTGGGTTGCGACGTTGATCGGGTTGACCATTGGGAAAGCCTCCATAGCCTCTATCGGCGCACGTCCCTTGAACATTAACTGCTCCTCAGGAGTCCATAAGACGCCCCTAAGAGGCGAACAATACTCGGCTTTCCGAAGTGCAATCCGTTCTCCAAGCTGCGCGGGAACAAACAAACGCTGAGCCATGCCCCAATTCTTTGGGACTGGTGATTGGGCAGCCGCGCCCTCCTCGGAACAGCAGGTTCTTCTAACTGCACCACTACCCAGGCTTCGGCAGAAATGACAATTGTGCGGGCTTTTGTCACAATCAAGATCTTGTCTATGACACCTATGCCTCGCACACTTCTTGTTCTGTTTCTTTTGGCGGGCACCGCCATCGCCCAAACCAAGCCGGCTCATCCGGCGAAGCCTGCGGCCAAACCGGCCGCTTCTACCCCTGCCTCGGCGCCGGTGACCGGCCTGCCCAGCGAAGACACCGTAAACTCCTTCCTCTACCAGATGTTCGGCCATGATCCCGCCGTAACCTGGAAGGTGGTAGAAATCCGTCCCTCGGAGGCGGTGGGCCTGGCCGAAATCAGTGTCGTGATCAGCAATCCGCAGGGCTCGAATGTGGACAAGCTCTATGTGACCGCGGATGGCAAGCACGCGCTCACGGGCGAGATTCTCCCCTTCGGCGCCAAGCCTTTTGCCGACGCGCGCGAGAAGCTGGAAAAAGGCGTGAACGGCCCGGCCCAGGGACCGGCGAAGGCTCCCGTGACCATCGTCGAATTCAGCGACATGCAGTGTCCTCACTGCAAAGAGGCCGCCCCCACCATCGATCAACTCATTGCCCAGGAACCGGACGCCCACTTTGTCTTCCAGAACTTTCCGCTCCCCGCTCACAACTGGGCGGAGAAGGCCGCCGGCTACGTGGATTGCGTCGGCCGTTCGTCGAACGACGCGGTCTGGAAGTTCATTCAGGGGACCTTCGATGAGCAGGACAACATCACCGAGGCCAACGTCGTCGAGAAGCTGAAGGCCATCGCCACCAAATCCGGCGTGAACGGCGATCAGATCGCGGCCTGCGCCGACAAACCGCAGACCAAGGCGCGGGTCGAAGCCTCGGTCCAACTCGGCAAGTCCGTCGGCGTCACCGGCACCCCGGCGCTGTTCATCAATGGGAGGATGCTGCCCGGGGGGGCGCCCCTGGATCTGCTGAAGAAGATCGTGGACTTCCAGGCGTCGCAGGAAGAGAAACACGAGGACAAGGCGAACTCTCAGTAGCGCTGGCGATCTGACCGTTGCGCTACTTGCCCAGCCAGATTTCCGGGGACCGCCGGTCGGGGTTGCGGACGATGTAAGGCGTGATCACGATCAGCAACTCGTTGTCGTCTTCCTGCCGGGCGCTCTCGGCGGTAAGAGCCTTCAGTCCCGGAATCTGGGAGAACGCCGGCAGCCCGGCCAAGCTATTCTGCTCGGTCCTGGAGATCATTCCCGCCACCACCGCCGGTTCGCCCTCCTTCAGCGTAATGCCACCCTTGAACTCGCGATTCGAGATGACGGGGATACCGTTGATGCTGGCCGTGCCCAGGTTTCGGAACTGCATCTCCAGTTGCAGGCTCACTTCTGAGGTCCCGTGAACGGACGGTTTGGCCTTGAGAGTGAAGCCAATATCTTCGTAGCTGACGGAAGGGAAGGCGGCGGTAAACGAATTGTTCCCGATGACCTGCGAAATCGCCTGGCTGTTGAAGATAGGAGCAAAACTGGCGTTGAGAATCGGGTACCGCGCGCCCAGCTTGAAAGTGGCGTCTTTGTCCTGGGAAGCCCGCAAAGTCATGTGTTCCAGCGTCTGGATCGAGCTCTCGTTCAGCGAGAGCGTTGCCCGCAACTGGTCGAAGCTGAGCCCCATGAAGGTGAGCCCGCCGCCGAAAGTGGCCAGCGGCTGGCTGAAAATCGAACCTTGCTGGCTCTGCAGTTGGGCCAGCAGCGCGCTGATGGACTCGTTGCCGGCCTGGTTGATGCCACCCGACGAGATCAGCTGGTTAATCAAATCCTGGATATTCTGTCCGCCCAGGGCCGCCAGCGCCCCGGCGGGGATATTGAAAAGCTCGAAGTTGTTGGGGACGTGCAGGCCCAGGTTACGCGCAAACGTGTGGTCGATTTCGTAGGCCTTTACGTCGAGCATGACTTCAGCACGAGTGGGTTCAAGCGTTTCGAAAAATTGCGTCACCGCTTCCAGCGTCCCCTGCGGACCGCGCACCGTGATCGTGCTCGATGCGGCATTCAGGCTTACGAACCGCAGCTCAAACAGGGTCCGCAGGGTGTTCAGCAGTTCGTTCAGTTCCTGCGGGGTGCTGGCGCCCGGGATGTAGAACGAGCGCATCCCCATGCGGTCGTACAGGCGGTGGTTCTCCGGCGTATCCGCCACCGCATAAAGGACGGTCCCTTCCAGGGGAACCGCGAAGGCCTTGCTCACCCCGGACGCCGCCTGCATGGCCGTCCTGAAGTCCACGCTTTGCACGTCAAAGCGCACCTGGCGGGTGGAAAATGAGTCGTCAAAGATGACCGTGAGGCCATAACTCGAGGCGATGGCGCTGAACAGCCCGCGCGTGTCTCCGCGATAGTGGAAGTCGTGCAGCCCCGCATGCGGCGCCGCCTCGACCGCGTCCACGCGGGCGGCCAACTGCGGGGCGCTCGAGATCGGAACCGGCAGAGGTCCAACCGCATCGCGGATCCGCTGTTGCGCGAACTCGTTCTGCGGGTCCAGATCGAGCGCGATCCGGAACTCAGCCAGCGCTTCCACCTGGCGCCCGCTCTCGAGGTTGATATTTCCCTGTTCCAGATGCAGCCCGACCAGTTGCTGCCGCGCCAGTTCGCGCGCCGTCAGGTAGTCGAGATTCTGCGGAACCAGGCGCGCCGCCTCCTCGAACTCGGCAAAGGCCTGCTCCAGGTCCCTGGCGTGTTCGAGCTTCAGCCCGCGGGAGAACGCCCGCCGGGCGCCTTTCAGATCTTTCCGCGGGGCTTTGCAGGCAGGGGCTCCCGCCGTGTCGGAGCATAGGGAAGGCGCAGGCGTGACGGGATTGTCGGCGGCCAGACACAGCCCCGCCAGCAGCACCAGACTTCCCGCTCCCAGCCATCGCATAGGGTTCTGTTTCTTACTATAGAATGCGCCGTCGCCGGTGTCTTGCAAGGGAAATACTCGGTAGGGAACTACGGTCGTAACGGGACCGTGTTGGGTGCGACCGGGGACAGCAATTCGGCGCAGGAAGAAATGCAGAAATCCGGGCCCAGCGGCTCTAGCTCTTCGCGTTTGTAGATTCCGGTGCAGACGGAAATGATCCGCCCGCCGGCCTGTTGCGCGGCAACAATGTCCTGCGGTGTATCACCCACAAAGCAGGCCGTAGCCCCATCCCCCAGCCGGGTCCGCACCTCGGCTACGCCTCGCGCGAAGACCTGGACACGCTGCTCGTGGTCGTCGCAGAACACGCCAAAGCGGAAGTAGGACCGCAGCCCGGTGGCTTCGATCTTGTGCCATCCCACCGATTCCAGATTGCCCGAGGCCACGCCCACCAGCTTGCCCGATCGGTGCAAGATCTCCAGCACCTGCGGGATGGCGTTACAAATCAGCGGGTTCAGCGCGCCGGCGTGCTCGGCGACGTGTTCTCGCACGCAAGCCAGCGCCGCGGGCAGCCGGCGCTCAAATTCATGGCTGCCGATTTCCACCCGCGCCAGCGCCGCTCGCAGAATGCCTACATCGGTCATTCCGTGAAAGGCTACTCCGGCAATGGTGGCGTCCGTTCCGTACACCTCACGCAAGGCCCGGTTCAGGGCGTCATAGTGCACCCGATCGCGGTTCCTGAGCAGCGTGCCATCAATGTCGAACAGATAGGCGTCGCTGCCCATCCAAGACGAATTTTCTCTCATGTTGGCTGGCATGGGCTTGCCTGGATCAGAAGCAGGGTTCGAAGAGTTCAAAGTCTCAGGGCTCAAATCTAACGTCCGATCCGGCCGGCCCGTCGCCACCCGAAACTCCCGGGCGCCCTCACCGCAGCATCAGTCTTTCCATCCGGCGGGCGCGTCCGGTCTGGTCGTCGCACTCCACCAGCACGGCACACAGGCGGACATCGCCGGTGGCCGCTTCGAAGCGGGCCGGCATCCCGCTCAAGAACTTGTCCACCACCAGCTCTTTCTTGACTCCGATCACGCTGTCGTACGGCCCGGTCATGCCGACATCAGTGATGTAGGCCGTGCCCTTGGGCAGCACCGTCTCATCCGCTGTAGGAACGTGGGTGTGTGTCCCCACCACGGCGGTCACACGGCCATCGAGATACCATCCGAACGCGATCTTTTCCGACGTCGCTTCCGCGTGAAAGTCAACCCAGACGATCTTTGCCTTGATCTGCTCCAGCAGCCGGTCGGCGTAGCGGAAGGGATCGTCGCTCGACCCCATGAACACCCGGCCCTGCAAGTTGACGACCGCATAAGCCGCGCCGTTCTTCCGCCCCTCGTACAGTCCCCACCCGGGCATGTCCTCGGGAAAATTCGCGGGACGCAACAGCCGCCGCGCCGGACTGTGCGGGTTGCCCTCCGCCATCTGGAAGTACTCGATGATTTCCCGCTTGTCCCAGATGTGATTGCCGGTGGTCATTACGTCAATACCGAGCTCGAAGAGCTCGTCGGCGAGCGACGGGGTGATCCCGAACCCGGCCGCGGCGTTTTCGCCGTTGGCGATCACCAGGTCCACGGAGTGCCGCTTCACGAGCTCGGGCAGGCGCTCTTTTACGATCGTTCGCCCCGCGCGGCCAAAAATGTCACCGATGAAAAGAATGTTCAAGATCAGGTCTCAGGTCTCAGGTCGTAGGAACCGCACGGCTCGCCGCCGGTAAAATCTGGAACTTTTGATGGTACCACGCGAAATTGTGGCTCAATGGCGACCCTGGGTGCTGACTACAGACTAGAACTTGTTCCAAAAATCGGTTTTGGGAAGGGCACGGCTTCAGCCGTGCCGCCAAAACCCGCCAACTTGCGGGCTTTAGCCCCTGAGGTCTACCTTTTGGATCCTCAATAAGGATTTTTGAAGTCAGTTCACTGATTACTGATTACTGACTACTGACTACTGACTACTGACTACTGACTACTGACTACTGACTACTGATTTCCGCCACCTTCAGGAAATCGTAGTTTCCCGACGGGTTCAGTGAGATGTTCCGCACCCGCCGCGAATGCACCAGCACATTGTCGAAAAACCAGAGATTTACGTAGGGAACATCCTCCGCCAGCACTTCCTGGATTTCGTTGTAGAGCTGCTTGCGGACGTTCAGATCGGTTTCGCGCCGTGCCTGGTCAATCAGCGTGTCTACGCGCGGATTGGAATAGAAACCGCGGTTCGCCCCATGCGGCGGAAATTTGTCGGAGTGAAAGGCATACTCGAAAATATCTGGGTCTTCGTTGCCGCCGATCCAGCGCAGGGAATAGAGCTGAAAGGCTCCGCTGGTGACATCCGCAAAAAACGTGGCAAATTCAAAAGTGCGGATGTCGAGCGCGATGCCCACATCCCGCAATTGCTGCTGCAAGACTGCGGCCAGCAGCCGCGTGCTTTCCTCCGTCGAAGTCTTCATCGTCAGGTGAAACCGGATTCCGTCCACCTCACGGTAACCCGCCGCGTCCAAAATCCGGCGCGCCTTTTCCGGGTCGTAGGCATACGCCGTCGCGTCCGGATTGTAAGCCCAGCTCTGCGGCGGCAGCACGCTGGTGGCAGGCTGTGCGAACCCCCGCCAGATGTATTCGAGAAGCGGCTTGCGCTCGATAGCGCAGGCGATGGCGGTTCGCACCCGTACGTCGCCGAGGATCGGGTCCCGCAGATTGAATGCCAGATAGGAGAGCACCGTTCCCGGCGCGCGCTCAACTTGGAGCCCAGGCTCGCGCTCCAGCGCCAGCACCATATCGGAGGTGAGCGCATTGATGGCGATATCGGCGCTGCCCTTGCGCAACTCCAGCGCGCGTGTGGTCGTGTCGGGGACGACCGTGAATCGGATTCGCGCCAGCCGCGCCTTCGCACCCCAATAATTGTCGTTGCGCTCGAGAACCACGTCCTTGTCCTGCTCCGCACTGACGAACCGGAATGGCCCCGAGCCGACCGGATGCGCCGTCATCTCGCCCAGGCTGCCGTAGGGGACTATGCCCATCGCGCCGTCCGACAGGTTCCACAGCAGAGTCGAGAACGGTTCCTTCAGGTGAAAGATGACCGTGAAATCGTCGGGGGCCTCGATGCGATCCACCAACCGGTAAGCCGCCGACTTCGTGCTGCGGATCTTTCCCTCGAGCAGGGAGTCGAATGTCCACTTCACGTCGCGAGAAGTAAGCGGCCGGCCGTTGTGGAACCTGGCTCCGTGATGCAGATGGAAGATGTAGGTGAGCGGGTCCGGGACGTCCCAGCTTTCGGCAAGGGCGGGCCTGACCCGGAGGTGCTCGTCGCGGTCGAGCAGGTCGTCGAAGATGAGCGAATCAATGCGCTCGGATTGCGCGTCAATGCCGACCCGCGGATCGAGATTGGTGGGGCTGCTCTCGATGATCATCACCAGCGTGTTGGGATCGGGAGCTTGTGAGCAGGAGAGGAGGGGAAACACCATCAATCCCGCGATCCCCAACAGAATTGTCATCCTGAGCGAACCGGGGCCCCCGACGCGCCCGGTTTTGGCGCGTTGGGGTGGTGGAGCGAAGGACCTGCTTTTTGCTCGCCCGCGCACTCCCGATTCACGCATACGAGATCTTCCCCAGGATCACCGCTCGCTTCGCCCCGGTCGCCGACGGAACATTCGACGGCCGCCGATGCCACGTCTCATAGGCGAGGACGGCAAACGCCACGGCCTCTTTCGCCTCTGAGGGCAGGCCGAATTCATCGGAGTACCGCAGTGCAATTCCCAAAGGCGCAATCTGGTTGCGCAACATCGCCATCAGCGTCGGATTCTTCGCGCCGCCGCCGGAGACAATCATTTCCTGATATCGAGCCTGTTTTCGCAGCACAAACCGCTGCAAAGCGTCCGCAATCGATCGGGCCGTCAGCGCGGTGGCAGTCGCAACCATGTCCGCCTTATCCGCTCCACGACACAGGCGAAGAAAACGGCTCACGTACTCGCCTCCAAATTCCTCGCGGCCCGCAGTCCGGGGCGGTTTCTGGGCGAAAAACGGCGCCCGCATCAACTGCGCGACCGCGCCGTCAAGGACCCGTCCCGCGCCTGCGATCTTGCCATCGCGATCGTAACGCCGTCCGAAAAGCTCCTCCATCACTGCGTCGATGACCATGTTGCCGGGTCCGGTATCGAAGGCAATGACCTGCCGCAAAGAAGCGTTGGCGGGAATAGCGGTCAGATTCGCGATGCCGCCGATGTTTTGCGCAATCCGGCCCACGCGCGCATCGCGATAGAACAAGAAATCAAAGAAGGGAACCAGCGGCGCGCCCTTGCCGCCAGCTGCCATATCTGCCGGACGGAAATCTGAGACCACCGGTACACCCAGCCGCGCCGCGATCACCGCGCCTTCGCCCGTCTGCCACGTCACCGCCATTTTCCGTCCGAGAAACGGCGCCAGCGATCCCTGGTGATACAGCGTCTGCCCATGACAGCCGACGAGATCGAGCTTCGCGCGATGCTTGCGTGCCGTCTTCGCGACCGCTTCGGCGTAGAGTTCTCCCAGGAGGAAATTCAACCGCGCCAGATCGGCGACGCTGGCCGAGCGGGCATTCATCATGGCGAGAATCATTCGCCGGACGCCGGCAGGGAAAGGGTCTTCCGCATGAGCAAGAAACGTGTGGCGCGGGCGCCCTCGCCCGCGTTGGGTGATTCGCACCAGCGCCACGTTGATCCCGTCCGCCGAGGTGCCGCTCATCACGCCCGCCACGATCATGCGCGCTCCTCGCGGTCGAGCGTGGCGAGCCGAGTCTCCTCACCGAACTCCCAGAGCTGGCGCATGAGCTTCTCAACTCTGGCGGGAGTGGGCGCTGAAGCGCGCCGCCGGAGCGCGGCCCGTTTCTTCTTGAACGCCAGCACGCGTCGGGCGGATTCCTGTACACGGCGCGCGAATTTCCGGTCGCGCTCCGCCTCGCGCAGCATCGCCTCGTGCGCGCGCACAATGAAATCTTCGTGGTGACAGATCAGACAGAGATCGCCTCCGGCCCGGATGTGTCCGATGGCCGCCTGCTCGATCGGGCCCGCCGCCAGCACGCCCCCCATCTCCAGATCGTCGGAACAGATCAGGCCCCGGTATCCGATCCGCTGGCGCAGAATGTCCGTGATCCACTTCTTCGAAAGGGAAGCCGGGGTGCGCTGTTTCGTCACCGCCGGAAACGCCGCATGCGAAACCATGATGAAAGGCAGCTCTCGCCGCAGTGTGCGATAGGGAACCAGATCCTGCTCCCAAAGTTTCTTGCACGGCTTCTCCACGCTGGGCAGCTCGTGGTGCGTGTCGAGACTCGCCTCACCCAGCCCGGGAAAGTGCTTGCCGCAGCCAAGAACGCCGGCATCGCCCAGCCCGCGCAAAAACTCACGCGCATAACCGATGACCTCCTGAGGGTCATCCGAAACTGCCCGCGAACTCATCACCGACCGTGAAGCCTCAAACGCGAGATCAAGCGTGGGAGCGAAGTCCACGTTGAAGCCGAGCGCGCGGCAGTTTTCGCCAATGACGCGCCCGTGCTTGCGGAACAGCTTGCGGTCGCCGGTGGCAAAGACCTCCGCCGCCGAAGGCGCCGGGCCGAGCACGTTGCGGAAGCGATCCACCTTGCCGCCTTCGAGGTCCACGCAGGTGAAAAGCGGCGCGGCGACGCATTTCTGGCACTCGCGGAGCACCGCGTGCGTCTGCTCAGCTCCGCTGATGTTGCGGGCAAACAGGATTACGCCGGCCGGCTGGATGCGCGAGAGCAGGGAAGCGAGGCGAGGAGACATCTCGGTCCCGTCGAAGCCGATGATCAGCAACTGACCGGTATCTTCTCTGGATCTTGTGGAATGCAAGTGCATTTGCGGAATGCGGTTCTGTCTTGTGACGTATCCGGATTCTAATCCCTCTGTTTTCTCGGCGTACCTTGCGTCTGGGCGGTTAGATTTCTTTCTTCAATTCCGCCAGCAAATTGAGCGCCTCCAGCGGCGTCAGCCGGTTCAGGTCCACCTCGCGCAGCTTCTCCAGCACCGGCTGCGATATCGGCGTGAAGATCGTCAACTGCGCCGGCCGCTCCGGTTCCGCTCCCGGTGTCAGGTGTTCCGACATCCGGCGTTCAGCCGTTTCGTGTTCGGCCAGCACCTCGCGCGCCCGCACCACGACTTCATTCGGCAGCCCGGCCAGCTTCGCGACTTCAATGCCATAGCTGCGGTCAGCGGCCCCGGGTTCCACCTTGCGAAGAAAGACGATCCCCCCGCCCGTCTCTTTCACCGACACATGATAGTTCTTCACCCCGCTCAACTGCTCCGCCAGTTCGGTCAGCTCGAAATAGTGCGTCGCGAACAAAGTCTTGGCATGCACGCGTGCGTGCAGGTATTCAATCGCCGCCCAGGCAATGGCCAGTCCGTCATAGGTGGAAGTGCCACGCCCGACTTCATCCAGCAAAATCAACGACCGTGCCGTTGCGGTGTGCAAAATCGCCGCCGTCTCCGTCATTTCAACCATGAACGTCGACCGCCCGCGCGCCAGGTTGTCGCTCGCGCCGATGCGCGTGAACACGCGGTCCACAATGCCGAGCCGCGCCGACTTCGCCGGCACAAACGACCCCATCTGCGCCAGGATCACGATCAGCGCCGCCTGCCTAAGATAGGTGCTCTTGCCGCCCATGTTCGGCCCGGTCAGCACGACGATGTTGTGCGTCATACTATCCAAAGACGAATTCAGAAACAGATCGTTCGGAACGAAGCGCTCGCTGCCCGCCGCCAGTTCCTGTAGCTCAATGACGGGATGGCGTCCTTCGACAATTTCCAGATCGCCTGAGCCCTCGGCCTCAAACTTTGGCCGGCAGTAATTCCGCAGCGCGGCAATGTGCGCTAGGCACCCGAGCACGTCCACTTCGGCAAGCGCCAGCGCGGTCTGCCGAATGCGTTTCGCCTCGGCCGCAATGGCGGATCGCAGCTCGGCGAATAACCGCCGCTCGATCTCGACGATCTTCTCCTGCGCGTCGAGGATTTTCGACTCGTACTCTTTCAGCTCCGGGGTGGTGAAACGCTCGGCGTTGACCAGCGTCTGCTTACGTTCGTACTCGGCGGGAGCGTGGTGCAGGTTGGCCTTCGAAATCTCGATGTAGTACCCGAATATAGAGTTGAACTTTACCTTGAGCGAGCCGATGCCGGTGCGCTCGCGTTCGCGCTGCTCTACTTGCGCCAGGTACTGCTTCGAGTTGCGGCTCAGATCGCGGAGTTCGTCAAGGTCTTTGTCTATCCCGGTTGCGATGACGCCGCCGTCGCTCAGCGTCAGCGGCGGCTCCGGAACAATCGTTCGCTCGATCCTTTCCCGCAGATCGGCGAGTTCGTCGAGCAGGCCATGCAGGGCGGCGAGCCTCGCCGCGGAAAGCCCGAATAGAACTTTGCGGGCCTGCGGAATTCGTCCGAGCGATGCTGCCAGCGCCAGTACGTCGCGCGGGTTCGCTGTTTCCAGCGTGACCCGGCTCAGCAACCGCTCCAGGTCGAGAATGCCTACGAGCGCCCGCCGCAATTCTTCCCGGCGGACGGTATCTTTGACCTGCACTTCGACGGCGTCGAGCCGGCCCTCGATCTCGGCCAGATCCACCGACGGGCGCAGCATCCAGGAGCGCAGCAACCGTTTGCCCATGGGCGTGACCGTCGCATCCAGGCCGCGGAACAAGGTCACGCCGGCGTCCATCCCGGCGAACAGCGGTTCAATCAGCTCCAGGTTTCGCACCGTGACTGCGTCCAGCACCAGGCAGTTCTGGCGCTCGTAGAAGCCGATGCGGTCCACGTGGTCGAGCGTGCCCCGCTGCGTCGAGCGGATGTAGTACAAAATTGCCCCCGCCGCCGACGCTGCCGCCGGTTTGCCCGCCAGCCCGAATCCCTCCAGCGAAAGCACGCCAAAGTGATTCTCCAGCAGCGGGACCGCGTGGTCGGGGGCGAAGATCCAGTCATCGAGGGGTGTCTCGGCCCAGCCGCCACTGGAAACCGTCGCGGCGGTTCGGGGGCGGTCGCCTGGCGCATGATCTCCAGGCGGCGAGCTCTTCGCCGGCTGAGGAGGTGGTCCGCCGGGCCGAGCAAAGCTGAGCAGATGCATTTCTCGAGCAGCTGCTTTCTCAAAGAGCGGCGCCGAAGACGCGTAGAGCAGCTCTCTTGGCCGCAATTGTTCAAGTTCTTCTTGAATACGGCGCGCGGCTGCCTCTCCGGCAAACTCCGTCGCGCGGAACTCTCCCGTGGAAAGGTCCAAGGCGGCAAAGCCCACGCGCTCGCCCACCGCCGCCACCGCCGCCAGGAAGTTGTTCTCTTCCGAGCTCAAAGACGAATCCGCCGCCGTGCCCGGGGTGACCACCCGCGTCACTTCCCGCCGGACTAGCTTCTTAGCCAGGCGCGGGTCTTCCATCTGCTCGCAGATGGCCACCTTGAAGCCTCGCCGGATGAGCTTCGCGATGTAGCCCTCGGCGGAGTGGTAGGGAACTCCGCACATCGGGACCTTCACACCTTTCTCTTTATTGCGGGAAGTCAGTGTGATTTGCAGTTCGCGAGCCGCCACCACGGCGTCCTCGAAGAACAGTTCGTAGAAGTCCCCGAGCCGGAACAACAGCAGAGCCGTCGGATGATCTTTCTTGACGGCGGCATACTGCCGCATCAGCGGGGTGGACGGCTCAGTCATTGGTCAATAGGTGATGGGTAATTTGTAATTTGTAATTTCGTAATTTGCAATGCGGCGCTGGCCGGTTTGAAGCACTCCGAGGAAGAAGAGCGAACGCTCCTCAGTTGGGTTTCAAATTACAAATTACCAATCACCAATTACAAATTGTCCAGTTCCCATTTGACTCCCTTCCTCCCTTTTGTTCTCCTTACCGCATGGAACTCCGCAAAGATCCCATCACCCGCTCCTGGGTGATCACCGGTGACGATGTCCCCGAGTCCACCCCAGCGACCGAAGCCTGTCGCTTCTGCCCGGCATCGTCGCTGCCGTTACAGGTGATTGCCACCCTGCCGGGGATCGACGGAGGTCCCTGGTCGGCGCGGGCTGTCGTCCATCCTCAACCGCTGTATCACATTGAAGGGGACCCTTTGCGCCGCGCAGACGGCCTGTACGACCGCATGGGTTCGGTCGGCGCCCACGAAGTTTTGCTGGAGAACCCCCGCCACGACGGCCACCTGTGGACCGCCGGCGATGCTGAAGTCGAGCAGTTCCTACATCTGGTTGCGCTGCGCATCCAGGACCTGAAGCACGACCCCCGCTTCAAGTACGTCAGCATCTTCAAGAATCACGGCCTGAGCGCTGGGCAGGAGTTTGACCACCCCACCTCGCAACTGACGGCCACCACATTCGTGCCTCGGCGCGTGCTCTACGAGCTGCGCGCCGGGCGCGACTATTTCGACAACAAGGAGCGCTGCGTCTTCTGTGACATCCTCGCCCAGGAGGAACGTCAGGGGCGTCGCATTCTGGAAATCCGCGGAGACTACGCCGCCTTCTGCCCCTACGCTCCGCGGGTCCCCTACGAGACCTGGATACTACCGCGCAGCCACGAGTCTTCCTTCGAGCGCACCGGCGCTTCCCGCGTCGGCAATCTGAGCGACCTGGCCACTCTGCTGTGCCGTACCCTGCAGCGGATCCGCACCATCACCGAGGCTTTCCATCTGGTCTTGCATACCTCTCCCAATAGCCAGCATTCGTCGGGATCCCTCGGCTACTGGAAGACGCTCGATGACGACTACCACTGGCACATCGAAATCTTGCCCGTCCTCGAAGCGAAAGCGAAGTCCTATACCTTCAAGGAGGTGTACTACTCTCCTGTCACGTCGGAGACGGCCGTCAAGCGCCTGAAGGAGGCGAAGATCTGACCCCATGGCGCAAAGAGTGAGAATGGTCGCCGCCATCATGACGTGGGTTTTTCTTCTGGCCAGCGCGGTCGCAGCCGGTCAGACTGCCACGCAGGCCCCCGAGAAGCAGCAGGTTCTCTGGCAGAAGCTGGAAAACTCCATCGCCGACGTCGACCGCGGCCTCGACGGCGCCATGGGTGTGGCTATCCTCGACCTCTCCGACGGCCACAAGTTCCTGCTCCATGGCAACGACGTCTTCCCGCAGGCCAGTTCGATTAAGATTTGCCTGCTGGCCGAACTTTACCGGCAGGCGCAGCAGGGCAGGCTGAAGCTGACCGACATCTACACTGTCAACGCCGCCGACCTCGTCCCGGATAGCCACATCATGGGCGGCCTCACGCCCGGCGTTACCCGGATCACCTTGCGCGACCTCGCCACCATTGTGGTCGCCGTCAGCGACAACTCTGCAACCAACGTTCTGATTGATCGCGTGGGCATGGAAAACGTGAACGCCTTGATGGATTCGCTCAGCCTCTCCCACACTCGCCTGCGCCGCAAGATGATGGACCTCAAGGCCGCCGGCGAGGGCAGGGAAAACGTCTCGACTCCAGCCGAGATGATGTCCCTGCTCGAGGCCATCTATCGTGGCAAGGTGCTCAACAAGGAGATGACTGCGGACTTCTTCCAGGTGCTCTCCACGCCCAAAGATAGTTGGATTCCGCGCCTTCTTCCCGACGGCCTGAAGATTGCCAACAAGCCCGGCTCGCTCGAAGGCGTGCGCAACGATTCCGGCGTGATCTTCGTGGACAAGCGTCCCTTCATTCTCTGTGTCATGACGACCTACTTGCAGCGCGAGCGCGACGGGGAAGAGGCCATCAGCAACATCTCGCTCGCTGCCTGGCGCATGTTCGACCGCCTCGCCCGCGCCAGCGAATACGGCCGCGTAATTTCGCCGGGAAATTCAAGTCGTTAGTCGTTCGTCGTTGGTCGTTCGCTGTTTGTTTCGTTCGCCAGGGCCGGCGCTGATTTTCGCTGTGCTGTTTGTGAGATCTGCGGGCCCCTCTGTGGACCCCTGTGCCCTCTGTGGTTCAAGCTCTTTTGCTCTCATTTCGCCCGTGGCGAGCGACCAACGACGAACGACCAACGACCAACGACCTGCCATGACAGTCCGCCGCTTAAAGACGTACACCGGTTCTCAAGGCTACGTGTACCAGTACTATTTCGTGGGGAAGCGCCCGTCCCAATTGTCCGACGCTGCCGAGTACATCTTTGACGTCACCTCTGACCGCAAACTCACCTACGCAGTCAGCGTTCTCCTGGCACGGCAAGTCGTCTCCGCCTGGGGAGAGGCTCACGGACGTGCCCTCACCGACTCCGAGCAGCACGCCGCCGTCAAAATGCGCCTTTTCCGCGCCTTCGACGAACTGGAAGACATGCAGGCCCAAAGGCGTTGCTTGCAGGTGGATTTGCGGTCACTGGAAGAATCGCTGGCGTCGCTAGGGGTCGAATAGATTCGGTTGACGCTTCACAATCGGCTTTACGCCACAGTTGAAGAGAACGCCTTACAGCAGGAATCACTTCCGAGTAGCCCGTGATCCATCCAGTTGCCTTGACAGTCTTGCCTCGAAGTGCATAATAAGAGCCACTCTTGGGGAGGGGCATGCCTACAACTTATCGCCTTGTCTGTTGTTGCGCGGTCGTGTGTCTGCTGTCCGCATTGGCGCTTGCGCAAGCGCCGGCTGCGGACGAAATCGTTGCCAACCAGAACCGTATTCCGGCGGGGAAGTTGGAGCATGGCGTGCTCAACGTCCAGCTCGAACTGCGTAGCGGTGCGTGGCGTCCCGAGGCGGAGGATGGCCCGCAGCTTTTCGTGCAGGCCTTCGGGGAAGCCGGACGTGCGGCCCAGATTCCCGGGCCGATGCTGCGCATGCCGGAAGGCACGACCGTCCACGCGACCGTCACCAACAAGCTGAAGATGAAAGCGACGGTGTATGGGCTGAACACGCGTCCCGGCGACGCGACGACCGGCGTGGAGATTCCGGCCGGCGAAAGCCGCGAATTCACGTTTGCCGCGGGCGCGCCCGGAACTTATTACTACTGGGCGCGGACGACCGAGCCTCTCAAAGTAGGCCCGCTCACGATTGTGCGGCCCGTGCAGGCTGACACGCATCTGAACGGCGCCTTCATTGTGGACCCTGCGGGTCCCGTCCCGCCGGACCGCGTATTCGTGATCAACGCCATGGTTGCGCTCGCTGACGTCGTTCACCCGACCTTCGAAGTTCTCACCATCAACGGCAAGTCCTACCCCTATACCGAACCGCTGGAATATACGGCAGGCGATACCATCCGCTGGCGCGTTATCAACCCAAGCTTCGCGGAGCATCCAATGCACCTCCACGGCGCCTTCTACCAGGTGCTGAGTCTGGGGAATTCCCAGACGGACACGGCCTACGCGGGCGCCGACCGGCAGTCGGTTGTGACCCAGAACCTCCGACCCGGGACCACGATGATGCTGGAATGGACGCCCGAACATGTCGGGCGCTGGTTGTACCACTGCCACTTCCAATCCCACTTCTCCACCGAGAAGCGGGTGCCAGTGTTCAGCCGGGCGATGGCGGCACCGCCAGGCGAATCTGAGGCCGCAAATGGTGCCCACGCACACCACGAAGCGATGGGCGCCATGAATGACATGGCCGGACTGGTACTGGTGATCAACGTGAAAGCACCGTCGTCAGCGCCGGTGCGCGCCTCGGTGGGTGCGCCGCGGAAAATCGATCTGGTGATCGAGCCGAACGCGGCCGGCGGGAAGTCGCCCACTTTCTCGTGCTCGGTGCGTGAGGGAAAGAAGATCGTGGCCTCGGAAGACAAGTCGGTCGGCCCACCGATCATAGTGACGCGCGGAGAACCGACGGAGATCACGGTGGTAAACCACCTGGATGCCCCGACCACGATCCACTGGCATGGCTTGGAACTCGACAGCTACTACGATGGCGTCGTGGGAGGCGGCGCGGGCGATCAGGTCACGCCCGCCATTCAGCCGGGCGCGAGCTTCGTCGCGCGCTTCACGCCCACTCGCGCCGGGACGTTCATTTATCACACGCACGCGGCCGATCCGAACCAGCTTTCGGGCGGAGTGTACGGCGGCCTGATCGTTCTGGAGCCGGGCGAGTCGTTTGACGCCGAGCACGACCGGTTGCTGGTGATCGGCGCGCGCGACGACTCGTTTTTCACCACTCGAATCACCGTCAACGGATTGGAAGAGCTCAGCCCGATGATGTTCAGCCGTGGCGTAAAGTATCGCCTGCGAGTGATCAACATGGCGCCCGATCTCGCCGCTGAAGTTCAGCTCGGCGGCAAGGAGCACCCCGCGACGTGGCGTCCCATCGCGAAGGATGGGGCCAATGTCCCGTCGCGACTGGCGAAGCCGGAAGATGCCGTCTTGCATGTCGCGTCCGGCGAAGTCTACGATTTCGAATTCCAGCCGGATACGCCGGGCGAGATTCCGTGGCAGGTCGAAAACTACTTCAATAACAAATCGAAGCTGGTCGGCAAGATCGTCGTGCAGTGAAGCGAGCACATCTGCCCGGCCACGACCCACACCGGAATTGGGCTCCGAAGGCGTAACTATTGATAAGTCGTCATCTCCCCACCAGCCCTTGCTGGCCGTTCTCCGTGTCTCCGTGCCTCCGTGGTAGATTCTTCGCATGCAGCCCCACGTGCCCCCTGTGACCACCGTCACATGCACTTGTGATACACCCCGTTTCCCCGCGTTGCCTTTGCCGTGCAAACTATAATCACCTTGGGCGGGTGGGGATCGTCCATTGGCCCTGGGGAATAGCGTAAACCGATATGGCCCTGTTCTGGTTGCGAGTGGCGCTGGCCTTCTATGCCGTGGGGTTGCTGTACGCCCTGGTCGCGCTGACCCGCACCTCCGAAATCCTGAGCAAAGTCGCCCTCCATGCCTCCTACCTGGGCATGGTGTTCCATTTAGTCTCGCTGGTGGAAGCGGTCGCGGAAGCCGGTCAACTGACGCTGGCCTCGGTACACAACTCCGAGTCGCTCCTGGCCTTCCTGATCATGGTCGTTTTCATGCTCGCCTACCTGGTTTACAAGACGACCTCTCCCGGCATTGTGGTCTTCCCCTTGGTTTTTCTGCTGACGTTTGTAGCGGCCACCGGCCAGCAGCCGATTGTTTTCACCTCCCTGGTGGTCAAGAAGGGCTGGCTGGGAGCGCATATCCTGATGATCTTCACCGGATACGCCGCCCTCTTCCTCAGCTTCGGTTCCAGCCTGCTCTACCTGCTGCAGGAACGGGCGCTGAAATCGAAGACATCCAGCGGCTTGTTTTCGCGGCTTCCCGCGCTCCAGGTCATTGACGATATCGGCTATCGTTCTCTCATGCTGGGGTTCCCCTTCATGACTCTGGGCCTGATTGCCGGCTCGGTTGTGGCCGAATCCACCTACGGGCGCTTGGATCTCTTCGATCCCAAGATCCTGCTCTCCGTCCTGATGTGGGTGGTGTATCTGATCATGGTGTTTACGCGCTGGAGTGCGGGATGGCGCGGCCGCCGGGCGGCGCTGCTGGCCAGCGTAGCCTTTGTAGCGGCTATCGTGGCCTGGGTGGCTAACCGCTTCAGCGGAATGCACAGGTTTATTTCTTCATGAGATTCCAGCTCATCGGCGTCAACCACAAGACCGCGCCGGTCGAGGTCCGCGAGCGCCTGGCGATTCCCGAATCGCGCCTGGCTGACGCCTGTCGAAAGCTGGCTGAGCATCCCGCGGTTGCCGAGGGCATGATCGTTTCCACCTGTAACCGCGTGGAGTTCCTTGCCAACATGAAAAACGGCGCCGGCGACCTGCGCGAATTCCTGCGCGACTACTTCGTCGCCGATCCCAGCCTGTTTGAAAATCATCTTTACGAATTTCGGGAGGATGAAGCCGTCCGCCACGTTTTCCGAGTCGCTTCCAGCCTCGATTCCATGGTCGTGGGCGAGCCGCAGATTCTTGGCCAGGTGAAGGAAGCCTATGCTACGGCGCGGGCGGTGGGCGCGGTGCGCGCGCAGTTGGACCAGTTACTCACGCGCGCCTTCGCCGTCGCCAAGCGCGTGCGCACCGAGACCGCCGTCGGATCCTCATCCGTTTCCGTCGCTTCGGTCGCCGTCGAACTGGCGGAGAAGATCTTCGGCAACCTCCATGGCAAGAGCGTGTACCTGGTCGGGGCCGGCAAGATGAGCGAACTCGCCGCCCGTCACCTGCTGGCTCACGGCGCGGCCTCCATTTTCGTCGCCAACCGCACCTACGACCGTGCCATCCGGCTGGCGCAACAATTCAACGGACAGGCGATCGAGTTCAGCCGGCTCTACGACACCTGCGACCGCGCCGATATCGTCATCACCTCCACCGGCTCGCCGCATTTCGTGTTCCGTCGCGAGCACGGCGAAAGATTTCTGGCCCGCCGCAAGAACCGGCCCATGTTCTTCATCGACATTGCCGTCCCCCGCGACGTCGATCCCGAACTGAACAAGCTGGACGGCATCTTCGTTTACGACATTGACGACCTGCAGCAGGCCGTTTCCTCCCACGTCGCCGACCGCAAGAAGGAAGCCGAGAAGGCCGAGAGCATCGTCAACGGCGAAGTCGAGAAATTCCGCGCCCGGCTGCAGACCCTCGATGTCGTTCCCACCATTGTCTCCTTGCAGGACCACCTGGAGACCATCCGGCAGGCCGAGATTGACCGCGTTCGCGGACGCCTGGGCCCGATGACGCCGGAGCAGGAAATGGCGGTCGAGACCCTCACCCGCGGCATCATCAACAAGATCATGCACACCCCCATCAGCACCCTGAAGACCGCGGCGCGCGACCCCGAGTCCACCACCGTCGTCGAAATCGTTCGTCGGCTCTTCAACCTCCACGACAAGGAAGAGCACGCCGCAGCTTCCAAGCCGAGCGGTGACTCGGGAGCGCGAAACTGATGGCTCATCTCCGCATCGGCTCGCGCGGTTCCCAACTCGCCCTGTGGCAGGCCCATCATATTTCCGATCTCCTCCGCGCCCAGGGCCACACGGTCGACCTCGAAATCATCAAGACCACCGGCGACAAAATCACTGAGGTCGCCCTCGCCCAGGTCGGCACCAAGGGCATGTTCACCAAGGAAATTGAAGAAGCCCTGCTCGAAAACCGCGTGGATCTTGCGGTGCACAGCCTAAAAGACCTGCCCACCGGGCTGGTCTCCGATTTCGAAATTGTCGCCATTACCCAGCGCGAGAATCCGCGCGACGTATTCTGCTCGGTGACGTTCGCCAGCATCGAAGCGTTGCGGCAGAACGCCCGCGTCGGTACCAGCAGCCTGCGCCGCCAGGCGCAGTTGAAGGCCGTGCGCCCCGATCTTCAGATTCATCCCCTGCGGGGCAACGTGGACACGCGCCTGCGCAAGCTCGAATCGGGCGAATACGACGCCATCATCCTGGCCGCCGCCGGCCTCAACCGCCTGGGCAAGACGCAGTTGGTTCGGCAGGTCATCCCGCCCGAGGTGATGACTCCGGCCGCCGGGCAGGGCGCATTGGGAATCGAAATCCGCAGAGGCGATTCCGCGATTCGCGCGCTGCTTGGGTTTCTTGACGACCCGGCCGCGCGCGCCACCACAACTTGTGAGCGCGCCTTGCTCAACCGGCTTGGCGGCGGCTGCCAGGTTCCCATCGGGGCTTTCGCCGAAGTGCGCGACCGCCGGATTCATCTGAACGCGCTGGTCGCTCATCCCAATGGCTCGAAGATCCTCCGCGAGACGCGCGATGGCGACGATCCAGTGCGGCTGGGCGAGGAAACCGGCGACCTCCTGCTCCAGCGCGGTGGCGATGCCATTCTCGAAGAGGTGTACGGAGCCGGTTTCGCTGTGCCGCAGCAACCATAACTCTGGATATAGAATCCTTCGTGGCCCTTCGTGTCCTTTGTGGTTTAACCAATCTTTCTAACCACCAAGGACACGAAGGCACACGAAGCCGCTTGATTCAAACAGCTCCAGGTTTAAGGCTTCTGAGAGCTGAGAGCTGAGAGCTGAGAGCTGAGAGCTGAGAACTGGGAATTGCTCTAATGCCCCGCAAGCCCAACGAAAAACATCCTCTCGCCGGAAGCCGAATTCTTGTCGGACGCGCCCGCCACCAGGCGGGCAGCCTCTCCGCCAGTCTCCGCAGTTTGGGGGCGAGCGTAATCGAAATCCCGTTTATCGAAATCCGCAAGCCCCGGTCGTTCCAGCCGCTCGACCACGCGTTGCAGAATCTTCCAGCCTACGACTGGCTCATCCTCACCAGCGCCAATGGCGTCGAAGCCATGTGGGAGCGCATCCGGAAACTGCGTCTTACCCGGAAGCACCTCAAGCATCTCCAGATCGCGGCCATCGGACCGGCGACCAAGAAAGCGCTTCTGCAGCACGGTCTCAAGGTAAAGATGGTGCCGGAGGAGTATGTAGCGGAGTCGGTCGTGAAGGGTCTGCGCGAAAAGATCAAGGACAAGCGCGTTCTGCTGGTCCGGGCAAAAGTCGCCCGCGACGTGATTCCCGGAGAACTGCGCGCCGCCGGAGCGCAAGTGGACGTCGTGGAAGCCTATGAAACGGTGGTGCCGGAAAAATCGCGGGCGCGTCTGCGCGCGCTGATGAAGGCGGAAGCCCGGCGTCCGCACATCGTGACTTTCACCAGCTCTTCGACGGCGAGGAATTTCGCCGAGCTGCTGGGCCGGGCCGCTGCCATTTCTCTGAAGGGCGTCCAGTTTGCGTCGATTGGTCCAGTGACCTCGGCGACACTGCGTGAACTGCGGATGCCGGCCGCGATCGAGGCCAGCGAATACACCATGGGTGGTCTGATCCGCGCCATTGTACTGGCCCGTTATTCCGAACCTGCCTCCGTGAACGATGGAGCCGGCTCCTAGGGTTGAGTGGGACGCGAAATCCCCCTCGCCGGGTCAATCCCGTCCAGGTATCGTTGCAGGCGTTCCTTGTCGGCGACCGGAAGACCGGTGAACTCGATTCCCATCCCGACTCCTCCGTCACAGGTCCGTACCACCGCCGATATGCTGAGGTGCTCGGTCTGCATGTAGAAATCCACGCGCAGCACGGTCCCGACGGGCAGCGGCATGATGGTCTCGACGTAGCACCCGTTGCCGCTCACGTCGGTGGAGTTGATCCGCATGGGTGTGGCCACCCGCTCGTCCCGGAGTTCCAGCGGAAACGAAACCCTGTGCCGCGCATAGTGGCGCCGGTTTCCGGGCGCCACTGCAGCCGGTGCATTCTGGACGTGGAGGTGTTTCTTCCACGGACACTCCTGGTCGGCGACCAGTTTCACCCCCACTTGGTTCTTCTTGATCGACCCCGCGTTCATCACCCAAACCACCGTGCATCGCGCCTTCTTCTCGTCGCACTGCACTCCGATCACGTCGCCCACTTTGAGTTCGTTTTCCACTCCGGTAAGCAGCGCTCCGTCCGTACTGATGTTCTGGGCTCGGGCGTTCTGGGAAAAGGGCCGTCCTTCCGCGCTCATGCCCCACACCCGCACGGGCAGGTCCTCAGTTTGACGCGGCTCCGGTTGATTTCCCGTCATCGGCTACCCTCAACCGCTAACTCTGCAGATCATAACCCTACCCGCCTTGTTGAAGAATTGCAAAAGCGCTTACGTGCTTCCGTCAGTGGCGTTCGGTGGGCGGGCGCCTTGTGGGAACAGTGGTCGAACACTTCACGGCCGGCGGGCGAAGTCGCGGTAACTGGTCAACTGGATTCCCTGCGCGTCCAGAAACTCACGCAGCTCTGGCGACATCAGCAGGCGCCGCTCTTCCTCTCGCGACCCAAGCAGCCGGGTGCGGACGCGGCGCAACTCCTCGTCATCATAGCCCGGATGTGTCACCAGTTCCCATGTCCCTTCCGGCAGGTTCTCCAGGATCCGGCGAAGCAGGGAACCATCGAACGAGCCGGTCTCGACCACACCCACCACACCATCGGGTGTCGCCAGCCCCGCGCGATTCATCTTCTTCCGGAAGTGCGGAGCGAAGCTGCGCAGGATCCGCACCTGGCCGTAGCGTTTCCACAAACCGGGTTTCCCGGCCAGTTGTCCAATTCGGATCGCGTTCACCGGAACCACCGGGTTCCGAATCGCGGGGACACCGCAAATCCGGGCAGCTTTGACTAGGGCCCCCAGGATCGACGGAAAGATGTGCGTGTGCTTGTGGGTATCGAGATGTGTGACCCGGACGCCCGCTGCCTGGACCTTCCGTACCTGAGCGACAATTTCGCCGACAAGCTGGTCTTGATCGAAACGTCCGAAAACCGCTCGCGCGGCGAAAGCCGAAAGGCGGGAGTAAAAGCGCCCGGCCTCGGCGGAGCGGTTCGCCACCAGCGTCGGAACCGAGCCGGGATCCGACACCGGCGCGCCGTCCACCAGCACGACATGGCAGCCCGCAGAGAGACCCGGAGCGGAACGCGCGCATTCGATCGCGTCGTCGAACGCGGCGCCGTTGGCCATGAGCGTGGCGGAAGTGACCACGCCGTGGGTGTGGGCTTCCATGATGGCGCGGTTGACTCCGGCCGTCAGGCCCAGGTCGTCCGCGTTGACGATCAACCGCCGCACGCTGAGAGTTTAGCAGCCGCAGCGCTGCCCGCCCCCTGGTTTGACCCGCCGGGAAGGGTCCAGTATTCTCAGGTTGGGTTTGGTATATGCGGTCGGAGGTCGAGCCTCATCGCCGGTCGCCACCGCACCGAGCGGGCGGTTAGCTCAGCTGGTTAGAGCGCCTGCCTTACAAGCAGGAGGTCGCAGGTTCGAGTCCTGCACTGCCCACCATTCAAGCCGCTGATCGCACGCCACTTGCTGACAGTTGCGCAACCTGCTCCAGAGCTTCATTTTTCTCGTTGTGCCCAGAATTGTGCCCACCTAGCATCGCCATTGCATCTAGCACACTGTTTTCGGAGGGGTGGACGTACCGGGAAGAGATTGCAATTGAACTGTGGCCAGCGATCCGCGCCAGAGTCCACACGTCGCAGCCGGAGGCGCCCAGGCGCGTCAAAAAGGTGTGCCGTAACGTGTACAGCACGAACGGGCGCACGCTGCTGGCCTTCAGTGCGTTCCTGTGCTGCTTCTTGAGGGTTGATGGTTCGATGTGCCCGCTCTTGGTAGGCGCCGGCCAGATCCATCCTTCTTCGGGTTTTCCAGCCTGCTCCCACCGCTGTTCGAGAATCGCGCGGACTCGCGGAGTCATGGGTAAAACACGGCGGGCCGCATTCGTCTTACCGTGAGTGATCATGATGGTTCCGTGGCGGCCGTTCACCCAGGTTACATTTTCCCATTTTTGGCGGAAACATTCCTCCGGGCGCTGGCCGGTATCAATCAGAACGATTGCGACGTCGCACAAAAGGGGCGAGGCCGCGGCGAGGTACTTCGTTTCCTCTTCCGGGGTGATGACGTGCTCGCGGTGGCGCTCCCCCGGCTCCAGCTTGAACTTCGGAGCGCTGTCGAGTTCTCCCCATTCCACCGCAAGGTGAAGGATGCGGCGCAAGACTCTCAAGCGCGAATTGACAGAACTGGCCAAGAGCGCTTTCCCGCGGAGTCCCTTTGCCCGGATTTGTGCGGCAAAGTCGGAGACGTGCTCGCTTGTGATCTCTGAAAGCACGCGGCTGCACAGTGGGGAATAGCTCTGCAAGGTGCGGATGCTTGGCTGATACCAAGCTTTCCAAGTCTTGGTGGCGTTGTTTTCGAATCTTCCCTTCGCCCAGGGCTCAAAGCGCTTCTTAATGAAATCACCGAGCGTCGTGAGCTTCTTCTCACGGATACCGACTAACCCTTCGGCGAGTCGAGTACGGTGCGCCGCTTCCATTTTGCGGGCAGTCTTGTCGTTACCCTGCTTCGTGGATTCTCGGATGAGCTGCCCGCTCCACATGAATTTGTACCAATAGACTGAACCGCGCTTATAGATCGACATGGCTATGCCCCTCTTCTGCCCTTTCGAGCGGAATTGCCTTTCCTCGCCTTGTGTTTTGCTTGTCGCTGACTATTGGCTTTTCTCTCACATTTCTGACCTAAGCAAAGTTTCTGATCGACCCTTTTCTTTATGATGTAGTGGTGACAACCCGCGCACAGTGCGAGATAGCGCCTCTTTTCGAAGAGAATTCGAGCGATCACGCCGCGGAAGTTTTGCTGCGTAGGGAAGAATGAACCCGTCTCCCAAAAAATCATGTATCCCTGGCTGTCCAGTTCATAGTGATGCCACAGCCGATGAAGCGTGACAGCTACGGTCTTACTATTCCCGAACTGCCCAGACGGCCCGGACGGCATCCATTCCTTCTCCAGCTCTTTCCATAAGCCCTGCAATTCGTCGCGCAGTGCAAGCAGATCCTCATCGCTCAACCGCGCGATATCAGTCAGCGTGGGAATATGTTTGCGAAAGTTCCCGATGTCGGTCGGCGAATCTCCCATATTCACCAACTTGAGCATGAGCTCGGTCGCTGGCCTAACCATTTTCTGGTTCCACACCTTCCTCAACTTTCGCTCGGTATCGTGCGCTGTTTCGAGCCACAGCAATGCAGGGGACGAGGGGGATATCTCGGGTTGGGCCGCCCTGCGATCTTGAGCCGCTTTGAACGACTTCGCAATTTCTACTTCTGCTAACGGCTTCACGGAGCACCTCTGCGGACTAACGGCTTGTCGTAATGAAGACGTTATATTACGCTGCAATCGCTGTCAATAGCAAAATCAGAGGTGAAACAGGATGACCAGTGATTTGCTCGATATCGAAGAAGCGGCGGGCTTCCTACACGTCAAGAGCTGCACGATTCGCTCGTGGATACTGAAGAAAAAGATCGTCCACGTCAAGCTTGGCCGGCGGGTGTTCCTGCGGCGCCAGGATCTGCTCGACATGATTGACCGCAGCGTAGTTCCGGCCGCTGGGCAGATGGAAAGGCGGTCGCGTCCATGATCGCGGGGCAAGGCGCCTTCGATCGTGGCAGGCTGCCGCCAGCTCGCACGTTTTACGAGCGGGAACTCGGCAAACTGACCCGCCCCTCACGCGGCTGGAGTCGCGGCCGCTGCCCATTTCACAAGTCCAAAAGCGGGACCTCGTTCTCGGTGAATCTCGAAAACGGAGGGTTTCACTGTTTTGGCTGTGGCGTGCACGGCGGTGACGTTCTCGCCTTCGTCATGCTCCGCGATCACCTCAACTTCAAAGCGGCAGCCCAATCGCTCGGAGCGTGGCAGGATGTCACCCCCGCCGAACGGCTCCAACTCGATGTCGCGAAGGCCAAAAGAGAACGGGAACGTGAGGAGGCGGCTGCCGCGAAGGAATTGGAGCGGCGCCAGCGTCTAGCGATTCGTGACGAGGTGCACACCGACGCTCGAATTTGGAAAGAAGCCGCTCAACGTCTCAGCGAACTACGCCGCGGGGCAACGCCGATCTCTGAAGGCGAGGAAGAAGCTTGCTGGGCTGTAATGTCGCTCGCATTCAAGGATCTTCACGACGCTGAGGCGGAGTACTGCGCGGCCGCCGGTGTGGAGTACACCGAATGACCGAGAAAGCGAATGGGACGCCTTTGTCCTTCGATAATTCGCCCACAGCCGCGGGCGCCAGCTCGGAGAAGATCCGCCAGTTCGACCAAATCCCGGACATTATGACCATGCAGATTGCCCCGCCCGAATATCTGGTTGGTGGCATGATCGCGCGCCAGACGATCACTCTTTGGACCGGCAGCGATGGGACGGCCAAAACGTTCCTCGCTCAGAAGATGGCAATCGCGGTCGCGGTCGGAGGCGAATTTTTGGGGCGCCGCTGCACGGCCGCCCCGGTGCTTTACCTCGATTACGAGAATCCCAGCTTTGCAGTGCGAGGCCGGCTCGACCTGATGGCCGGCGGCCCGATATCTGGCCTCAAGGTGTGGGGAACTTGGTTGGAGCAACAACCGCCCCAGATCGGGAGCGAGTTACTACTGACGATCGCGAAGGAAACCAAACCTCTGATCATCATTGACCCTTTCCGGTATGCCCACGGGGCAGAGGAAAACGACTCCACGGAGATGATGGGCGTTATGCAAACGCTGCGGTACTGCGCGGCCGCCGGTGGCGCTGTGGTCATTCTGCATCACCCGGCCAAGACCGAAGGCTCTACGGGGCGCGGATCGACCGCAATCAAGGGCGCTGTGGATGTCGCCTTCCTGCAGGAGATGTCAGACGAAAGCGGCCTGATCACCCTGAAGTGTACGAAGAACAGATTCGGCGAGCGAACGGCCGTGACGATCCGCCCGGATTATGACGAGGGAACTTTTGAGGTGACCGACAGCCCGGAGTTTGCGAAGCGCGCCGCCGACACCCAGAAGCTCTTGCAGGTAATCACCGAAACGCCAGGCTTGAGCCAAAATGCCTGGTGCAAACAGTCCGGCATGAGGAAGGGTCGCTTTGTTGCCCTCGTTAAGGAAAACAATGGGGCGCTGTGGCGAGAGGAAAAAGCCGGGTCATCCCTTCGCTATTTTCCACGCGGACGCCTATCTGCGGCGCCGGCACAGAACACGAGTCAGCAGTCGTCCGTGATCACGGACGACGACATACCCTTTTAGCGGAGAACAAAGAGATGGCACTGAAAAACGCCAAACGCAAAGGATCAAGAAACGAGCACCGCTCTATCGCCATCCTTGAGGCCGCCGGCTATGCCTGCTGTCGGTCGGCTGCAAGCTTGGGATGCTGGGATGCAATTGGCATCGGCTCGACTGACATTGTGCTCGTACAGGTCAAGACCCGAGACTGGCCGGGATCCGTGGAGATGGAAACCTTGCGCGCCTTCGCTGCCCCAGCCAACGCCCGGAAACTCGTACACCGCTGGCGTGATCGGCAACGGCTTCCCGACGTGAAAGAACTGTGACTTGGCCGCCTATTACCCAGCTTCTGCCCCCGCCCCACGGCATCGCATTTTCGCCATTTTCACCTGTTCCCGAGGCCCAAAAAATTTACCACCCCCGGAACAGTTCCCGAAGAGAAATCATGGTGGGAACAGGTCACCACAAGCCACTGAAAGCCAGATACATAACTTGTTCCCGGAAACGGGAACAGGTTCGGAACAGGGTTACCTGTTCCTTGTTTTCCCCCCCTATAGGGGGAAACAAGGGAACAACCCCCCCGAAAAACGTACCCCGTTTACCTCCACTCTCAGAGCCTTTGTCGTTTTGTCACTGGTTCCGCGGCCCGGCGGGTATCTTGAGGGACGGCGCCAGGCAGCAAAGCAGACCTCCTGCTTATCAGGAACATGCCGGGTTACAGACGGCAAACGACTTACGCAAGGAATCGGGCAAGAGTGTGCCTAGTTTTGTGCCCACGCGCACTATTTGCAGGGCTTAGATGATCACTTACTGGAGTGGTAGATGCAGAGCACCCAATAACGCCTTCGCTGCTCGCTTCAGCGAATGTCGCCGTTGTCATTCAGAAACTTATGTTGCATGGTGGTGGCATGACGGGGAATGAGTGCAAGCAGTTGCGGACGAAGCTCGGGATCCGGCAGATCGTGCTCGCTTGGGACTGCCAAATTGACCCGACATTGATAAGTCGATTTGAGAACGGCGTCTACAAGCTGCGCCCGATGCAGGTCGATGCGATCACTTCCTATCTCGCCAAGCATCTCCTGGCCGCGAAGGAAGAGTTCGCCGCTCTGGAATTGCCAGAGCTCAATCGCGCGATTGAGCAGGTGACGCGGTGAGCGACATCCGGGTGAGATTCGATGGAACAGGCGGCGGAGCAAGTATCTCTGTCGATGGCCGCCGCGAGAGCTACTCCTTCCCGCTCGGGAACACGGTAAGCCGCTACGGCTCGCTCGGGCTGCTGGCAGCTCTGCCCGACGATGGCGGCGAGTCAGTCTATCGGGAGAGGATTCGCGCCGAGTTGCTGCATTCAATACACCGCTACGGCGTGCCCCTGGCTTTGCTGAAAACGTTCGATATCACACCGGAGGACTGGCAGTGAGCGCTACCGCAGCCCCAGAGGTCATTGGCGTGCCAGAAGTGGCCCAGATCACGCCTAATGCCTCTCCTGAGCGATCCTACGATGGTAGGCAGCCCCTATTCACCGCCGAGCAGCAGGAGATATTTAACCGCGCCTTTGCGAAGAGGGAAAGAAAGGTCCGCGCCGAGTACGAGTCGATGCGGCGCGACCTGCTGGAGACCGTCGCGCTTCTGGAGCAGTTACTGCCCAGATGTCGCGATCGGATCGGCATTGAGGATCAACGGGCGATCCTGAATGGAGTGAATGCAATTCGCCTGGAATATGAGGAGCATCGCAAATGTCAGAAGCCGCATTAGAAGCGACAGTTCAAGCGCCAGTCGAGAATGTGGAACCGCAACCGGCTGAGACGCCTACGTTCGAGAAATTCTCGGAGGATCTCAAGGCAGGCAAGATTAACGCTACGAGCGATGGCGAGAAGATTAACCCGGCGGGAAATCGCTGGTCCGCGGACCGCAACCAGTTCGTTAACGCAGCTCGTGACGAGCAGGGCCGTTTCACCGCGGTTCGCGAGCGACTCGCGCAGTCGCAGAAGAAATCTGAGTACGTGAAGGCGGTGCTGTCGGGAACGATCGAGCCGACCGAGCAGATGGACGCGGATACATGGGGCGCAGCCAGGAACGCCTCGATCGCGATGGGCGCTAGCAAGATCACGGCGCCAAACTTCGATACCGAAAAGCCGGCCGACGGTGGAGAAACCGCCGCGGAGACTCCGGTTGCTGAACCGCTATCGCCTGAGCAGGTGGCGCACAATGCCGCCCACCAGGAAATGCTGACGAAGATTTGGGTGAGGCTAGATGAACCTGAAGTGTCGGGGCTCAAAAATGCGATGACTCAAGCGTTCGAAATGGGGGCAACGCCGCTATTCTTCAATGATGTCGGGCATTTTGCAGCGGATCACCCAAACGGAGAAGACGTGCTTTTTCACTTAGGCGCACATCCGGAGAAACTTGCGGCCTACTCGCTATTGACCAAAGATCAACTCGCCAACACGATCGGTGCTTTGTCTCACGAGTTGTCCGCGAGGGGGAAAAGAAGCCAGACGAATCAGACCAGAGCCCCAGCTCCTCCGGAACCAGTAGGGGCGCGGGCCACGGCTACGGCTTTCGATGTGAGTGACGAAAAGATCAGCGCGGACGAGTGGGCCAGACAGCGTAATGAGCAACTGGCCAAGCGACGGCGCTGAAAGGAGATGGGATGTTCAATCTTAGTGACCTGTTAGGGCGGCGGCCCGGATCGCCCAATTCCCTTGGGCCGCATGTTCAGCAGCCCGATCCAGGGTTTCTCGGGCCTCCCGTTAAGCGACCGCCGTGGTTTGATCCTGGCCCGGTGCGGCCGCCAATGCTTGGCGGTGGCCCTAATCCTCAACCCCAACGCTCGCCGTTTTCTGTGGGTGGTGGCTGGCTCGACTGGCGCCATCCGATGGGAGGCTTCTAGATGAGTAGCGGCATTCCACTCCCGGCACTACAGATTCAGCCACCGCAGCCCGATCTTATGGGTCAGATGGGCAAGGTCATGCAGTTGCGGAATATGCAACTAGAGAACCAGCAGCGGCAGCAGCAGGTCAACGACCAGCGGGCGATGACTACCGCCATGCAGCAGTGGGATCCAAAAACTCAGGATTACGATCAGCTCGCGCATTCGGTTCTGCAAAACGGCGGATCGGCAGACGCGGCCACCAAAGTCCATACTCACGGCCTTGAAGTTCGCCAGAAGGCCCTCGAGATTGCTAAGACCGACGAAGAGAATCAAACCAACCACTTAAAAAATCTCGCCACTCGCCACGATTTATTACTCGGCCACTTGGCCACGGTGACCGATGGACCAGATGAAGGAATCGGAGACCGATTGTTGGCGGTGACGCAGCAAGCGCAGCAAGATGGTCTCCTTGATGCCCCGCATGTGCAACAGATCAGCCAGCTCGCGCAGTTGCCAGCCGCTCAGTTGCGGCCGGCGCTCAGCGTCGTGAAGAAAAACCTGCAAGGTGAGAAGGCCCAGTTCGATGAAGCCATGAAGGAACGGGCGGCGGCCGCCGAGGAATGGAAATCGGGAGGCCTTGGGCAACTCATCAACACACGCACCGGGGAGACCAAAGGAACGTTGCGCCTGCCCGAGGGCGAAATTCCGCTTACCCCTGACCAAATCACTCAGCTCAACCAGCTCACTCTGCAGCGCCAGCAGGTGCTTAATCCGGGCGCTGCTTCTGTCGGCCCCTATCAGTTACAGCCTGGCGCTACGTCCAAAGACTTTGATCGCATTGACAAGATGCTTTCACAGACGGAAAGCGCAAGGGCTACGAGGGCACAGCAGGATACAGCCAACGCCATTCGGCAGCAGACCCTGGCAATAGCGCAGCAAGGGCAGGCCGACCGGCAGGAGAAACAGGGAATCAAGTGGGTTACGTACACCGATGCCAGCGGGCGAACTATAGCCGGGCCGCTTTCTGCGGCAAAAGTCAGTGGGGCTACAGATATGGCAGAACTGCCGGCACAGGAAGTACGAGACGTACAGAACGCTCGTCATGCTGTGCGCCTGATGACTAAAACGGGTGATCCCAATAAACCAGAGACGAACGGCGTTCTGCAATTGATTGATTCTCTTGAGAAGGACGGGAAACTCGGCATCCTGAGTTCGCGGTTCAATTCCTTTATGACGAAGAGGGTAGGAGCCAGCCCCGACGATGACCCGAGGATCATAACTCTCATTGACAAAAATATGCTCAGCGACACGGCCGCCATGTTGTCCCACTTCGGCGCGAGCGGCGGGCGCAGCCCGCAAATGTTACAGCATTTCATTGATCTGGCAAATAGCGGGAGGATGGACGCCAAGACATTGAAATATGGCACTCTGGCGATTGCCGATTACATGACAGATCGCGCAATGCTACCGGGCGGCGGCGCAGGGAGCCAGCAAGCGGGCGGAGGCAGTGCCAGTGGCAAGGCGGTGAGTTTGGCAGCGGCGCGGCAACTTCCGCAGAACAGGGGCAAATCGGATGACGAAATTCGCCAAGACATTCAGGCGCATGGTCATCAGGTGATTGACTAATGCCGGAACCAGATCCTTACGCGGCGCTTGCGAAACCAATTGACGATCCGTATGCGGCGATCGCCAAGCCGATAAATCAGTCCGCACCAGAACCGCCGCATGATTATCTCTACAACGCCGAGAATCGAATCGGTGAAAGTGCGGCGACGGGTTGGCGAGAATTGGCCGCGCTTGGCCATACCATTGTCGGAATTCCGCCGGCGCTGTATCACGCCTTCACTGATCCCGAAACGCCAGAAGAAAAAAAGGAACGAGAAAGCAAAGAGGCGGCTGGCAATACCATGCCCAATGATCCGATTTCCCGCGGCGTCTACCGAATGACAGGGCAGCCGGTGAATGTCGCAGCAGATTGGTATAAACAGGCCGCACAGGGAAAGATTCCCGATGCTTATGGGCAAGCTTTGAGCGTTGCGCCAGAGGCTATCGGCGGAGCCGGGGGCGCGGTCATTGCCGGTAAGCTTGCAGAAGCCGCGCCAGGTGCGATCAAGGCTACCGTCGAAAAAGCACGTAATCTTGACCTTCCGGCAACCGCTCAAACTGTCGCCGCGAAGACTCCGATTCTTAAATCCTTCGTTGATGGCCCTCCGGCAGACCTCGTAACCCGCGCCGTCAAGCCCGGAAAGAACAACATCGGATGGAACGATGCGGTGGCGAAGGCTTTGCCTAACATCAAGGCGGCCGAACAGCAGCTCGGCCATCCGATCGCGGGGTTAGATGATGCGCTTGACGCTGTGACCTTGGCAAAGAAACAGGTCTGGCAGCAGTACGCGGATCGTCTCGGCCCAGCCGCCAAAATGGGAGCGCAGATTGACGGAAACGAAATTGCCGATGCGATGGTGAAAAGTATCGACACCCGCACAGCCCTACAGAATCCGGGACTCATGGATCGAGTCACGAAGACCGCAGATACCTACCGGCGCCCTTTGGGCATGAATGAAGCCGAAGATTTTCTGCAATCGGCGAACAAGGATCTGAATAGCTATTACGCCAAGAACAAAGTGGGCCGCCAAGTGGCGCGCAATGATCCCGAGATGGCTTCCACGGTCGCAGAGGCGGAGGCACTTCGCCAATCGCTCTACGTAAAGCTCGACGAATTGTCCGGGCCAGGTGCATTCGACCTGAAGCGGCAATATGGGGCCTTGACGAACGTCGAAAGGGAACTGACTGGGCGCCAGAACGTAGCTGCCCGCCAGCAGCCGCAAAGTTTACAGGAACAACTTATAACTGCGCGAGGCTATGGCAAAGTCGCCAAGGGCGTTCTAACCCTGAATCCCGGTGATGTCGTCGAAGGAGCGGAAAGCATTGCTGCGTCTAAGTGGCTGAAAGAACGCAATACGACCGATGCGCTGATTACGCGGGCCTTTGAAAAAGTGCAGCCGTCCCAGCCGATGCCTGCTCCGATGCGGCCAATGATTCGCGGACTATTACCGCGCGGGCCGATTCCGCTGGGCAGTGGACCCGATACAAGCGGATCAGTTCCGTTCACCCCGCCAGCGTTCAATAACACGACACGTGCTCAACGATTAGGGCTCTTGTTGCCGGAACGTGCAATGGGCCACGGCCTTTTTGATTTGATGAAGTGAGAGAACATGGCACTGAGACCTTTTCCACCAGGTGTTTCGGGCAATCCGGGGGGCAGACGCCGCAAGCCCATGGTGGATCGCATGCTCGAGGAAGCATTGATTGCAAACGATTCTGAGACGGCGAAGCGCATTGCGGAGAAGCTCGTCTCGATGGCAGAACATGGCTCACTCACGGCCATCAAGTTGATTGCAGAGCGCACCGAAGGCCGCCCCAAGACAGCCGATGCTGGAGAGAAGCCCGAAGCGCAAATGACCAAGGAACAGATTCAAGCCAGGTTGGCCGAGCTACTCTCTTCTCCCGACGTTAAAGAGCAGTTTGTGAAAATGCTCTTCAGTCAGGACAGACCCCAGTGACTTATGCCAGTTCCACAGCAGAAGCGGTGCGGCTGTTGGAACTCCAGCGTCAACTTACTAAGTACTCTGCCATTGACAATTACTTTCCCGCGACCGGACCTTTTCGGCGCGAGTTATACCCGAAGCATCTTGAGTTTTTCGAGTCGGGCGCGAAGTACCGGGAGCGGGCGTTTATCGCAGCCAACCGGGTAGGCAAAACAAATGCGGGCGCCTATGAGATGACTCTACACCTAACCGGGAACTATCCGGAATGGTGGCAGGGGCGACGTTTCGCCCATCCCGTTGTGGCTTGGGCCTCGGGCGATTCGTCGAAAACGACTCGGGAAATTATTCAGCTTGCTCTCTACGGAAGATTCCACGAGCCCGGAACAGGCATGATCCCGAAGGACAAGATTGTTCGCACTACCACCAAGACCGGGATCGCCGATTGCCTAGAAACAATCTACGTTCAGCACGTGTCTGGCGGAGTCTCGGAAGTTGGTCTCAAATCCTATGACCAGCAGCGGGAAGCATTTCAGGGCACGAATCGTCATATCATCTGGCTCGACGAAGAGCCCCCCTATGACATCTATGTCGAGTGCTTGTTGCGCACCATGGTGGTTTCCGGCCAGGTCTTAATCACCGCAACGCCGTTGCAGGGCATGACGGAAGTGATGCGGTTCTTCATTCAGCCCGCCGAAGGGGATCAGTCCAAGTTCTTTGTGAATGCGACGTGGGACGACTGTCCTCACCTCGACACCGCGGCGAAGCAGGCATTGCTTGCCTCAATTCCGCCTTATCAGCGCGATGCGCGTTCGAAGGGCATACCGCAACTCGGTGCCGGCGCGATCTACCAGCTTCCAGACTCAGACATCGTTGTGCCCGACTTTGAAATCCCCGACCATTGGCCACGCGCCTATGGGTTAGATGTCGGCTGGCACAAGACAGCAGCTATTTGGGGCGCGCGGGACAATGAAACGGGAGTGACAACCCTTTTTTCAGAGCATTACATGGGGCTGCAACAGCCGTCATTGCATGCGGATGCGATCAAAGCGCGCGGGGATTGGATTCCGGGCGTGATTGATCCGGCTTCTCAGGGCCGGACGCAGACGGACGGCGAGCAACTGATCGCCTTGTACCGTCGCCAGGGATTGAAGCTGCAGCCGGCTGTCAATGCCGTCGAAGCAGGGCTCTATACCACGTGGCAGTTGATGTCATCTGGCAAGCTGAAGGTTTTTGCTTCGCTCGGCAACTGGCTGCAGGAATTCCGGCTGTATGCGCGCGATAAAGACGGCAAGGTCATCAAAGCCAACGATCACCTCATGGATGCAACTAGGTATTTGATCGTGAGCGGATTGAGTCTCATGCAGACAAGGCCCGCTACCGGAAGGGAGTTCAACCCGCTCGAAGGGCGCCAGGGGATTCCCCTTGACGTGCAGTGGATGATGTAAAGTTCAAATTTCAGAAGGAGAAAATAACAATGGCAAAAAGCAAAGGCAATGACGCACACGAGAAGAATCCCGGCCCCGTGCCGCATCACAAGGCTTCGGATGCTCACAACGCGGAAGCCGATCGGCTGAAGCGCAATTCGAATCACGTGCAGAAGCTTCTCGATCGCCAGGGGAACGATTAGGAATTGGAAACGGGGCCACGTGCCCGGCCCCGTCTCGTCGCAAGCTTCGCTTTTGCTTTCGCAGATTAGTGTGACGCCTGAAACTTTACTACCGGGGGCGTCACGATGCAAAGTTGGGACGGTTTACGGTTCGCCTTAGCCGGACTCGGCTATCGCCAGATCACCTATATCGGACTGAGCTGTCCGCTCGATGGGGATTTTCGCGGCGCCGTCGAAGAGATGCAGACCGCCGTCGCGTGTCCCCGATGTGGCCGCCCAGCGGAAGCGGTTTTTCTGGCGCGAGGCTACACGAAACGCGAGTCAATCCCATGGGAAAGGACCGAAGCGCCGGCGCCCCTGGACGCCAAGTGCAATTGGCGTGAAGATCCCCTCCCTAAGCGACCTCCGACGCCCCGGATGCCAGGGCGGGACGTGCTCTACTCGTTCCACACTGGCGTGAGGTTGAGGACTTAGCGGCACACTAGGCCGCCCCAGGACGGGCGACGTCGTGGCGGCTGGGCATCGGGATACCCCCGGAACGCTGGGGCGGCTTCGCCCGCTCCTGGAAGCGTACCTTTGCCTCGTGGGCTTTCCGTAGATGGATCTGGCAGCGACGTTTTCCTTGCGCGGCGACCTGGGAGCAATCCAAACACAGAACCGGCCCGGCCGCCAGAATCTCGGGGCCGATCAGGTCCAACTGGAGTTTCAGCTGACTGCTTTTGTCTGTGGCGCGTGGATGGTGCTCTAGGAAGGCTTTCTTTAGCCCGTCAGTGGTCACGTGCGTGTACAACTCCGTCGTACCGATGTCGGCGTGGCCAAGGATCTCTTGGATAACGCGAAGATTGGCTCCGTTTTCCAGTAGATGCGTAGCACAAGCATGGCGAAGCATGTGCGGACTCACTTTCCGGCCGACTGTCCGGGAGACCTTACGGACGCCGTGCCAAAGGTTCTCACGGGTCATCCTGCGTCCATCGCGCCCGGGGAAGAGATAAAACGATTTAGGCAGGGCATCACGTTGCTCAATTACCGACGCGGTCAAATACCATCCTCTCCGATTTTTCTTCAGCCGTGGATAGGCCCGGGTCCGCATCTTCCGGTGAAAGGTGGGGAGTGATATTCCGAATGTTTGAGCGACCTCGTTGGGAGACATACACGTGTCAGGATCCGCAAGTTTCTTGGCCACGGTCTCAATACCTTTCGATGGATCGTGACGGTGAGCAAGGTATCGGCTCAGGGCGTCGGCCGCGCGCAGGCCAAAGGGCACGATTCGTTCTTTGTCACCTTTGCCGCGAACGAGGATAAACCTGTCGATCATGTTCAGATCGGACAGGCGAGCGCCAGTGACCTCGGAGGCGCGCAGGCCGCCACCGTAGAGTAATTCCAGAACGGCGCAGTCACGCAACCTGGTGGGTTCAGCATGTGGATCCCTGTAGCCTGAGCGGATTTCTTCCAGCGCCGTGGCCATCTCGGCGACAGTCAGAGTTTTTGGCAGGATGCGGCCGAAGGAGGGGGACTCGATTCTGGCCATGGGATCGGCTTGGATGACCCTGTCCAGCAACAGGAATCGGAAAAACTGACGGAAGACAGAAACCTTCCGGGCAACTGAGCGGGGCTGAACCTGCTCAGCTAAGAGCTTCAGCAGAAAATCGGCGATGTCGCGCCGCCCAGCGGTGAGCAGTTGACGATTGCCGA
>JBAVUO010000041.1:0-22658 GCA_049696815.1 Terriglobales bacterium | reverse complement strand
CAGCGCCGGTCGCGCCCTGGCCGGCGTCGAGGTTGGCGTAAATCGAGGGCACCGCGGCGTGGGACTGGATCTTGGCGTGATCTCCGGGAAGCTCGATCGTTTGTTTGGCGCTGGCCAGGGGATTGATCGCCGCCCGCAGAATGTTCGACTTCGTGTTCTTGTTCAGCTCGCCGCCGGACTGCTGCAGTTCGGCCAGCTGGGGCTGATTCTGGTAGGTATCGAGCAAAAAGATGCCGCCTTCTTCCGGCAGCCGCAGGCCGGGCGCGACCTGGGGCGAGCGGGCCTCGAAGGCTTTTTGCTCGGCCTCCAGTTCCTTGTCGAGCTGGACCGCCTCCGGGGAGGGCGCGCCGTGCAGCCGGCCCTGCTCGTACTTCTCGGTGGCGTCCCAGTCAATCATCGAATTCGGAACCTCTTCCCACTCGCCGCGCTCGGCGCTGTAGTAGCGGACCCGGTCGCCATGAATCTCGTACTTGGCGGCGAGCTGGTAGGAACCGTCTTTGAGGATGAGGCGCTTGGCGAGGGTCTGGGCGGGAGCGGGGACGGCGAAAAGGGAGCAGAGTGCTGCCGAGGCGAGCGCTAGAGCGAAGAGTACCCAGGCTCTGTGAATGAATAACTTCATGCCGCGGAACATTATCGGCCTTTGCCCATGCCGCTGCAAAAGTTAGATGCAAAGCATCGGGTGGGGCGTTTTCCGGGCAGCCCTCTCGAAACACCCCTTTTCCCCTTGTCCCAACCCGGGCCATCGGTCACCGGATGGGGATTACTTCTAGTCCCAGATTCCGCTTGACATGTCAGTTATTTCTGTTATAACAGAAACTACTGATATGGCGCAACTGAGCGCAGCGAAGAAACGGTTCATCCTCCACTGGGGCGAGATGGGGGCACGTTGGGGAATCAATCGAACGGTCGCCCAGGTTCATGCGCTGCTGCATGTTTCTTCCACTCCCCTGACCGCCGAGGAGATTGCCCGGATGCTGAGCGTGGCCCGCTCGAACGTCAGCACCAGCATGCGCGAGTTGCAGGGATGGGGGCTGGTCCGGACGGTTCACGAGATGGGGGACCGGCGGCAACATTTCGAGTCCATCAAAGATGTCTGGGAGATGTTCCGGATCATTATTGATCAGCGGAAGAGGCGAGAAATCGACCCCACGATAGACCTGCTGCGGCTGTGTATTTCAGAACTCCGAGGAGAGAATCCAGAGGATGCTTACACGAAGGAGCGGCTGCAGGAGATCTACGAGTTCTTTACGGACGTGGAGACGCTCTATACCGACATCCGCCAGTTTCCGGTCTCGACCTTGAGCCGCCTGGTGAAGGCGCGGGGCGCAGTTCGCAAGCTGCTGTCGCTGAAAACTGGCCGGTGAGGTTTTTTTGGGCCTTAGTAGTTCTGTATATACAGAAGTATCTGACATATCAGGTCGGACAGATCGACCGATTCCGAATGGAGGAAAGCACATGACACCGTCGGTTCTATTCCTAATGGGCCTAGTGGCAACTCTGGCCACCTCTCTCGCCATCGTGGCGTACCTCAGGGTACCGTTGCATAGCATCCTGGTCGAACTCTGCGGAACCAGGGAGCGCGCCGCGTTCTGGGTGGCGTTTTCCAACGTGACCCTTGCCCTTCTTCCCTTGATCTTTGCTATGGAATACACCCCTGAGCTCAAGGGAGGGACCCCTGCTGTGCTTGAGGTCGCGGCCCAGTTGAAATGGGCCTTGGCGGGTCTTCTCAGTGCCGTAGTGGTGCTTGGCTGGGCGCTCAGCCGATTCATTCGGCGGCAGCCTACGGGGAGCGCAATTCAGCCCCACCATGCTGCCGAGTGATTTGGAAGGTTGAGCCTGAGGAGTCGATCATGGAGCAAGCTGGCGGAACACGCAACGTAGTAACTGGAGCGTTCAGCTTTTCGGGCAGTTACATTGCCGCGCGCTTGCTTGCCATGGGTGAAGGAGTTCGAACTCTGACGAACCATCCCCGCGGTGATGCATCGATCGAGGCCGCTCCCCTCGATTTTCGAAATGCAGAAGAGTTGACCCGCAACCTGGCGGGGGCGGAGGTCCTCTACAACACGTATTGGGTGCGCTTCGCGCAGGGCGCGGCGAACCACGAAAAGGCGGTCGAGAACACTAAGGCGCTGATTCATGCCGCCGAACAGGCGGGTGTGAAGCGGATCGTTCATATTAGTGTCGCCAACCCTTCTTCCGATTCACCACTGCCATACTTCAAAGGCAAGGCGGCGGTTGAAGAACTGATCCGATCGTCCTCTCTGTCCTACGCAATTCTGCGGCCGGCGGTTGTGTTCGGAGCGGAAGACATCCTGATTAACAACATTGCCTGGCTGCTGCGGCGGTTTCCAGTCTTCGCGATTCCGCGTACAGGCAACTACGGGTTACAGCCGATTTTTGTGGAGGACTTGGCTGCGCTCGCAGTTGAGGCGGGCCACGGCCGCGCGAACCTGGTGATGGATGCGGTCGGCCCGGAGACCTACGAATATGAAGATCTGGTGCGACTCATCCGCAGCACAGTCGGCAGCCAGAGCAGAATCGTCCACACGTCCCCGTTCTTCGTGGGCTTAGCGTCCTGGTTTCTTGGCAAACTGGTGCATGACGTAGTGTTGACGAAGGACGAGGTCAGCGGACTGATTGCAAACCTGCTGGTCTCAAAGGAACTGCCCACCGGCCAAACGAGCCTTCGCGCCTGGCTACAGGACAATGCCGGAAGGATCGGCGCCGAATATGCCTCAGAACTCAAACGGCACTACCGGTGAATGCAGTTCACGGAAGGCTCTTTCCGATATGAGCGCTACCGACACCCAGTTTTTCCACATTCCCTTCCCGAAAAATCTCTGCCATAATTGATCGTGCACCCCAACCTCCACCCGAGCGCGCACAGCAAACGTGCGCACTGGGGACTCTGGCTGCACAAACTCCCAATCAAAATCAAAGCGAGGAAGCGATGTCGGCGAAGTACATCTTTGTGACCGGCGGTGTGGTGTCTTCTTTGGGCAAGGGACTGGCGGCGGCTTCGATCGGATGCCTGCTGGAGAGCCGCGGCCTTAAGGTCAGCCTGATGAAGTTCGATCCCTACCTGAACGTCGATCCGGGAACCATGTCTCCGTTCCAGCACGGCGAAGTCTTCGTGACCGACGACGGCGCCGAAACCGATCTCGACCTGGGCCACTACGAGCGCTTCACCCACGCCAAGCTTTCCCGCGACAACAACTGGACCACGGGCAAGATCTACGAGCAGATCATCGCCAAAGAGCGCCGCGGCGATTACCTGGGCAAGACGGTGCAGGTCATCCCGCATGTGACCAATGAAATCAAGGCGGCGGCTAAGAAAGTGGCGCAGGACGTGGACGTTTTGATCGCGGAGATCGGGGGCACGGTGGGCGACATTGAGTCGCTGCCGTTCATGGAGGCCATCCGCCAGATGCGGCAGGAACTGGGGCGCCAGCACACCCTGTTCATTCATGTCACCCTGGTGCCGTTCATCGCCGCCGCGCAGGAACTTAAGACCAAGCCGACACAGCATTCGGTGAAAGAACTGCTTAGCATCGGAATTCAGCCCGATATCCTGCTCTGCCGCACCGACCGCTTCCTATCGAAAGAGATCAAGTCGAAGATCGCGCTGTTCTGCAACGTGGAAGAAGAAGCGGTGATCACGGCGAAGGACGTGGCGTCGATTTATGAAGTGCCGATCGTGTTCGCGCACGAAGAAGTGGATACGCTGGTGATGCGGCGGCTGCACCTCGAAGCCAAAGATCGCGACCTGTCGCAGTGGGAGGAGCTGGTCCGGCGGGTGTACAACCCCAAAGACGTGGTCAAGATCGGCATCGTCGGCAAATACGTGGAGTACGAGGATTCCTACAAATCACTGAAAGAGGCGCTGGTGCATGGCGCGCTGGCCCACAACCTGAAGCTGGAGCTGAATTGGGTGGAGGCCGAGGGCCTTGAACCCGCGGACGAAGCGGACAGAAGCTACGAGGCGCAACTGGAGGGCTATGACGGCATCCTGGTGCCGGGCGGATTCGGCAAGCGCGGCATCGAGGGCATGCTGAGCGCGATCCGGTATGCGCGCGAAAAGCAGGTTCCTTATTTCGGGATCTGCCTGGGTATGCAGACGGCGTGCATCGAGTTTGCGCGCAATGTCTGTGGACTGGCCGAGGCCAATTCCAGCGAGTTCGATCCGGCGACGCCGCACCGCGTGATTTACAAGCTGCGCGAGTTGCGCGGCGTGGAGGAACTCGGCGGCACGATGCGGCTGGGGGCGTGGCCGTGCAAGATCGAGCCGGGCACGCTGGCGCACCGGGTCTATGGCGCGACCGAGATCAGCGAGCGGCACCGGCACCGCTACGAGTTCAACCGCGAGTATGAAGAGCCGTTGACGGCGGGCGGGCTGAAGATCTCGGGCGCGACTCCGGACGGCACGTATGTCGAAATGGTCGAGATCCCCGGGCATCCGTTCTTTATCGGTTGCCAGTTCCATCCCGAGTTCAAATCGAAACCACTGGAGCCGCATCCGCTGTTCAAGTCGTTCGTCGGCGCGGCGTACGAGTCGGGACAGAAGCGCAAGGCGCAGAAGGAAGCGGCGGAAGTGGAGATGTTTCTGCGGCCGGAACGAGTTGGGAGGGGGTAGAATCTACCGCAGAGACGCCGAGGATTAGATTTTGGGTGATAGATTTGAGGAACTTGGGCCGGGATGGGATTCGACAGCGTCAAAGTCGCCTACAACGCTGGTGTTCAATCAGCGAAGCGCATGCCCACATGGCAGGCAGTGAGCCCATTCTTTGTGGTTGGAATAGTCGATGTGGTCAAAGCATCACATAAACACGATCTGGGCGACATGATTGTGGCCGCCGTGCTGTGGTGGGTCGCCGCTCCCGTCTGGGTGTGGTGGACTCGTACGAAGCGGTGAAGCCGCTGTTTGCTATTTCGCATTGCGCACGCCGCGTCTCGCGGATGAAGGCTTTGAGCTCGTCATTTCAAATTGATAACGTCCGCGTGGGCTCCGGTGATCTGTTCCTGATCGCTGGGCCCTGCGTGATTGAGAGTGAAGATCACGCGCTGCGCATGGCGGAGATCATCAAGGGTGTGACCCGCGCGCTCAATCTGCCGTTTATTTTCAAAGCGTCGTACGACAAAGCCAATCGCACATCGATCCGCAGCTTTCGCGGGCCGGGCATGAAAGAGGGCCTGCGGATCCTGAAGAAGGTGAAGGACGAGGTGCACATCCCCGTGCTTACCGACGTCCATGAGACCGCCGACGTCTCCGCGGTGGCGGCGGTTGTGGACGTGCTGCAAATCCCGGCGTTTCTCTGCCGCCAGACCGACCTGGTGGTGGCCGCGGCGCTCAGCGGGCGGCCGGTCAACATCAAGAAGGGCCAGTTCGTCTCGCCCTGGGATATGAAGCACGCGGTCGAGAAGTGCCGCGAGGCGGGCAACGGCCAGGTCTTCGTGACCGAGCGGGGCTCGAGCTTTGGTTACAACAATCTGGTGGTGGACATGCGCTCGCTGGCCATCATGCGCAAGTTCGCTCCGGTGGTGTTTGACGCTACCCACTCGGTGCAGCTGCCGTCCTCGTCGCACGGCGATGACGATCAGCCGGCGGTGAGCGGCGGGCAGCCGGAGTTTATTCCGGTGCTGGCCCGAGCGGCGGTGGCGGCGGGCGTGGACGGCGTGTTCATGGAAGTCCACGACAATCCGAAGGAAGCGAAGAGCGACGGCGCCAACGCGCTCGACTCGCGCCACCTGCGCGGCGTGCTGAAAGAACTGCTGGCGGTGAAGAAGGCGCTCGAGACGGCGCACGCGACGCCGTAGCGGCGCTCTCTGAATCTGCTACCATTCTCGCCACATCTCATCTCCAACGTCTATGCACCTGTGGGCTACGATCGCCGGGCTGGGCCTGATCTTCCTCATCCTGCTGGATGCGTTTGAGACGATCGTGTTGCCGCGACGGGTACAGCGCAGTTTCCGGCTGACCGCCTGGTTTTACCGCAACACGTGGGTGCCGTGGGCGCGAGTCGCCGAGCACATCCGGAAACCCTCACGGCGAGAGAACTTCCTCGGCTATTTTGGGCCGCTGTCGCTGATTTTCCTGCTGGCCTTGTGGGCGATCGGGCTGATTTTTGGCTTTGCCTGCGTGCAATACGGGCTGGGCGAGCATCTGGTGTTAGGCGGCGAGAAGATCACCTTCGGCAAACTGATCTATCACAGCGGGGAAACGTTCTTCACGCTGGGCTACGGGGACATCACGCCCACTAACGCCCTAGCCCGGGCGCTGGCGGTGATGGAAGCGGGCATGGGGTTTGCCTTTCTCGGCGTGGTGATCGGGTATATCCCGGTGGTGTATTCGGCGTTTTCGGCGCGGGAGATTGAGATTTCTCTGCTGGATGCGCGCGCCGGGTCGCCGCCGAGCGCCACCGAGTTTCTGAGCCGGCTCGGCTGCTGCCCCGATCCGGCCGTGCTCGATCGCATCTTCCGCGACTGGGAGCGCTGGTGCGCGGAACTGCTGGCCAATCATATTTCGTATCCCGTGCTCGTCTTTTTCCGGTCGCAGCATTCGAACCAGTCGTGGCTGAGCGCGTTGACGGTGATGCTGGATGTGACTTCCCTCGTTATCACCGGGGTGGACGGCATGCATGACGAGCAGGCGAAACTGACGTTCGCCATGGCGCGGCACGCCGCGGTGGACTTGGCCCAGGTGATCAACGCGAAGTACAGCCCGCACGATCCTGAGCGCCTTACGGGAGCGGGGCTCGATCAGGTGCGCAAGCAAGTGGCGCAGCATGGCGTGACTCTGAACCACGCAGAAGACGCTGAGGCGAAGCTGGCGGAACTGCGGGTCCTCTACGAGTCCTATGTGCACGCGCTCGGGCGGCGGCTGTTCATGACGCTGCCGGCGTGGATGCTGGCGGAGCACAAGAAAGACAACTGGCAGGGCGGGCCGTGGGACCGCGCGATTCAGGAGCGGGCGCTGGAGCGTCCGGGAAGAGTTGCAGACGACCACTTCTGAGCGGGCGATCTGGTGATCGGGTGATCGGGCCATGTGAGGTTGTTGGTGTAACGGCGATTTTGCGACAGTCAAGAGTCGTGTTTATTTGCAGGCAGCATCTGCTGGGGTCGGGGGTGGGTCCAGCAGTTTCTTCATGCGGTTCACGCGTTTTCACTCACGACCCGTCACTTACGGCGACGACCGGTGCGTTTACTTTGCGAGAAGGTGATTTTTCAGCGGCTATTGTGTACGGTTGCGCCCCGGCAGGCTGAACATCCTCCCAAGGCGTCCTCTGCGTTTCGATTCCAGCTCTGCGTTGCGAGGCTCAACTTCCGAGAGAGCAGCTTTTGGTCGGGGTGGAGAAAGCAGGCAAAAAGAGGCCGGGGAGCGCTGCGGCGGCGGTCCCCGGCAGTTGTTAGTTCAGTCGTGACTGGTTTAGTGGAAAAGATTTAGGGTGTTGGTGGCATCGTCCACGTAGTAGACACTCTGCCCGACCGTAACCAGCCCGAACAGTGCGCCGGAACCCGGAGGATCGCCACTGCTATCGAGTAGCGTCTTCGCAACTTGCAATCCATCGGGCGTGGTCTGGACCATGTACCCGTCATCTCCGTTCGTGGTGAGGATGTCACCGTTGGGCGCGACCGTCAGGCCTAACGGAACGTTCAGGCTCCCGCCCTTCGTGATCGTAGAGCCGGTGCGGGCGGTCGTTTGGCGCGAGATGGGAAAAGGAATCGCGGCGATACGGTTATTGAGACTGTCGGCCACATACAGTGAGAAGCCGTCCTTGCTCAAGGCCACTCCGGTCGGGCCGATCACCAACGCTGCCGGGTCGGTGCGCTCGGCGAACCCGGAGCCAATTACGGTCATCGCTTCCACAAAGGGAGGGGCCGACTTCGAGAGGGTGAGATCGACTCGAACCACCGTGCCCTGATTCACGACGCTCCCGCCGGCTGCGAGGGTGCCGTTCAGCACGTTGGTGACGAATAGCGCCGCAGTACCGCCGCCGTTGGCGGTCGAGTGGTCGAGCACGGCCATATCCCAAGGTCCGTTGATCAGCGTGCCGTAGATTGTTTCCGACACGTTTCCCAAAGAATCCAGGACCAACAGACATCCAGCTTGGGCCGTTGCCGAGGTGCCATCAGAGGTGGGCAAACTGCCGACGATCACCCAGCCACCGCGCAACGCAACCAGCGCGGTTGTGAGACCGACACCGCCCGTGCAAGTGCCGGGAAGGCTGGAAGCGTCAATCTGGGCGAACTGGCTGACCGTGCCGCCCGGGGATATCTGCATAATCGTAGTTCCGGTTCCTTGCTCATTGGACGCGGCGTTGAAGTTGCTAATGAGGAGGTTCCCCTTCACTAGGTTTCCAACCGTGCGCGGAACGACGAAGATGCCATAAGGGTTTATATCGCCGTTTGCAGGGACAGTGGAAGCGACGACTGTAATGGTGTGCGGTGAGCGGTCCCTGGGGGACTCAGCGGCAGCGAAGCCAGATGCGAGGCACGAGAGAACCAGTACCGTGCTCGCTACGCGGACGAAAGCCGGACTTCGAGAGTAACGTTGCAGGTGCATTTCTCCTCCATAACTCCTGAGTTGGTAGCAAGCGGCATACGGCCTCCAGGGAGCTGTTTGGGGGGATCAGCTATGAGAGACGGAAGCCCGGCACCCTTGCTGGGGACAAAGCCTATCCGAGCGCAGAAGACAATATGTCACGGGATTGTCAACGGATTGTCACTTTGCTTGCAGGGGAGCGCTGTCGATGCCACTTCCACGGCGAATCAAACCTTGACCGTCGCCGAGGGTGGCGCGCCAATCCTTCGAGGGTAGCGGATTCAGAGAGTTCACGACTGTTGACGTAACCAGGCGTGGCTGTTGAAAAAGAGACCAAAGCAGTAATTTCAGCGAATTCCAGCGTCTACGGGCGAACGAACATTCAATAACTCACCAACGAATTCCGTCGTTGAAATTCCCTGAAAGGAGTTCTTCAACAGCCACAGGCGATTACACCAATGGAGAATTGCTGGTGCAATAGCGATTGTTCGCCACCAGTGCGGGGATCGGGCGATCGTCGGCAGCTTGAAGATGACGCGATGACCCGATCACCCGATGCTCCGCTCCTTCTGCTAACATTTCCCCTTCATGAAGCACGTGGGCGAAAACGTGGTGCGGATCGAGGCCGAGGCGCTGCGGGCGCTGGCTGACCGGCTGGCTGGGCCGATGGGTGAGGACTACGGTCGCGCGGTCGAGCTGATGTTCCACTGTCAGGGGCGTGTGGTCGTGACTGGCATGGGCAAAAGCGGGATCATCGCCCGCAAGATTGCCGCGACCCTGAGCTCGACCGGGACGCCCGCGCTCTATTTGCATCCGGTCGAAGCGCTGCACGGCGATCTGGGGATGATCGTGCGCGGCGATGTCGTGCTGGCGCTTTCCGCCAGCGGCGAGACGGACGAAATTCTGCAGTTGGTGGCGACCATCAAGCGCTTGCAGGTTCCGCTGATCAGCTTGACGTGTGATGATCTCGCGGGAAAGGCCGCGGGCGAGGGCGCCCGCGCCACACGGGCTTCTACGCTCGCAGCGGCTGCTGATGTTGCTCTGGACTGTTCGATTTCCAAGGAAGCGTGTTCCCTTGGGCTTGCTCCTACGGCTTCAACCACCACCATGTTGGCTCTGGGCGATGCGCTGGCGGTGGCGCTTTCGGAAAAGCGCGGCTTCAAGGAAGAAGACTTCGCCAACCTGCATCCGGGAGGCAAGTTGGGCAAACGGCTGGCGCGGGTGGAGTCGCTGATGCACTCGGGCGAGGCGGTTCCGCGGGTGAGTGCCCATACGAAAATGCCGGACGTGATCTACGAAATGTCGCGCAAGAAGCTGGGCGTGACCGCGGTGGTCGAGGGTGACCGGCTGCTGGGCGTCATCAGCGACGGCGACTTGCGACGGCTTCTGGAACATCGCGGCAAAGACGCGCTCGACCTCACGGCGCAGGATTGCATGACGCGGGCGCCGAAAACGATCGGCCCCGCGGAATTCGCCGCTACCGCGCTGGCCCGCATGGAGGAAATGAAAATCACGTCGCTCATTGTGGTGGACGGAGATCAGCGCGTGCAGGGAATTGTGCATCTGCATGATTTGTGGGGAACGGAGATGGTGTAGGAGCTGCGGGCGGCGAGCTACGAGCTTCGAGCAGGCACGGCACGATAAGAAAAGGGACGGCCCCAATGCCCGTCCCTTGCCGCTCCCGACTAGAACTGGTTTCTTTTGAGGGTTAAGAAAAGCGACCCTCAGGGGCTAAAGCCCCGATGTTTAGGAGCGTCGGACGGCGCGGCTGAAGCCGCGCCCCTTCAAAACGGATTTAGGAGATAGCTTCCGCCGACTACCGACTCCTGACTACTCCAACACGAAGATATTCTTCTTCGCGCAGATGTCTTTCAGGATCTTCGGCCACACCGTCACACTGACCTCGCCCAGATGGGCCTTCCTGAGCAACAGCATCAGGGTGCGGGACTGGCCAATGCCACCGCCGACGGAGAGCGGCACTTCGTTTTTGACGATCGCCTGGTGGTAGGGGAACTGGAGATTGCCCAGCAGGTTCGAGATCTCGAGTTGCTGCCGCAGGGTCTCGGCGTTCACCCGGATTCCCATCGAACTGAGCTCATGGCGGCGCTTGGTGACGTAGTTCCAGACCAGGATGTCGCCGTTGATGCCGTGCGTGTTCTTGCCGGTTTCGGCGTGGGTGTCGGTGACCCAATCGTCGTAGTCGGCGGCGCGGTTCTCGTGCGGATAGCCATCGGCCAGCTTCCAGCCGATTCCAATGATGAAGATCGCTGGATATTTCTGCAGGATCTGGGTCTCGCGCTGCTTGCGCGGCAGGTCGGGGAACATTTCGAGAATCTCTTCCGCGTGCAGGAAAGTGAGCTCCTTGGGCAGGTTCGGAAAGCGCTTGTCTTTCAGCGCGGGGAACATATCCTGGGCGAATTTTTCTGCGCCCACCAGGACCTTCCAGATTTTGCGCACGATTTGTTTCAGAAACGCGATGTTGCGATCGGCGGCGGTGATGGCCCGCTCCCAGTCCCACTGGTCGACATAAGCGGAGTGGTCGTGGTCGAGAAAGTAGTCCTTGCGGACGGCGCGCATGTCGGTGCAAATGCCCTGGCCGGGCTTGCACTCAAACTGTTTCAGCGCGAGGCGTTTCCACTTGGTGGCGGCCTGCACCACCTGGGCATCGATCGGGTTCTTGCCGCGGTCGTTGGAGATGTGGAACGGGATCGGGGTGCGCGAGCCGTCGCGGTCGAGCATATCGTTGACCCCGCTGTCGACGTCAACGATCAACGGGACCTCAACCATCATCAGGTTCAGCTCTTTGCACAGGTTGTCTTCGATATAACGCTTGATTTCAAAAATTGCCTTCTGGGTGTCGCGCCGATCGATCAGGGAACGGTAGTCGGCAGGTAGAACTCGTTCGAGTTCTGTGTAATCGCCGATTCCGGGCCCGGCCAGGTCGGCCTTCTTGTCGTAGGTAGTCGCCATGAGGCCTCCGCGGTGGCAATCATAACATGCGACATTTCTGTGGATTAACCCTGGGCGGGCTGTCGTGATGGTTGATGCTGACGGCTGACGGCTAACCGCTGACGGCTGACGGCTAACCGCTAACCGCTAACCGCTAACCGCACACTCGGCTCTGCTCGAGCAGCGATCAGCAGCCATCAGCCTTTGGCGTTCAAGTCGCGGTGGATTTTGGAGGATGCCGGAAACTACCGGCAAAAACGCTGCAGTTTGGGTGGGGGCGGCGTGGGGAAATCATCGGACTCTCCGTCCCAGCCGGTGCAGCCACGGGCGTTGATGGCGCGAATCACGGTCTGCTCTAATTCCCGGGCTTTGCCCTTGGCCTCGGAGATCTGCGCCTGCGTGAGGAAACCCCCGCCGTCGAGTTCGGAGAGTTCCCGCGCGGCGGGAGAGTAGCCGGCATCGAGCGCGACCACGAACCAGACATAGGCGTTGAGGCGGTCCTGCGCAATGCCGCGCCCGTCGGCGAGAGTCTTGGCGTAACGATACTGTGCCTGAGGCAGTCCCTGGTCGGCGGCGACCTTGTAGAGCGCCGGAGCCTTGGCGTAGTCGCGATCTGCCATGATACGGCCAAGGTAGTAAGCAGCGAAGGGATTGTTCTGATCGGCCGCTTGTTTCAGCCACTTCTGGGCCGCGCTGAGATCCTGGGGCACTCCGTTGCCTAGGAAGTAACGGCGTCCGAGCATCCACTCGGCCAGAACGTCGCCCTGGTTGGCGGCTTTGCGGTACCAGTCCACCGCGTCGCTCTGGCTGCCTGCGGTAATCGTGCCCGTCTCGCACAAATATCCAAGAACGACCTGGGCTGGGCCGTAGCCGAGTCCGGCGGAGCGGCGGAAATACTCGAGCGCCTCACGGTCGTTACGGGAAAAGCCCGCGCCCGAGATGGCGTCCATGCCACGTTCGTAGAGGGCTTCGGGCGAGGTGCTTTGGCCCCAAGCGGGCAGGGTCATGAGTACGACGAAGAAGGACAGGATGGTTCGACGCATGGCAAGTTTCCTCGCAGAATTATAGGAAACGGGCGGCCAGAGGTGGAGTTACGAAAGTTCGATCCTGAACCTCACGAGAGGCAAGACGTGCTGGGGGTCTCATTTCGCTAGAGCGTGTTTCGCAGATGGGTTTTTGGAAAGCAGGTCGCCATGGGGGCTAAAGCCCCGCATTCCTGCGGCCTGAAACGGCGCGGCTGAAGCCGCGCCCCTTCAAAGAACTGTTTATGAAACACGCTCTGGTCGATTCCGGGGATTGATTCGCGCCGGCTTGGTGTAGTTCCAATCGTTTGAGAATCGTCCCAACTTTGTCAGGCCGGTCGCGGTTCGAGACGATGGAAAATCCGTGCAGGAAGTTGCTGATTCTCCTCGTTTTATTTCGAAGCCAACCACCTTCAACTGGGGCGCATCCGAAGATCAGTACAGCCCCGCACCCGCCTGCTTCTGCCACTCCGTCATGCAGCGAGGCGCGCGGCTGACGATGGTCAACTGACCCCGGAGACGGAGGTAAGAATGAGGCGTGTTGTTTTGTCTGCAGTTTTCGTTCTTTGTTTTGCCAGCCCGAAATTCATATTTGCCCAAGCCGCGAAAGGCGGGGGTGACCATGTAGAAGTGGGCGCATTCGCGGATTACTTCCGCCTGGACCGCTCCAGCCCCACGCTTAACTATGCCGGTTTGGGCGGCCGCCTGGCTTTCAACCTGAGGCCCAGTGCCCAGATCGAAGGTGAAATGGCTTACGACTTCGATCGCAGCTACAGCAACGTGTTCTCGAACGGAGTCATCGAGGAGTTGGTGCCTTCCAAGACGCACATTCTGCATGCTCTGCTGGGTCCCAAGCTGCAGACCGGATCGGGGAGGTTTCGACTCTTCGCCACCGGCAAGGTCGGGCTGATCAGCTTTTCCACCAGCAACCAGAGCCAGACGCAAGGATTCAAGAGTGCGCTGGGGGCTGTGGGCAACGGCAATTCGAAGTTCGCCTTGTACCCCGGTGGCGGCGTGGAAGGCTTCTTTGGACCGATCGGCTTGCGTATGGAAGTCGGGGATGACATCTACTTCGACAACGGGGCGCGCAACAACCTGCGCGTGACCTTCGGGCCGACCTTCCGGTTCTAGCCATAAGTTGCGGGAAGGAGCGACGGCAAAGAGGGGATCTGCTGTTTTGTCAGGGTTGCTGGCAAACTGCAGGTCCCTCGCTCCTCGGGACCTCGGCGGCGCGCGGCAGGACGCGGGCGAGGGCCCCTTCGACTACGCTCAGGGCAGGTCCGCGCCACACGACTACGGATACCGCTCGCACAGGAAGTCGCCGATCGCCGCGTAGGCCGCCGTCAGCGTCTTCTCGTCGGGCAGGAACACGATACGGAAGTGCTTGGTGCCGGGGCGCTGGCCGAAGCCGGAGCCGTGTACAACCGTCACGTACTTGTGGCGGATCAACTCGGTGACAAAGACCTCGTCCGCTTCCGGTATGTCGAGCCTGGGATAGGCGTAGAAAGCCCCGCGCGGCGCTACGCAACTTACCCGCGGAGTCTTGGTGCACCACTTCATGGTCAGATCGCGGCGCGACCGCAGCTTGCTCTTGACTTCGGTCAGGTGGTCCTGCGGACCTTCCAGCGCGGCTTGGATGGCGTACTGTTCAGGATGATTCGCGCACAGGCGGGCCCGCAACAGCTTGTTGATGCCTTCGAGGTACGGCGTGATGACGGAGGCTTCACCGCTGGCAATGCCCCATCCGATGCGCCATCCGGGGGCAAGGTAGTTTTTCGACAGCCCGCCGAAGGTGATGACGGGCACGTCGGGAGCGACCGCGGCCATGGCAATGTGCGGATCGTCATCGAGGATCAGCTTGTCGTAGATTTCATCGGCAAAGATGACCAGGTTGTGCCGGCGGGCCAGTTCGGCGATCTGCTCCAGCATCTGGCGCGTCGCAAGCGAGCCGGTGGGATTGTTGGGATTGATGAGAACGAGGCCGCGGGTGCGCGGCGTGATCTTGCGCTTGATGTCATCGAGATCGGGTTGCCAGCCATCGTCTTCGTTCAGGTAGTAAGTGTTGAGGCCGATTCCGAGCTTCGCGAGCACCGCCGAGTAGAGCGGATAATCCGGGCAGGGAGTGAGCACATTATCGCCGGGATTGAGAAGAGCCGTCAGGCAGAGATCGACGGTTTCGCTGACCCCGGTGGTGACGAAGATATCCTGGACCGTGGTGATGCCTTTGCGCACCGCCTCGCCGCGAATGGCGTCGCGCGCCTGCTTGATGCCGGAGGAAGGCGAGTATCCGTTCTTGCCCTCGCGCATCGCCTGGTACACGGCCTCGATCATGTGGGCGGGCGTCTGGAAGTCGAAGTTCAGCGGATCGCCGATGTTGAGCGGCAGGATCTTGTAGCCCTGCCTCGCGACTTCGTCGGTCACGCAAGCCAGGTCGCGGATGGCGTAGTGAACGTTTTCGAGACGGGCGGCGGGGGCAATTTCGTGGGCTTGAGTCACGGGCATGAGGATGGCTCGCTTTCGCCTAGATTGTACAAGAGCCCGCAGCCGAGGTTGCTGGACCCCTGCTTGGACTTGGCCGGACAGGGGCGGAAAAATCGTGTCCGGACTGAGTTTCCGTTCAGCGGGCGCTGAAATTGATCGTGACGATCTCGTTGCTCGGCGACGCGGCCGGAGCGTATTTCCATGTCATCACGGCCTTGGCTGCGCTCTCGGCGAGAGCCGCGTCGCCTCCCAGAACATCGATGTTGGCCACGGTCCCGTTCGCAAGCACCCTGGCGCGCAGGCGAACGGTCCCGCCGATCCCTTTGCGTTTTAGGACTGCGGGATAATCGGGGTTTTTGGGTCCGAATGACCTTGCGACCGGAGTGCTGCTCAGACTGGGCTCGCGCGGCAGGAACCGAGATGAGCGCGAGGCCGAACAGCAGCGCCGCCAGGCCCGCCAGCGACAGCCTCTTCCGCATTTAACCGCAGAGGTCGCAGAGTACGCAGAGAAAAAAGGAATCAAAAACTCTGCGCTCTCTGCGGTTCGAGGTTTGTTCTTCGCTAACGACTAACGACCAACGACCAGAACTGGTTTCCAAAATACTTTTGAGGGTTAAGAAAGGTGACCCTCGGGGGCTGAAGCCCGCATTTTTGGCGGCTCTTGGCGGCACGGCTGAAGCCCTCCACCCCAGCAGGCGAAACCCGCGCCTGCTGGGGGCCCCGGCCGTGCCCTACCCAAAGCCGATTTTTGAAACCAGTTCTAACGACCAACGACCGACGACCAACGACCGACGACCAACGACCTACGACCAACGACCAACGACTAACGACTAACGACCAACAACGAACGACTGGTTCTTTAGTCCACCCGATCGATCTGCGCCTTTTGCAGCTTGTCGGAGTAGTCCACGTACACCGCTTTCCACTCGGTGTAGAAGTCAATGGCGCCGATGCCGCCCTCGCGGTGTCCGTTGCCGGTGGCCTTTACGCCGCCGAAGGGCAGGTGAACTTCGGCGCCGATGGTCGGAGCATTGATGTAGGTGATGCCGGCATCCAGGTCGCGAACGGCGGCGAAGGCGCGGTTCACATCTTTCGTGTACAACGCCGACGACAGCCCATACTCGATGTTGTTGGCGATCTCGATTGCTTGCTCCATGTTGTCGCACGGGATGATCGAAACTACCGGGCCGAAGATTTCTTCCTGCGCGATGCGCATCTTGGGATCGACATCGATGAACACGGTCGGCTCCAGGAACCAGCCGTGCTGATAGCCGCCCTGGTCGAGGCGGTGGCCGCCACAAACCATCTTGGCGCCTTCGGCTTGTCCAATCTCGATGTAGTCGAGGTCGGTGTTGAGCTGGGCTTGATTGACCGCCGGGCCCATTTCGACGGTTTCGTCGAGGCCGTTGCCGACTTTGAGTTTTCTGGCGCGAGCGACAAAGTGCTCGATGAATTCGTGATAGACGCCCTTCTGCACAATAATGCGGCTGGTCGCGGTGCAACGCTGTCCGGTGGTGCCGAAGGCGCCCCAGAGTCCGCCTTCGATGGCGAGGTCGAGGTTGGCGTCGTCGAGCACAATCATGGGATTTTTCCCGCCGAGTTCGAGCGAGCAATGTTTGAAGCTCTTGGCGGCGGTCGCGCCGACGATCCGGCCCACGGCGGACGATCCGGTCAGCGAGATGGCGCGAACCGTCGGGTGCTCGGTCAGGGGCGTCCCGACTTCGGCGCCGAATCCGGTAACGATGTTGATGACGCCCTTGGGTACGCCGGCATCGGTCAGCGCCTGCACCAGATTGAAGGTGGAAAGGGGCGTGTCCTGCGCCGGTTTAATGACGCAGGCGTTGCCGCAGACGATGGCGGGCAGCAGCTTCCACGACGGAATCGCCATGGGAAAGTTCCAGGGCGTAATCATGCCGCAGACGCCGATCGGCTGGCGCACGGCCATGGCGAACTTGTTGGGCAGCTCGGAAGGCACGGTGGGGCCGAACATGCGGCGGCCTTCGCCGGCGTTGTAATAGGAAGCGTCGATGGCTTCCTGGACGTCGCCGCGCGTTTCTTTGAGCACCTTGCCCATTTCGCGGGTCATGTCGCGGGCGTGCTCTTCCTTGCGCTCGATCAGGATTTCGGCGGCACGGAAGACGATCTCGGCGCGGCGCGGGGCGGGAACCAGGCGCCACTTGGCGAAGGCGCGTTTGGCGGCGTCAACCGCGGCGTCGACGTCGGCTTTGTTCGATCGCTGGAAGATGGCGACAACTTCGCGGGTGTCGGCGGGGTTGCGATCTTCGAAGGTCTGTCCGGTGACGGAGTCGACCCATTCGCCGTCAATGAAGTTCTTGAAAACGCGAGTTTTGGTCGTGCCGCCCATGATTGCCGGGCCGGTCAGGGTATCGGTCGCCATGATGCCTCCTGGGAATAGTGCAGAGTCTCCATGCTAACAACCGGGGTGGAAGGGGGCAAGGGAGAGGGATGATGGATGCTAGTTCTCGCGTGGACAGCCCGTGGCCAAGCGAGCATTGGACAGTCGTGTTGTGAGTGCTATGCGATATTTCAACAGCAACCCACCTTGGGGGAACGGAACCCGCGAGCGCCAGTTCCCCACACGCCAGGATCAGATCTTTCGGGCTACCATCAGATACAGCTTGGGTTCATCCCGATACGCAATCACTTCCAAGCCCAGCGGCTTAAGGAGGGCCTCAAACTCTTTCTTGGTGGGAAGGGATTCGATAAACAGGTCGCTGGTGACCCGCAGTTGATCAACGAAGGCCCTGCCTTCGGGATGGCTGACCACAAGGCGTCCTCCGGAGCGAAGCATGCGTGCCGCATTGCCGCACGCAGCGGACTTGTCTGCGATGTTGCCATACATGCCATTCATGAAGATAGCGTCCACGCTGCTCGGGGCCAAGGCCAGCGAGGCGATGTCGGTGTGGCAAGTGCGGACCGCGGGGTATTTGTCGTGCACACGCTGCAACATCTTTTCCGCCACGTCGCAAGCCCACACCGTGGATGGCTGGTAGAACTGAATCAACGGGATCAAGACCCCGGCTCCCGTTCCCACATCCAGGACCACCGCTCCGGGGCGCAGCTCTACTGAAGCAACAATCTCCCGGAGGCGTGCCATCACCTCGGGCGGCTGTGGTCGATCAAAGACATCGACCAGTTCGTTGAAGCGGCGACGCTGGTGCTCCGCCACTGCCTTGGCTTCTTCAGGTAGCATTAGGTTTCGTCTAGATTAGCCTATGAGAACAACCGAAGGCCCGGCATGAAGGTCAACGTATCCCAGGACGTACTGTCCTCGTTTCGCCGCAGGGCGCTGCGACGGTATCCGAAGGAGTACATGGAGACGATCTGGGGACAGGTGAAGGGCGGAGAAGCGTACATCTATGCGTTCCACCCGATCAAGCATAAAGGTGATAACGAGTCCATCGAGTATGAGCCGGTAGAGATCGAGGAACAGCGCGACGAGGAAGCTCCGCTGGAGAAGATGATATTGCTGGGAACGATCCACACTCACCCGGACGCCAGCCTAGAGCCAAGCCAGTCGGATTGGGAAACAGCAAGGGTAGATGGCGACATGCTTATCGGCATCTGTCAGATCGTGATGAGCAAAGGGCGCAAATCGTCGCGGGTCCGTTTTTATTCAGAGCCGATTGATGAACTGGTGAAAGGCAAAAGCAGTGTCACAGATAATCGGGACACAACTCGGACCTGACTCCGAAACGCGCCCGTCAGCCCCGCGTCTCCAGATGCCGAGAATTCACCACAGGAAGCCCGCTGGCTATACTCAGAACCGGGTCAATGAGTGAAATGGCGAGATTACGCCAACGATCGAGGCTAAGAGCCGGTCACATACCCCCCACGTGTCCCCCCACGTGCTCCGATCCGCGCGCGGAATCACAATCATCGCGAATTGTGGGCACAAAGAGGCACACGCACTGCGTGTGTGCTCTTTGGTGAAGCATCATTCAAAATCCTGGACGATGCAGTTTTGCGGACCTCAAGTTCGCAGTGCGTGCGGCAAGCCCCGGAAAGGCTTTCAACTGCTCGTAATCTTAGTGGCCTCTATCGTGCTCATGATTCTCTAACCACGGCCACGGCTCCGGAACATAGTTCTGATCAAATCCCAGTGCTAGTGGAAAGAAACTCGGATCCGGACGATGCCGGGTGTTGATCCAATAAACCATGGCGTCAATTCCTGCCATATCCTGCGACGAAGTAAACGTACAATGCGCCCCACCCGGCACAAATTCCTGCATCAGATGGTGGCCGTTGCCCTCCTGTTCTACGGTGACGCGGTATGCGCTCTCGTGATTGGGGGTAGCGATCGGGTCACCTTCGGTGTGCAGGGTAAGAACGGGCTTCTTGATTTCACCGGAAGGATCGACGTAATGCTCGGCGTACTTGCGCGCGTTGCGAGCGGATCGGAATGTGGTCTTCGCGTTCATCTCCGCCAGCAATCCTTCGGCATCAACGCCAAGCCCGTTCAAGTACACCTTTTCCTGATCGGTCAGCGAGTACGACCGACGAACGTTTTCGGCTACCGGCCCCCCAGCGCGACTTTCAAGCTCCGCTCGGACGGCGATGGCAAAGTACAAACTCAGGACTCTGGCATTCGATGGCGCATAATAGCTGTCGATTGGGATTCGGTTTACCAACCGGATAAATTCCCAGCGACCCTTCTGATCGGGGGTCAATTGCGCGAGTATGTCAGGGTACACCTCGGTCATGAAGTTGATATCGTCGCGAATGTCGCCCGGAGTTCCCCACTCCGGCTTCCATCCGAACGCAACGGCATACGCCAATGCGACGTCGAGCCCTTGGTCGAACCGGCGTGGCGTACCTGCCGCAGGGGGGCACAAAGCGACTGCGCCGTCATAGTGGTGGGGAAATTTCTCGATCATGCCCAATGTCATGAGGCCGCCCATGGATTTCCCCCAAAGAATGGTCCATCGCGGGCGACCGATCATGTGGCGAAAGGCTGAAGTAAGGGCGACCGTATCCTGCATCCCCTCCTTGACTTGCCATCCCGAGCCGGCGAACCGCGACGCCGCCAGCGCGAAACCCCGTGCAAGCAATGTTTCTACGTCGGCTGGCAGGGGTGCGAGCAGCGGCGGTGTGTAGGCTTCGCCGTATCCGTGAGCATAGACGAGTAGCGTCCCGTTCCAATTTGCGGGAACCTGGATCCGGTAAGGCACTCCGCCCAACTCGCCTTGCAAGTCGGCAGGCAGAGGCACCTGTTTACCGGCGCTCAGAGGCCCAAGTGTGAGTATCACAACAATGAAAAGGAATAGCGTGCGCAATTTCATAGGCACCTCTCGTGACTCCGTTGCTGCGAAGACCCGGAGCGATTCTTGAGGAAAATCTCTCAATTGCGGCTGATTGTGCGCCTCGTCGGGTATACGATCAACAGAGTGGGGCTTGCTTGCTTCTTGGATCTACCTTGGCAAGTAAGCTTTTGATTTCAGGCAGCTTGCCTATTTGACGGCAGGACTGAATGGCGTATGCTGTTGCTGGTTTCGACGGGGTGCGTCGATGCCGACCAACCATGCACAGAATGGGACGATCTCCGAGGTAATACGCTTCGACTGTTACGAAGCCGACCTGGGCTCGGGCGAGCTGCGCAAACGCGGGATCAGGATTAGGCTCCGCGAGCAATCATTCCAAGTGCTGGCGGCGCTTCTCGAACACCCTGGACAGGTGGTCACCCGCGAGGAACTGCGGCGTCGGCTCTGGCGCGACGAAGTCTTCGTCGATTTCGAAAACAACCTGAATGCTGTAGTCGCCCACTTGCGCGAGGTGCTGAACGACTCGGCGGAACATCCGCGTTTCATCGAGACCTTGCCGAAACGTGGCTATCGTTTCATCGCCGATGTTTACGAACCGTCCCCGGCAGAACCGAGAGCGAGCCGCGCCCGGCTGGTGGTGTTGCCCTTTGTAAATCTGAGCGGTGATCCCGGGCAGGAATATTTCAGCGATGCGATGACCGACGAGATCATCACCGTACTGGCCAGCCTAGCGCCGGAGCAATTGGCGGTGATTGCTCGCACTACGGCTATGCGCTACAAGGGTAGTCACAAGGATGTGGACCGCATCGGCCGCGAGTTGAATGCGAATTACGTGGTGGAAGGCGGCCTCCGGCGCGATAAAGATCGCACTACCATCAACGTGCAGCTCATCCAGACCAGCGATCAGGCGCACCTGTTTGCCCGAGGATACGAGGCGGAACAGCGCGATATCTTCCAAATGCTGCGCTCCGTCGCACAAGACATTGCCACGCACATCGACGCCCCCGGGGTCGCCGAGGAAGTCCGCGGGCGTTTGACCTGGGCTCGCAGCAGGAGGCAGCCCACCGGGAACCTCGCGGCGTATAACGACTACATTCAAGGACGGTACGTGGCGGAGAGGCTGATTCTCGAAGAGATGGCAAAAGCCAGGCAGCACTTCGAGGACGCGATTGGACGCGACCCCGAGTTCGCACTGGCTCACATGGCGCTGGCCAATCTCTACTCGTGGCTGGGGTACACGGGTTACATGCGCCCCATAGATGCGTATGCGATTGGCTTTCCCTACGCGCTACGGGCGGTAGAAATCGACGACACGCTGGCCGAAGCGCACGCGGTGCTCGCCGAATACCACAAGCAGCTCGACTACGACTGGCCGGCCGCCGAGCGGGAGATGGCGAAGGCGCTCGAACTCAATCGCACCTCGCCGTTCGTGAGGTTCTGCTATGCCCTCGTGATTCTGATGCCGCACAATCGGATCGACGAAGCCGTCACCGAACTCGAGGGCGCCCTCGAATCGGATCCCTTGGCCGGCCTCACGCGCTGCTGGCTCGGAATCATGCTGCTCCTCGCTCAAGAGTACGACCGCGCCATCGACGAAGCCCAGGTCCTGTTCGGACTGGAGCCGAACTCGTGCTGGCCGCCCTTCATCACCGGTATCGCATACCGACAGAAGTACTTCGAGGAATCCATCCGCGGGAATGTGAGGCCGGACTTCGCTGAGAAAGCCATCGCTGGGCACCGGAGGGCAGTCGAACTGGCACCCGGAGCGGAGCACGTTCTCGCATGGCTCGGCTTTGCCTTGGGGGTGTGCGGGAGGAAAGCCGAAGCTCGCGCCGTGCTGGAGCAATTGCAACGATCCGAACGTTACATTCTTCCAACGAACTTCGCCCATGTACATCTCGGCCTCGGGGAAATCGACGCCGTCTTCGAGTGGTTCGATCGCGCTGTCGAAGAGCGCGACCAGAACATGATGCCGATCCTCAGCTACGCGCACTTCGATCCTCTCCGGGCGGACCCACGCTTCGCGGCCCTGCTGCGCAAGATGAACTTGGAAGCCTGAACGAGCCGACCGACAACAAAGAAAAAGGTGGAGTATGCGGGGCGACTCCAGTCCTTTATCCCCAGTGATCTTCCCAACCCACGCACACCACGGACCCGCGGTCTTCGGCTACGCATGGAGGGGACTTGATCGCAACTCTAGCTCGCCGCGCGGTCGCGCCGAGTCACGGGCAATCCGGAGGTAACTGTTGTTAACAGGCGTGGCTGTTGAAAAACTCTCTTCAGGGCGTTTCAACAACGGAGTTCGCTCGTAAGTTGTTGAATGTTCGTCCGCCGAAGGCGCTGAAATTCAATGAAATTACTGCTTCGGTTCCTTTTTCAACAGCC
>JBAVUO010000040.1:0-25672 GCA_049696815.1 Terriglobales bacterium | reverse complement strand
AAGCAGAGAACGAGCGAGCCCCGTGAGGGGCGAAAGCGCTTGGCACACACGTCCGGCAATGTCGTGGTCCACCTGATCTTCAGCACCAAGGGGCGCCGGCCTCTGATCACCGCCAAAATCCGCTCCGATCTTTTCGCCTACCTCGGAGGGATCATCCGCGAAATGCAGGGCACGCATCATCAATGGCACCACCGATCACGTTCACATGCTGCTGCGCATTCGCCCCGTGCATTCGGCAGCGGAGGTGGTACGCGTGGTCAAGGCGAACTCCTCCCGCTGGGCGCGCCGAAAATGGAAATCCGATTTTGCCTGGCAGACGGGATACGGAGTGTTCAGCGTGAGCGAGTCGAACGTCGCGGCGGTGGCCAGATACATCGCGACCCAAGAGGAGCACCACCGGAAGCGCTCGTTTCAGCAGGAGTTTGCCGCCTTTCTCCAGAAGAACAAGATCCCATACGACGAGCGCTACATCTGGGATTAGGTTGCCTCTTTCGCCCCGTTGGGGCTCGCTTGTTTTCCAACTTCTACCCACGGCTTGCGCCGTGGGCTGCAATCTGACGCCGCTTCGCGGCTGCTATCGAGGAGGGGTCCAACTTCTATCCATGGCTTGCCGGGTAGCCCCACGTCTCGCGCTTTCTCGAGACGTTGGATGCATTGCCTCATGCTTCGCGCTTTTCCCGATGTGGGACTTAATTGTCACATTCGCCTCGTGACGCGCCTCACAGACAATCCCACTCAAAAAGATAATAATTCTAACCAGACTATAGCCAATATGCGGGCGCGATTCGTGGGTCGCTCTCCGCTCGGGATGGCATGGGGTCAAGAGCACCAACTAACTCCTTTGCGCTCTAGATTTTGGCCGTAAGTCCCTTCAAGTCAAAAACTTGGCCCGGAATCATGCGCCAAATCCACGCTAAGCCTTTGATTCTAAAAGATCGAGGGGGGAGGGGGGAGGGGGGAGGGGGGAGGGGGTGATCGGTTAACAGCCCACCAACAATGACTCGCTACTCGCGGCTCACGACGATTTCGGCGATGCGCTCGGCGGCGTGGCCGTCCCAGAGGGGCGGGATTCGGCCGGCTTTTCTCTCGCCGCGCAAGACGCGCTGAGCGGCCTCACGGAGAAGGTCTAGGTCGCGCCCAACCAGAACGTTGGTGCCGCATTCTACGGTCACGGGGCGCTCCGTGTTCTCGCGCACGGTAAGGCAAGGAACGCCCAGGAAGGTCGTTTCTTCCTGGATGCCTCCGGAGTCGGTGATGACCAGCGCCGCCTTCTGCTGCAGGGCCAGGAATTGCATGTAGGGCTGCGGTTCCATCAGGCGCAGCCGCCCAGCGCCAAGTTTTCCCGCGGAGGAGACGCAGCAAGCTGCGTCTCTACAACGACTCTCTTCCAGCGCTTTCGCTGTCCGGGGATGTACCGGAAACAGAACCGGCGTCTGAGCGCTCAAGTCGGCGAGCGTTCGGAGCATCTCGTCGAGCCAGGGCAAGTCGTCCACATTCGACGGCCGGTGCAGGGTCACGAGAACGTAGCTCGGTGGAAGATCCACTTCCGGAAGCCGGGCGTGCGGCAACATGCGAACCAGCGTGTCGATCATGACGTTGCCGACCAGGTGAATGCGCTCGGCGGGAACGCCTTCGCGGGCGAGGTTCCGGTTTCCGTCGGCGGAGGGAGTGAACAGCAGATCGGAGATCTGATCGGTCAGCACGCGGTTGATCTCCTCCGGCATACTGCGGTCGAACGAGCGCAGTCCGGCTTCCACGTGAGCCACGGGGATGCCGAGTTTGGCGCACACCAGCGCCGCGGCGATGGTCGAATTCACGTCGCCATAGACCACGACCAGCGACGGCTTCCTGTCCGCTACCACGGGCTCGAAGTCGCGGATGATGGCGGCGGTCTGCTGCGCGTGCGTGCCCGAGCCGGCCTGCAGGTTGAAGTTGGGCGCGGGCATCGCCAACTGCTGGAAGAAGACGTCGGACATATTGAGGTCGTAATGCTGTCCGGTGTGAACCAGGATCTGGCGCACGGAGGGATATCCGGCCAGGGCACGGATGAGGGGCGCCGCCTTCATGAAATTGGGCCGCGCGCCCACCACATGACAGATCGAGATCGGCATACGTGAGAGATCGCGGAACTGAGGGTTTCGGAGGCGGGTCGCGAATCTCAGCCTCCGCCTCATCAAGATAACAGAGCAGGCCTCTGGTACCCTGGTTGATGCGGGATGGTGGGCAGCCAGATCAAGGGGCCGGGGAGGGATCCAGCCGTGCCGCAAGAATGCGGGGACAGCCCCAAGAATGGGAAGCTGCCAGAGTCACTGACATTTCTGCTTCCGAGGGAGCAAACTACTTGTGGTGGGTGGAGCTGTCACCATGGAATTCCTTTGCAAATTGTGCGGCAAGCGGAAGGGCGATGACCAAGATTGGCTGCTGGGCTTCGAAGGCGCAGGAGCGGGGAGGGTCATGAAGTATGCCATTACCCTGCTCGGCAAATGGGACGAGAAACGCGCCGGTGAAAAGAATGCGGTGCATTTCTGCTCCACCGCGTGCCAGAACAAGTATGTATGGAAAAATTACGGCGACGACACCTGGGCAACATAGCCGCATTTGCCCGGAGCAGGGCCGCAATCGCAGGCATCCAGTGGAGTAGGACACCTGTTTCAATGATTGGCCGCACGGGACTGGAAATGAGTACTGGAAGTGAGTATAATTTGTACTGAGCGAGCAGCGAGAAGATACTGTCCCGCCTGAACACTGCAGCGGCGAAAAGACACCCCTGCATTGGCCGCAATGTTCTGTGGCCCCCCACCATCAGCCAATTTGTGAGTTCCACCTCAGAGGTAGAGGCATGGCGCTCAAGGTACCCATCCGTTTACCCGTCATCCATCGTGAGCAGATTAGTCTGCTTCGATAGTGGTGAAGGGCGTCACATTCTGGAGGAGGTATTTTATGGCTGACCTATATACCTGCAGCTGCGGTAATCGAACCTGGGAAATCTACGACACAGGCGTACGCTGCACAGCGTGCCAGACGGAGTATGTCGCGGCGCACACGCCAGTGGCGGAATTCAATTCCGCGGTCACGCAAGAGATGGAAGAGGAACTGGCAGAGTGACCCTCGGCTATCGGGGTGTCACGTGATGTTTCTCCCCGGCCTCAGGCAAGAAGGGGTATCCACACTCCGAATGCCTGCAGGCAACATCGAAGGCGGAAGGCGGCGGTGTCTGACAGAATGACCGGCATTCGTGCCTCCGGCTTCAGAAGGAGGTTTGTCATGCCAACCTTAACTGCTCCAACCCGCGTTAAACTGCAAAACATCCTGTTTGCCACGGACTTCACGCCATCCGCGCAATCAGCTCTGTCTTATGCCCTCAACCTGGCTCACGGCTACAATGCCGGGGTGTACTCGGTGAACGTGCTGCCGCGCCTGCCGTTTGTCGAAGCGGCGGAGCCCGATCCGGAGCAAATCAGGTTGTTGGCCGAACAACAGCTGGCTGCCTTGGTGGGCTTGGAGTCGTTCAAAGGTGTTCGACACAAGGAGCTGATCGAAGAGGGCGAAGTTGCGGAAGTGCTCTCGAAGTTGGTCCGGAAGTATGAGATCGATCTCATCGTGATTGGCACCTGCGGCCGCAAGGGACTGCAAAAGCTGCTGCTGGGCTCGGTGGCGGAAGAGGTCTTTCGCAATGCCGAGTGCCCCGTGCTCACCGTGGGTCCGCATGCCACCCGCTGGCCTGCCGAAGGCAACCTGCGGCACATCCTGTATGCCACCGACTTCGGGCCAGAGTCGGTGCACGGTCTGCCCTACGCCATATCCTTGGCCGAGGAGAATCGGGCTCGTCTAACCCTGCTGCATGTGGCGCCAGAAACTGGTGTCCCATTACCCGAGCCGGAACCCGGCACCCGGCCATGGCTCGATCCGGGCGAGGTCGCAGCTTCCACCGAGAAGCAGCTCCGCGCTCTGGTTCCTGAAGGCACACAGCTTTGGCATGAGCCCGAGTACATGGTGCAATTTGGTCCTCCAGCAGAGACGATCGTAAAAATTGCTGCCCAGAGTACCGACATGATCGTGCTCGGGGTAAAGCGGCCAGCGGCATTGACCAAACAGCTGGGCGCCGGCGTCGCGTATAACGTGGTCTGCGAGGCAACGTGCCCGGTCCTTTCGGTCGGCGCACGTTTCCACGGCTAGCAAAAGGGCGAGAGGACATCCGGAAAGCCGCGACATGCCGGGATTAGGCGGTGGGAGCCGACCGGGTGTCCTTTTTTCCCCCTTGTGTGTTTGGGGAAAGCGCACGCTGCTGGCTCAGTCCCGTCCAAATCGCGATTCACGACGCCGCCGAATTCCACCGAAACGGATCGCTAGAACTGGTTTCAAAAGTCTTTTTGAGGGTTCAGAAGGCTGACCCTCAGGGCCAAAGCCCGCATTCTTCGCGGGTCTCGGCGGCACGGCTCAAAAGCCGTGCCCTGCCCAAAGCCGATTTTTGAAACCAGCCCTACCGTGTAGCGGTCAATTGCAACTCATCGGCTCTCTGCCGTCACCGGCGTTGACTGGAACGCGACTTCCTCCCACTTGCCTCCGTGCTTCACGTACACAAAGGTTGCCCGATAGTCCCCATTCACAGGCTTGCCATTCATAGTCAGTTTGACTGAGGCAATTGAGTTCAGGACTACCGTGTCCCCGTAGGTGTTGATCTTCACGTCGCGTTCGTCAATCGATTCGTACTTGATGCCACCCGACTTGAGATCCTGAAGCACGTCCGCCTTCGTCCGCAAGCGTCCATTCCCCCCGATTCCGAAGTAGGTATTAGCCAGGCGCTTCTCAAAAAAGCTGGCATCTCCCTTTAACGCAGCCTCTCGGCCTTGGTCATGCAGAGTCTTGATTTGTTGGTCGACATTCCCGGCGTAGGTCTGCTCCACCGCCGTATAACCATGGCCCGAGGTCTGCTTGCTTTCCTTGGTACTGGCGGGCGGGTTCCCGCCCTGTCCCCAAGCCGACAGCGGCGCAGCAAGGACCAGAATCCCGATACAGATCGAAATCGTCAGACCGCCTGAGTTTTTCATGAATCTCCTCCTAACCTGAACTGTCATTCCACGGATAACCCCGCGTTAACAATTCCAGACGTGCTCGAAAACGCTTATTGGTTGCAATGATTAAGCACGAGGCCGGGAAAAAAGTAGAGGAGAAAAATGACTCGGAGCGAGGAAGCAAGCTGCGCTAGCAGCTCATCCCACAACAGAGTAGATTATCGGCCAGGAAAGCGCCTTTGTCAACGACGAAATATCGTGTCACGATATAAGGAAACGCCCAACAGCGCACCTCCTAAGCCGGCGTCCTCGCGAGCATGATGGTGCCCCCCCGAAGCTCAGGGAGTTTGCCCGGGTTAGTTGAACCCGGCAGATGTCCCAACCAGAGCCGCACGGCGCTCCGCCAGTTTCTGCTTGCGCCGGGCGAGGCGTTTTTCAAGCCGCTCCAACCGCTTCCGGCCCTCGGGCGAGTTCATGACAACTTTCTCCACCGTGAGCAGGAAGTAGGGGAGCTTTTGGCGGATCTCGGCGAGAAAAGGCTTGAATTTGGCATAGACGCAGTACATCTCGCCGCTGGCATCGAAGAAAAGACCCTCATGCAACGCGCCGCGCAACACGAATGAGGCAGCCATTTCCCAGTAGCTGGTGACTTGGCGCAACCAGGTGTTCTCCGGGCTGGGATAGTCCCGTGCGATGCGCAATACCTCTTCGGCGCTTTCCGGCCAAATCTCGGCTGAGATAAAGTGCCGGGCTTTTCGCATCTCCCGGTCGCGTCGCAGATCGTACAAGTGGAGAATGATTTGAGCGTCTGCGGCCGTGGCGGACCCCGCGGTTGCGGGCGTCTGATCGCCGGATGGCCTGGACTCGCTTGGCATGGCTCTGCTCCTTAGTGAGGATGGGCTGAATTGCCGATCGAGCGCAGCGTATTACGAGTCCAGTCATTGCGCAACCGGGAAAACAGGGTGCCGGTCTGGTGCGATTTGGAAGGCAGGTGTCTTGCTCCCCAGCCTCATTCTTTCTGGTCGATTTGTGATCTGCCGCGAGGCTAGAATGTGTTTCATATATGGATTTTAGGGGACGTAGGCTGTTCCCTCAGGGGCTGAAGCCCCCATTCATGTGGCTCGAAACGGCGCGGCTGAAGCCGCGCCCCTTCAAAGAGCTATCTATAGAAACACGCTGTAGAATGGGAGCGGAACGGAGCGCTCGGACTGTAGCGGCGTCCAGGGGCAAGGAGCATGTGCTCCGGGACGGCATTTTCGTTGGTCGCCGGACGGTGAACTATGCGGTCCAGACTCGTGGTGATCGGGGCGGCGGTTTTCCTGGCGGGGCTTCTTGGATCCTGCCAGCGGGCTCATGAGGATCGCGCCGAAGTGCGGGTGGCTTATTTGCAGATCATCCCAAGCTTGCCCGTATTCGTTGCCCAGGAACAGGGACTGTTCGACAAAGAGAATCTGCGGTTGAAAGCCCTCGCGCTCGGCAGCAGTAACGACCTGGTGAACGCCATGGTCGCCGGGCAAGCCGATATTTTGCCGGCCACGTCGCTGGTACCGATCATTCACCTGGAAATCCAAAGCCCCGGGCGGGTGCGCATTTTCTCGCACAGCCGCATGAACGACGCCAACGCGCTCGACAAGATCATTGTGAAGCAGACTTCTCCGCTCCATGCCATCGAGGGGTTACGGGGGAAGAAGATTGGAGTGTTTCCCGGCACCGCGCCCAGTCACATGCTGAGCGCGTTCTTCAAGAAGCACGGCGTCGATCCGGCCAGCGTTGCGATGGTGCAATTGCCGCCGCAGGCCCAGATCTCCAGCCTCGAATCGGGCGCGGTGGACGCGCTTTTTGCCTACGAGCCAGTCACCACGACCGCCCTGGTTCACGGCGGCTATCGCCAGCTTTTCGGGTCGGTGTATGCCGATTTGCTCAATCCGTGCCCGATTGGCGCCTCGGTGATCTCGCGAGAGTTCGAGCGCAAGCATCCGCAGGCGGCGGCCGGCGCGGTGCGCGCCTTGCAGCAGGGAGTGGACTACATGGCAGCACGCCCGGCCGAATCGCGCGCCCTGCTGACCAAGTACATCAAGCTGCCGCCGGAAGTCGCCTCCCGGGTGAATGTCGCCGACGTCACGCTGTCGAACCAGGTTGATATCGCCAACCTTCAGCAGTTCATTGACCTGCTTTACCAAACGGGCGAGATCCCGGAACGAATCGACGCCCATAGACTGGTGGATCCCACCCGATGAGCGGTCCGGCGCTTTCCAATCGTAGCGCACTAGAACTGGAAGACATCGATTTTTCCTATGCCGCCCGCTTGAACGGCGTCAATGGGGCGTTGTACAAGGATTTCTCGTTACGCATCGAGCAGGGTTCGATTGTGACCATCATGGGCGCCAGCGGCGCCGGTAAGAGTACGCTCGGCCGCATCATGGCCGGGATCGCCATGCCACAAAAAGGAATCGTGCGGCGTTCCCCGGATTTGACCCGGCCGTCGGACCTGGTGTACGTGGACCAGAATCCGATGAATGGTGTTTTTCCCTGGCAGACGGTGGTGGAAAACGTGCGCTATCCTCTGCAGAAACTGAGGTGGGAAGGCCGCGAGCGCCGCGACCGCATCTGCTACCTGATGAACTTGTTCCGGCTGAGCGCGCTTTCCGATGTATATCCAGCGCAGCTTTCCGGAGGCGAGCTGCAGCGGCTGGCGCTTTCCCGGTGCCTCTCCTGGAAACCGAAACTAGTGATTCTGGATGAACCCTTCTCGGCTCTGGACGGCAAGGTCAAAGCGGAGATCACAGCGGCGTTGCACGAGCTTGCGCTCACCGACCGGATGACGCTAGTCCTGATTACCCATAATGTCTCGGATGCGCTGGCCCTGGGCATGCGGTGCATCATCATCGCCAAACGGCCAGTGCAGGTGATGTCCGATCTCGACTTCCACCTGGGCTTTCCCCGAGACGAGAACACGCCCGATTACGACGCCATGCAGCAGGCCCTGATTAACGGAATCCGCGATGGATTGGTTTAGCAGCCTGTGGTGAAACTTTAGCGCCCACGAGCAGCGCCTAAAGGCGCTCTCATAACACGGCACTTGCGGTATGCCTAAAGGCATACCCTGATACGAATCTTACTTGCACCACGGGCTGTCAGAGACGGATTGGTCTAGGGATGGATTGGTTTAGGAGAAATTGGCGCGGGCTGTCGTTCGTGGGCGGCCTGCTTGGAGTGTGGGCCATCGTCGCCGCGCTGCGCCTGGTGGATCCCATCATTCTACCGGCGCCCTGGAACGTAGTTCGCGCGGTGCCGGGCATGCTCCGCGAGAGACTCCTGGCGGATATCGGCTTGACCCTGGGCCGTGTGCTGGCGGCTTTGGTGGTGGCCTGCGTGTTCGGAATCCCCGCGGGCTTGTTTCTGGGTTATCACCCGCGCGCCTACAAGGTGGTCGAAGGGCCGTTGCACGCGCTGCGCTCCATTCCCGCTTCGGCGCTGTTCCCTTTATTCCTGATCGTGGCCGGAGTCGGAGAAAAGTCGATGGTGGCGCTGGCCGCCTATCCCAGCCTGCTGGTGATCCTGGTGAATGCGGTTTCGGGCGCCGCCCTGGCCAATCAACCCCGCCTCTACCAAGCCCGGTTGTTAAACCTGAACTCCCTGGAGACGGTTTCCGAGGTGCTCTTCTACGAGGCCCTGCCCAGCATCTTCGATGGCATACGGACGGCAGTTTCCTACTCCCTGGTGCTGGTGGTGGCGGTGGAAATGTTCATCGGCCTGGGAGAACGCGGATTGGGGCGCGGCATCTATCTTTACCAGTCCAGCTACCGGATCCCGGAAACCTACGGGGCCATCATGATTGCCGGCACGATCGGGATCCTGCTGAACTGGGTGGTGACCAAACTTCAGCATCACATGCTGCGCTGGCTGCCGAACGTGCGCGAGCAGCAGTGAGAGAAGTAAACTGGCACTGACATGGCGGGAATCAGCCAACCCCGATTTGGAAGGGGATGGAAATGAACGAGCGATTACAGCGGACAGCAAGCAACAAGGCTTACCAGGTTTCTCTTTCGGGATTTGCACTGCTCAATTCTCCGCGTCTCAATAAGGGAACAGCTTTCTCGGACCACGAACGCGATGTATTTGGCCTGCACGGTCTATTGCCACCGCATGTCGGCAGTATGGAAGAACAGATGGAGCGCCGGATGCAGGCATTCCGGGAGCAGCCGAACGCCTTCCATAAATACAGCTTTCTCCGCGAACTACAAAATATGAACGAGACGCTCTTCTATGCGCTCCTGGTGCGCAACATCGAAGAGATGCTCCCATTGGTATACACGCCAACTGTGGGCGAGGGTTGCCAGCGCTTCAGTGAGATATGGAGAAAGCCACGAGGTTTGTTCCTCAGCTATTCGAATAAAGATCGTATCAGCCAGATCCTGAGCCATTCCCGTTACGACGGTGTGAAATGCATCGTAGTCAGCGATGGCGAACGAATCCTGGGACTTGGCGATCAGGGTGCAGGAGGCATGGGCATCCCAATCGGGAAGATGGCCCTCTACACTGCGCTCGGCGGGATTCATCCGGAGCATTGTCTTCCGGTTTTGCTCGATGTGGGGACGGACAACGAAGAAAGGTTGAAGAGTCCGATTTACATCGGATGGAGGCATCATCGGGTTCGCGGCGAAGAGTATGACGCTTTCGTAGATGTTTTTGTCAACAGTGTGAAGAAGCGCTGGCCGCAAGTTCTTTTGCAATGGGAGGACTTTGCCGGCTCGAATGCGGCTCGACTTCTGGCTCGTTACAAGAACCAACTGTGCACTTTTAACGATGATATTCAAGGCACGGCGGCGGTAGCGACGGCGGCGCTACTCTCGGCGATCAACGTCACGGGGGTGCCACTCGAGCAACAGAAAATCGTTGTGTTTGGCTTCGGAACCGCGGGCGTAGGCATCACCACCCTGTTGACGCAGTTCATGCGGGAAAAAGGCCTCTCGGAACAGGAAGCTCGCGATCGCTTCTGCGCCATCGATCGCTACGGCCTGGTTACGGAAAATGGAAAGGATGTGCGGCCCGAGCAGCTACCCTACGCGCGCAAAGAACAGGAAGTGCGGGGTTGGAGACAACCGAATGGAGACATCACATTGCTGGATGTGATCCGCCATGCCAAGCCTTCGGTGCTAATCGGAGTGTCTGGTCAAGGTGGAGCCTTCACCGAGGATGCAGTGCGCGAAATGGCCAAGCACACAATTCGACCCGTCATCTTCCCGCTTTCGAACCCCACCTCGCGCAGCGAAGCGGCCCCTCAGGACTTGGTGGATTGGACCGAAGGACGGGCGCTGATCGGTACCGGAAGTCCGTTCGAACCGGTGAGTATTTGGGGGAAGAAGGTTCGGATCGACCAGACCAACAACTCGTACATATTTCCTGGGCTTGCTCTCGGGATCATTGCCTCCAAAGCCAAACGCGTCACCGATACGATGATGATGGCCGCGGCTAAGGAATTGTTACGTCTTGCCCCCACACAAAAGGATAAGAAGGCGAGCCTTCTGCCATCACTTTCGGAGTCGCGTCAGCTCAGTCGCTCGATCGCGCAGGCCGTGGGCAGGCAGGCGATTCAAGAGGGCCAGTCTCGGATTGCCGGCGAAGATAGCCTGGATCGCGAACTAGAAGCAAATATCTGGGAACCAGTGTACGTACCGTACGAACGCAAAGGACATTCCAGTGAGATGGCCTTGGAAGGTTGATGCCGGTCCGTGGACGGTGCTCTCGCGTTATCTCTTTCGCGGGCTCACGCGCTGGCGGCGCGCGCGACCTTCTCAGCCAGCTTGCTGTTGAACTTGGCGGCGTCGATAACGAAGCGCTCGTGCGTGCCTTCGGAGATCTTGTCGATGCCGTCGTCGGCCACGACTGAGAAGCTGAGCTTGCGGCCTTCGACCTTCTCGAGTTTTCCGCGGACGGTCACGGTCAGTCCCGGTGGCGTCGCGGCAGAGTGAGTGAAGTTGACCAGCGTGCCGACGGTCTGCTCGTTCGGCCAATCGAGATGAGGAATGATGGCCCGCAGACAGGCCCACTCCAACAGCCCCACCATGTAGCCGGTGGCCAGGACCTTGGGCATCAATTGGAATTCCGGAGATTCCGGGTAGATGTAGGGGACGGTCTTGTTTTCGGGCACTCGGAACTTGAACTCAAAGGTGAGGCCGGGCTGCAACGTATCTTTCATGGATGGCTCCTGTCTGGTTTCAAAAATCTACTCAGAGGGCGAAGAAGGCGGCCCTCAGGGGCTAAAGCCCGAATGTTGTGAGGCCCTGCGGCACGGCTGAAGCCGTGCCCTTCCCAAAACTGTTTCTTGGAACCGCTTCTAATGGGTTTGCCCGATTCATTTTAGTGTCCGCTGTAGTAGGCCAAGTTTGAGTCGTCGCCTTCCCACTCCGAGAGGCTGGCCCGCAGTTCGCTGAGCAAACGAAAGTCGGCGTCAAACTCGGCGGCGACAACGCGCTGGTCTTGGCCGTCAATATAGCGGAGAACATAGCGTTCTTCCGGCAAGGCGAGCGCATCAATGGGCTTGCTATCGTCGAACTCCGCGCCAATTTGGGAGAGCAACTGCGCGAGCGAATAATTCACTCCACGGATGGCGAGGCTTTGGGCGCCGCTGCCCAGCGGCCCAAAGCGGCGCTCGATTAGGTCCCGGTCTCGCGGCGTATTCATCGTGACATGGTCAGAGCAGAGGAGCTAAGAGACCCACGGCTTGCGCCGTGGGCTGCATTCTTACGCCGCTTCGCGGCTATGATCACCGCTTCCGCTCCCAAAGCCGAGCCTGCTGGAGTTCCCGGCCGTGCCCTTCCCAAGACCATTTATGAAACAAGTTCTACTCTAATTAACTTAAACGTCGGCGCCGGGGATTGGCGGACGACGAGACATGCTTCCAAACCACTCGTAATAGGCTTCCTCGCCGATCCACTCGGCAATATGGCCGCGCGTTTCAGCGATGAACGCGAAGCTGGCGTCGAACTCGTGGGCCACAATGCGCTGGTCCTGTCCATCGTAGTAGCGGACGCAAAAGCAATTTTCCGATAACGCCTGGACATCAATCGGCCAGCTGTCTTCGAATTTAAGATCCATGCGAGCGAGCAGAGTCGGAAGATCGTACTCCGCGTCCCCGATCACAACCGACTTCTGGCCGGAACCCAGCTTTCCGAAGCGGCTCTCAATCAAGGCCCGTCCGCGCAAGTCAGACATAGCTGGCTCAGGCTTCCGCCGGTGCGGCGTGCGGCCGTTTGAACACCATGTGGATACCGATGGTGCCGTAGGCGACGCCGTCCTTGTTGGGGGCGATCAACGGGACCGAGCTGACCAGTTCCCAGCCGTCGGCGCCGGCGCCGTTGATCCACGAATCCAGGCCGCTGACCATACCCTCTTCGCTCTCGCTGAAAACTACCATCCGATCAAAATATTCCCACTTCATCGTTTTGACTCCTTCATTCCATCAATGTCCCACGCGGGAGCGGCTCCTCGCAGGCTACGGAAAAGTCTGTCTAACTAGGTGGCGCCTCAGCGGCTAAAGCCGCCGTTGATTTTGCGATACCACGGCGCGGCTGAAGCCGCGCCCCTTCAAAACAGCGTCAAGACCCGACTCTTTCTGCAGCTGCTACGCAACCTGGGTCTTGCCCCAGCGTTGGTTCAGCCAGCCGGTAGTGACGGCCAGCACTTCGTAGTTCAACTTAAGGTCCATATGGTTGAACCAGCGCGGCAGGTAACGGATAAAGCCATTGTCATGCTGAACCTCGGCGTGCAGGTAGTTTGTGACATAGCGCAATTCGGACTTCGAAAGACTCGCCTTTAGTCCCTGTGCACCATCGAGAATGGCGGGGATATCGCGCTCGGCATAGAGCAGCAGGCAAGGACGATCGTGGGGCGCCACTGGACCAAGTGCAGCGAGCAACTCCACCACATAGCCCGGGTACGGCTCACGCACCGAAGGACTGGGGAAATTCTCAAACATCCACTTGCCTTGGGGTGAGATGGCTACAACCACCGAGGGCGAGATGGCGACCATGCAATCGGCGGAAGACATCAGCGCCAGCCGGCCTCCCAAGCTGATGCCCAGGGCGGCGGCCGGGCCGAAGCGGCGGACGTAGCGAATCGCAGACTCGATCTCGTCGCGCATCGCCGGACCGATGGCGGCGTGATTGTCGCCGTGACCGCAGAGGTCGATGGTCAGCGTGGCTATACCGGCCTCTCCGAGTGCGACCGCGAGACCGAGCATGTGCTCCTTCGTTCCGCCATAGGGAGGGATCAGCACCGCGCCGCCTTGCGCAGCGTACGGCGCAAGAAGGTATGCGGGAATATTGTGGCCGTCGGTAGCGGCCAAAGTAGCAACGCGCTCCAGGTTCATAGGACACCTCAGTTTGCGACTTCTCTTGGGCGGAAATCCGCCTTACGGCGCGAGCGTGCTCAACCAGCCCAATATTTTCTCGATCAGCTCAGACTCGTGATTCTCAAAGCCGTGTTCGGCCCCCTCAATGCTGGCCAGCACGGCGGTGGGTCCTGCCGCCGTCTGCAGTCGTTTGCCGATGTCCTTCTCGATGAGTTTGTCGGCCGTGCCTTGCACGATGAGAACCGGATTCTTCACCTTGGCCAGGTTGGTGTAAGGATTCGAGCGCCGATCTGGGCCGCGCATGCTCAGAAGGTATCGGGCCGTGTAGAGTGCCTTGCCGATGGGGCCGAGGTCCACCATCATCAGCTCCTCTTCGCGACCGGCCTGCTGCAGCTTCAGGGCTTCATCCACTTGCGCCTGCGCCTTCTCCTTCCCAAACTGCCACACGTTCCACTCGAAGAGGTCCCCCGGACCACTCACCAGGATGGTGGCGGCGATGTCGGGGTCGGCGCTGGCGGCATGGTAGTAGAGGACCCGGTTCGTGCCCATGCTTTGTCCGAGCAAAACCAGGCGCTTGTGGCCGAGCTGACGCAGATAGGCGGCGCCGGCTGCAATATCGGCCTGGTTATCGGTAAAAGAGGATTTCTTGGGGCCGGCGTCGTGGTCGCGCATGTTCAAGGCGAGTGTGTCGTAGCCAGCCTGAGCAGCAGCCTCGCCGAGTTTTGCGAAGTAGGCTCCATAGAAGGTGCCGCCGTAGCCGTGGACCAACAACAGGGCGCTGGGACGCGGCTTTGGAGCGCGAAAGACGATGCCCTGCAGGCGCACGCCATCGCTGGTGCGCAAGGTCACCAATTCGGAGCAAGCCCCCCTCGCCGGGACGCGCGCCGGTGGCGCTTGTGCCAGTGCCCATGCGGCACACAGAGGAAGCACGGCAGTCGACAGCAATGTGCGAAGAGTGGGCATGGTTAGCTCCTGCAGTAGCCTAGCAGGTTGCGGAAAAAGTCGAAATCGCAACGGCAGCCCCCAAAGAGTGTGCGAGAACTCCTGTGTCGTCCCTCCGGAGTCTGTGTCGTAGCTTCTCTTTCGCCCCGTTGGGGCTTGGTCATTTCCCACTCGAGACCCACGGCTTGCGCCGTGGGTTGCCTTGCACCCCAGCACTTACGCCGCTTCGCGGCTATGATCAGCGGTTCCGCTCCTAGGCCTTGTGCTCACCCGGGACCATGCCCTGCTTGAGCTTGGCTTCGAGCTCAGCCAGGCGGGCGTGCAGAGCCTTGTCCCGCTCCCAGCGCGCGGTCACATCCTGCAAGGTGGCGGCTATGCCCAAGACCTTTCCCTCGGCGTCCTTGAGCAGCACGACGTTAAACTCGATTGAGATTCGGCGGCCGTCCTTGGTCAGGGCCGGAACGGCAAGCAGATTCCGGCCGTACTTGGTGACGCCGGTTCCCATGACCCGCTCGTAGCCCTCCCAGTGACGCGCCCGGTGCTTCTCGGGAATGATCATGTCCATGGACTTGCCGAGCGCCTCCTCGGCACTCCAACCGAACATCGCCTGAGCGCCGGCATTCCACAACCGCATAATGCCCTCGCGATCCCCAACAACGACGGCGATCGGGCTTTGTTCCACAATGCTTTCGCAGAGCGACTCATGAGTAGGAAAGTCAGTCATGGAGAATCTCCAGGAGAATAAAGGCAGGTACAGTTTTACCCCATCCTGGAAGAAGCAAACAAAGAAATTTTCCGCGAGGGCATCTTGCCTTCGCTGGTGGGGGCGGGACGCCCCCACCCTTCGGCTTCGCTCAGGGCAGGCTAGCCGCCGGGGACGGCGGCGCTACATGATCCCTAGGCGACTCCAGCCGTTATCTTGTTGCCGGCTGCGGAGTCGTCGTTTCTTTCTGCTTCAGCACGCGACGAAGCAGCTTGCCTGTGGGCGTGCGCGGAAGTTCGTTTACGACCACGATTTCCCGAGGCAGTTTGTAGGTCGCAATCTTGCCCTTGCAGAAGGCAAGCAGATCTTCGGGGGTGAGAGTTTGCCCAGGCTTGAGCACGACGAATGCTTTGGCAATCTGGCCGCGTACTTCGTCGGGCACTCCGATGACTCCGACGTCGGCAACGGCAGGGTGGGTGGCGAGAGTGACTTCAATCTCCTCGGGCCCGATACGGTAACCGGAACTCTTGATGATGTCATCCTCGCGCGAGACGAACCAGAAGTAGCCATCCTTATCCACCAGCACGAAATCGCCGGCCAGGTTCCAGCCTTCGGAAGTGATGGCGCGGCGCTGTTTGTCGGGGTCGCGCCAATAGATGGTTCCGGTGGGTCCGCAGGCGACAAAATGGCCGATGTTGCCGGTCGCGGCTTCCTTGCCTTCTTCGTCGATCACTTTCAGCTTGTAGCCGGGCACGGCCTGACCGAAGGAGCCGGCCTTGGGTTGGCGGCTGACCACGTTGGAGGCAAAGACATACATCATCTCCGTGGTTCCCAGCCCCTCGTAGATCTCCAGCCCAAATTTCTGCTTCCATGCCTCGTAGGTCGGGGCGGTCAGGCTCTCGCCGCCGCCGGTACAGACGCGCAGACTGCTGAGGTTGTATTTCTTATCCGCGTCGGGCAGCTGCAGCATCTTGCGGTAGGCGGTGGGGGCAAGAGTCAGGATGGAGATTTTATGCTTTTGAATCGTGTCGAACATTTTTTCCGGATCGAACTTGGCGATGAGCGAAGCGGCCGCGCCGAAGCGGAAGGGGATGGTGGCATAGCTGGAGTAGCCCGCCCCAAACGCCAGGGGAGCGGACCCGCCGATCACGTCGTTCTCGGTGACTCGCCATCCGTACTTGCCGAAGCCGTCGGGAACGATCAACAACTCTTCCACGAAGTGGACCGTCCCTTTGGGCCGTCCGGTAGTGCCGGAAGTGTAGAGGAGCAGGCCGACGTCTTCGCGTTTGCGGAGCACCGGATCGAGGGTTGGGCCGCCCGACTGCAAAAGCTCGCCGTAGGGGAGGAACCCCTTGGCCTTGGCCTCGGCGGCATCACCGCCGACCACAATGATGTGCTTGAGCGTCTGAAAGTTCTCGCGCGCGGCCTCGACTTCACCCAGGAGCGCGCTGCTGACGATGATCGCTACCGCCTCCGAATCATTGGCGACGTGAGCGATCTCGTTGCGCGAAAACAGGGGCGACGTCGGAGTGCACACCGCTCCCAACTTCAGGATCGCGAAGTTAGCGACCAGCGCCGGCGGTATGTTAGGGGTTCGCAGGATGATGCGGTCGCCCTCCTGCACACCCAACTCGCGCAGCGCGTTGCCAAACTTGTTGGCTTGGGTAAGGAGCTGATTGTAGGTGATCCGCTGGTCTTCGAAAAGTACCGCGACACGATCACCGCGGCCGGCCGCCACGGCCTTGCCAAGCAGTTCTTCCGTAGGGTTGAACCGCTCGGCATAGGTTGCATGTTCCGGCAGAGTGTAAAGACGTTTCGGCCACAGCTCGCGCGGGGGTAAATGGTCGGCCATCTGAAAAACTCTCCTTATCCCACTGCTTTGGTGGTCGGACGCCCAGCGGTCTCGGCGACCAGATCTTGCAAGGCCTGTTCCACGCGGATCGTCCCACGTTGGGGATCGGTCCGGGGAAAAGCAAACACCGGATAGCGGTCGCCTTCGAAGACCAGCAACGCCGGGACGGTGGTGCCAAAGTCCTCGACCAGAGCGCCCTTGAAACCGAAGACGGGGCGCACGCTGGCATCCGGCCCGCTGACCGACTTGTGATAGATCGGGAACCGGTCCTTGATGCCGGCAACGTCGATGGCTTTCGTATTCACGCCCGCACCCTGGAGATCCTTGACCAGCTGGAGAGCCTTCTTGATGTCGCAGGGGAAGGTCTCGCCCGGTTTCTGGGTGGAGCTGTAGTAGAACTCCACTCGCTTGGCGCCTGCCGGGCTGGCTGCGGCCACGGCCTTGACGGCCACCGGTTGAGGTGGCACGTAGACCTTACCGCTGTCGGCGAAAACCTCACACTTCGTCCAGCCCTGCAGCGTGATGGAGAGGGTAAACGGCCACTCCCGCTTCACACACTTGCCGAGGTAGGCCTTCTGAATGTTGGGATCCAGCGCCGGACGCAGATGCGTGCAGCGGACGCACAGGCAGTCAGTGTTGTAATTAGCCATTATTGCCTCCAGTTACCCTTCACCGAGATCCGGCAACGATGAACTTCGGTTTGCTGCCGATAAGGTCTTCCTTCTTCAGCGGGTGACCGCTGATGATCTTGCCCCGTACGTTGCGTTCGATGGGAATTGGTTTACAGACGGCGTCCTTGCGGGCGCGCGGCGCCGACCGGGTCAGTCCCGGACCGGAAATGGGAGAATAGTCCTGTTTCTCGGCGAAGCCGGGCAACAGGTCCGCGGTACCTTTCGCTTCCTCGGGTCCGGCTACGCACGCTCCTGCCGAGGTTTCAATGCGCCAGATTACTTTGCACCCGGCACACTGGGTTGTCCCTTTGAAGTTCCAGAAAGGATACGGATCAAGGAAATTCTTGGTCTTACATTTCGGGCATGTGAGCAGCATAGTTGGTCTCCGTCAAATACATTCTTGGTCTTCGAGCCGCTTGATATCCGCGGGCGACAACCCGGCTAACTCGCCCAGGATGCGATCGTTGTCGGCACCCACCGGCTTCAACGCCCACTTCAGGCGTGGAGGCGTGGCCGACATCTTGTACGCCGGCCCCTGGTGCAGCAGTTCACCGTAGGTCGGGTCGTCCAGCCAGCGAACGGCTCCGCGCTCGTTCCAGTGCGGGTGGTTGGCGACCTCTTTGGCGTTCCATACCGGCTGATTCAGGATGTTATTGGTATCCATAATCGCCGCTACTTGTTCCTTGGTCTTGTCCGCTGCCCACTTCTCCAGAGCCGGATAAATCTCCATCTGGCTTTCGGCCTTGATGCGGATATCCGCCTTGGCGTACTTGGTAGCCAGGGTGCTTGCGCCCACTGCCTTGCACAGGCGGGCAAAGTCCTTGTCTTCGTACGCGCTGATCAGGATGTAACCTTCTTCTAGTTCCTGGGGATTCTCGGACTTGGGGTAGGAGGACTTGCCGCACTTGATGATGCCGTGGACGCAGAGCTGCGTATCCCAGTTGCCCCATCGCTCCCGGGTAATGCCATGCCGTCCATAGAGCGGCAAGGCATACTCCAGTTGGCGAGTGACGCCGTGCACCTGCGAGTACTCGGTAAACGTACCCTCGCCGGAGACGTGATCCCGCCAGTACAGCGCCGCCAGAATCTGGGTGGCGCCCATCATGCCGCCCCAGTAGTCGGCGAGCCAGATGGTGTGCTTGGCCGGCGCGCCGCCCATGAACTCCTGCTTGCCGGTCATGCCGAAGTTGCCGCCCTGTGACTGTCCGAGAATGTCGTAGGAAGCGCGGACACGTCCCGGACCCCAGCCGCCAAAACCACCGAGCCAGCAGTAGACGAGGCGGTGATTGATCTCCTTCAACTGACGGTATCCGATGCCCCAGCGGTCGAAGGTACCGGGGCGGTAGTTCTCCACGAACACGTCGGACTTGGCGGCCAGTTTCTTGACCAGCGCCTGACCCTCCGGTTTGTGGAAGTCGATGGAGATGAAATACTCGTTCGGGTTTGCGCCCAGGAAGCCGAGTCCCGTGCCGCGCTCCGGCACCCACTTGGAGAGTGGATAGAGGAACGGCTCGTTAAACGGGGTGGTGTGGCGCATGGCCTCGCCACGCCGGGGCGCCTCGATCTTGATGACTTCGGCACCAAGTTCGGCGAGATAGGAAGCGCAGGAGGGACCCAAAATGTACTGGGTACAGGACAACACCCGGTATCCCTTCAGCACTTCGGGCTTGGAGAATTCCTTCTTGGGACTGAAGGTTTCACGGCAAAATTCCTCGAATGACTGCGCCTTATGACTAGCTTGCGTTGCCATCAAATTCCTCCTGCGTCAGATGACGTGGGCTTTCTGCAGCCGGGCAAAATCATCGCCCGTGAAACCAAGCAGCCGCCGATAAATGTCCTGATTGTCGTAGCCGGTCGGGCGGCCCAGCCATTTCAGCCTTCCCGGAGTCTTGTGCTGCTGGTAAGGAGTGGTGCCGTAGAGAATCTTCCCGTAGTGCGGCGACTCGTACTCGGCCACATGTTGGCGATACTTGAAGTGGGGATATTCCGCCACCTCGTTGACGTAGAGCACGCCGCCCGACGCCACTTGCTGCTTGGAAAGCTTGCGCTCGGCGTCGGCGCGCGGATTGTCTTTGAGCCACTCCCCGAGCATGGTGTAGGTCTTCACCTGCTGGTTGTGGGCCAGACGGTCGGCGACTTCCCGGAGGCGTGGGTCGCCGAGGATGTCTTCCTCCACCGCGGGATATTCGTCACCCACCGTGCGCCAGATGCGGTACCAGAGACGGTCATGGCCACCGCCCACCATCATGTAGCCGTCCTTGCAGGGATTCACGGCATAGATATTGATGGCCAGGTCCCAGTTGCCATAGCGCGGACGAATGCTGCCGTCCATTGAGTACCAAGCCCAGCTGTAATCGAGAATCCGGATGATGGCTTCGGCTGCCGTCGCTTCAATGAACTGGCCTTCGCCGGAAACGTTCTCGCGATAGAGCACAGCCGCAAGAATGCCCATGGCCGCGCAGCTTCCGCCCACGTGATCCGCCATCCAGAGCGCGGAACGGGTCGGCTGTCCGCCGAATTCCTTGGGATCTCCGGTGCCGTGAACGAAGCCGCAGGCTGCCTGGGCTGTCGGGTCCAGCACTCCCGGTTTGTCTTTAAGAGGACCCCACTGTCCGCGCTGGCCAACCCAAGCGTAGATCAAGCGGGGGTTGAGCTCGCGCAGCTGGCGATAGCCGATCCCCCATTCGTCCCACTGGCCGGGAGGCGCGTTCTCGATGATCACGTCGGCATGGATGGCCAGATCGCGGAGAATCTTGCGACCTTCCTCCGTCGTCAAATTCAGCGTGACCGAGGACTTGTTGCGCATCTCGTGGAGAAACTGTGCGCCGACTTTCTCTCCGGTCTCCTTGTCCTCGAACATGTATTCTTGGCGGCCGAAGGGTGTCAGCTTGCGCAGCGGATCGCCTCCCGGGGGCTCAATCTGGATGACCTCGGCCCCCAGTTCGGCAAGCTGCGAGGAGCACCAGTGCCCGATCATCATGCTGGTCGAGCAATCCAGCACGCGAAGGCGGGAAAGCGCTTCCGGTTTTTCGAAATTGTGTTCCGGGCGCAGGATTGACTCCAGGAAGAGGGGATACGCCTTGGCTTGGTCGCTGAGACCCGCATAGACCTCTTCAGGTTTTGCGGTGGGGATCGCGGGCCAAGCTGCAACTTTGGATTCAGTTGCTGCCATGAGATGGCCTCCTAAGGATTGGCAATTCTATATACCGTTGTTAGCTCTTGCAACCCGCCTTTGGGGCGGCCTTGCGGTGGAGAACTGCGTGAAAACTCCGTAAAAAAGTAGGCCAGATTTTCGTGCGGTACGCTCCCCCTGTCTGTGATGACAGTCACTGTCCTCAGTGATAGACCCGCCGGGCGGCGTCTTGGTGAGCAACCTGGGTGCCGGAAAGACGAGACGTGTCCGGGCCAGCGCAGCAGAAAAATCATAGCTCATTGTGATCTGCGTCACTGAAGGCCGGTCTACTCTCCGGAACAATCCCCTGACGGCCGCCCCACATGGATCGAGGCGGCCACTCGATCGGCCGCACGCAGCTTTCCGCCGGCCACCGGCGCTTCGACAACGCGCTGGTTTCTCAACCGGACGTCAAAGGGATTCTCTCTCTGGCTTCTGGTTTCGGATACCGAGCTACCCGCCTGAGCAAGAGATGTCGTAATCTGGTCGCATTACACAGAGGGTGGCGGTCATGGTATCTGCGTGCAAATACGGGGTGTTGCTCAGATGGGCAGCGCTGCTCCTCGGGGCCGCGACTGCCCTTCCTCTACAAGCCCAGTACACCGTCGGCCGTCTGGAAGGAACGATCTCGGACCCCACCGGCGCGGTTGTCCCCGAAGCGACGGTCACTCTGCAAAACCTCGGCACCGACGCGACGTGGACCTATCGCACTGGAGCGGACGGTCTCTACGTTTTCTTCGCCCTGCCCGCCGGGGACTATGAACTGACGGCCGAGGCGCTACATTTCGCGAAGAAACGCGAAGGCGTGCAGATCCTGACCAGCGAGACCACCAGCCGGAACCTTACCTTGGCCGTGGGTCCGCAGGCCACGACGATCGAAGTGAGCGAGATGCCGGCCCATCTGAACCTCAGCGATGCCCAGCACAGCACCACGCGCACCGATCTGGAGCTATCGAGCTTGCCCAGCAGCGGCCGCAACATGATTTCGCTCATCCACCTGGCGCCGGGGGTGCAGGCGATGAACAATCCGCGCGGCGGCAGCACCTTCGGGGGCGGCGGTTCGCTGGTGCTGGTGCTGGGGCCGCAAGCCGGACTCTTCTCGGCCAACGGCGGCCGTGCCCGTTCCGCCTCGGTCCAGCTCGATTACACCGATGCCAACGACTGGGAATACGGCGGCTTCGCCCTGGGCATGCAGTCCGTTACTCCGGAAATGCTCCAGGAATTCAAAGTTCTGACCAGCAACTTCTCCGCGGAATATGGTGCGAAATCGAACGCGGAAGTCATGATGGTGAGCAAGAGCGGCACCAACAACCTGCACGTGAGCGCCTACGACTTTGTGCAGAACACGCTGTTCAATGCGCGCGATTACCTGGACAGGAGCGGTCACGTTACGCCGGTGCAGTCGAACGTTTACGGGGTCAGCGCCGGCGGGCCGGTGATCCGCAATCGTACATTTCTGTTTGGCGCCTATGAAGGCCGGCGCGTACGGGGCAACGCTTTTACCACCCTGGCGAACCTGCCTACGAAAGCAGCCCGCGACTTAGCCCAAGCCGACCCCAAGGCTGATCCGATCGCTATCGCTTTGATGAATCAATACCTGCCGCTGCCGACGATCGCAACCAGTAACCCGGATATCGGGCAGTTGGTTACGAAAATTCCTTCGCCCATCAACAGTTACCAGTTCCTGCTCAAGGCCGACCAGCAGCTGAGCGCCGGGCATTCGCTTTCGGCGCGCTATTTGCAGAGCGCGGGCTCGTTCGTGGCGCGCAGCCCGGGGCAAAATACTTTGCCCGGATTCGACACCGATATCAATTTCGCGCTCAACAATGTCAATCTGAGCGATAGCTACGCGGTCAGCATGCGGACGGTCAATCAACTGCGGCTGTCCTATGGATATGCGCGCGCGCTGAGCCTGCCGCAGAACGGCCTGGCGACGCCCAGGTTTCAGATCGTAGGCGCAGTTCCATTGAGCTTTGGCTCGTTGCCGATCAACCCGGGGGAACGGCGCTTCAATATCTACCAAGTCAACGATACGCTGAGCCACTCTCGTGGCGGGCACGTCCTGAGCGTGGGCTTCGATGTACGCAAGATCCACGACAATTCCCGCGCCGACACCAATACGCGCGGGGTATTCAACTTTACGATACCTCCCATACCCAACCCGCCCGTCCCCGGGCAGACATGGACGAATTTCACCGAAGGTCTGCCCAGCAGCTGGACCCAGCTCTTTGGCAGCACGCAGCGCGACTTGCGCACCGGAATTTACAGCTTCTTTGTCCAGGATGACTGGAAGGTGCGGCCGACTCTGACCATCAATCTGGGCACCCGCTGGGAGATACAGGGAGCGCTCAACGAGGCGCAGGGCCGCATCTCGGTGCTCGATCCTGCGCTGCCGGGAGCCGTAGGAGACGCTGGAACAGGCCCGCTGGGGAGCTTTCGTATCGGTGGACCGGCGGTAAACCGTGACCCGCGCAACGTCGCCCCGCGTGTGGGGTTCGCGTGGAACCCGGGCCGGGGCAGCCTGGTGTTGCGCGGGGGCTATGGCATTTATTGGGACTCGTTCACGTTCGACATCCTCACCGCCGCGCGTTCGGCCCCACCGTTCAATTACCAGCCCAGTCTCCTCTGCAGTCAAGGACCCCCTTGCCCGATTTCCGGAGCCAATAGTTTCGACAATCTCGTAAGCGGCACAGCGACGATCCAGTCAGATACTGAAGCCCAGCTTGGCAGTTTTGGAAACCTGAAAAATTTCGGCAGCATCAACACGGTCGATCCGCAGCTGAGGAACCCCTACGTGCAGCAGTACAGTCTGGGGATGGAATACCAATTCGGAAGAAGTTTCATGTTCGGCCTGAGCTATATCGGGAGCAAAGGTACCCACCTGACGCGGCTGATTCCGATCAACCCGGTCGTCAACGGTCCGGCTCCGGCCACCAGTCTGGCCGACGAAGCTGCACGGTTGGCTGAGTTCCAGCAGGCGTTTAAGAACGAAAATGGGCCCGGCAATAATCGGCTTGATTCGCGCTTCAATCAAGTGAATCTGCTCGATGACGGAGCAAGTTCCACCTACCACTCGCTTCAGGTGACCGGCAACAAGAGCTTATCCCACGGTCTGCAGTTTCAGGCTTCGTACACCTGGTCGAAGTCAATCGACAATGCCTCCGATTTCAATACCACCATCCAGGCGAACGACAACGGCTTTGCCCAAGATACGTCTAGGCTCGCTGCTGAACGAGCAGTCTCGAACTACGATATCCCGCACCGCATCGTGGTCACCGGAGTCTGGCAGGTGCCGTTCTTCCACAGCGTGAAGGGCGCTACCGGCAAGCTGCTCGATGGCTGGAGCTTCGAATCGGTGAACCTTTGGCAGTCGGCTGTGCCGGCAACGCTTCTGGCCGGGCCCCGCATGACTGTGCCCGACGTAAATCTGGACGGAAACTTTATTCCTACAGGATCGGACAACACACGGCCCAACTGCGATCCCACCGGCACCCACTTTGCGCTCGGTGCGCCCGCTGGCATTTCGGGATTCAGCCAGCCGCTGTTGGGCAATGACGGCACGTGCGGCAGAAACAGCGTGCGGATGAACCGCCTCACCAACTTCGACTGGTCGTTCTTCAAGGACACGGAACTTACCGAGAGCGGACCGTGGGGCTCGGGTCCGTGGAAGCTTCAGTTCCGCGCCGAGCTGTACAACATCTTCAACACCCCGTTTCTCACGGCCTCGGGCGACGGCTGGCGCACCATCACCAGTTCCAGCTTTGGAACCGTGAACGCCGCGGGAAATGCCCGAAAAATGCAGCTTGCCCTTAAATTGATTTGGTAATCGAGAGCCGCAGAAACATCGCGGATTGGATGGTGGGCAGTGCAGGACTCGAACCTGCGACCTCCTGCTTGTAAGGCACAGCAGAACGGAGAATCAGCACTTTACAGCGATTACGACTTATTGCGGCGAATTGTCATACCTTACGACGCGACATGGAGTTACAGACGGTTGCATCGTACTCGGTCGCAAGTGGTCGGGGATGCTGGTAGGCACAAAATTAGGCACATCCCACTAGCTCCCGCCGTGCTATCAGTTTGCTACCGCGGCCGGCGCTCTTTGGCCTTTTGTCGGCGGACCTTGGCTGCCGCCCGCGATGCCTTGGTGGCGATTTCCTTCCGTTTTTTGGCGCTCAGTTTCCTCGCCCTGGCGAGGCCGCCTTTGCGCCCAATCTCTGACAGTATTTGGGAAATCTGGTCCTCGTCCATGCGCGAAGAATGCTAGCAGGGAGCACTCTTGACACCTTGGCCGCAAGGTGATTTACTTGCAGTCCGTCAGCCTTCCCCGAAACAAAAACGGGACGGCTGGGCGCCATGCAGCGCTCAACCATCCCTAACCAGTTCGCCTTACAAGGAGGCAAACGTGGATCTCTACATCATAGAGCAGGAAATCCAGCTTCACATCTGCCAACGCTGCAAGCGCGACGTAGCTTCAGGTCTCGACGCTAAGGGTTTTCCGGTCCTCTGCAAAAGCTGCCGGCGGGAATTGCGCAAGAGTTCCGGTATGGGAGCAAGGAAGCCGGCCAGCCGCAGGAAACGGGCATAAGGGGGGAAAATGATTGCACTGATTCTGTTTCTAGCGGGCATCGGGCTGTGCATCACCGGGCACTCGTGGTGGGGTGCTCTATGTTTCTTTGGGGCACTGGCGGTACTGGCGGTGCTGGTATTATGAGCGCAAACGAGCCAGCCAACGGGGAACTCATTGCCCACTTTACTGACTACCTGACCGTAGAGAAGGGCCTGTCACCGCTGACGATCGAAGCGTACCGCGGCGATTTGGCGCAACTCCGCCAGTTCCTCGGCAATCGTCAACTGCTCACCGCTGGGCGGCGCGACATCGCCGATTTTCTGCTGAAGCTCTTAGCTGAGCAGGTTCAGCCCCGCTCAGTTGCCCGGAAGGTTTCTGTCTTCCGTCAGTTTTTCCG
>JBAVUO010000039.1:0-17975 GCA_049696815.1 Terriglobales bacterium | reverse complement strand
CTACCTGCTCATGACGAAGTACAACAACTATGGGGGCGTCGGCACCGGCGATGGGCACAACCGGATTGCGATCCTCGACCCCAACGCCACCGAGAATGACCCGATCATTCCCACCACGAAAGTCATGCAGGAAGTCATCACCATTCTGCGGGTCACGCCCGATCCGAATTATCCCGGAGGGGTTAAGGAATGGTGCATTAACACAGCGGCGGTGGATCCGTTCACGAAATCGGTGCTCGCCAACAGCGAAGACGGCAAACTCTATCGCTGGGACCTGACCAGCAACACGTTGTCGGAGGTGATCACGCTTTCCAGCGGCATCGGCGAAGCCTACACCCCGACCGTGATCGGCGCCGATGGTTCCGCCTACGCCATCAACGAGGCTGTGCTGGATGCGATCGGGACAAAGTGAAGCACTGGGAGACGCAGCAAGCTGCGTCTCTACCCAATCTCTACCCGACCTCTACCCAGACGCTTTCGCCGGTATCCAGTAAACCTCTTCCTTGAGATTTTCTTTCTGAAATCCGATGCGTTTCAAGATGCCCCGGCCGTGCTCGATCATCTCGGGATGTCCGCACAGATACGCAATGCTGTTGGCCACCGTGCAGCCCCAGCGGTCGGCGTACTTGCGGATCAGCTCATCCACCCGGCCGACTTCGCCCTCCCAACTCGCATCCTCCCAGGGGCGGCTGATGGTGGGCACGTAGGTGAACCAGGGCGCCTGTGCGGCAAACTTCTCCAACTCCTCGCGATAGCCGAACTCCCAGGAGCGGCTGGCGCCGTGCAGCAGAAACAGGTGGTGGTCGCCGGCGAAGCTGCCTTTCTTCCAGTCCGCGAACAGGGTCCGGACGTAGCTCACAAACGGCGCTACACCGGTGACGGTCGAGAGCATCACGTGGTTCTTGCGCTCCGGCTGGGAAGTGTCGAGGGTGAAGCGCCCCTTGGCGACCTTGCGCATCAGCACTTTGTCCCCGGGATGGAGATCGTATAGTGGCGGCGTGGTCAGGCCTTGCGGCACCAATTCGAAAAAGAACTCGAGTTCCTTGTCGTAGGGTGAAGAGACGATGGAGTACGCCCGCTCCACGCGGCGTGGGTCACGCTCGACGCCGAGAGTAGCGTACTGCCCCGGCGTGAACGGGAATTCGGCCCCGGGATCAACGCGGATCATCCAGAGGTCGGGCGCGAAATCGGCGCGCTTGGTGATACGGGCCCAGTAATGCTTGTCATCCATGGTTCGGTCTCAGTTCTCGGTTTTCAGCTCTCAGGTCACAGGTAAGGCGATGATCTCCCTAGCTGTCCAGATGCCACGGCGTGTGTTCGGATTCAACGTACGAAAATCCGAACAGAAATCGACTCGCCAGAGAATGTCATGCAAGTCGTTGGCCACATAGCGGGATTAGTTCGCGGCTGACGCGAATTGGATGGGCAGGCGTCGCAATGGGCTTCACCGGTTTCTTCACCTTCGCAGGACGCCCGAACCCAATCCGACGGCCGGTTTCCCTGAGAACTGAGAACGGGGAGACGCAGCAAGCTGCGTCTCTACCCCAAAAAGAACAGCCCGCAAGCCTTTCAGCCTGCGGGCTGCCCGGTGGACTGTTTGGGATTGACTGAGGTGGTCACTCTCGTGGCCCCTCGCTCACTCCGGTGCCCGTCACAGCCTGTGCCGGGCGGATCAGCCCATACTCACGGATAGTTGCGAGAGAATGTCCCTGATTTCCCCGACCAAGGGTCCTCAGGAACTCCCCTTAGAGCGACCGCTCTAAGTCTCAGCCACCTCACCTGGTCTGGTACTACTGTGACTTTCAGAACTTGTCATCCGACCACCTCCTTTCCGGTGTAGCCGCAGAGTACAAAAAAAGAGAGGCTGGGTCAATGGTACGGGCGGGGAGTGCCGGGAGAATTAACAGTTCTCAGTTCTCAGAGGAACCTGGAACTCTGAGAGCGTACGCCCCTCCGGTACATGCCCGGCGGACATCTACCTTCGTTACTTCCGGGTTCGTAGACTGAAAGGACCCTGCAGCGCAGGCCGACTTCCCCCCTAAGTCAAAGATCTTTAAACCAGTTCTCAGTTCTCGGTGAGTTGTTGTCGTTGTTTTTCTGAGAACTGAGAACTGGGAACTGAGAACTGAACTATCCCTTCCAGTGGTACGCGTCCTTCTGGGGCAGGCCGATATGGGCGAGGACGCGGTTGACGAATTCCTGGGCCATCGCTTCGAGGCTGGCCGGGTGGTTATAGAAGGCCGGAATCAGGGGGAAGATGGTGGCGCCGGCGTCGGCCGCGAGCAACATGTTGCGGATGTGGATGCGGTTGAGCGGGGTTTCGCGCACGCAGAGTACGAGCGGGCGACGCTCCTTGAGGTTCACATCGGCGGCGCGCTCAATCAGATGGCAGGCATCGCCGTTGGCAATGCGTCCGAGGGTGCCGACGCTGCAGGGAATGATGACCATGGCGTCGGAAGGATATGACCCGCTGGCCACGTTGGCGCCGATATCGGCGTTCGCCTGCGGCTGAATCTTCCGGCAAGGATGGCCGATGATCTGACGGACGAGGTTGGAACGGCCCTTTAGCCCCAGTTCCTCGGCTAGGACGCGCAGGCCGCTGTCGGAGGCGATGAAGTTCACGGTCTGGACGCGCTCATCCCGCTCCACCGTGAGCAGGAAGTGCTTGAGGAACACGGACCCGCTGGCGCCAGTGGTGGCGATGGTCAGGTTTTCCGGCGGCAGCATGGGCACAGGCGGCGGCTCCCCGGGCAACAGCAGCTAATTGCCTCGAAACATTGAGGATAGGGACGGGCAAGTGTCAAGTCAAGGCGCGAGAAAGAGCCATTGCTGATTGTTGATTGTCGATTGTTGATTGTTGATTGTTGATTTGAGCAGCACCGTACGGTCCCGGTTCTCCAATCAACAATCATCAATCAACAATCACCAATTCTTCGCGTGCTGAGAGCAAGTCTCTCGAAACTATGGCAACGACCGGCATTCTACGATCGCGGAGAAGCGCAGCGCAGCTTCACGCCCTGACCAGCGTGGAGCGCGAGATTCGCGCCAACGATCCCGCGGTTGGACGCAAATACCTCCGCGACTTCCGCGATGCCTACCGCTCCTACGAAGGGGTGCGAAGCGCGGAGCAGGTACGAGCGGCGATCAGCCGGGCCGGAGTTGTGCTGGTCGGCGACTACCATGCGCTGCCCAACTCACAACGCTACCTGGCGTCACTGATCCGGGATGCGGAAGTGGGCGGGCGTCCCCTGGTGCTGGGGGTGGAGACCGTCTTTTCCCGCGACCAGCACATTCTGGAAGAATGGTGGCGCGGCGAGATCGACGAGAGCGAACTGCGCCAGCGCATCCGCTTTGATCTGGATTGGGGATACGACTGGAGCCCGTTCTACGAACTGTTGTCGGCGGCGCGCGAGCACGCGGAGGCCATCTACGGTCTGGACTGCATGCCGCGCGAGGACCTGCGCAAGATCGGAGCCCGCGACCGCCATGCCGCCGACAAGATTGCCGGGATGCGGGCGGCTCATCCTGAGGCGCTGATTCTGGCGCTCTTCGGCGAGTCGCATCTTGCCCCGAAACACTTGCCGGCGCTGCTCCGGGAGCGGCTGCCCGAGGAGCGGGTTGTCACCGTGCTGCAGAATGTGGACGCCCTCTACTGGCGCGCCGCCGGCGAAGCCACCGACCGGGTGGAAGCGGTCGAGGCCGGCGAGGATGTTTTCTGCGTCTTCAACGCGACCCCGCTCGAAAAATACGAGAATTACCGGCTCTGCCTGGATCGCTGGGGACGCGACGGCGACGGCGCTCCCGACTTCGGCCCCACCGTTTACAACCTGGTGGACGGCCTGGTGCGCTTGCTCGGAATCAACCGCTACTCCGACCACAACACCACCCAGCCCAGGCTGCTGGTGGACTTGATGCCGGAAGTTTATTCGCGCAGTTCGGACTCTCTGCTGCGGCGGCTGTTGTCGCGCAAGGGATTCACCGCCGGCCTGCGGCGGGCTTTGCTGCGACGCGTGAAAGAACGCGGCAGTGTATACCTGCCCCAGTTGAACGCGGTGTACGTCCGGCAGTTCCAGATGATGTCGGCGGCGGAAGAGGCGGCCCGCTTCCTGCATCACGCCTGCCGCGGCTTGCCCAACCGCATCAATGGCCGGGTCCCCGAGCCGCTGGCGCCGGAAGACGCGTTCTACGCGGCGGTGCTGGAGAATGCGATTGGCTATTTCGGATCGCGCGTTCTGTATCCGGCGCGCCCGGCGTTTCGCGATCCCGACCTGCACGAGCTCTATGATTTGACGCGCGAAGATCTGGAACTGCAGACCGCTCTTCCCTTCCGCGATGCCGTCGAGGCGATTGATTTTCTGGCATTGCACCGCAAATCCGGACGTATCGGGGGCAGGCTGGAAACGCCGCCAGAATGGCAGACACGGGCCTTCGCCTTCAGCGGGCGGAAGCACGAATACGTCACCGAGCAGCTCGGATATCTCGCGGGAAACGATCTCTACGACGCCTATCTCGAGGGCCGCCTCACCCCCGCCGGGCTGCGCAAACTCTTCCTCGCCCACATCGAAGAACCCGGAGTGGCCCGGGAAACTTACTTCCATCTGAATACCCGGCTGCGTTAAGTGAGCTAACCGCAGAGAACGCAGAGAATCGGGAAGAACCGATGGACAGTCCGAGTCTCGGGCCGAACGGCGGCGAATTCCGGCATCCGACGAGCGGCCCGGTGACGCTGAAGTGGAGAAGCTGAGCTAGTCATCATTAGCGACCACCAGGATATTGCTCATGTATTCCCTCAGCCACCTGCGATAGTTTCCGCTGGTACCACATCAACGTATCGTGATACTTATTCGAGCATGAAGCGAATCTACAAATTCCTTTCCCTGTTACTCATTGTGTGTTTTCTGACCGGCACATCTTGGGGACAGGCTCTAACTGCAGGCAAGGAATCAGCCCCTGTAGCTCCCGCGGTCTCGAACGTGCATACCGCCGACGATGCGGACATTCTCAGAGAAACCCAACTTGGAATCAATGCGAAAGGGTACGCCGGGCTGGTTTGGTGGATTCCCTTTGAGTTCTGGGCGTACTCGGCCGAAAAACAAGGGAATAGCGCGGAGAAGATGCGGGAGCAGTTGAAGGCTCTCAAGGACTACACGATTGTGGGAGTGTTTGCCGCCAAGATCAGCGCTCTCGCGAGCTTTGACTATGTCTCGCCGTCCGACCTCCACAAGAAGACCTTCATCCGCGACTCCGAGGGCGAGGAATATGCAGCCTTGACCGAAGTAACCGGCGACGCAAAAAACCTCGCGGATCTGATGCGCCCCATGCTGGCGAACGCCATGGGCCGCGCCGGTGAGAATTTCGCTATGTTGTTCTTTCCCGCCAGAAAGAAAGGAGGCAAGTTCATCGCCGACGAAGCCTCCAGAGGGGGATTCTCCGTGGTGCTTAAAGACGCTGTCGGCGAACCTGAGACGATTTTCGTTTGGAGGACCCCACTGACTTCGCTTTCCCCGCCCCGGTACTGTCCTGTCGGGAAAGAACGCGTCCATGCCGATTGGGACTACTGCCCCTGGCACGGAGTGAAACTCGAGGCTAAGCCGTAGCAACCGATGTCACACAAAACGAGCTGAGCTGCCGAAAGCCCTTCCTGAGAGCCGAGAACCGGGAACTGAGAACTAGTCTTTGACCAGCCAGTCCATGGCTTCTTCCCGGGTCTTGAAGGTCACAATCTCGCGCTGGGAAAACGTGTGGAAGCTCTCCATGAAGGCATGCGGGATGTCTTCCGTTCCGACCCAGGCGGCTTTCTTCACGAAGGGCCGGTCGAGCGTCAGCACTTCTTTGATGCGGGTGGCGACAGTGCGGTCGATCTCAGCGGCGGAGAAGTCCGCCAGGATCAGGAGCGATTCTCGGCCGTGCTTCGCCACCGTGATGCGCACGTGCTCGAGCAGAAGCAGCATCTGCTGGGCGGTGGCGTGGGAATAATCGATCAGCAGGATCTGCTTGCCTTGGTGCTCGATGAAGTGAATGCGGTCGTCCATGGAAGTACCGGCTTTAGGCTTTAGGCTCTGGGCTTTAGGCGAACGCTTCGTCCAGATGCAGTGGCCTTCCTAACGCCCATAGAGAGCCTAAAGCCTAATTTCACCCCAGCAGCGATTCTACGATCTTGTACACCTCGGCCAGCGCCGCGTCCAGCGCTTCGGGATTTTTCCCGCCCGCTTCGGCCAGATCGGGACGGCCGCCGCCCTTGCCGCCGACCTTCTGCGCCACCGCGCCCACGACTTTGCCGGCCTGAATGCGGCTGGTGAGGTCCTTGGTCACTCCCGCAATCAGCGAAACATTGCCGTCGCTCGCCGAGCCCAGGACTACGACGCCGGAGCCGAGTTTGTCGCGAAGCTGATCGACCAGCGTGCGCATCTGCGGGCGCTCGAGGTTGTCCACGCGGTGCGCCAGGACTTTGACGCCGCGAATCTCTTTGACTTTTTCGCCGACCGAGGCGACCGAAGACGAAGCTGACTTCATCCGGGCCTGGTCAAGCTCGCGCGTGAGGCGCTTGATCTCGGAGTCGCGCTTTTCAAGTTCGGTGCGCAGGGCCTCGGCCGGCGACTCCGCTTCTTTGCTGGTCAGCGAGGCAACCACGCCTTCGAGTTCGTGATCTTGGCGGAAGTGGCGCAGCGAGCCTTCGCCGGTGACAGCTTCAATCCGCCGCACGCCCGACGACACGCTGCCTTCCTTCAGAATCTTGATCAGGCCGATCTCGCCGGTCGCCAGCGTGTGCGTGCCGCCGCAGAGTTCGGTCGAGAAGTCTCCGATCTTGATGACGCGGACTTTGTCGCCGTACTTCTCGCCGAACAGCGCCATGGCGTGATACTCGCTCACGGCGACGTCAATCGGGACGTTCTCGATGATCTCAACGCGCTCGTTGCACAGGACTTCTTTGTTGATGATGTCTTCGATGTCCTGCAGCTCTTCGTCTTCGACGCCGGTAAAGTGCGAAAAGTCGAAGCGTAAGTGATTCGGCGCGACCAGCGACCCGGCCTGTTTCACGTGCTTGCCCAGCACTTCTCGCAGGCCAGCATGAAGAAGATGCGTGGCGGTGTGATTGCGCATGGTCGCCGAGCGTGTTTCCGTGTTGACGATCGCATCGACTTTGTCGCCCACGCGGATCGCCTGCTTGGCCGTGACTTGGTGCGCGCGCACGCCTTGGATCGGGTAGTAGCAGCCAGTCACCTCGGCGACGACCGTGTTGTGATCGTCGGAGTAGAGCCATCCGCGATCGCCGACTTGTCCGCCGGATTCGGCGTAGAAGGGGGTGTGGTCGAGGATGATCTCGCCGGAATCGCCTTGCCTGAGTTGTTGCTTGCCCTGGCTATCGTGAAAGATGGCCACCACCAAGCAACTGTCGGCTCTCGCGTGTTTGTAACCAACGAACTCTGAATTCAGTAGTTCAGTTGCCGAACGGGGAATCAGGTCGTCTCTGGGAGGCGTATGAACCGAGCGAGCACCTACCGCAAGAGCTTGATAGAGAGGATTCGCCGTTTGCTTGGCTGCGCCTTTCCAGGAGGCGCGAGCGCGCTCGCGCTGCTCGGCCATGGCGCGGTCGAATCCTGCTTGGTCAAACTCAAGCCCCGCATCTCTCACAGCATCCTGGATAAAGTCCAAAGGCAGACCAAACGTGTCGTAAAGCCTAAACGCATCAGCACCGTTGTAAGGAGCCTTATGAGCTGCTTCCTGCGAAAAGACCTCCGGATGAATGTCGCCGGTTTCAAAATCCTCCGGGTGTTCAGCGATTGACTCGGTTAGGCTCTGCCTCGCGACAGAGAGAACGATTCCTTGCTGTAGCTTATGGAGTCCTTCGGCTAGCTTTTCAAGACCGGTCTCCATCGTATGATGAAATCTTCGCTCCTCTTCGCTGACCACCCTTATGACCTGTCCACTGGCCGTAAGCTCCGGATAAACACGCGCCATCATCGTCTGAACTGCGATCACCATTTCCGTCATGACGACAGGCCGCTTCTGGCCTAATAGCCAAGCATGTCGCATGGCTCGGCGCATAATCTTTCTAAGGACGTATCCGCGACCTTCATTCGAAGGGACAACGCCGTCCGCTATAAGAAAAGCGGTTGCTCGGGCGTGATCCGCGATTACTCGCAAGGAGGCTGCCGATTTCGTGTGTTCCTCTCTACTCAATTCCTTTTCGAGGGACACTCCCGTCAACTCCGCCGCACGCTTGATCAGCGGCGTGAACAGATCTGTCTCGTAGTTTGAAATCACACCCTGCAGAACCGCTGCGATCCGCTCCAAGCCAGCGCCGGTGTCAATCGATGGCTTTGGCAGCGGCGTCAGCTTGCCGCTCGCGTCGCGGTCGAACTGCATGAACACCAGATTCCAGATCTCAACGTAGCGCCCGCAATCGCAGCCAAACTCGCAGGCGGGCGCGGTCGTGCCGTGGCCTTGATCCGAAGCGGCCACGCCCATGTCGTAGTGAATCTCGCTGCATGGGCCGCAGGGGCCGGTGTCGCCCATCTGCCAGAAATTGTCTTTCGTACCAAATTCGTAGATGCGCTCTTTGGGCACGCCCTGGCCGAGCCACAGATCGTAGGCCTCGGAATCGCGCTCCACCCCGTTCTCGCCCTTGAAAATCGTCGCGTACAGCTTGTCTTTCGGAATCCCGAACCACTGGGGCGACGTGATCAGCTCCCAGGCATAGGCAATCGCGTCCTTCTTGAAGTAGTCGCCGAAAGAAAAATTCCCCAGCATCTCGAAAAACGTGTGATGGCGGTTGGTGAAGCCGACGTTTTCTAGATCGTTGTGCTTGCCGCCGGCGCGCACGCACTTCTGCGACGTGGTGGCGCGCGCGTAGTCGCGCTTTTCGAGGCCGAGGAAGACGTCCTTGAACTGGTTCATCCCGGCGTTGGTAAACAGCAGCGTCGGGTCGTTCGCCGGTACGAGCGACGACGAGTGCACCTCGCGGTGTCCCTTCTGGATGAAGAATTCCAGGAATTTGCGGCGAATTTCAGAGCCCGTCAGCATGGAAGGTAAATTCTAAATGATTCATGACGAGGGCAGAGGTTAGAGGTCAGATTGCAGAGGTCAAGACCGTCAAACCACAAAGGACACGAAGGTGCACGAAGGTAGCCCGAGCCCGGGGAGTACGACGGAGGTCGCAGCCGGCGCGGGATGGTCTGACGCGCGAGACGAGCCGCCAGTCTCAGCCGGCTGTCTCGCGGGCGAAAGCGCAATGCGGTCAGGAAAAGCCGGATCTACTTGGCTACGTCTTCGGTTTTCTCGGCGCCCTTCTTCACGTCGTGTCCCACCGTCTTGGCGCCGTGCTTCAAAACATGCCCGGTCTTCTGGGCTGCGCCTTTGGTGGCCGTGCCGGTTTTCTGGGCGGCAACTTTCGTGGTCGCGCCGGTCTTGTCGGCAGCGCCCTCGGTGGCCGTCCCGGTCTTCTGGGCAGCGACTTTCGTGGCCGTTCCGGTTTTCTGGGCGGCAACCTTGGTGGCTGTTCCGGTTTTCTGGGCGGCGTCTTTGGTCGCCTCGCCGGTTTTGTCGGCGGCTTTCTCGGTTCCCTTCACCGCTTTCTTGGTCACCGTCTTGGTGGCCTGACCGGTATCTTCGGCGCCCTTCTTCACATCGGACCCGACGCCTTGGCCATAGGCCGGGGCAGCCAGTGCGAACAGCGCGGCCGCCAACAGCAGAGACAGCTTCGTTTTCATGGTTCCTCCACAAATGAATGGGATTGCAGGTGGATACGAGTATGAGGGATTGGCGGTAGCAAGGGCAAGGCCCGTTCAGCCGGACTGACCCGAGGACTCGTTCTCCAGTTCGGTCAGAACTTCCTCATCCACGTCCCACTTTTTCAGGATGGCAAAGATGGTTTTGAAGGCGAACCCGGCGCGCACCAGCTGGCGGAAGATGCGGGCGGCCTGCCTCTGGTCCTTGGGCTTCTGCAGCCGCTTGCGACGAAGATATTCGCGGGCGAGCTTCTCTTCGTTCACCGCATCGTAGGCGGAAGAAACCGCCTTTTCGATGACGTCGCCGTGGACGCCTTTGATTTTCAGATCGGTCACCACGCGCATACGCCCGAACTTCTCATTGTCGCGGCGATAGGAGGAATACGCCGCCGCGTATTTCGCGTCGTTCAGGTATCCCTGATTCTTCAGGCGGACGGTGACGAGTTCCACCAGCGTCTGGCCGATCTCGGTGCCGGCCTCGACCCGATTGCGCAGCAGGCGCTTCAGTTCCGCGACCGAGCGCGCCCGGCGCGCCAAGGCGCCGACCGCGTATTCGTAAAGTTCTTCCTCGGTAAAGAGTTTCCTGGAGCGGCCGAGCGCCATGCCTACACGATAGCGCGAGACGGGGAGCAGTGGTTAGTGGGTAGCAGCAGGCGGCGTGGCCGGTGGCACGCTCGCCGCGGGCGGCGCAACCAGCGCGGTCTTCGCCGAAGTCGGCAGCTTGTCGGCATAGGCGAGCAGGATGGCCATCTGCCACATTTGGGTCTGAGAAAGCGATTGGCTGAATCCGGGCATACCGGACAGGCGGATGCCGTTCGCGATCTTCCAATAGCTTTCGCCGGGCGGGTCGTCGGTCACGCCCTTGCCTTGCAACAGCTGCGGCGGACGCGGGTACATTCCGGTTGCAATGGCGGTCTTCGCCGTCAGCGGCAATCCATGACAGACGGCGCAATGCTGCTTATAAAGCTCGGCGCCGGCCAGGTAATTGGCTTCGCTGGTCTCGATGGGAACATTCTTCGGCATCTGTTTCCCGATGCGCGCCCGCAGCGCTTTGCGGGCCAGGAAAGCTTCGAAGGGCATGTCCGGGTCGCTGGTGGCGACGGGCGCGCGGCCAGTGGTGAAGTACAGGTAAGCACCGGCCGGGAGCAGGATGAGGCCAAGGATGAGGCCAAGAAGGAACTTCAAGTGTCAGGTTCCGCCTTTCTACAAACAATACTTTAGCATTGTCCGGACGGAAGAGCGCGCTCCGCTCTACGGTGAGGCCCGCCCGCCGCCGTCGAACCGCGAGGCAACGGAGTAAGGAGAGGGTAGCATCGGAGTGGAAAGCAGAACTTTGCCGCGGTTTTTCGAATTGAGTTCCTGCCGTCGAGGCTGGGAACTGAAACTCCGCGAAACTATGAAAAAGAGATTTCGTTCGATAACGCTGGTGAGCGTCTTTCTTTTGCTTGCGGGACTGCTGGCCGCGCAGTCTCCCGCACCGGCACAGGAACTGGTTTTGCAACTAGACCAGGCTCGCAGCGGAGCGGAAATTACCCTGTCTGCCACCCTGCACACCGTGCACGGCACGTTTTCGGCGAAGCGTGGGACGATACACTTCGATCCGGCCAGTGGGAAAGCCGGCGGAGAAATCGTTTTCGACGCGGCCAGTGGAAACACCGGCAATGGCTCGCGCGATCACAAAATGCACCAGGACGTACTCGAGAGCAAGCGTTACCCGGAAATTATCTTCCGGCCCGATCACGCCGAAGGCGCCTTCACCGCCTCGGGCACTTCCACATTGCAGGTCCACGGCCGGTTTGGCATCCATGGCGCGGAGCACGAAATCATGATTCCGGTGGAAGTGAGTTTCACTGGAAATGCGTGGACGGCGAACGCTTCGTTCCAGGTTCCGTACGCCAAGTGGGGGATGAAGAATCCAAGCACACTGTTCCTGAGAGTGCCTGACTCCGTGACCGTCCGGATCCACGCCGCGGGAAGCGCCGCGCCTTGAACCGGGGCGGGCCGATTCAATTGCCGTCCGGCACTCCGGGCCGAGGGACTGAAGCCCGTGTCTGGCGGCCATTTCGCGGCGGAAGCTGTGCCGCTCCACAACGAGTTCCTTGGAGCCGGTTCGAGTAACCTAACACTGGTTACTTCTTTCGCATTACTCACTATTACTAAGCCAATCGAGCGGACTCGAGATCTGCAATTCCTTACACATTTGCTCTTCTCGTCCTGTTAAGTGCTTGTCGCAGCGCGCCTATTACGGTTGTTGGCATGGCAGCGCGATTGCTCTTCTACTAAGCGTCCCTCCCGCCAGGAACGCCGATCCCAAGTTGCCGAAGTGCAAGCAAAATGCATATGGAGGGTCCGATCGTGTCGCGTTCTCGCATCTTCATTTCCCTGGTTTTGGTCCTGTGCCTGTCGACGCTGGCTTCCGCCAAATCCATTAATGTCAACATGACGTTCCTCTACCCCGGCGGAAATAACTCCGGCGGTTATTACACCTATCCCTACTATTTCTCCATCAACGGCGGAGCGCCTACGGCCCTGATGTGTGATTCGTTCACCAACCACATCACCCAAGGCCAAAGCTGGACGGCCTCGGTGACCGGTCTGCTGCAGGGGAAAGGCCTGTTTGGGAAAGACTTCCTGGACTACAAAGCTGCCGGCATTATCTTTCTGGGCGTGATGAACGGCACCATTGACCCTAACGTTGGAAACTGGGCGGTCTGGAACCTGTTTACCAAGGGGATCTCGACGGATCCATCGGTGCTGGCGCTGGACGCGCAGGCCCTGTTCAAGGCCAAGCACAGCGGATCGCGCGGTCTGAAGGGACTGGTTCTATACACGGCGGTGGGATCAAAACCCGGCTCCGGCCCGCAAGAATTTATCGGCTACAACCCCGGAATAATGATCACACCCGAACCGGCAAGCCTGCTGTTGCTTTCGACCGGCCTTCTGGGCCTCGCGGGACTGGTACGCAAAAAGCTCGTCCGCTCATAGGCTGAGAGTCCGCTTTCCCTCCGCCTCTTGCTCCTTGTGGCACGCCGCCATCTTCAACCTGATGGCGGCGTTCTTCTTGATACCCTAACTCCGCTTTGAACCCTCGTACCACTAAGCTTCTCTGCAGGACGAGCTTTGACCTACAGCGCCATGGCAAACACTTGTGTCACTCCTGACACACCCGCCCCACTGAAGACACAAGCTCCCGGCGACTCGACACAATAACCCATTTATTTTCAACCGCCTATCTGCGGCCCCAGCCTTGCTTTTTCTCTTCGCGAAAGCGCTGAGGGGCAGGGACATGAAGCTGGCAGACGGCAAAGCGAAACGGCAGACCAAAGCAGCGTGGGTTCTGGCGGCGGTGCTGGCCATGACGAGCCTGAGCGAGGCCCTGCAAACCCCGGTTCCCGCGACTCCGAGCCCAAAAGCTCCTGAGTTCGCCAAGGCCACGGTGCGCTGGGTGCTGGTCAGCATCCCGGACCGCAGACTGGCGCTGCTCGAGAACGGAAGAATCGTCCGGGTTTATCGCGTGGCGGTGGGAAAGAGCTCGACTCCCAGCCCCACGGGCGATTTCAAGATCGTCAACCGCGTCGCCAACCCCGCCTATTACCACAAAGGACTGGTCGTCCCGGCCGGCGCAAACAACCCGGTGGGCTCGCGGTGGATGGGTCTGAGCACGCAGGGCTACGGGATCCACGGAACCAATCAGCCGGGCTCGATCGGCAAAGCCGCCTCGACTGGTTGCATCCGCATGGGGAAACACGATGTCGAGGAACTGTTCGCGCTGGTCAACGTCGGCGACCAGGTCACGATCCGCGGCGAGCGCGATGAGCAAATCGCGGCGGTCTTCGGAACTGTCGCTGGCGCGGAGACCGAGACGATCGCACAGGTCGAGGCCGAGTCGAGCTCTGGCGGCGGACAGTAGGCGCTGAATTTCTTCTAGAGACGAGGCTTGCCTCGTCTCAGAGCACTCAAGGGTTACGGAGGCGAGTCATGGAAACGATGCTGCAAGCGCTGGTGATCCTCGGCGGCCTGACGTTCTCGCTGGCCGCGGCTCTGGCGATCGAGGAACTGATCTTCGGACGAATCTTCCGTGTGGTATTTGCCCGCCGCCCGGAAATTTCCAAGCCTGGGCAAAAACCATGAAAGGAGTACGACCATGCTGCTGCTGAAGTATGTGCTGCTGAGTGCGGGGATTGCGATGTTCGCGATTGCCGCGGGGATTCTCACCTACGACTTTTACCTGCTTCTGCTCTATCGGCGCGCTCGCTTGCATCCGGCAGGCGACTTGCCGCCCGCCTTGCCTCCATCCGTGCGCTGGAGGACCACCATCGCACTCGCCATGCTGGCCTGGGCGCCGCTGCTGATCTCGGCCGCAATCGTGATCGTTCCCAGCGGGATGGCCGGGGTCCGCGTAAGCCAGACGAAGGGCACCTTGGCCGGAACGCTGTATCCGGGCGTGCACTTCGTCGTTCCGTTGGTGGAGCGCGTGGAGTTGTTCAACACCCGCGACCAGCTGTTCACCACCGGCATCCGTGAAGATTCGCTCGCCAAGGGAGCCGGCGAAGCGCTCCACGTGCAGGCGAAAGAAGGACTCACCCTCGGCCTCGCTATCACCGTCCGTTACCAGGTTGACCCGAAGCGTTTGGACTACATCGAAGCCAACCTGCCTCAGCCGCTGGAAAAGGAGATCGTGCCACCCGTGGTGGCCACGGCGTGGCGCGAAATCGTGCCCGGCTACACCGTTCGCGATGTGTTCTCCGCCAAGCGCGAAGAGGTTCGCCTGCGCGCGTCCGACGTCATCCGGAAACGCCTCGGCGCTGACGGCATCGTCGTGAAAGAAGTCATGCTGCGTGATATTCAACTTCCGCCCGAGTATGCGAAAGGACTCGAATCGCTGCTTTTGAAGGAACAAGAAAACGATCGCATGGGAGTCGAGACCGAAATCCACCAGAAGCAGGTCAAAGTCGCCGAAGCCGATGCGGAAGCGGCCAAGGTGCAGCAGGTTAAGGGAGCCGAAGGGCAGGCGGCCGTCCGCGTGCTGCAGGCCAAGGGCGAGTCGGACGCCATGCAATACATGCTTCCTCTGAAAGAGAAACAGATTCAGCAATCGAAGCTCGAAGCCGAGGCGCGCAAGGAGGCGACGGTCAAGAATGCCGAAGCGGCCGGGGAAGCCAAGCTCATCGACAGCAAAGCCGAGATGGAACGCCGGAAACTTCTGGCCCAGGCCGAGGCCGAACGGATCCGGTTGACCGCGTCCGCCGACGCCGAGCGCATGACGAGCGAGAGCAAGATCCTGAAACAGAATCCGCTGCTGATCAACAAAATCGTGGCCGAGCGCCTGTCGGACAAACTTCAGATCATGATGGTCCCGGCCGACGGAAAGTTTTTCTTTACCAACGATGTTCTGCGCGGCATGGGCGCGGCGAACCATGTGAGCCAGGCGGAGGATGCGGGGGAACCGGCCGACAAGCAATAGACTCCGCAGTGATCGCTGTTCGCTATTCGCTGTTCGTCGTTCGCTGCTCGCTGCCGGCTCTCGGCTCCCGGTAGCGAACAGCGAATAGCGAACGACGAACAGCGGAAACCCAAAGCTTAATGCTTAAGATGGGACTGCCGATGCAAACTACCTTACAACCCGCGCGTTATAATCAGCCCATTCCACACATGCACGGGCACGCATCACGCGGTCTGCGGCTGAGTTGGCTGGCATCGCTTTGCTTCATTGTTCTTCTTCCTTCCTGGTTGTGGGCTTCTGGGTTTGGAGATGCCGCCCGGCAACTGGCGCACAAGATTGCTTCCATCACTGGGCCCGGCGCCATTGCCCTGGAAATCGCCAACCGCTCGTCGCTCGATGACAAATCCGTCCGTGAAGTGCGCAGTGCGCTCGAAGCGCAGTTGCGGGTCGAAGGCGTGCGCACCGCCAAGTCCGACCAGGCGATGGGCGCAGTCCAAGTCGCGCTCTCGGAAAGCCTGCGCGAGTATGTCTGGTCGGCCGAGATTGCCATTGGCTCCGACCCGAAGCGGGTCGCTTTGGTAGCGCTGCCGCGAGCGCAACCAGGCGCGCCCTCGGCGGCGGCGATGCCGATCGTTTTAAGAGAGACATTTCTGTTCGCCCAGGAGCAGTCCATCCTGGACGCGGCCCTCGTGGACATGAGCGGAGGAGCGCGCCTGCTGGTGCTGGATGACAGCCGGGTCGCTGCCTATCGTCAACAAGCCGGCCGCTGGGAACTTGAGACCTCGCTGCCCATCGCGCACTCGCGCACGTTTCCCCGCGACCTGCGCGGCCGCCTGCTGCTGCGGCGCGATCATCTGTTCGACGTTTACCTGCCAGGAACAATCTGCCGTTCTAGCGCGACGGCGCCGCTCACGCTGACCTGCAACGATAGCGACGATCCCTGGCCTCTGACGCCGGAAGAGGGCGGCGCGCGGGCCTTCTTCGCTCCCGCCCGGAACTTCTTCACCGGCGCGCTTTCTCCCGGCATCGGAAAAGTTTCCAACGTTCCCTCGTTCTATTCGGCGGCGGCGATCCCGCGATCCGGCTACACGCTTTGGCTGTTCGCGGCGGTGGACGGATCGGTCCACCTGGTGGACGGGATGACCGACCAGCTCATCCGCGGCGCAAAATGGGGCAGTGACCTGGCCGCCGTCCGTTCCAGCTGCGGCGCGGGCACGCAACTGCTGGTTTCCGAGAGTGGCGATCCCGAGCGCGACCGCCTGCGCGCGTTCGAGGTTCCCGACCGCGATGTGGTCGCGGTGAGTTCCGCAGCGGAGTTCGACGGCACCATCGTCGCGCTGTGGCCGGAAGGCAGCGGAAACGGCGCAGTCGCGGTCGTAAGGCGGGGAGACACAGGATGGTATGAGGCGCATCGTATTTCAATTGCTTGTGGCAATTAGCCTGCTGAGCGCGGCCGCCGGAGCAACGCGCCCGCACTACGGCGGGACCCTGCGTGTCACACTGCAATCGGCGCCGAACACTTTGGAATTCCCCGCCAGCGCTCCGCCCGCCGACTACTGGGACGCCGCCCGCGTGCTCTCGCTTGTCGCCGACAATTTGGTGAAGAGCGATGCCCTGGGACGTCCGCAGCCTGCGCTGGCCGTGGCTTGGCAGAGCGATTCGACCGCAAAGCATTGGCAGTTGACTCTGCGGCGCGGGGTGAAGTTTCACGACGGCAGCGCCGCGTCGCCAGCAGCGGTCGCCCAGATTCTTGGGTCGCTCGATTCCGGCTGGAACGTTCGGGCCTCAGGCGACTTCCTGATCATCGAGAGCGAGAACCCCATGCCCTCGCTGCTCGCGGAACTGGCGCTGCCGCGGAATCTCATCCTCAAGCACAACGCCGGCGGATGGCCGATTGGCACAGGGGCATTCCGGGTTGCGGAGTGGCAGCCGGGAAAACTGTTGCGACTTGCGGCCAACGAAGAAAGCTGGCTGGGGCGGCCTTTCGTAGACGCTGTCGAAATCGAGTTCGGCAAGTCGCAACGCGATCAGGCGATGGCCCTGGAACTGGGCAAAGCCGATCTGATCGAGGCGGCGCCCCAGGCGGCGGGAGTCAATGGATCGCAGCGGCTCCGCTCATCCCTGCCCGTAGAGCTAATGGCGCTGGTATTTCCGGCGAACTCGAAGGCGCAGGACGCTCGCGTTCGAGAGGCGCTGGCTCTCTCGATTGACCGCAAGCCCATCCAGTCGGTGCTGCTGAAGGGCGCGGGTGAGCCTGCGGGCAGCGTGCTTCCCAACTGGATGACCGGATATAGTTCCGTTTTTCCCACCCAGGCGAATCCGCAACTTGCCCGGGCCGTGCTGGCCGATTCACGACAGCCCGCGCTGAGCCTGAGCTATGACCCGCGAGATCCCCAGGCGCAGCTCATTGCCGAACGCATTGCCCTGGGCGCTCGCGAAATTGGCCTCACCTTGCAGGTGTCATTATCGGGACCGGAAGATATACGCCTGGTGCGGGTCACCCTGCCCAGCCCCGATCCGGCAACGTCTCTGCGCGAGGCCTCACGTCAGCTGGGACTGCCGCCGCCCGCGGTCCGCAGCAACGCAGTCGAAGACTTGTACCAGGCGGAACGCACGCTGCTCGACCAGCATGCGGTCATTCCGCTGTTCCATTTGCCCGTGGCCAGCGCTGCCGGCCGGCGCGTGCGCGATTGGGAGCCGGATCCTACCGGTGCGTGGCGCATCTCCGAAGTCTGGCTGGAGGCGGACTCGCGATGAGTTTTCGCCAAAAGCTGCTGCTGCTGTTCGCGCTGACCGTCTTGCTG
>JBAVUO010000038.1:0-71855 GCA_049696815.1 Terriglobales bacterium | reverse complement strand
TTCATGTCGCATGAGAAACCCCAATCTCCCGACGAGCGCCTGCGGCACGAGTTCAACCGCTGGGCCGACGAAGGTGAAGGCGAAAAAATGGAGCGCCATCACCTCGACATCACCGAGAAGACCATGCGCCTGATGGGCCTGCGTCCGGGCGAGCGCATCCTCGATCTGGGCTGCGGATCAGGCTGGGCGACGCGCTTGCTGGCGCGCATGGTGGGCGAAGGCCCCGCGGGCTTCGGGCAGGTCGTCGGCGTGGACATTTCCGATGAGATGATCCGGCAGGCTCGGGCCGAGTCGAAAGATTTCGAAAACGTGATGTTCGTAGCCGGTTCCGCGGCCCAGATTCCGTGGGAAGAAAATTTCTTCGACAAGGTGCTATCGGTCGAGTCCTTTTACTACTACCCCGACCAGGAGCGCACCCTGGCCGAACTGTTCCGCGTGATGGCGCCGCATGGCAGGCTATTCATCCTGATCAATCTCTACAAGGACAATCCATATTCCCTGCAGTGGGTGCCGAAATTGAAAGTGCCGGTACATGTGCGTTCGGCGGCGGAGTACGTCGATCTGCTGAAGGCGCATGCCTTCGAAAACGTGGAATACCGCCAGATCCCCGACGACACGCCGACACCCGACAATTATCAGACGACTTCGTTTCACAGCCTGGACGACCTGCGCGCCTTCAAGCGGGTGGGGGCGTTGCTGCTGATGGCGTCGAAGCCGGAAGTCCGGAATCCGGCGCCGGGGTACACGATTTACTGAGGGCGGGGAACAAGGTCAGTAAGTAGGACCCGATCGTCAAAGATGTGACACTGCCCACACCTGCCACTTGCACAAAACGGAAGGAGTGGGGTACCCCCGGTTAAAATGGGTTCGACCAAAAAGTATGGGAAGGGTGGGCCACACAGCAGGCTCTCGCCCCGCGCCCGCAGCAGGTCCCTCACGGTGATCTTTGTCGAGATCCCGCCCCCTCGGGGGGATGGCGCAGGGCGCGGAACAGTGCGCCAGCCCCCACGCAGTTGCATAGTGATCCGTACCGCGCGCCTGCCGAGGCGCTCTGCCGCTCCAACTTCTATCAGTTCACGATCTGAATCAGCGAGGCGGCGCTGCCTACGATGTTCGGTGTGCCCTCATAAGTGGCTGTGATCGTGTTGTTCCCCGGCGGCAGTGCGCTCGTCGTAATGTTCGCTTTCCCCCCACTCAGCGTGACCGTCCCAAGGGTCGTCGTGCCCGCCGTGAACGTAACTGTTCCGGTGATCTTCGCCGTGGGACTGGTCACTCTGGCCGTAAACTTTACCGGCTGACCTTGAACGGACGGGTTCACCGACGACTGGATGGTTGTATTCGAAGAGGCCATTTTGACAACTTGGGTGAGGGGTGTAGAGGTGCTCTTGGCTAGATTTATGTCGCCTTGGTACAACGCCGTGATCGACAAGGACCCGGATGGCAGATTGGTCTTTGTAAGTGCCGCCATTCCGCCAACTACCTTTGCGTTACCTATTCCCGCGCCCCCATTCTTAAACACAACTGTGCCGGTGGGTGCAAACGGCCCATCTGGGACGACTGTTGCTGTCAGTGTGACCGCCTGGCCATAGACCGTTGGGTTCTGGTTCGAACTGAGCTCTGTCGTCGTGGCATAAGGCACGGCGTTCAAGAGCACTCCTACGCCCGGGGTACAATCGTAAGAACTGGTACAGCCCAGCGCCACCGACACGTCGGGTCTACCATCACCATTCACATCCGCCACGGCGATCGAGAATCCAGTTGTCGGACTTTTCCCGCTCGGCCCGGGCAGGTGGAAGATTCCATCGCCATCGCCTAAGTGCGTCCTCACTCCGAAAGCGTCCTTGACGATCAAGTCGGTCTTGCCATCCAGATTCACATCCGCGATGGCCACCGAAGAACTCCAGGAACTGGCGATGCGTTCCGGGTCCGCGAACGTTCCGTCGCCCTTGCCCAACTGCACGAGCACGTCGCCCCTGCTAAAGCGGTTCATCCGTTGGCCCAGGTTGGCGACCAGCAGATCGGCTTTACCGTCTCCGTTTATATCTGAGAGCGCGACATCGTTGACAACGAAGCCGCCGGAACTCTGCGTTCTGGCCCTCTGAAAGGTCCCGTCGCCGTTGCCCAACAGCACGCCCACTGTCGATTGACGGTGGAAATTCTCATCCGCGTGGCCGACCACAAGGTCGAGCTTTCCATCCCCGTTCACATCCCCCAATGCGACGGAGAGTGCGAACCAGGCGTCGCCCGAGTTGTACATTTGGGCCGTCTGGAAGGTGCCGTCGCCGTTACCGAGCAGCACGCCGAGTATGGCGTCACCTGATTCAAATCGATCTTTATGCACCAGGCCGTTGGCCACGACGATGTCGGCTTTACCGTCTCGGTTTACGTCACCCACCACTATGGAAGCCGGTCCACGATCGCCATAGGGATTACCATAACCGCCGGACCCATAAGTCACTGCGGGTTGGAATGTGCCGTCACCGTTGCCCAAAAGCACGCCCACGACGGTTCGGCCGGAACAGTCGATATCTCCACAGTGGTGAGCCACCACCAGGTCAACCTTACCGTCGCCGTTCACGTCCGCGGCCACGATTGAAGTCGCTGCATAACCGCCCGAGCCATACGCCTGCACTGCCTGGAATGTCCCATCACCGTTGCCTAAAAGTACGCCGACTGCTCCTCGTCCTATTCCTCCGTTCTCTGCAGTGCAGTTGTCATCGGTGACGCACTGATTGGCCACCAACAAGTCGACCTTGCCATCTCCGTTTACGTCGGCCATGGCAACTGACACCGCGCGCCAGCCTCCGGAGGCATAGGCCTGCACTGGCTGAAAGAAGTTGGATGCGCCCCAACTCGCAGAAGTGATCGAAAGTAGAAAGGCCAAACAAACAAAACGTAGAGCAACGCCTTTGCTAAACATAGAACCTCCTCCCGGAAACGTTTTCATCGACGTTTCCTCCTGCAAGCAAATTTTTCTTACAGGCTGAGTGTTCTTCGTTTTGGGGAAGATCTGTAATGCTACGTTCGGAGTCTTCTGAAGCGTTTTTAACAGCGAAGAGAATGATAGATGATGGTGAGGGAATCGGGGACGCAGTGCGACCGTGGGTTGTTTTCACGACGGCGCTTGCAGCGTTTCGTCAAAGAGTTGAAGCGGAGCAGAGAGTCGAAGCTCAGCTCGGCCTTGGCTATCCGGGCCGAGGCTTGCGGTACTACGGTTGAAAACAGCGGAGTGTTCTCGTAAGGCAGTGCCTCCGATTCATCGTAGACGGTTTCCAGGACGTCCTCTGCCGGAAAACCCAGAGACACACAGAAGCCCAGAAGCACGAAAAGAATGAGAACGGAGCGCGGCTTTCTCATACCCACACCCTATCTGGACTGTCAGTACTGCCTCGGCGGGTAAGTGCACGCCCAGGGCATTGGGAGTTGTGCTCGTTCGGGGAAGCTAGCGTGGCCTTTTTACCTCAGAAGGTAATTGCTGTCTGTGATGCCGGTCATGGTAGGGAGTGATACTCACTGGTTTGCGCGAGAAGCTACGATCCGCCCGGCTTGGGGCAGCGAGAGTGGGGCCGCGCGGGGGCGAGCGGAGCAGAGAGGCCATTAGTGGCCCAATTTTCCCGCCCTTTCTAGCTATCCCCCACCGGGGTTTGACTTGGCTGGTGGCCTGACCTAACATCGCCCGCAATGCCCACTTCTTCGCTGGTCGGCCGAGTCCTGGGAAATTACCGCGTGGTGGCCGTTCCTCCGGCCTCTTCTCCAGGCAATGGCGGAGAATATGGGCGGTTGCAGGCGGGACGTTGGCGTTCACTTCCCCGATGTCCGGGGGTTCTCTTTCAGTACAGAAGAAAGTAGAAAAGCTTTGCCTGCCAGCCCTGGTAGGGGCTGTTCTCCGTCGAGACGACAATCCGATGCTTGCCCGTCATTGGTTCCATCCCCGGGAGCGCGATCCGGCCGTCTGGCCCGGCTTGACCCGGCGCAAGTGTGGATTCTACGCTCCCCGAAAGCCGGAGAGTGCCGCCCGGCGCCCCGGTTGCCTTCCGGCGCACGCGGGATTACCATTTCCCCAACTCATTCGGTGTCTTGGGGTTCTTTTCAACCGTTCGCTTAAGGAGGATGTATGGGAATCGCAATCTCCCCGATTCAGATTGATGCGCGCGTCAGCGACTTCATCGAGAAGCCGCGCAAAATGCTGATTGACGGCAAGTGGGTAAATGCCGCGTCCGGCAAGACCTTCCCCACCTACAACCCAGCTACTGGAGAAGTCCTGGCCCAGATCGCGGAAGGCGACCGGCAGGACATTGATGCGGCCGTGAAGGCGGCGCGCAAGGCCTTTGACAGCGGCCCCTGGCCGCGCATGAGCACTTCGCAACGCGGACGCCTGATGTGGAAGCTGGCCGACCTGCTGGAGGCGCACACGGAAGAGTTCGCCACCATCGAAACGCTCGACAACGGCAAGCCGCTGGCGGTGGCACGGGCGGCGGATGTCCCGCTGGCGGTCGATATGTTTCGCTACATGGCCGGATGGGCGACCAAACTGGAAGGAACGACCATCCCGCTGTCGGTGCCCTACACGCCCAAGGCGAAGTACCTGGCGTACACGCTGCGCGAGCCGGTGGGTGTGGTGGGACAGATTATCCCGTGGAATTTTCCGCTGCTGATGGCGGCCTGGAAGCTGGGTCCGGCGCTGGCCGCGGGATGCACGATCGTGCTGAAGCCGGCGGAGCAGACACCGCTGTCCGCCTTGCGCCTAGGGGAGTTGATCCTGGAAGCGGGATTCCCCGATGGCGTGGTGAACATCGTGCCCGGATACGGCGAAACCGCCGGCGCGGCGCTGGCGGCGCACGATCTGGTGGATAAAATTGCGTTTACCGGATCGACGGAAGTGGGCCGGCTGATTGTGCATGCGGCCACCGGCAATCTGAAGAAAGTCTCGCTGGAACTGGGTGGGAAGTCGCCCAACGTCGTCTTCAAAGACGCGGATATGGATACGGCGATTGCGGGCTCGGCCAGCGCCATCTTTTTCAATCACGGACAGTGCTGCTGCGCCGGATCGCGTCTCTTCGTGGAGCGGCCGGTGTTTGATCGTGTGGTCGAGGGAGTTGCCGGTCAGGCCAAGAAGATCAAGGTGGGATCGGGGCTGGAGCCCGACACCAGCATGGGTCCGCTGGTTTCCGATGAGCAACTCCGGCGGGTGTGCGGCTACCTCGAGATTGGCATGGCAGAAGGCGCCAAGGCCGTGGTCGGCGGAAAGAAGCTTGGCGACCGGGGCTACTTTGTCGAGCCCACGGTGCTGGTCGACACCAAGGACAATATGAGAGTGGTGCAGGAAGAAATCTTCGGGCCGGTCGTGGTGGCGATCCCGTTTGACGATCCGGAGGAACTCACGCCTCGGGCCAACGACAGTGTTTATGGCTTGGCGGCGGGGGTCTGGACAAAAGACATCTCGAAGGCCCACCGGATGGCGGCGTTGCTGCGCGCCGGGACGGTGTGGATCAACTGCTACAACATCTTCGACGCGGCGCTGCCCTTCGGCGGCTACAAGCAGTCGGGCTGGGGACGCGAGATGGGGAAAGACGTCTTCGAGAGTTACACCGAGACCAAGGCGGTGTGCGCGCGGATCTAGGCTCGACGGTGATTCAAAGGGCGGCCTGCGGGCCGCCCTTTTTTTCTGCGAGAGGTTTGTGCGGGATGAAACTGGAGGCGCGGGTGAGAATCGAACTCACGATAGAGGTTTTGCAGACCTCGGCCTTACCACTTGGCTACCGCGCCAGATCGTACGTTAGAACGACACGCCAAAAACGAAAAGCCCCCGCGGACGCGGGGCTAGTTCAGAACTGGAGCGGGAGACGGGATTTGAACCCGCGACTTCGACCTTGGCAAGGTCGCACTCTACCGCTGAGTTACTCCCGCTCGGCTCTAAAAGTATAAATGAGCGGGCGCGACGGAGTAAACCCGAGAGCCGGCCAAGGGCGGCAGGCCTCTAGGTCGCCGCCGCCGCCGGTTGCGATGCCAGGACCGTCCGCATCTGAGCGACTTCTTCTCCGAGCGCGCGCAGGAGTTCCAGACCAAGACTGGGATCGCCCTTGATGAGTTCGAGCAGAGCCGGACGCTCAATCAAGGCGAGTTCCGATTTCTCCCGGGTCACAGCCGTCAAGCTGTAGCGGCCTCCCGACAGAGTCGCGGGCAGACCGATGATGGAACCCGGCGTGACCGTGCGGACCAGAATCGCTCTTCCTTCTCCGGACTCCAGCCGCAGGCTGATGCTTCCTTTCCGGACAAGGTAAATGCCAAAAGCAGGCTCGTCTCTGCGAAAGAGAACTGCCCCTTTGGGCTCTGTGACCGGGCGTGCCGCGGCCAATAAGTGAGATTGAACGGTTTTAGAAACAGTAGCCACCCTCATGACTGCATTCTGGGTGACGGAGTCAGGAACAGTCGGTGATTCCCATCACCATTTCGTGTGACCGTCTATGTTCTTCTTATGGCTGGGCTTGCGTGGGGACTGGACCCTGTAGCAACGGCACCCCTTCGGCTTCGCTCAGGGCAAGCTAGCCGCCGGGGCGGCGGCGCTACGATCAAGATGGCAGGTGTGCCGCCGGGTGATGCGGCGCCCACTGCGGATCTTCGTCCGGGGTCACGATCTGTCCGTCACGCATATGGATGATGCGGTCGCCGTAGTCGGCGGCCTCGGGATTGTGCGTGATCATGAGCACGGTCTGCCCCAGTTCCTGGTTGGTTTGGCGGAGCATGCGGAGCACGATTTCCGAATTCTTCGAGTCCAGGTTGCCGGTGGGTTCGTCGGCCAGCACGATGGCCGGCCGGTTGATGAGCGCGCGTGCCAGAGCGACCCGCTGCTGCTCGCCGCCGGAAAGCTCGGAAGGGCGGTGATCCAAGCGAGGAGCGATGCCGAGCATCTCCGCAATCTTGCTGAAATGCGCGGAATCCGGCCTGGGAAATCCGGCGATGTCGGCGGCGATCTCGATGTTCGATCGCGCGCTCAAGGTAGGCAGCAAATTAAATTTTTGAAAGACAAATCCAATGTTGGCCTTCCGCAACTTGGTGCGCTGGCCATCGGAGAGAGTCGCGAAGTCCACTCCATCGATGGTGACGCTGCCCGAGTCCGCCCGAGTCAGGCCGCCCAGAAGATAAAAGAGCGTAGACTTGCCGCTGCCGGATGGGCCCACCACGGTGACGAACTCGCCGCGCTGCACGCTAAACGAGATGCCGCGCAGAGCGGGGACTTCGACCTTCCCCACCCGGTAAGTCTTGCACAGATCATGGGCTTCGATGAACGCAGCCATCTCTTTGGAACGATACCACAGGCGCCGAGGAGGAGCCGCGAACTCAGGCGACCGTGGCGCGCGCCACGGCTTGAGGGCGGGGCTCGAACGAGCGCTTGGGCCCGCGCTTGCGGACCAGCAGCAGCCGGATGCGTTCCAGCAGTTCGGCTGGTTCGTACGCACCCTTGGGCAGGAAAACGTCGGCCAGGGTGTCGCGCTCGTAGATCTTGACCCGTCCGGAAATGAGCACCGCGGGAGTCTGGGGAGAGAGGCTCTTGATTGCCTCGATCAGGCGGGAACCATCGACGCCGGGCATGACCAGATCGGTCAGGACCAGGTCGATGCCGCCCCGGCGGAAAGCCTCGAGCGCCTGCTCGCCGTTGTTGCAGACGACGACGCGGTAGCCGCGCGTTTCCAGCAGGATTTTGCGGATGGAGAGGGATTGTTCGTTGTCATCAACGCACAGGATAGTTTTCTTAGGCTTCATGGGGGACCGTGTTGCCGCTAAATTTTATGAGAACCGGGAGCGAGATGCATGCTAAAGGGAAAGGCGGCGCCGGTAAAGTGTCGCGCACGCCAATGGCACGCTGGTGGAAGGGAAGAAGGTGCCATGGCGCAAGAACCGCAGCGGCAGCGGCGATTCCTTCCCTAGGTTTCCAGCATGACCTCACCGCGCAGAACTTCTACACAATTTCCACCGACACGCACATTGATCACCTGGTTATCTTTCTTCGTGGCGCGGACAAAAATCCGGCTCGGGCGGCGCATTTCGAGGCCTTGTTCGATCAGGACCTGTTCGTCGCTTCGGGCAACCCCGTGCGCCACCATCCAGGCGGCGGCGCACCCGGAGGCAGAGCCCGTGGCCGGATCTTCGCCGTTATAGAAGAGCATGCGGGCGTGCAGGCGGGCTTTCGGGTCCACCGTCTCGCGGCAAACAAAGAAAAAGAACTTCCCTCCACTCGCCGCGAGATGCTCGCTGGCGCGATTCACGTCGAGGCGGAGGTTCTCGAGCGTATGCAGCGAGCGCAGGGCGGTGATGGTGAAAGGCAAGCCGGTGGAGACCGTCTGGATGGGGACTGTCTCGTCGAAAGCAGCCGGATCCAGGCCCGTGACCCGGGCGATGACCTGCCGGTCGTGGATGGTTCCGAATTCGGGATTCTTCTGGGTCATCTCGCCAAAAACCGGCCGCCCGGGTTGCTCCTCGAAGCGCACTGGAACAGTGCCGACATTGAGGTCAAGTCGAATTTCAGGGGCGTGGCTTGCCCCGTGGAGCGCAAAGGCCGTCCCCAGAGTGGGATGTCCAGCAAAGGGCAGTTCTTCCTGCACAGTGAAGATGCGAACGCGCACGCCGCGCTCATGTTCCGCCGCCGGGTCGCCGGGAATGACGAAGGTGGTTTCCGAGAGGTTCATTTCCCGCGCCAGGGCCTGCATCTGTTCCGTCGTCAGAGCCCGGCCGTCGAGGAAAACGGCCAGAGCATTTCCGGTGAGAGTACGGTCTGTGAAAACATCCACCTGCACCATGGTCAACTTTCGCGGGGTCTTTGCCATGCAGGAATTTTACCGGGCGGCGGGAAAATGTTGGATTCAAGTTCACGGCCAGGGCCTTGAAGGGTTTGGTAGCCAAGGGGTCATGACGCAATCGGTGCCCGTCTATCAACCCTTCCCAGGTGATCTTCGTCACTGCGTCCGCAAGCTCGGAGCAGCTAACTTTCAGGCTGTCGCACAAATGCAGGGCGTCTGAGGGCAGTCAACAAACAGATGAGGCGTGCTACAGTAAATGACCTAGCCAACGCAAGTGTGGGCTTGGCCCCATGCCGTTCCCCGTTGGTTGAGAAAACGTTGCGGGAATTGGCGCAAATGCCGGTGACCGAGGCGTGTGTGGCAGGTCTTTGTGGCATTTGTCTTTACCGAATGGGTCTCTGCAATATTGTCGGCCAGTACTGGGCTGATTCGTAACCATCCAGGCGTTCAGGGGAATAAAAAAATAAATCAGGAGCCATCCAGTGAAGGACGTAGCCATAGTAGGCGCGGGCATGACCCCATGTCGTTCCCGATGGGTTGAGAAGACTTTTTGGGAATTGGCTCAAATGGCGGTCAGTGAGGCGGTTCACGACGCGGGCATCCACATCCAGGAAGTCGACGCCGGCGTGGCGGGAATCTACAACGACATCTTTGAGTTCCAGGCAATTCCCGAGAGTGGATTCCAGGGGATTATTGGGCTTCAGAACAAGCCGTTGATGAGGGTTACCAATGGCGGCGCGACCGGCGCCTATGCCATGCTGGCGGCCCGCAACATGGTTGCGAGCGGACAGCACGATCTCGTGCTCGTCTTGGGCGTGGAAAAGGCGCTCGATTGTTACGATTTTGAAGCCGAGAGCAACACGCCGGCCGTGGTTCAGACCATTGGTTATTCATGGGATCCGTGGTTTGAGCGGCCGCTGGGGGCGCATGCCTCGGAGAGTTATGCCGAGGTCATCCAGGCCTACATGGACGAGCATCCGGGCGACCTCGCGCCCATGGCGCGCGCCAAGATCGTGGAACTTCTCTGCGAACAGGCGCAAAACAATCCCTACGCGCAGCGCCTCGGCGAGAAAGTGACCGCGGAGCAGGTCCTCCATTCCCGCTACGTGGTTTATCCGGTTCGCGTGCTGGAAACCTGCGTCTACACGGAGGGGGCGTGCGCGTTGATTTTTGCTTCCGCGGAAATGGCGAAGAAGATCAAAGAGCGCACCGGCCGCGAACCTATCTGGCTGACCGGGGTCGGCGCTGCCAACGAACCCTACTTCGTGGGCAACGACATCACCCGCTATAAGGTCCTCCATCGCATCTATTCCGACCACGTGGCGACGAAAACGGCATTGAAGATGGCGGGCATCGCCATAGAAGACGTACAGGTGATCGAGTTGCACGACGCTTTCATTCCGCAGTTGATGATCACCCTGGCCGAGATGGGCGTGGTGCCGCTGGGGCGGGCCAACGATCTGGTGGAGGAAGGCATCATCCTGCCCGGCGGAAGACTGTTGGTGAATCCCTCGGGCGGGCTCGTGTTCGGCGGACATTTCGTCGGCGGGTCCAACATGATGTCAACCTGGAGCGCCATGCGCGAAATGAGAGCCAGGAACCTTGAACATGGCCTGATTCATGGCACGGGCGCGTCGCTTTCGATGTATGGCGTGGCCATAGTGCTGGAGAGGAGAGCTTAATCATGGCAAAAACAGGAAAAGCAGTGGCGTCCGCGAAAAGCAAACCCAAGCCGGTGATCTCCCCTGCGATGCTCCCTATGGAAGGGATCACCGATGTCCAAGGAGCGGACGGCGTATACCTCCAGCGGAACGACGTGATGTTCACGGCCATGAAGCACACGCAGGGCGAATTCTCGGATTTCTTCCGGGCGCTACGCGACGAGGGCAAAGTGTTCGGCCATCGTTGTCCCGAATGCCGGCACCTGATTGTCCCGCCGTTCATGCGGCGCTGCCCGGCATGTAATTTCGTGGAGATGAAAAAGGAGTACGTACACGACACCGGCATCATGGCCGCGACGCCGGTGATCACCGTTTTTGCGCCCAGCCGTTTTAAGGGCCAGGAACCGTTCGGCACAGGCCGGGTGTTTCTTGAAACCGCGAACGGCAAACTCAGTGAGACTGCGATGCTGGTTCGCGTCCGCACCACGCGGGGAACCATACGGCCGGGGATTTATAAGAAAGGTACACCGGTAAAGATCGCCTTCTGTGATTCACGACACGGCGAGATGCTAGACATTTTTGCCGTGCCGCAGAATGAACTGACGCGGCGGCAACTCGCCAAGAGTCCGCTTCTCGAGAGTGAAATAAAGTGGGGGCGCCTCTCGGAGATGGGATTTGGCAAACCCACTGCTCAATTGCAGAAAACCTTGCAGGAAGTGAGAGTTCATTTCCAGAAACTCGCTGAGATGATTCCCCACAGCCCACGAGCGACGGCCAATCTTGCCAACTGGCGCCGCACGGTCACTGTCCGCACGAGCGGCGGGACGTTCGGATTGGTGGTAAACAAGGGGAAATTGCAGGTGCGGAAGGAAGGCGTGAAGGATCCGGATCTGGTCGTGGCAGTGCAGGATCCATCCATTCTGCTCGCCTGGCTGCGCGACAGTACTGAGCCAGTCGGGGACAGTGTGAAGAGCCCTGCGTTAACGGATTTGGTTATTGAAGGAACCCTCGTGCTCAACAAACCGGAGCTGGAGACGATTACGCGTCTGGACCGCGTTCCTCGCTCGCTTCGTCGGGACAATGTGGTGGTAGCACGGTGAGCCGAGCCAACCAGGAAACACCTTGCTGACAAGTGTCCTTCTGGGCACCTTGGCTGGCAACGGACACCGATGCTGGAGTTGATGGCGGCGGCCAACATTTACACCATCAACGCCAAGCTGCAGGCGGAAGAATTCTGCGAAATGGGCCGAAACGTCGCGTAATTACTGTGGATTTGAGCTACGTGGAAGGTCTGGTAGCGCTACCGGGAATCGAACCCGGGTTTGAAGATTGAGAATCTTCCGTCCTAACCCCTAGACGATAGCGCCACGCTGGGGAACAACGCAGCTGATTATAACAAACCGCTGCAGGCTGAGGCGCCTCCTCCCTACAAGGCCAAGACTTAAAATCACTGGAACTTTGGGTCGCTAAAACAGCCATATTTTTCTATTACTTACACAAAATCCCCGTATTTTTTGGCCCGCGCCCTTGACAAAGGAAGATCCTGGGACGAGAATTATCAAAGGCGAACAAAAAGCGAAATTCTGATATCGCCCGGGCCAGCTGCCCATCAGTGTTCCCTGAAATTTCGAGGAAGTATGTCTGCCCTTGCGGTTTTATCGGCGGCGGCCCCTGGCCGCCCTTTTGTTTTGCCTTTGCGTTCGAGCGGGGCACTTCTGACCCATGGAGGCGCGCTGGCGAAGTTGGCAGCGCTCACTCCCGCTTCGCGTCTGGAGGTGCGCCCGGCGCCGGAAATGGTTTCGAGCGGCATCCGGGAACTGGACGCGCTCACCGGTGGCCTGCCCCGCGGTTGTATCACGGAAATCTGCGGGCCCGCTTCCTCGGGAAGAACCAGCGTGCTGCTGGCTGCACTGGCCGGGGCCACGCAACGCGGCGAGGTCTGCGCGCTGGTGGATGCGAGCGATGCGCTCGATCCAGCTTCGGCCGCGGCCGCGGGGGTGGAGATGAGACGTTTTCTTTGGGTAAGGTGCGGGAAAGCAGTTCCCAGTTTCCAGTTCGCAGTTGCCAGTCATAAAGCAGTTCTCAGTTCTCGGTTCTCAGTTCTCAGTGTGTGCGCGGGACAGGGGGATTCCCGCAATTCAGGTGAGCTGCAGTTCAACCCGGAGCGGCGAGTGTGGGAGTCGCGATTGGAGCAGGTATTGAAGGTCACCGATCTGCTGCTGCAGAGCAATGGATTCGGAATGATTGTGCTGGATCTGGGAGACGTTCCCGCCGGCGGCGCGCGACGCATTCCCCTGGCATCCTGGTTCCGCTTCCGGCGCGCCGTCGAGCACACGCCGACCGTGCTGCTGGTCATGGAACAGCAACCCATTGCGGGAAGTTGTTCGTCGGTGTTGGTGAAGGTCTCAGGTGTCAGGTCGCAGGTCGCAGGAAAGAAGCTCTTAGCTCTTAGCTCGCAGCTCTCAGCAAATCGACTGGCACACGCGGAATTGTTGGATCAATTCGAGATCACGGCGGAACTTATGCGTTCAAGGCTGGAACGAAAGCGGGTGCAATCGGCGACAGCAGCGTTCAGGAGTAGAGCGGTGTGGGCAGGATAGTAGCTCCTAGCTTCTAGCTGCTGGCTACTAGCAAACCACTGACCACTGGTTCCCCATGTTTGCCTGCATCTTCATTCCCGATTTTTACGTGGAAGCGGTCATACGCTTCGAGCCGGAGTTGCGTTCGCGCGCGGTCGCGGTGCTGGCCGGGCGGTCTCCGCTGGAGAGAGTCGTGGCGCTGAACGAAAAAGCGCGGCAAACAGGCGTGGAGATAGGGACGACCAAAGCGCAGCTGGAAGCGTGGGAGAACGTGGTGCTGCGGGCACGCTCGGAGGCGCTGGAGACCTCCGCGCACGCTGCGCTGCTGGAGTGCGCGCAGTCGTTTTCTCCGGAAGTGGAGGACACGGCGCCGGACACCGTACTGCTGAATCTTGCGGGACTCGAGCCGCTGTTTGGCCCGCTGCCGAAAATTGGCGGCGACCTGGCGCGGCGGGCCTCCCGGATGGGACTGGAAGCGAATGTTGCCGTGGCCTCGAATCCGGATGCCGCCCTGCTGGCGGCCCGCGGTCTTCCCGGCGTGACCCTGATTCCCGGCGGGCGCGAAGCGGAGCGCCTGGGAGAGTTGCCGGTGGATGTGCTGCTGGAAAGTTTCGCTTCCGATGCGGAGCAGGCGGCCCGCTGGCTGGAAACGTTCGATCGCTGGGGCGTCCGCAAGCTGCGCGCGCTGGCCGCCCTTCCTGAAGTTCCGTTGAGCGAGCGGTTGGGGCAGCAGGGAATTCGTCTGCAGAAGCTGGCGCGGGGCGCTAGTTCGCACGATTTGCGGCGGTTGGAATCTCCGCTGATCTTTGCCGAGAGCGTGGAACTGGAAGATCCGATTGTGTTGCTTGAGCCGCTCGCCTTTCTGCTCCATCGCATGCTGGAGCAGGTCTGCGCACGGTTGGGAGCGCGGGCGCTGGCGGCGCAGGAATTGCGGCTGGAATTGGAGTTGGAACAAGGCAGCTCGCGGTGCCTGACGCAGGATGGCGCGCCATCGCTTGCCCGCGATGACACCGCGAAATTTACTCGCACGCTGCGGCTGCCGGTCCCGATGCTCGACGTGAAAGTGTTTCTCAAGCTGCTGCAACTGGATTTGCAGGCACATCCGCCGGGTGCGCCGATCGTGCAAATTCATTTGTCGGCGGAGCCGGCGCGGCGGCGGGCCATGCAGAGTGGATTGTTCCTGCCGCTGTTTCCCGAGCCCGAAAAACTGGAGCTCACGCTGGCGCGCATCGCCGGGATCGTCGGGGAGGAAAGAGTGGGGTCGGTGGAATTACTGGACACGCATCGTGAAGGCGCGTTTGCGGTGCGGCACTTTGCGCCCGTCGAGCCCGAAGCGAAGAAATCGGCAAAACAGAAGAAGGATGGGTCCATGCAAGGAAATGGCGGTGCCAACGAAGTCGAGGAGAACGCAAAAGAACAAATGAGCGCGGTGATCGCGCTGCGGCTGTTCCGTCCGCCGTTACGGGCAGCCATTACCTTGCGCGAAGGCAAGCCGGTGCGGATGAAATGCATGGCGCACGAAGAGATCGCCGGTGAAATTGTCTGGACTGCCGGCCCCTGGCGTTCTTCCGGCGACTGGTCGGAGCAGGAAGGGTGGTCGCGCGAAGAATGGGACATCGCCGTCCCGGTCGACAACGGGCTCGTCCTGTATCGGCTAGTGCAGGACAAGCTCGGTGGAAAGTGGTTTGTGGAAGGAATGTATGACTAAGAGCAGTTCTCAGTTCCCGGTTCTCAGTTCTCAGTCTTGAGAAGCCAACTGAGAACTGGGAACTGAGAACTGGTGTACGTCGAGCTCCACTCCCGCTCTGCGTTCAGCTTCCTTGAAGGCTCATCCCTTCCCGAAGCGCTGGTGGAGGTGTGCGCCCACCTGGGCATGCCGGCCATGGCGCTGCTCGATCGGGATGGCGTGTACGGGGCGCCGCGTTTTCATCTGGCGGCAAAAAAGGCGGAGATCAAGGCGCATATCGGGGCAGAAGTGACGTGCAATGCGTTTTCACCACGGAGCCACAGAGACACAGAGAAAACCCAAAAAGAATTTTCAAACAGTGAAGTGAGCAGGCCTGACTGTGTAAGCGTGCGCAGGTCAGTCTTCCATGCGAAGACACTGCCTGAAATTCCTTTCTCCGTGTCTCCGTGCCTCCGTGGTGGATTGCGCCTTCCGCTTCTCGTCGCATCGCGCGCGGGGTATCAGAATCTCTGCCGCCTGATCACGAAAATGAAACTGCGCGCGGAACAAAAAGACGGAGCCTTCGCCGAGGAACAAGATCTGGTTGAAAATGTCGCAGGTCTGATTTGCCTGACCGGCGGCGACGAGGGGCCGTTGGCAGCGGCACTGGCGCAAGGAGGCCCGCAGCCGGCGCTGCAAGCGGTCCGGCGGCTGGCGGAAATCTTCGGACCGCAGAACGTATATGTCGAACTGCAGCGGCATTTTCAGCGGAGCGAGGAATATCGAAACCGGGTTGCGATCGAGATTGCGCAAGCTCTGAGATTGCCTTTGCTGGCCACGAACGGCGCCGGTTACGCCACGCCGCGCGAGCGGGAGTTGGGCGATGCATTGACCGCGCTGCGGCATCACCGCACGCTGACGACTGCCGGGCGTTTGCTGGCGCGAAATTCCGAACGGCATCTCAAGCCTCCGGCCGAGATGCAGGCGCTTTTCGCGGATAGCCCGGAGGCCATCGCGAACACTCTGGAACTTTCTTCCCGGCTCGAATTCACGCTGAACGATCTGGGCTATGAGTTTCCGCGCTATCCGGTGCCGGAGGGTGAAACCATGATGTCGTTCCTGCGGGAGCGCACACGGGAAGGATTCCAGAGCCGCTACGGCGCGAAGCCTGAGCTGAAAAGCCGCGCCCGGCGCCAGATTGAGCGCGAACTGGCGCTGATCGAGAAGCTCAGGCTCGAAGGATACTTTCTGATCGTCTGGGACCTGGTGCGCTTCTGCCGCGAGCAGAACATCCTGGCCCAGGGCCGCGGATCGGCGGCGAACAGCGCGGTTTGCTACTCGCTGGGCATCACGGCCGTGGACCCGATCGGCATGGATCTGCTGTTCGAGCGTTTTCTCTCCGAGGAGCGCGGCGAGTGGCCCGATATCGATCTCGATCTTCCCAGCGGCGACGAGCGCGAGCGCGTCATTCAGTACGTGTATCAGCGTTATGGGCCGCGCGGGGCGGCCATGACGGCCAACGTGATCACCTATCGCAATCGCATGGCCGCGCGCGAAATGGGCAAGGTGTTGGGATTCGACGAAGACACGTTAAAGCGGATTTCTGCCGCCGTTGCGACCTGGGAATTCAAAGACGAGCACGATGCGCTCGACCGCCGTTTGCGCGACGCCGGGCTCAATCTCAAGCATCCGCGCATCCGCAAGTATTTCGAGTTGTGCCTGGCGGTGCAGGATTTGCCGCGGCATCTGGGGCAGCACTCCGGAGGCATGGTCGTCTGCCAGGGACGCCTGGATTCGGTTGTGCCGCTGGAGTCGGCTTCCATGCCGGGCCGCGTGGTGGTGCAGTGGGATAAGGAAGACTGCGCCGATATGGGCATTATCAAAGTCGATCTGCTTGGCCTGGGCATGATGGCGGTTCTAAAAGACTCGATCGAGCTGATCCGCGATTACCACAAGGAAGAAGTCGATCTGGCGCACCTTCCGCCCGACGATCCGGCCGTATATTCCGCGCTGCAGAAAGCCGACACGGTGGGCATGTTCCAGGTGGAAAGCCGGGCGCAGATGTCGTGTTTGCCGCGGCTGAAGCCGGAGCGCTTCTACGACATTGTGGTGCAGGTGGCCATCATCCGTCCGGGACCGATCGTGGGGAAGATGGTGAACCCGTTCCTCAAGCGGCGGCAGGGGAGGGAAGAGGTCACCTATCCGCATCCGTCGCTGGAAAGCGTGCTCGGGCGCACGCTCGGGGTACCGCTGTTTCAGGAGCAGTTGCTGCGCATGGCCATGATCACCGCCAACTTTACCGGCGGCGAGGCGGAAGAACTGCGCCGGGCCATGGGCTTCAAGCGTTCCCAAGCCCGGATGAAGGTCATCGAAGAAAAGCTGCGCGCGGGCATGACCCGCAACGGAATCTGCGGCGAGACCCAGGAGCAGATTATCCAGTCGATTACATCGTTTGCTCTTTACGGCTTTCCGGAATCGCATGCCGCCAGCTTCGCCCTGATTGCGTATGCCAGCGCCTATCTGAAGTGCCATTACCTGGCGGCATTCACCGCGGCGCTGCTGAATAACCAGCCGATGGGGTTTTATCATCCGGCGACGATCGTGAAAGACGCGCAGCGGCACGGGCTGAAGGTGCTGCCGGTGGATGTGACGAAATCGGATTGGGAGTGCACGTTGGAGCCGTCAGCGGTCAGCCGTCAGCCCTCAGTGCGTCTCGGCTTGAAATACGCGCGCGGGTTGCGCGAGCCGGCGGGACAGGCGCTGGTGCGGGAGCGCAGCCTGGCGCCGTTTGCGTCGGTTCACGATCTGGCGCGGCGGGTGCCGGAGTTGCGCAAGGACGAGTTGACGACGCTGGCGGAAATCGGAGCGTTGAACGAAATTGGTAATTCACCACGGAGACACGGAGGCACGGAGAAAAGCATTTTTAGGAATTCTCGTTTAATACAGAGTCATGCTGATGAGGAGAGTCCAGTCATTGATCTTGATAAAAAGAATCCCTCCGTGCCGGAGCCTGCCCTGAGCGCAGCCGAAGGGTGTCTCCGTGGTGAAAAGGTCTTTCATCGCCGCGATGCGCTCTGGCAGGTGGAGCGTGCCGTCCGCTGGGCAGGGCCGTTGCTGGACGAACTGCCAGAGCCAGAGGGAAACTCGCCACTCCGAGCGATGACGCACGAAGAGCGCTTAGTGGCGGATTTTCACGGCACCGGGCTGACCGTGGGTCCGCATCCCATGCAATACCGCCGGGCGGAAATGCAGAGACTGGGGATTTATCGCGCTGCGGACCTGGCCCGGATTCCGAACGGACGCCGGTTGCGCATCGGCGGATGCGTGATTGCCCGGCAGCGGCCGGGCACGGCGAAAGGGATGATGTTCATGAGCCTGGAAGATGAAACCGGAATTGCGAATGCGATTATCGCCCCCGATCTTCTACAGAAAAACCGCATTCTGCTGATTTCCGGGCGCTTTCTGATGATCGAGGGAATCCTGCAGAATCAGGACAACGTGATCCATATCCGGGCGGAAAAGGTTGCCCCGCTCGGCGTCACGCGCGCCCAGACCGAGTCGCACGATTTTCACTAAAAACCATTTACCACAGAGGGCACAGAGGATCACAGGGAAAATCTGAAAGGCAAGCTTCCCTCTGTGTTCCTCTGTGTCCTCCGTGGTTAAGGTTTTACCGTCCCGCTTCGAAGCGATAGCCGATGCCGCGCAAGGTCCTGAGATAGCGGGGATGCCGGGGGTCAGTCTCGATTTTTTCCCGCAGACGCCGGACATAGACATCAATCGAGCGCGGGGTCACGAATGCGCTTTCCTTCCAGACGGCATCGAGGAGCTGGTCGCGGGTAAAGACCCGTCCGCGATGCCGCGCCAGGTACTCGAGGAGCCGGAATTCGCGGACGGTCGTGAGCACGGTTTTCCCTTCGACCCGCACCGTCATGGAAGAGACATCAATCTCGAGATCACCGCACTGGATGACTTCCGGAGCCGGAATCTCCGGCTGGCCGCGCAACACGGTGCGCACGCGCGCGATGAGTTCCCTGGGGCTGAAAGGCTTGGTGATGTAATCGTCGCCGCCCAGCTCGAAGCCCCGGATGCGGTCGGGTTCAGCGGTCTTGGCGGAAAGAAAAATCACCGGCGTCTTGCATAGTTGTTCGTGCTGGCGGATCTGGCGGCAGAGGTCGAAGCCGTTCATCTCCGGCAGCATGATGTCGAGCAGGAACAATGCCGGCTGCATGCGCGCCGCCGACGGAACCACGGACGCGCCGCAGAGGAAGGTGGATACCTGGTATCCCGCCGAGTGCAGGTTGTGTTCGATCAGGCGGGAGATGTCAATATCATCCTCCACCACGAAGATCAGGTCCCGGGAACGCGAATTTTCCAAGCCCTCGTAAGATTCCATGGGGGGAGCGGAAGACACGCCTGCCTGTTGCCTTGAAGTCTCAGCTTGAGAGTAGGTTGGGAATGTTGCTGCAGTGTTGCGGGACTGTTAAAACAGGGTCAATTTCAGGCCGGCTAGGCGGATTCACAGTTGCTGTGACTCGCCTTGAAAGGGCGCGGCTTCCAGGGGCCCCCGGAACGCCCGGTTTTGGCGTTCTGGGGCGGAGCCGCGCCGGGCAGAGCCGCACGCGTTTGGCCTTTAGGTCCTGAGGTCAGGCTCCCTCAGCGGCTAAAGCCGAGATTCGTGTGGCTACTCCTTCGGCACGCCTGAAAGGCGTGCCCTTTCAAAACGGGCCACACCTATTGCTCTAAGCGGAAGAGAGCTTCTTCACACTGTGCCGCAGGGAGCGCCCTTCCGCCAGACTTTGCAGTTCTTCGGCCAGGTTCTTGGCGTGATCGCCGATGCGTTCGAGCGCCTCGGCCATGAGCAGGATATCGAAATCCTGCGGCCGACCGGGAGCGTTGGTCTCGGCCAGGCGGCGCTGGAACAAGGCGTGGCAGAAGCGGTCCACCTCCGGATCGGCTTGCAGAATCGTGCGCGCATGGCTCACTTCACGGTGCAGATAGCCCTGATGGACGTGTTCCAGCATGTCGTAGAGCAGGGAAGCCATTTCGGTGAGTTGCCGGGAATCCGCCGGCGGCAGTTTTTCGTGCCGGGAGTGCAGCCGCATGGCCGCGCTGAAGGCGAGGTCGCCGATGCGCTCCAGGTCGGTAATGAATTTCAGACAGGCCAGGAGTTGGCGGGCTTTCGCTTCGCCCACGCGGGTAATGGCGCCGGGCAGTTCGTCGTCAATGTGGCGCTCGATCTGGTCCAATTCCTTCTCGCAGTCCTTGATGGCGAGAAAGGCCATGCGCGAGCCGCTGGTCAGAAAGTCCCGCAGATTGAAGACCGAATCGCGCGCAATCAGGCAGGCCTTCAGCACCAGAGATGAGAGTCCATCACCGGGCATGGTGCCGGCATGACCGTCCGGTGCTTCCGCTGCGGCGCGGGAGGAAACACTACTGCGCTTCACCCGCGGGACCGAAAACAGCCGCTTTTGCGCCATAAAGAACCGGACAGCTCAGAACCAGCGTGCAGACCAAACGTACCAGCATAGAGCCGGAATGTGAAAGGACGGTAAATGATTGGGTAGCGCCGGCGCCCCGCCGGCCCGATAGGCGGGCGGGACGCCCGCCCGACAGCCGGCCAGTGGCCGGCGCTACAACCCCCAGGGCCTTACTTCTTCTCAACAGCAGAGGCTTGCGCTTCTGCCCGTTGGGCATCGTGCTCCCGGCCCAGCCCGCGATAAGCTCGGGCGAGCAGGCGAAGGCCTGCCGCATTTTGCGGGTTGCTCTTCGCGAATGCCTCCAGGTCGGGCAGGGCGTCGGCGAACTTGGACTGCTGGATCTGCGCCTCATCCAGTCCCAGGCGCGCCTCTTCGTTGTTCGAATCCACCAGTTGCGCGGCTTCGAACTGATCCTCGGCATTCTTTGCGTCCTTCAGACGCAAATAGACGCGGCCCAGAAGCAATCTGGCAGGGATCTGGCTGGGCACAAGTTTCAGGCTGGCTTCCAGGGCATCGCGCGCTCCCGGCAAGTCACCGGACTTCTCGCACGCCTGGCCGAGTTCCAAAGCTGCAGTGGAGTCTTCGGGACGGATCTGGTGCGCTTGTTTCAAATGGCCGGCGGCCTTGGCGAAATCTCCTGCGGCCAGTTCACTTTCACCCAGTTGGCGCAGCGTAGTCGGCGAGGTCGGGTCGAGCTGCAACGCTTTTTCCAGGTAGCCGCGCGCATCTTTCGGGCGATCGTCGTCGGAGGCGAGCATGGCGTTATGCAGCAGATTCTGCACCTGGACTTTGTCTTTCGGATCCGGAAGCGCTTCTCCGGTCTTGCCGGAGTTGTTTGCCGGGAGCTTGGCCTCCCATTTCGCTATCTCGGCTTGCATGCTCTGCGCCTGGGGGTTCCCGGCAGCGTAAAGATTTTTCAGTTCCCCGGGATCGGAGGCCAGGCTGTAGAGTTCCGGCCGGGGCGCTTCGATGTACTTCGTGTTATCCGCCCGCAAGGCGCGAAGCGCCGCCCATCCCCAACGCAGAGGATAGTCGGTTTCCGCGAAGAGGGCGCGGCTCGGCTGGGCTCCGCTCACGATCAGGGGAACCAAAGATTCCCCATTCAATTCTGCTGGCGCCGGCGTGTTGGTCAGCGCCAGGATGGTGGGCAGGATGTCGGTGGTGCGGACCTGCGCGTCAATGACGGTTCCGCGGTGGGCGGATGCGGCCGTCTTAAGAATGAGCGGTACGTGGAGCGTCGCGTCGTAGAGGAAGAGGCCGTGGGTTTCTTCACCGTGCTCGCCGAGTCCTTCCCCGTGATCTCCGACCACCACGATGATCGCGTTCTCGTAAGCCGCATTCTTCTTCAGAAAGGCGATCAAGTGGCCGAGGGCCGAATCCGCATAAGCGATTTCGCCGTCGTACAGGCGGTCTTTGTACTTCTCCGAGTAGGGCGGTGGCGGCTCATAGGGATCGTGCGGATCGAACATATGCACCCAGACAAAGCGCGGCCCGCTGCGGTGTTTGTCGAGCCAGCTCTCGGCGTGCTCGACGACTTCCATGCCGCGGCGCTCGACGCGGTCCCAGCGCTCCTTGGTGTCGGTCTTGGCGGGAAAGTTGTCGTAAAAGTCGAAGCCCCGATCCAGGCCGGGGGCCAGCTGGTTGCTGTCGAGAATGACCGCCCCAATGAAGGCGGCCGTCTGATAGCCCTTCTTTTTCAGCAATTCCGCCCAGGTCGCGTGCTGCGGGGAGAGCGGCACGGCGAAGTCGGTCACGCCGTGCACGCTGGGTAGAAGCCCGGTAAGAATCGTGGTGTGCGAGGTATTGGTGATGGGACTGTGCGTGAACGCCGCGCTGAAACGGACTCCGTCGGCGGCCAGCCCGTCTAATGCCGGGGTGTCGATCTGCTTGTATCCGTAGCAACCGACATGGTCGGCCCGCAGCGTATCAATGGTTACAAGGAAGACATCGGGAAGAGTTTTGGGCGCTGCTGCTTGTCCGGCAGCATCCGCCAGCAGCGCTAGAATCCAGAAAAGGACGGCCAATCGCCTCATAGATGCCAGCCTATCATAATGGATTTGCAGGCGTGGAGCGGTCTCCGGCGGCCCTGTGAGATAATCAGATTTCCCCGATGTCTCTCTTTTCCCGACGAATTGTCTGCGCCTTACTGGCCCTTGTGGCGTTCCGGGCGGCAGCGCAAACCTCCGAGAAGCCGGCTCTGAACCTGGTTCTGATCACGATTGACACCCTGCGCGCCGACCATCTCGGTTGCTACGGATACAAGCAGATCAAGACGCCAAACATTGACGGCTTGGCGGCCGACGGGCTGCGATTTGAGCGCGCGTTTACGCCCGTGCCGGTGACGCTGCCTTCGCATAGCGCGATGCTCACTGGGACCTATCCCATGCTGAGCGGCATGCACGATTTCAGCGGCAACAAGCTCAGCCCGCAGCAGCCAACGCTGGCGACGGTCCTCAAACAGGCTGGATATGCGACGGGAGCCGTGATCGGCGCGGCGGTGCTGGATTCCAGGTTCGGGCTGAACCAGGGATTTGATTTCTACTACGATCACTTCGATTTCAGCCGCCTGGAGGAATCGAATCTCGATGAGATGGAACGTCCCGGCAACGTCGTTGCCGATGTAACGCTGGATTGGCTGGGCAAGAACTCCCAGAAGAAGTTCTTTTTGTGGATGCACCTGTACGACCCGCATTATCCCTACCGTGCGCCGGAGCCTTACAGCCGCGAGTATGCGGCCCAGCCTTATGACGGCGAGATCGCCTTTGCCGATGAACAGGTCGGCCGACTGCTCCGGTTCCTGAAAGAGAAGGGGCTCTATCAGAACACGATGATCGTCCTCACCGGGGACCACGGCGAGAGTCTGGGGGAGCACGGCGAGAAGACCCACGGCTTCTTCATCTACAACGCTACCATGCGGGTGCCGCTGATCATCCGCCTGCCGGCTAAGTCCCCGGTCCAGAGAATGGTCCAGACCGTCGCCGATCCGGTTTCAACGGTGGACCTGATGCCGACGATGCTCGCCGCCGCCGGAGTTGAGGTTCCGGCACAGGTGCAGGGAACGAGCCTGCTGCCGGTGCTGCAAGGGAAAACTGCCGATCATGAACGCAACCTCTATGGCGAGACCTTCCTTCCGCGGCTTCATTTCAACTGGAGCGAGCTGCGCGGCACGGAAAACGCGAAATACCACTTCATTGCCGCTCCCCGCCCCGAACTCTATGACCTGGCCAAGGACCCGGGCGAAGTCCACAATCTGCTTCCGGAAAAGAAAGCGGTCGCCGAGGAAATGCGCGCCAAACTGGCCGGCTTGATCCGCGAATACAGTGCCGGGAAAGAGTTGGCGGAAAAGACCGGCCTGGATCCGGCGCTCATGGAGCGATTGAAATCTCTGGGCTATGCCGGGTTTTCCGGCGGCAGCGATCTGACCATCACCAACCGTGACCTTCCCGATCCCAAGGACCGCATCGAGGCCTATGAGCTTGTCTCCGACGCGATTGCCGACAGCCAGCACGGCCGCTATCCGGAGTCCATCGAAAAACTGAAGACGGTGATTAGGACTGAGCCGAAATCCGTGCCGGCTCATTATCTGCAGGGTCTGAACTACTATCGCAGCAAGATGTTTCCCGAGGCTGTGGATGAACTGCAGAAGACGGTCGATCTGAGTCCCGATTACAGCCTGGCCGTGTTCAATCTGGGAATGGCACAGGCGCATGCCGGGCAGATCGACCCCGCGATCGTGAGCCTTCAACGCGCGCTGCAACTCGACGCCACAAACTTTGAAGCTGCCTTCAATCTGGGCGTAGCCTACCTGCAGAAAAAGCAATTGGAGCCGGCGGCCCAGGTGTTCCGGCAATCCGTTACCGCCAACCCGGACTTCGCCCGCGGACATCGTGCGCTCGGCGAGACGCTTATGTTCGAGGGTAAGCTGGACGAGGCGATTGCCGAATTGCGTAGGGCCGTGGAGTTGGCTCCGGAGGAGCCCAGCATGCACGAGTCGCTCGCCCGCGCGCTGTCGGCGAAAGGGCTCACCGAGGAAGCCGAGCAGGAGATGCGGCGGGCCCAGCAGACGGTGCCGCGATAGACCATGTTTTCGCGCCGCTCCATCTTCCGACTTGTGCTGGCGGCCGCCGTGAGTGCCAGCTATGCTGGCGCAGCGAACGGAGCCCCGGCAAAGCCGGCCTTGGCAAAGTCGCGGCCCAATGTCATCCTGATCACGATCGATACCTTGCGCGCCGATCACGTGGGCTGCTACGGGGGTCAGGCGGCGAAGACTCCCACCCTCGACGGTCTGGCCGCCGACGGCGTGGTGTTTGAGCGCGCCATTTCGCAGGTCCCCCTGACCTGGCCCTCCCATGCCGTGATCCTTACCGGCACGTATCCTTTCCAGAATGGGGTGCAGGATTTTACCGGCCAGCCGCTGGCGCCGCAGTTTCGCTCCGTGGCCCAGGCCTTCCAGCATGCTGGCTACGCCACCGGAGCCGTCATAAGTGCATTCGTGCTCGACCGCAGTTGGGGTCTGGGGCGCGGCTTTAACTTCTACGACGATGCCTTCTCCGCCGAGACCTTCCAGAAGAAAGATATCGGCTTGGTGGACCGCCGCGCCGACGAGAGTGTGACGCATGCTCTCGCTTGGCTCAAGAAAACTTCCCGGCGGCCGTTCTTTCTCTGGCTGCATCTCTACGATCCGCATAGCCCGTACGATCCGCCCGAGCCCTATCGCACCGAATACCGCAGCCATCTCTATGACGGGGAAATCGCTTTCGCCGATCACGAACTCGGTAGGCTGATAACATGGCTCAAACTGAACAAGCTTTACGATTCTGCGCTGATCGTGGTGCTCAGCGATCATGGGGAATCGCTCGGCGAACACGGTGAGGATGAGCACGGATTCTTCGTGTACAACGCGACCGTGCACGTGCCGCTGATCGTGAAACCGCCGGCCGGACGCGGCATTCAGCCGGGCCGCCGCCGCGAGCCGGTGGAAACCGTGGCGGTGGCTCCGTCGCTGCTCGATATGGCTGGCGTGAAGGACTCGATCCAGGGGCAGTTTCAATCACGCGGCTTGTTTGACGCAAAGGAGGAGCCGAGGGACCCGGCCTACAGCGAGACTTTCTATCCCTTCAGTTCTTTCGGATGGAGTCCGCTGCACGCGCTGGAGAGCGATCGCTTTCACTACATCGACGCTCCGAAGCCGGAGCTGTATGACCTCGCAAGCGACCCAGGCGAAACCATCAATCTTGCTGCCCAACAGCCCGCAACAGTGGCTGTGCTCAAGGAAAAGCTGCAACAGTTGCTGGCGCACAATCCTTTCTCCCGGCCAAACGCGAAGGCGGGCAACCTGAGCCCCGACGCGCAAGACAAATTGCGTGCTCTCGGATACTTCGGCTTCCGCGCTGCGGTCTCGCCCGAAGCGCTGGCGGCGGGCCTCGCGGACCCGAAGGACAAGCTTGAGGAGTTCAACGCCATCCTGAAATCCGAGGACGCCTTTCACCGGAGCGATGACGAAGGGGCCGAAGCGATTCTCCTCCAGGTTCAGAAACAGGACCCGAACATCTACGTGATTCCGTATCTGCTAGGCGAGTCGGCTTTGCGGCATCAGAACTGGGAGCGCGCTGCCGGCCAGTTGCAGCGCTGCCTCGAGCTCAATCCCAACTTCGACAACGCCATGACCGGTTTGGCCCGCGCCTTGTCCAAGCTGGGCCGGGTGGACGAAGCAAAAAGCTGGCTGCGGAAAGCGCTCGAAAGCAACCCCCAGAATTACCGGGCTTGGTACGAAACCGGCTTGCTAGAGGCTGGGAGCGACCCGGCGGCCGCGCTCTCTTCCTACCAGAAAGCGATAGCCATCCAGCCCAATTTTTCGCCGGGGCAGCGAGAGCTGGGCATGGTGCTGTTTCAGCGGAAGGACTATGGCGCCGCCGCGATCCATTTGGAGAAAGCCATCCAGTTGGGCCTTGTCGAGCCGCAGATCTACAACTACCTCGGGATTTCCTACAGTCGCTCGGAGCGCCTGAAATCCGCTGTGGGTGCCTACAAGCGGGCCCTTGAGCTGAACCCCAATCTGGCCGAAGCCCACCTCAACCTCGGCTTTGCCTATCAGCGTCTCGGCCAGGCCGCCCTTTCAAAACAGGAGTACCAGCAGGTCTGTCGTCTGTCGCAGGCCTTGTGCCGGATGGTTCCGCACCCCGCCTCACCGAAAGCAGACTAGTTCACCTTCTCCAGCTCTTTCAGGACGATCCGCGCCTTGGGAGCGAAATTGTGTTCTGGGAATGTTTTCAGGAAGGTCTTCAATTCCGCGATCGCCGCCTCGTGCTTTCCTTCCCGAATGAATAGGTTGACGAGTGCGAGGTGCGCCTGCGCCATCTTGGGATCCAATTCGAGCGATCGCCGGAGCGAAGTCTCCGCTCGCGGCGCATCTCCAGTCCAGGCGTACAGCGATCCCCGGAGAAAGTGCCCGAATGCAGATTCTGGCTGGCGCTTAAGCCCCTGTTCTACCAGGCGCTCGGCGTCCTCGTATTGGCGCGTGAGCAGGTACACATTGCCCAAGTTGAAGTAGGCCGCTGCATCTGTGGGATTGATCTCGATGACTCGCTCGAACTGCTCCCGGGACGCGGCATAGTCCGCCTTGCCGAGGTAGAGAGTGCCCAGATTGTTGCGCGCTGGATAAAAGTTTGGCGCCAGCGCAATCGCCTTCTGGTAATGCGTGATCGCATTCTCGACCTTGTGCTTCTGATCCGCCTTCACCCCTTCCTTGAACTCCTTCAGCGCGTCTGTCGGATATAGCTTCTTGAATCCGGCAGAATTCGTCAGGTAGGGATTTCCGCCCGTGATGGTATCTTGTCCGGAAGAAAGCGAATTCTCCTTTGGCTTTTCCCGTGGCATGAGCCGGAGGTTTACACGGCGCACAGGTGACGTCGGGTCAATCACCACGGTTTCGTCGACGGGAAGGTAGTCTTTTTCTTGGATGATGAGGTGGTAGGCGTTCCACGACAAATTAGTGAAGGCAAACCTGCCCTCGTTGTCGGTGTAAGTCGAGTTCACGGTAGCGCCGAAAGTGGTCAGGGTCACCATGGCTGGCTCCTTGGGGAAACTTCCGAGCGCGATCTGTACCTGCCCCACGATCGCGCCGGCAGCGGCCTGACCCTCCAAGGGGGCGGGCGACCACGTATAGCTGAGCCAGTAGAGAATGGCCACCACCCGGGATGCCATCCTGAGATGCCAGCGCATCGTGGCCACCAAGAAGAAGAGGGTCTGCCCCCTTGCGGGAACAGACCCTTCGGAAGAAAAGGTCCAGACTAGAAGGCGAGTTTCAATCCAAACTGCAGGTTGCGTGGATTAAAGGTTCCCCCCGCCTGACCGAAAGCGCCCGAGTTGGTGCGGTTGTTGGTCGCGCCACCCGCACCGGGCAACTGGAAGTTCGTGTGGTTCAGCACATTGAATGCTTCCGCACGGAACTGCATGTTCACCCGCTCGGTGATCTTGATGTTCTTGAACACCGAAGTTTCCCATGAGACGTAGCTCGGTCCGACGAACGTGTTCCGGCCCATATTCCCTGTGCAGCCTAAGCAGGGAGCGGAGAAGAACCCGTTGGGGCTGCTCAGACCAGTGTCTACACTCGGGGCGAATTTATAGCCGCTGCCCCAACCGTTGGCCCATTGATCGTGACTTGGAGTGAAGTTGTTCGCGGCCACGTTCGGACGATCGTTCCGCACGCCGTCCAAGTTAAAGTCACCGCCATAGTTGAAACAGTTATGAGCGTCGATATCCGCTTGTGAGCACGGATTCCCGGCGCCATTCATAATGCTACCCACCGGATCTCCGCCGTTTGTTAAGGTCCACGGTTCCCAGTGTGCGCCACTCTGCCAGGAAACGATCCCGTTGTACTGCCAGCCGCCCAGGATGTGACCAATCGCGCCCGATTGCGACTTGTACCAGGGGAGTTCCCACACGTAGTTCGTCACAATGCGGTGGCGAATGTCGTAGATGGAGTTCCCGCGGTCCAAGCCAGGTAAGGTAACGTCGGTCGTGTAGCCATCGCCCGCGCCGGCCCCGTTGGCGCTGGTCGAGCCGCTGTGCCAGGTCGATCCATTGTCGATCGAGTGACTCCAGGTGTAGTTGAAGTTGATGGACAAGCCACGGCTGGCCTGCTTCTTCACCGCTAACTGGAACGAGTTGTAGTTGGAATTCGTCACGTTGTCCCACAAGCGCAGTGTGCCGAAATTCGGATTCAGCCGCCCAGCTGGGTTCACGTCCGAGACCTGGCTGCAGAGGGTTCGTCCGAAGTTGTCGGTGGCACACAACCCCGCCGGCAAACGTCCGCCAGGGATGCGGTTAATGTTCTCGGCCCGGAACAGTTTGTGGCCGGTTGTGCCCACGTAGTTTGCCTCAACAACCAGCTTGGGCATGATCTCGTGTTGCACGCCGAAGAAGTAGTTGTACACGTACGGGTCCTTGATTCCCTGGGGAAGCACGATTCCCGTGAGGATCGCCAAATTGGAGTTGCTGGGATCCCAGCCCGACAGGTTGCCCGTGGCTTGTGCGCCTGTGCCCATGTTCGGGTTCGTCGGAGGGCCGGTGTAGGTTGGTGTCGCCGCAGGGTTCGGGTGGCAGGTTGGATCGCACACGTACGGACCATAAATCACCGTTTGCACGTCGCCACCCAGGAAGTTCGTCGCCGAGTTGAACGAGTAGTAGGGGAGGTTCCAGCGCGAGTTAGAGAGCGGGTTGTAGAGGGTACCCTCGTAAGAAACGCCGAATCCGCCGCGGAGTGCCGTCTTGCCATTGCCGAACATATCCCAGGCAAACCCGACTCGCGGACCCCAGTTGTTGTGGTCGCCCTTGCCCAGCGACTTGGAGGCTGCAAATCCACCCGGACCGCACACACCGGCAAGCTGGGCCTGGGCAATCTGCTCCGGCGTACTGCAGCCTTCCAAGCCCGCCGGAATATTGGCGTCCTTGATCTGGCCAGCACCCGTGACAAGATCGTCAATGACGTTGTTGCCGGGCCCCATTAGGAACGTCGTCACCTGGTTGTTCAATTCAGTGTGTCGCTTGAACAGGTCGTAACGAATTCCCAGGTTCAGGGTCAGGTTGTGCCTGACCTTCCAGTCATCCTGGAAGTAGGCGCCCATCTCTAGGTTCCGCCAGTGCCGGACGTTACCCGAGAGCTGGGCCGGCTGGCCGGAAATAATCCCCGGGTCCACACCTGCCGATTGCGTGTAAGGAGAGTCCGCCGCGAAGTACAGGAAATCCGTGAAGTAGTACGACGGGCGCGCCACGCTGAACTCGCTGTTCTCGATATTCCGCCGGAAATCGACGCCTGCCTTCAAGTTGTGTTTCCCGTGGGAGATCGAAACCATATCTGAGTACGTGTAGATGTTCTCGTGGAACGTCTGTGGGTAGCCGGAGTAGGACCCGAACCCGATCGAGCCATCGTCAAAGCGCAGGTCCGGAATGCCGGGGGTTGCCGTAGAGACGTCAGGGCCTCCATTCAGTACATACCCAACCCGAGCCTCATTCAGCACGGTCGGACTGAAGGTGTGCACCCAGCTCAACTGTCCGTTGGGGGCCTTCGCCTTGACGGGGTTGGCGAACGCGGTTCCGCGGCCGTTGCTGTTGCTCACAGTGTTGGGGAATCCGAAATTGTCGCGGATATGGCTCCAGTCCAGGTTGAAGGCGAAACGGTTTTTCTCCGAGGGGTTGAAGTCAATCCTGCCGGACCATTCGTAGCCGTTATAAAGATTGCCCGACCCTGTGTAGGTCTGGTTCTGCGAGCCGCTGATTGCAATCGTATTGTTGAGGATGTTGACGCCGGTGCGAGGAAACGTCCCCGTTTGGATCGCCGGGATACCACCGGGAGTGCAGCCGGCGGCCGTCATGGCAGTTTGATCCGCAGCGGTTACGCCGATGAGCGGAGCTAGCCGCTGCGAAATGTAACTGTTCTGGCCGTCCCCGCACAGGTAGTTGGTGTAGTTGCCACCCGTGTACGTGTCCAAGTCGGTGCCGGTGGGTGTGCCCGTGACGGTCGGCGCAAAGTTCCCGTACAACAGCGCGGCGGCCGAGTTCGGCAGTGCACTAATCACCGCCTGTCTCCATTCAGGAGACTCTACGGTCACCGTAGTCGGCGGCGCCGACTCGCGGAACCGGCTGTCCTGGTACGACAGGAAGTAGAACAGCTTGTCCTTTATGATTGGTCCGCCCAGCGTGCCGCCGAACTGATTGAAGCGCAGGGCTTGCCGTGGCGTTCCCGTTTGATTTGAAAAGAAGTCGTTTGCGTCAAAATAATCATTGCGGTTAAACCACCAGCCGCTTCCATGCACCGCGTTGGTGCCTGACTTGGTCACCAGGTTGGTGACCGAACCGGCGCTGTTCCCGTACTGTGCCGACATGTTCAGGGTCAGCTCTTGGAATTCCTGCACCGTATCCTCAATCGGCTGGGTGACCGCGCCGCCGCTCAAGCCCTTATTTGAGCTACCGTTGATCAGAAACCCGTTAAAGTTCTCACGCAGGCCGTTGACCACCGTGTTGGCGCCGTTTTCTGAGACCACGCCGCGTACGTTGACTGCGCCCGGCGAAATTTGGATCAGGTCGTAAATGTTGCGGCCATTCAGCGGCAGATTCGCGACCTGGTTTGCACCGACAGTTTCCGCGAGTTTCGAGTCTTCCGTGTTGACCGCCACGACTTCACCGGTCACTTCGACTACTTCCTTCGCCTGGCCCACTGTCATCTTAAAATCCACGTGCGCGATGACGCCGGCGTTCAGCACGACGTTGGTGTCGGTCATCGTCTTAAAGCCGGCGGCCTCGGCCGTCAGCTTGTAAGTGCCGATCGGAAGTTCCCTCACGGTGTAGTTGCCGCTCGTATTGGTTGTAGTGGAAACGCTAAGGTTGGTCCCCAGGTTCACGACCGTGACCTTCGCGTTCGCGACCACCAAACCGGTTGGATCGGTCACGGTGCCGGTAAACTGGCCGTTCTGAACCTGCGCGAAAGCGCCGAGGCTCAGGGCCAGCAGAGCGAAGACTGCGAGGCAGAACTGCAGTTTTCTCATTCACCTACCCCCTTAGAACTTTGTGTGTTGCGGTTGTATGCACGGAAACTCTTGTCAGAACTCTGGTTGCGAGACCCCAGCTCATCGCGATTGCCCGGCATCCCGCGTCACTTGCGACCGTAGTGAGGAGCGCCACTTTGCGCCCCAAGTACTGCCTAGTTGAGCTATCTTACTGATTCCATTGAACGCCGCCGACAAAGCTATCTTCCTTGCTCACCGGGACGCATGTGTAAGACTTTGGGCACCCTACGGCACTTCTGAAGCCAAAGACGAACCTATTCATTTTCATGTACTTACATTGATAGAAGCGGGCGATTCTATGAGGAACGGAAGACCGAGAACGACGTGGGCTACCAAATTTGGAAGATTGTCACATCGCGGTTGACGCGGGTCTCTGACTGGGGGCTATTTTGTGATGGATCGGGCCTCACGGCTTGGGAGCCGCCGGAGGACGCCGCTCGATGATCCCGCGCCCCTCTTGGACGACAATTAACTGGTCGGCCGCTTCTGGCCCGAGCTTGTCCGCCTGCCCGCTCGGCCAGCGGATGACGATGGCGTCCACCCGCACCGCTGCTCCAAGGCCGAAGTGCACCCGAGGATCGCTTGAGCTTTCGAAGCTGCTCCCGGCCCGCACTTCGGCATAGCGCATCGCCCCTTCGGCAGTGATTTCGACTTTTGCCCCGAACCCATCCCGGTTGGACTTGCCGCCGATGGTCTTGATCTGCAGCCAGTGCCCAGGAGAGGGCACTTCGTTGCGCAGCAAGACGGGGGAACCATCCAGATTAGTGAAGAGCAGGTCCTGGCGGCCGCGATTCCAGAAGTCGGCCGTCAAAACCGCACGGCCAACGTACTTCTTCGCCAGAGCCGGGCTGGACTTCTCCGCGATCTCCTCAAACTTTCCGTTCTTCAGGCTATGGAAGAGAAACGGCCGCTCGGCATAGCCGACGCCGAAGGACTGTCCTTCGACCTGCGCGTCCACGTGCCCGTTGGCGATGAAGATGTCGGGCCACCCGTCGTTATCGAAGTCCAGAAACTTCACGCCAAAGCCGAGATAAGGAATGCTGATGGTCCCGATGCCCGCCGCTCCGGCGACATCCGTGAATTCGCCGTTGTGATCGTTGTGATACAGGTCATTGGTATCGTCGGAGAAGTTGGTCTTGACGATGTCGGGCCAGCCGTCGCGATCGTAGTCGGCCGAATCGACGCCCATGCCGGCCTGCTCGTGCCCATCGGAGCTGTAGGCCACGCCGGCCTCCGCGCCGACTTCGGTGAATCCGCCCTTGCAGTCGTTGTGGTACAGCAGGCTCGGGGAGGAGTCGTCGGCCACGTAAAGGTCGAGGCACCCGTCTTTGTCATAGTCGAGCCAAAGCACTCCGAGCCCGTAGTAGCTGTCCGGGTCGATGTGGAGCTTTTCAGTGACGTCGGTGAAGGTGCCGTCGCCGTTGTTGTGATACAGGCGGTCGCGCGCTCCCTTCAGCCCGCGCGGGCCGCAATTCACCGGGATGCCGCGGTACTGGCAGAACGGGCCAACGCCGAACGGCGGCAAGTTGTTCATGTCCACGTCCACGTAGTTGGCAACGACAAGATCGAGGTTGCCGTCATTGTCGTAGTCGCCGAAGGCGGCGCTGGTTCCCCAGCGGTCCGCATTGGCAACGCCCGCTTTGGCGGTGACATCGGTGAACGTGCCGTCGTGGTTGTTGTGGTAGAGCGCGGAGCCATGAAAGCCGGTGATATACACGTCTTCCCAGCCGTCGTTGTCGAAGTCGCCGATGGCCACACCGTAGCTCCAGCCGCAGAAGTTCAGTCCGGATTTGGCGGAGACGTCGGTGAAGGTGCCGTCGTGATTGTTGTGATAGAGCTTGGGGGGATGGCACTTGCCGGCACGATAGTCCTCGATCGAGGAGCCGTCGACCAGAAGAATGTCCATCCAGCCGTCGTTGTCGTAGTCGAAGGCCGCGGCGCCGCCGCATTGCGTCTCGACGATGTAGAGTTTTTCCTTGCTGCCGCAATTGAGGTGGAAATCAATTCCCGCCGCGCGCGTGACGTCCACGAACAGCGCCTTTTCGCCGGCCGCGGGATTTTTTGCGCCGGGCTTGACGGCCGCTACGGAAGGATTTCTCTTCGGCGGCTTGGTCTGCGCCGCACTGATCAACGGCTGCAGGCAGGCAAGCGCCATCGCCAAGGCGGCCGCCCGAGGAAAAGCGAATGAATTCTGCGTGATCATTGATCCCGGCTGGTTGCCATCCCTGCGGTGGCCGGCTGCGCCTTTTTCAACTCCGCGAAACGTGCGCGCTCGGCGCGGGCCTCCTCGGTCTTTCCCAATTTTTCCAGCGCCCGCGCCAGTTGGTAGTGCGGACTGGGATCCCCCGGCTTCAATTCAATCGCTTTACGCAGAGAAGTTTCGGCGGGCGTGGCGCGATCGGCCAACAGCTGGGCCTTGCCCAGGTTGTACCAGACATCGAAATTCTGCGGACTCAGTTCCGAGGCGCGTTGCAGATAGGTGATCGCCTCTTCCTGCTTGCCGGATTCGAGCAGCGAATGCCCGAGTTCGTACACCACTTCTGGATTCTCTCCGGACCGTTGCAGTTCCGTTTTGTATTCGGCGATGGCCTCGTCGTTGCGTCCCAGACTGGAGTAGGCAAATCCCAGGTGGTAGTGTCCGAGAGGGAGCGCCGGGTCGAGCCGAAGCGCCGCCTTAAACTCACTGATGCCCTGGACGCTGCGATTCGAGTTCAGATAGGCGCGCCCCAGCAAAACATGCGCGAGCGGATTGGAGGGCGCAAGCTTGAGCGCAGCCTCGAGTTGATCGGCAGCGGCAACATAGTCCTGCTGGCTCAACAAAACCAGTGCCAGGTCAAAAGGCGTGTCGGGATCCTTCGGATTTAGGTCCCGTGCGGTTGCCAACTGCTCCTTCGCCCGCGGCAGGTCTCCCGTCTTGAAGTAGGCCAGCCCGAGATAGTGGCGAATCTGCGGATCCTCGGGCCATTGCGAGATCGCTTCTTGCCCCAGCGCCACCGCATCCCGCAACCGGCCCGACTCCACTTGCTGCAGCAGTCGCTGGCGCGTCTCGGCTTGCGTCTGGGCGTGGGCGGGCGTGGAGGCTAAAGCGAGCAAAACGACCTGCGCCAAACTCAGGACTCCCCGCATCAATAAGAGTCCGGCCACATGGGTGGACGATGGCGAACGCTGGGCGGGGCAAACCATAACACTGTTCTAACCGCCATCGTACCGTCTTTGCGCGGCGTGCCGCAATTGGGCTCGCCAGTCTGGCCGCCGGAGAGTGAGTTTGCCATGAACCGGAAACAGTATTTCACGCGAATGTTTGCTTATGACCACTGGGCGAACCGCGAATGCGTGGTTGCTGTGAACGGCGCTGGTTCCGCGCCTTCCAACACGATTGGGCGGATCGCTCACATTCTTTCGGCACAGAAGTTGTGGTTGGAACGCTTGCGGCGCGAGACCCAGACCATGCCGGTGTGGCCAGATTCAACGCTGCAAGAGTGCGCAGAGCTGGCCGATGAAATGGCCGTCTTGTGGCGGACCTACTTGGCGGAACTATCTCCCGCGGGGTTCGACGAGAAAATCGAGTATCGCAACAGCAAGGGCGAAGCGTGGCCCGGCCGGGTCGAAGACGTTCTTACGCATGTGCTCTTGCACTCGGCGTATCATCGCGGGCAGGTCGCCCTCGAGATGCGCGCCGCTGGAATGGAACCTGCTTACACGGACTTTATCCATGCGGTGCGACAAGGGTTTGTGGAGGAATAACCGCGATGGATCGTGGAAGCATACTTCGGGTCTGGCTCCCCTTGGTTTTGGGCTTGTACGCTGTCTACTACGTCTTTGTACATGGACCTGGTCCGCACGACGCGGTGCGATGGGTCGGCCTCGCGGTGAGCCTAGTCGGTTTGACCGGAGTGATTCTCGCCCGCTACACCCTCGGCCGATCCTTCTCGATCGCTCCCAAAGCGACTGAACTCGTGACCACCGGCATTTACTCGCGGATTCGCAATCCGATTTATGTGTCATCAGTGATTTTCATTCTCGGCCTGGTCGTGATGATGCGACGAGCATCGTGGCTGGCGCTGCTGCTCATCGTTATTATTCCGATGCAAATCATCCGTGCCCGCCGCGAAGCCCGCGTGCTGGAAGAAAAATTTGGCGATGCCTACCGCGAATACCGGAAACGCACCTGGTTGTAAGGGGCGTATGTTTCCAATCGGCAGCCGCCGGGTGTAAGCTTCGCAATTCACCTTTTCACTCGAAAGAAACGAGATCATGCGATTCCTGGCGAGACTGATCCTTTGCCCCTTTTTCCTGTTCGTTTTCACCAGCGCCGGCGCGGGATCCTCGCTGGCAAGGCCTGCCCGGAAAACGCCACCGGCTTCGCCCGCGCCGGTTGCCATCCTGGCTGACAAGCCGCTTTCGGAACGCGTGGTGGCTTACGAGATTGACGCCAAGTTCGACGCCAACAAACACACGCTGGATGCAACCGAAGTCCTCACCTATCGCAATCTCACCGGCCAGCCCCAGAACACGTTTCCGTTCCACCTTTATTTGAACGCGTTCCAGCCCACCTCGACTTTTATGAAAGAGGTTCGTCGCGACCGCCCTACGTTCGAGTGGAAAGACAAGTACAAGGCTTCCGCCGAGGTGAAGTCGCTGGAAGTGGTCGGCATGGGCGATCTGACCTCGCAAATCAAGTTTGTCGCTCCCGACGATGGCAATGCCGATGACCGCACCGTGTTCCAAGTCAAGCTGCCGCGCCCGGTGGCGCCGAACGAATCGGTGCAGTTCAGGATCGCGTTCCACGACCAATTTGGGGAGGTCTTCGCCCGCACCGGCTACCGCCACGATTTCATGATGGGAGCGCAGTGGTTCCCCAAGGTCGGCGTCTGGTGGCAGGGGGCGTGGAACTGTCATCAGTTCCATGCCAACACAGAATTCTTTGCCGACTTCGGCACCTTCGATGTAAAGCTCACCCTGCCGCAGAACGAAGTCGTGGGCGCCAGCGGGGTGCAGCTTGCCGAAGCCATTAACAAAGATGGCACCAAGACTCTGACCTTCCGCGGCGAAGACATCCACGACTTCGCTTGGACCGCCCAGCCCACTTACCACGTGGTCGAGAGTGACTTCCACGGCAGCATGGGAACCGTCAAGATCCGGCTGCTCATGCAGCCCGGGCACATAAGCCAGGCCGCACGCCACATGCGCATCATGCAGCAGACGATGAAGCATTTCGACGACTGGTATGGCCCGTATCCCTACAAGCAGATCACGGTCGTCGATCCGGGCGACCTGCGCGCTGGCGGCATGGAGTACCCGACGCTGATCACCGGCGGTACCACCTGGTGGATGCCAAAGGGGTTTCGTTTTGTCGAGCAGGTCGTGGAGCACGAGTTCGGCCATCAATACTGGTACGGCATGGTGGCGACCAACGAATTTGAAGATGCCTGGCTCGACGAAGGGATCAACAGCTACACCGAGTGCAAGATCCTCGATGACATTTCAGGAAAGGACACGTCGGGGATGGATCTCTGGGGACTGACCGAAAGCGACGACGCCAGCCAGCGCAACGGCTACTTGTCGGCGGCGGATCTCGATCCCATGGCGCGTTTCGCGTACCAGTACATCAGCGGCTCCTCTTATGGCGAAATTACCTACGGCAAGACGGCGACCGTCCTGTTCACGCTGGAGAAGGTAATCGGCGAGGAAACGCTCAAACGCGCCATTCGCACCTACTTCCTGCGGTACCGTTTTACTCACCCGACCAAGGAAGACTTCCTGAAGACGATCGAAGAGGTCAGCGGACAGAACCTGCACTGGTACTTCGACCAGGCGGTGTACGGCACGCAGGTACTGGACCATGGGATTCTGCGCGCCAGCTCCGACCGCCTCGACTGGTATGTGAAGAATCCGCCGAAAGAGAAGAAGGGCGAGACGCCGTACCGGACCATGGTGCTGGTCCATCGCAAGGGCGACTTCATCTTTCCTGCGGATGTCCTGATCAAGTTCGATAACGGCGAGTCTGTTACCGAGCATTGGGACGGGAAAGACCGCTGGGTGCGCTACACGTATGACAAGAAGGCCAAGCTGGTCTCCGCGCAAATCGATCCAGGCGGCGCGGTACGCCTCGACAAGGACTTCTTCAACAACAGCTACACCAAAGAAGGCGACCCGCGCGCCAGCCGCAAGCTTCTGTACTACTGGACGTGGGTGACGCAGTTGCTGGCGCAATGGCTGGCTTGGCTGGCATAAAGAGCTGCGAGCTACGGGCTTCGAGCTTCGAGCAACCACGAACTGGCTCGCTCCTAGCGCGTAGCTCGGAGCCCCGAAGCGGGTTACTGAGAACTGAGAACTGAGAACTGAGAACCGAGATTTGAGAACTCATGTCTGAACAGCGTGGCATTTTGAGCGAAGGGTTCGGACGCGTCTGGCGTTACCAGCGCGTGCTGTGGTGGATGTTTTTCGTCAACCTCGTGCTGGCCATACTCGGTGCTTGGCCTGGGGTCACGAGGATGCACGAGGTGGCCGACCACAGCCTGCGGTCGCAGCGTCTGGCCGACACCTTCGATGTGGGTGATTTCTCCGCGCTGGCGTCGAACCCGGAAGTCAGACTGTCCTCGGGGCACGGAGCATCGCTGCACTTCGCGATCGTGTTCTTCGTTTTCGCGCTCTTTCTTACCGGCGGCATCCTCGAGGCTTATCGTGCCGATCGCAAACTGACGACGCGCGAATTCTTCGAAGCCTGCGGCAGCTACTTTTGGCGGTGGGTGCGGTTGTTGATCCTTATGGGCCTGGTCGTCGTTCCTCTGCTGGTGGCCGCGTTCGGCCTCAGCTCATGGACGGTAACGTTCATGCTGGATGTATTCCGGGAACGGCTGGCTTTTTGGGGGCTTCTGGCGGAACTCGGTGTGAGCGGTTTGCTCCTGATGTGTGTCCGCCTCTGGTTCGACATGGCGCAAGTCCGGGCGGTAGTTGAAGAAGAGACGGGTATGTGGCGCAACGCCGGGCGCGCGTTCAAGCTGACCTTTGGCAGCTTCGGATCGCTGTTCTGGATGTATTTCCGCATCTCAGTCCTGGGATGGATCGTTTTCGCGGCCAGCCTTTATGTCTGGGCGAAGATGCCTCCTGCACGTTTCCAGTGGACCTTTCTCATTCTGGAATTGGTTGTGCTTTGGGGATTCGGGATACGGCTGTGGCAGCGGGCCTGCGAGATGATCTGGTATCAGCGCCGTTTCCTGGTGGCTGCGGTCGCTCCCGCCCCGATTCCACCAACTCCCGATCCCTTGTTGACGATCGCGTCCGTTCCAACGCCGCCATCGCAACCGTGAGCCGTAGGATTCCTGCGTGTCCTTAAGTGGTTTACCAGGTTTTCTCAACCACTAAGGACACCAAGGTACACCAAGGAAAATCCTGCCTTCGCTGTTATCATCACGTCAATGAAGACGCTGCTTCCGATCCTGTTCATCCTTGTTCTTACCTTAACCCTCTATGCCGCCGACGAACCCAAGGTCAGCCCTCTTCCCGCGCCCGTGTCGAACAATGCCGTGGCCATCTCGCACGAGGGAGGGAACCGGGCGATTTTCTCTTTCATGGGCATCGGCCCGAAAAAGACCTGGGATGCAATCACCACTGCGGCCTTTCAGCTGGATCTCAGCTCCGGCAAATGGAAGGAGATGCGGCCCGTGCCCGGCACCGCCGGCCGGTTAGGAGCCTCGGCAGCCGCTCTCCACGAGCAGGTCTTTCTTTTTGGGGGCTACGTGGTCGACGGCCAGGGGGGAGAGACCACCTTGTCGGATTTGAACGTCCTGGTCCCGGTCCGAGACCGCTGGTATCGGGGCGCGGACATTCCTGTCCCGGTGGACGACTCGGTCCTGGGCGTCTATAAAGACCGCTTCATTTATCTGGTCGGCGGCTGGTCAGGATCAAAGACCGATGCGGTGCGCAACGTCCAGGTGTACGACACCGAGAAAGACAAATGGACGCAGGCGACGCCGATTCCCGGCACTCCGGTTTTCGGTCATGCCGGCGCCATCGTCGGCGACACGATCGTATACGTGGACGGCGCGTTCAAGAACCCCGGCGGTCCCAACCCCAGGTACGTCGCTTCGAGCGAGTGCTGGATGGGCAAAATTACCAAGGGCGACATCACCAAGATCGAATGGACGAAGCTCCCCGATCATCCGGGTGCTGCCCGCTATCGCATCGCGGCCGGGGCTTCGGAGAAAGAGGGCAAGATCTACTTCTCCGGCGGCACCGATAACCCCTACGACTACAACGGCATCGGATACAACGGCCAGCCCTCGGAACCTTCCCCCGTGACCTTCGCCTTCAACGTCCGCAGCGGCAAATGGGAAACGATTAGCGAAAACACGCCAGACCCTACCATGGATCATCGCGGCCTGCTGGTCGCACCCCACGGCCTGGTCATCGCCGGAGGGATGGAAAAGGGCCAGCAAGTCACTGCCCGGGTGAGAGTTGTAAAACCAGGTTCCGTGAATTAACCTTAACTCCGGTCCTAACCTACACTTGCGCAAGGGGTTTGCTGTGCTCCACGCACCGCGCGTGGACAACGGTCACGAGTTAAAGTGATGCGAATCACCGCACAGCTTCACCCTGAAGCATCCAATAGCGGTAGCCGCATTTCCCGCGGCGTTCTGAGTTTGACAATCCGTTCAGTCCCAATAAAATTCGGAGGCAAGCCTATATGAGTGCTGGTGTGATGGAACCGCCCAAAGTCAATGCAGGGGCGGACTACATTGGACAGATCTTTAACCTCGTGAAAGCCAAGAACCCTGCCGAACCGGAGTTCCACCAGGCAGTGTTGGAAGTGCTCGAGTCCCTGCGGTTGGTGCTGCAGCGTCATCCCGAGTATCAGGAAGCCAAGATTCTGGAACGTATCACGGAGCCCGAACGAGTCCTGATGTTCCGTGTGCCCTGGTTCGATGACAAGGGCAAAGTGCAAGTCAACCGTGGGTTCCGCATCGAGATGAACAGCGCTATCGGCCCCTACAAGGGCGGCCTCAGGTTCCACCCCTCGGTGAACCTGGGCATCCTGAAATTCCTGGCGTTTGAACAGGTGTTCAAGAACTCGCTCACCACGCTGCCTATGGGCGGCGGCAAGGGTGGTTCCGATTTCGATCCCAAGGGCAAGAGTGACAACGAAGTGATGCGTTTCTGCCAGAGCTTCATGACTGAGCTCTGCCGTCACATCGGCCCCGACACCGACGTTCCTGCCGGCGACATCGGCGTGGGCGGCCGCGAAATCGGCTTCCTGTTCGGCCAATACAAGCGCCTGCGCAATGAGTTCTCCGGCGTGCTGACCGGCAAGGGCCTGGCCTGGGGCGGTTCGCTCATTCGTCCCGAAGCCACCGGCTACGGCAGCGTGTACTTCGCCGAGGAAATGCTGAAGACCAAGAAGCAGACGCTGGAAGGCAAGGTCTGCCTGGTTTCCGGCAGCGGCAACGTCACGCAATACACGGTGGAGAAGCTGCTCGATCTAGGCGCGAAGCCGGTAACGGTGTCCGATTCCGATGGCGCCATCTACGACGCCGACGGCATCGATCGCCAGAAACTCGCGTTTGTCATGGACCTGAAGAACAATCGCCGCGGCCGCATCAAGGAGTACGCGGAGAAATTCAAGAAGGCCGTCTATCACCCGGTCGATAAGAAGCTCGACCACAACTGGTTGTGGGCGATCAAGGCCGATTGCGCGTTCCCCAGCGCCACGCAGAATGAGATCAATGCGAAAGATGCAGCCAATCTCATTAAGAATGGCGTGAAGGTCGTCTGCGAGGGAGCCAACATGCCGAGCACCCTCGACGCCACCAAGGCGTTCCTCGAAGCCAAGGTCCTCTACGGACCAGCCAAGGCCGCCAATGCCGGCGGAGTGGCCACGTCCGGACTCGAGATGTCGCAGAACAGCATGCGGCTCTCCTGGACCCGCGAAGAAGTGGATGATCGTTTGCACAAGATCATGATCTCCATCCACAAGAGCTGCCATGAAACGGCCGAAAAGTACGGCACGCCCGGCAACTACGTGAACGGGGCCAACATCGCCGGCTTCCTGAAGGTCGCCAACTCGATGCTCGATCAGGGCCTGGTGTAAGCCGTCTGTAACGCTTCAACGCAGAACGCGGGAAGGATTACTCCTTCCCGCGTTTTTCTGTGCCGAGGCGGCGGATTGCAGAGACGCGGCTTGCCGCGTCTGAGCACGGCCGCAGAGGAGACGCAGCAAGCTGCGTCTCTACGGTAGGTCCCTGGCGAGAAAAAGGCGGACGGACCAGGGTTGGTCCCTCCGCCTACTGGCTCAATTATTCCCTTCCAGGAGGATAATAGCCAGAATCGCGTTTTCCGAAAAAACCTACTCCTTGGGGCTCCGCCGCCAGATCGGCAGCGTCGGGTTCCAGGTGTGCACTTCCTTTTCAAAATTCCGGACTGTGGGCCCGACTCCCGCCAGTTCGCTGGCTTCCAGAATCTCCGCGATCCGCGCATCCAGCCGCTTCCGAAGCTCTGGATTCGTAAACCGCTCCACTATCTCCGCGCGCAACACTTCCCCCCGCCCTTCGCAGAGTGGGCACTTCACCTTTTCAGTCTGTTCCACCATGATGGGCTTCCCCGAGACCTCTCCACTTCACGATGAGGTTCTAATCCAGCTTGATTAGACCCCCGGAAGCGGAGGTGCACAGTGACTCAAGCTACGCCCAGGCGTGAGTTGCCTCACAAGCTCGTGTGTTCTCGAAAGTTGGAGGGGGGCGGGCGAATGCCAGGGGCCGACCACCGACTAGAACCGCTTTCGAAAATCCCTTCGAGGGGACAGAAAGGCGATCCTCAGGGGCTAAAGCCCGCATTTTTGGCGGGTCCGGGCGGCACGGCTGAAGCCGTGCCCTACCCAAAACCGATTTCTGAGACCAGTTCTACTGACCACTGACTACTCTCCTCACCGCGCTCGCGCCAGCACCAGCGTCACATCATCCGGCTGCTCGTTGTCGCCGATCCACTCGTCCACCGCGGCGGTGACAATTTCGGTGATGCGCTGCAGCGGCAAATGACGATTCGCCTGCACCAGCTGGATCAGCCGCTCCTCGCCGAACTCGCCGTAATCGTTCTCCGGTTCGGTGACGCCGTCGCTGAACCCGACGAACAGGTCCCCCGGCTGGAGTTGCACGGCCGTGTCCGGGAAGCTCATGTCGTCCAACAGTCCGACCACGGTCCCGCCACAACTCAGCCGGGCGACCGACCCGCCTTCCGAGATCAGGATCGGTGGCAGATGTCCACCGTTGCTGTAGGTAAGCCGCCGCGTGGCTCCATCGTAGACGCCGAGAAACAGCGTCGCGTATTTCGCCTCTGGGGTGCTCTCATAAAGCTGGTGATTGAGAAGCGCCAGCAGCGCTGCCGGAGAGATCTCCGCTGCTTTCAAGGCAGAAGCCAGCATCAGCCCGGAGCCCGCGGCCACGCCCACGGCGGCGGGTTCGGGCAACCGCGGCGCGACCTCGTGGCTGTAAGCCCGCACCGCGGAGTGGATCGTGGCCATCAGCAGCGCCGCCGAGATTCCTTTCCCGCTGATGTCGCCCACCGCCAGAATGATTTTCTCCGAATTCAGATACAGGAAATCGTAGTAGTCCCCGCTCACCGTCCGCGCCGGACGGCAGAACCCATGCACCTCAAGCGACTCCAGTTGCGAGATCTCCTTGGGAAACAGCTGGGCCTGCACTTCCTGCGCGATCGCCAGTTCGTTTTCCAGACGCTGCTTTTCCTTCTGCTCCAGCACCAGCTTCTCAATTGAAGTGGTCATGGAATTGAACGAATTGGCCAGCGTCGCCAGCTGATCGCTTGACTTCACCGTGATCCGGTGGCTGAAGTCCGCGCGGTTCACGTGTTTGGTCGCTTCGTAGAGTTGCGCCACGGCCGAGGTGATGCTGCGCGTCAGCTTGGTTCCGATGATGAGCGCCAGCAGTTCGATGATCGCGAACACGATCGCGATAAACAGCAGGATGTACTCCACGCCCTTCGCATAATCGCCGAGCGCCGCAAACAATACCCCGTAAAGCACGGACGGCCGCGTATGCACGCCCAGAGCTCCGGCCCGCTGCCGCTCCCCTTTCACCGAAGCCCAATCCACGACCGAGAGCGGCGTTCCGAAAGTGATCTCGGGATCCACCGCGCTGCTGGCAGCGGGAAGCGCCCCCGCGGTAAATAGCGGTTCCCACTGGCGGCCGTCTGCGGAAACCGCCCCACCCGAGCTTATGATGATCCCTTGCTTGTTCTTGTCTTCCACGCGCGGCATGGTAGTGGAGGGTTTCGGCTGCAGCAGAGTAACTTCTCCGAGGTCCTTGGCGATCTCCTCCACCAGCGGCTTGCCGAGCGGCTCGCTTGCAATCACGCGTAAAGACTCAGGCTCTACCCCAATCACAGTGGCGGCGCGCAGGTAGAGTGTCCCGTGGTCCCTCACGATCTCGCCGAAACCGTCAGTCACGAATTTCGGAGCGTCAAAGGCCGGCGCGCCCGATGGCCCGGCACAGTAGGGCTGCGGCTGGTTGCGATACCACACGCACACCTGCCGCCGCGACCACTCCCGATGCCGGGGCCGAATTCCAGCGACAGCCTCGGCATTGAATGTGTGGCCCCGGCTGAACCGGTTTGCCAGGTGATTTGCGATCGCCCGGTTCGAAGACTCCATGCTCCGCAGCCGGCTCGTGATCTCCGACATCACTACAAAGTTCGCGAACTGCCCGGCCAGCAGATAGAGAGTAAGGGACGAGATCATGACCAGCAGGAGAACCGGGATCACGCCGATGAAAACATAGGTCACGATGAGCCGGTTCCTCAGGCGCCACAGCAATTGGGAGCGGAGCCAGCGAAAGCCGACGATCCCGAACAAGACAGCCGCCAGGAAACTGAGGAAACTCACCCAGCCGCCCAGGCTCGCCGCCACGGCCGGGCTCAGCCGGACGGCCAGCCGTTGCAGCAGGAAAAGAAGGACGTCGAGCGCGAGCACATAAACGCCGGCGCGCGCCGTACGGCTCCGCGGCCACAGCCCTTTCTGCCGCAGCCTGCTCTCGAGCTCCAGGGGAACGAGTCTCATGCCGGGGTTTGATTATAGGACGTTACGCGCGCTTCAGATTTCAGGATAGAAATCGAAAAAGGCGTCGAGGCTGGTCTTCAACTGCTTCTCGATTTCTTCTTTGCCACCCTCGAGGATGTGCATGGCGACGTGGGCTTCGCGCCCGTTTTTCAGTTTCACTGTCGCTTCGCCCACTTCCGCGACCTCGTCGGCCGGCAGCAGGCGCAGGCCATAGACCAGGGTCAGATTTGCCATGTCTGATTGTAAGCCTGCGGAAGGAAAGGGGCAGAGATAGCCCGTGGAAGTAGCCGGGGGCCGACTACCGGCCACAGACCACTGACCACTGGTTTTCTATCCCGGCGGCCAGTGCAGGGTGCGTCCGCCGATCAGGTGCACGTGCATGTGAAACACGGACTGGCCGGCGCGCGGGCCCACGTTCAGCACGGTGCGGTAGCCATCCTCGATCGACCGCTGCCTGGCAATCTGCGCGGCGGTGAGGTGACAGCGGCCCACCAGTTCCGCGTCTTCCAACTTGGCTTCTTTCAGGCCAGCGATATGTTTCTTGGGGAGGATCAGCACGTGGGTTGGTCCCTGCGGATTAAGGTCTTCAAAGGCGAACGTGTGCTCGTCTTCATAGACTTTCTTGGACGGGACTTCGCCGCGAATGATGCGGCAGAATAGGCAATCAGTCATAGGGAAAGTACGATTTTCAAAAAATGGCATGAGCCATACGCGACGTGGGGGAAGTCACGAAGGCGCCTCTGGATGAACTGTCAAAACGATATCACTCCAGGCCATACAGGCCAACCTGGAAATTGAAAACTTGCAACACAAGGCCTTGCGTAGCGCAAAACAGTAAGGAGCCACTCAGTCGAGCCGGACCAGATAGACCGATCCCTCGGGAGTCTCGGTTTCACGAATGAGATCTTCGGCGCGCTGGCGGTCGTCGTCCAGGACCCGCACCCGTACCCACCAGGCACCGACCGGACTTGAAAACTTCAATACTTTCGCCGTCTGATAGCGTCTCTGAAGGTGTTCGGCTAACTCTCCCGCGCCTTTCTCGTCTGCGAAAGAACCGATCTGCACCGCCCAGCGTCCCCCCTTGTCGAGCGGCGCCGGCGCTTCGAGGACCTCCAAGCGCACCTTGGCAATGCCGGGCAGATAGACGTCCAGTGCTTTGGCAGCGGCCAGCGAAAGGTCGAGGATGCGTCCCTCCACGAAAGGACCGCGGTCGGTGATCCGCACCACGGCCGCGTGCCCGGTCTTCACGTTGGTGACTCGCACGATGGAGCCGAGCGGCAGCGTGCGGTGCGCTGCCGTCATGGCGTGCATGTTGTAAACCTCGCCGTTCGAGCCGCGCCGGTTGTGGTACGGCGCCCCGTACCAGCTCGCCATGCCGGTTTCTTCGAAGAGGACCTTCGCCCCAGCCGGCACAGCGATTCTTTCATCTTCCCCCGGCGATTCGCTTGGAGCACGGGCTGGGGCTGTTTCGGGGTGTTGCTGGGGAAGAGGGGGTGGCGGAGGAACCTTCACCTGTGTGTGCTTGCGCCCGCCGCAGCCGCCCAGCAGCAGGCTGCCCAGCAACAGAAGAAAGCAGGAAAGCACCGGGAAAAACCGCTGGCGCCGGTGCCGGGAAGCGGAGCGGGTCAGGGCCTTCGGCGCTGGGCTTCCAGAAAATCCGCGAACTCGGAGAGTTTTCCGGCGGCCGTGCGCAGCGCTTTCGACGAATGGGTGCGCACCGCCGGGATGACTTCGTCGTTGAGGTAAACGACCAGGCTGGCCGTTTCTTTCTCCAGCGTCTCCGTGATGTTGGCCACCGAGCGATTGAGGCGCGCGGAGGCTTCTTCCACCTTGCGGTCGAATTCGGTCATACCCATCCTGCCGGAACAGCTTGATAGTCACGCGTGTGTCGCGATGCCAGGCGCCTTCATTATCGGGGGCTTGCCCTTTTGCGGTCAATCGGGGTGAATCTGATCCGCCACTTGCCATAACCGGGCCGGCCTCCTTGCGCAGTCACGGTACAATCACGGCATGCGCCCGAGGCTGGCTGCGTTGCCGCTCTTCCTTTCTTTGATGGTCGCTCTCGCCTGCACGGTTTACCGCGATCGTCCGGCAAGCAAGTTTTCGGACGCGACTGGTGGCGAGGACCTGGAGCGTGTTTTCTGGAAACAGATCAAAGCCGGGAACTGGGTCGAACTGGATCGCTCCCTGGCCTCGAATTACGTCGGGGTGACGCCCGGCGGAGCTCTCGATCGTGCCGCCACGCTTGACCAGTACCGGCAGTGGCAGCTGAAAGACTACGCGCTCGGCGATCTGCGAACGGAACTAAACGGTTCTACCATCGTCGTGACTTACACCATCACACTCAATGGGACGGCCGGCGGACAGCCACTCCCCACGGCGCCGCAACACATGTTGACCGTCTGGCAGCAGCAGAAAGCCGGATGGGTCATGATCGCCCACACTCAGCCGTAAATGCGCGTACTTGCCTCCGCCGCCCTCGCGTCTAACCCCGTAGAGACGCAGCTTGCTGCGTCTCCTGCGCCCGGCAAGGATCTTCTGGTTTTCCGGCGTACCCTGCTCGGCTGGTACGACCGGCATTGTCGCGATCTCCCCTGGCGGAAGACGCGCGATCCCTACCGCGTCTGGCTTTCCGAAATCATGCTGCAGCAGACCCGCGTGGCGGCCGTGCTGGAACACTACCGCCTTTTTCTGGAGCGCTTTCCCAATGTTCGCGCTCTGGCCGCAGCTTCCGAAGATGCGGTCGTCGCTGCCTGGAGCGGGCTGGGCTATTACCGGCGGGCGCGCATGTTGCATCGATGCGCAAAGCAAGTCGTGGATCAACACGGCGGTCGCTTCCCGCACAATCCCCAGGCTCTGCTCGCCCTGCCCGGCATCGGACGCTACACCGCAGCCGCCATTGCCAGTATTGCCTTTGACGAGCCAGTCGCCGTCGTGGATGGCAACGTAGCACGAGTGCTGCAAAGAATCGCCGGTCGCAATCTGACCGACATCTGGCAGCGAGCCCAGTCGCTTCTGAGCAAGTCCCGGCCCGGCGATTTCAATCAGGCCATGATGGAACTGGGTGCGACCGTATGCACGCCGCGCCAGCCGAAATGCCCCGCGTGCCCGACGCGGAAGTGGTGTGCCACGCAAGGGGAGCTCCAGCCCGACAACCTGCCGTCCAGCCAGGAGAAGAAAGAAATCTGGTGTGCGATTGAGCAGCGCGACGGCCACATCCGGCTCGTGCAACGTTCCCGCAAAGAATCGCTCATGGCCGGCATGTGGGAACTTCCCCAATGGACCACGGCTCCTCGCCGCATCTCAGCTTCAGCCCACTGGCGAACCTTCCGGCACTCGGTCACGGTTACCGACTACACTGTTCACGTCATCTGGGGCGCTGTCCCCGCAGCCCGGGGCAAGTGGATCGCGATCGCCAACCTTGCCGGCGTGCCGATCACCGGCCTGACTCGTAAAATCCTCCGGGCGGGTGGCATCATCTAATTCCGTGAGGCATTTCTTCTATGAAGTGGCTCAATCGTCTGTTCGGAGGTCCGAAAGATATGGCTGCGTTGACAGCCGGAACGAAAGCCCCTGAGATTTCTTTGGCTGGCGTCGATGGTAAAAAGTTTTCACTGCAGAGTGCCCTTGAGCAGGGCCCGGTGCTGGCCGCTTTCTTCAAAGTATCCTGCCCGATTTGCCAGTACACGCTTCCTTATCTTGAACGTTTGCACAAGGCTTACGGTAACCAGAAGATCACGATCGTAGGCATTTCGCAGGATAACCAGCGCGACACCGCCGCCTTTCTGAAGGAGTACCGCGTCACCTTCCCCACTCTGCTCGACGATCCGAACGGCTATGCCGTTTCGAACGCCTACGGTCTGACCAATGTTCCCACCTGGTTTCTGATCGGACAGGACGGCGAAATCGAAATCTCGAGCGTGGGCTGGGTCAAGCAGGAAGTCGAAGATCTGAACCGCAAACTGGCCGAGGCGCAGCAAACACCGCCGCGGCCGCTGTTCCAACCCGGAGAAGACGTGCAGGACTTCCGCGCGGGTTGAGGGTCCAAAAACTGATCCCGCGGTCGCGGGACATGCTCCAGGCTAGATCACCGAAGTACGATGGCGCGGTCGGCGCGAGTACGCCCCGGTGCGCCCTCGCAGGGTCCAGGCCTGTTTGTCCGGCTGTCACCGCCATTTGGGCTTTCCCTCCATTACAATCGGGCGAGTCTTCATCTTCAACCAAACGTCGAGGGGCCGATGATTGCACGCAAAGCTGCTGTCTTCGTTGTCATCCTGTTGCTGATCGCTGGAAGCTGGGCACAAATCAAGCCATCCCACCCGCGCGCTGGAGCGCACCTCCCGCCCGCCGCCATCGCCGCCATGGAGAACATCCGTCCCGCAAACATCGAGCAACAGGTGCGCTTCCTTTCGCATGATCTTCTGGAAGGCCGCGGCACCGGCCAGCGCGGCGGCGACCTCGCTGCCGAGTACATCGCCACCCAGTTTGCGCTCTATGGTTTGAAGCCCGCCGGCGACCACGGCACGTACATGCAAAAGGTCCCGATGGTCGGCATTACTCCCGGCGCGGACACGCGCTTCGCGCTCGTTCCGGCGAACGGCCAGGCATCAGAGCTCAAGCCGCTCGATGATTACGTGGCCTACGATCAGACCCAGCAACCCGAATCGACGATCGACGCCGAAATCGTCTACGTCGGCTACGGTATCGAGGCGCCTGAATACAACTGGGATGATTACAAAGGCGTGGACGTCAAAGGCAAAGTCCTGCTGATGCTGGTCAACCAGCCCTCCGACGACCCAAAGATTTTCCACGGCAAGGCGCTGACCTACTACGGCCGCTGGACCTACAAATATGAAGAAGCGGCCCGCAAGGGCGCGGTGGGCGCCATTCTCATCCACAAAACGGACATGGCCAGCTACGGCTGGGGGGTGGTGCGCAATTCCAACTCGGGAGAGCATTCGTACCTCAAGCTGGACGGCACGCCCATGCTGAAGGCAGCATCTTGGATCCAACTCGACGTCGCGCGCAAGCTCGCTTCCTCCGCCGGCATGGATCTCGACAAAATGATGGCCGATGCCCGCTCGCGTGACTTCAAGCCCGTGCCACTGCATGTCCGCCTCAGGGCGCGCATGACCAGCAAGGTTCGCCCGTTTGAATCCAATAACGTGATTGCAGTGCTTCCGGGGTCGGATGCCCGGCTGAAGGACGAGGCGATTCTGTACACGGCCCACTACGACCATTTCGGGATCCGGCCCGACATGCCCGGCGACAACATTTTTCACGGCGCCATCGACAACGGCACCGGCTGCGGAATCCTGTTGGAATTGGCTCGTGTCTATGCCACCGCAGCCCAAAAACCCCGCCGCTCCGTCTTGTTTGCCTCCGTCACCGCCGAAGAACAGGGCCTGCTCGGATCGGAGTATCTGGGCAAACATCCGCCCATTCCCGTGGGCAAGATCTCACTCGATCTGAACTACGACGCGGTAAAGCCACTCGGCGCTCCCCAAGAGGTTGAAGTTTCAGGTGCCGAACGGACCAGCTTTTATCCGGCGGTACAGGCGACGGCGGCAGAATTCCGATTGGCCATTCGTCCCGATGCCCACCCCGAGGCCGGATACTACTACCGCTCCGATCACTTCAGCCTGGCACGCGTGGGGGTCCCCGGCTTCTCCATTAACAATGGCATGAAGTTCAAAGGGCACGACGAAGCCTGGGGACTGGCGCAGGATGACGACTATACCAAGAACCACTATCACCAGCCGAGCGACCAGTACCGCCCCGGGATGGACTATACCTCCGATGCCGCCATGGCTCGCTTTGGCTTGGCGCTGGGCTGGACAGCGGCCAACCAGTCGGCCCGGGTCAACTGGAGGAAGGGCGACGAGTTCGAGAAAGCTCGTCTGGCCAGCCAATAGCCAACCTGGAGGTTTTCCCCAGCGGTAACCGGCGTAACTTTTGGCTCTCTTGGCACCGTGCTAGGCTGCTCGTTAGTAACACAGATTCAGTAATTTGCGAGCAGCAGTAAGGCGCGACGCGGGACTTCCAGCGCGGAACCGTCCCGCTCACTTCCTGCCTGCAGACGAATGGTTCCGTCAGGAAACGGTGCCGATGCCCAAGCTCCCGATCTTCCGCTTTCGGTCGTCTGAACCGCTCCACTGCCCCGAGCTCCAGTTCCACGCTCTCGCCATCTCTTTAGACGGTCTGCAACGGGGGGTGGACAATCTCCGCTACGACGTTTACCTGAGTCCGCGCGTCGTCGAAGACCTGCGGGCGCATCTCGCCCGTTACATTCGCCGTTTCGGAGAGGTCGAGGGGCTGCTGGAATTAGACCTGCCGGCCGCCCAGTCGAACATCCCCCGGTACGCGGGCAGGGTTGCTTCGACGATGCGAAAAACGGGTCCTGCCGACCTGAAGGGTTTGCTGGTCTCGCTGCATCTCGCCATCCTCAATCGCGCCAAAGCGGCGGACAATCCGGCGGTGGATATGCTGGGACGGCTCGCCGTGCTCAAGTTCATCCGCGCCGAGATGCAGCTCCAGTTCGGCAGGATCCTGGAACAATGCCGGATCAGATCCAAATCCATGGAAGGGCTCCGTCAGACCAAGATGTTCGAGATCCGGGAGCTGGTGGCCACCTTTCAGGCGCGCAAGAAGATCATCCTGCGTAAAACCGGGCAGGAGCTGTTCCGGCTGCTGCGGGAAATTGAAAAAGAGACACTGGCGCACACCCGGCGCTCGCTCTTCGGAGAGACCGCCTCCGACGGTTATCGCGTGTTTCTCAACCCGTTGCTCTTTACCGAAGATGGCCGCGATGACTACCTCTGTGCCGAGCACTATTACATGTTTGGCAACTTCGATAGGGATCCAGACCGGTTTCCGAACCTGCGCCGGCTGGCCTCGGAGTTTCTGCAGGAGTTGGGCTGCGGAGATGAACAGCAAATCGACCTGGCACTCAGCGTTCCCGACAACGCTACCGCTCTGGTCGGCGCCGGCAACGGCGAAGATTCAACGGCCGAAGAGCGCGATCGTGAGGCCCGCCTGGAGCGATGGGCGCGCTTGCTGGACGAGGCAGGCGTGCTGCCCTATGTCATCGCTTCCTATGAAGCCGCCCCGCTGCTCGCCGACTATGCGCCGCGCGTCAACCCGCAGCAGCTCAAGCACGCATTGCTGTCACGCGACGAGTGCGAACGGGTGGAAAAAATCATTGCAGAAAGCCGGATTTCTTCCGAGCGGCTCTTTGCGGCGGTTGGACGCGTGGCTTCCTGCCGCGGTTCGGAGCAGAACAAAATCGCGGCCCGGCTCCTGCACGATCTTTTCTGCTATCAGCGCGACCTCCACGGCCTGGAGACGCTCAATGCCGGCCTCGACAGCATCAACCTGATCGGCAATGACAAGCTGCGGGAACTCTCCATCATGAATGGCATGCTCTATGAGTTCCTGCCTCCGGAGGACCAGAAAGCTCCCGAGGAGCGCGCCCTCCACCACGTCATTCTCAAGGCCGACGTTCGCGACTCTTCCCGTCTGACCCGGTCGTTGATGGAAAAGGGCATGAATGCCGCGTCGTATTTCAGCCTCAATTTTTATGAGCCGGTGAACAAGCTGCTGGCAAAATATGGCGCGGAAAAAGTTTTCCTCGAAGGAGACGCTATTATCCTTGCCCTGCTCGAACGCGAAGGCGAGGCCATGCTCGGCGTAAGTCGCGCTTGTGTGCTGGCCTGGGAAATCCTGACCCTGATGCGCGCATGCAACCAACTGCTGGAGCGCTCCGGCTTGCCGCAGATGGAGATCGGGCTGGGCATCGCTTATCAGGATTCGGCCCCGCTCTACCTCTTGGATGGCGATCGCCGCATCATGATCTCCGAGGCCATTAACGAAAGCGATCGCCTGTCGTCCTGCAACAAGCGTATGCGCAAGAAGCTGGCGGCCGAGGCCGGCATTTTCCAGGTGTACACGTTCCAGATCGCGGGCAGCGAGAGCGCGGAGGCTACTTCCTCGTCCGAAGACTTCACCATTAACTACAACGTGGGTGGAATCTGTTTGAGTGAAAGCGCCTTTCGCAAGTTGCAGCAGGAAATCTCGCTGACCGTGTGGCCGGCCAGCTTCAGCGGGCGGTGGATCGACGAGCAGCGGGAGTTCTACGTTGGGACGGTTCCTCTCGCCAACCGCGTGTTTCGAAAAGTTGTCATCCGCAAGGGCCGGGTGGCGCACCTCGATGTCCGCGATTTTTCCCTGCTGCACTGGACCAATAAACTCTATTACGAAGTGTGCGCGAACCCGGCCGTGTACGAGGCCCTGTCGGCGGAGAGGTCGGCCACGGCCAGCTCCTGAGGCGCCCGCCCGGTTCGGCGCAGAAATGTCCGGCTCAGAAACTCCGCTTCAACCGGAAGGGGATCATCACGACGGCTTCGAGCGCCACGGGTGTGCCATCTTTGGTAGCGGGAAAGAATTTCCACCGGGCCAGGGCGTCGGTGGCGTACCGGTCCAGGCGGGCGTCCGGGCTGCTGAGGACCCGAATATCGCCCACCGCACCAACCGAATCAATGACCGCATAAAGCGTGACCGTCCCCTGCACATTGCTGCGCATCAACTCCAGCGGATAACCCGGGTCCGACCCTTCGGTCGCGACCGGCGCCAGCAATTCCCCAGGCTGCCGGCTCGCCTTGAGTTCCGCGAAGCGGATCACCCAGCTTCCCGTGGCGGAGTTCAAGTTCGGCATGTTCATGGTCATCGAATAAAAACGTTTTCCCCCAAATACCCGCCGGTCTGCCTCGGTCACTTTGTCTTCGGGAACCGGAGAGGCCGAATGGGGGCTTGAACCCGCTCGTGGCGCATTCGCGCTTGCCACCAGCCGCTCATCGCCCCCCGCTTTTCCGTTCTTGCCCCTGCTTCCCGTGCCGGCGGTTGGCGCAGTCGCAACCGAGTCCGGCGCGCCGACATGCAGACCGCCGGGCAAAGAGCCGTCCCCGCGGTTTTCGCCGTTCCCGCTTCCACCCTTGTTTCCTTTGCCGTACCGATTCGCAGCGCCCGAGGTCGGGTTCACTTGTCCAGGCGTCCCGGAACCGCCCAGCCTTCCTTCCGGAGTTGCCGCAAAGGTTCCCTTGCGCCTTCCGGCCGGCGCCACGACCGGCCCGAGGGCAGCCGCCGGATGGATGCCGAGCGCGATCAATCGCCGGCCGGAACCGACTCCCCCCGTGCCGTTCATTGAGGGCGGAGGAGCCACCGGCTGTACTCCACCACCCGCCAGATTTCCGATCCCTCGTCCGGCCACTGAATGTTGCACCGCCACCGCCAGCTGCGGAGCGGGCGCGACCACCTCGCTGGGACCGATATTGATCTGCCCCGCGGGTCCCCGGACGGTCTTGGGCAGCTCCGGCGGAGGCTCGACCACCGCCGCATCCGGGCCGGCTACTCCGCGAACATGGTGCACGGCTATCTCCGGTGGAGGCGCGATCACATCGGAATTGAGAGCATTTCGGTCCGTCCGGCTGCGGGCCGCATTCAGTTCCGGCGCGGGGGCGACGACGTTCGACTCCGGCGCTGCCATCCGGAGCGGGGCCCGGGTCGCTTCCAGGGGAACCGCCGGGGCGGTCGGCGCCACGGCGATGATATTGGGCAAAGCCACGTCGCGGTCGAGGTGGAGATCGGGAGGCGTCACGATGGTTTGGGTCCGGTTGTCCGCCTCCCGCGGTACGGAAATGATGGGCTGCTTGGCATACACGGGATCTCCCTGGCTCGCTGGCTCTGACTCGGACGCTCCCGTGTCCAAAGGCGGAAGGTATTCCTCAGGCGAATAGGTGATTAGCGAAGAACGGTCGAATGCGGGACGTGCCAGCATGCTTTGCTGTCGCATCCATGCCAGGGAGACCATCCATACCATGGCCAGCGCCCCCGCATGCAGAACCGCGGACTCGAGAAACCGTCGCCACGGTAATTGCTGGCGGACGAATACGTCATGCCACAGGCCCAGTTCGCCCACATCGGACAACGCGGAATGTTGATTGGGGCATTCCATCCTTAAGCTGGCTCCAAATCCTCGCTCGTGCAATCCTCCGCGGCTGCCCCTGAAGGCGGGATCCGAAGCACGTCCAGATTTCGCTTCGGATGGTGATTCTGTAGGATGATTATAGCTGACCCCAATGCGGAAGCTTTCCGGTACCTTGTGCTTGCTTTTAAACATCTGCATTCCCGAGGCTCAATGAGGATCTACCCCGCGCAAATTGCCTGCTTCGTGGTTCTCGCGCTCCTTTCCTCCGCTCAGGAGAGCAAAACACCCCCTCCCGCCTTGCCCGGCTCGGAATATTCCGGCATGTATACCTTCCTGCGCGAAGGCGAATTCGTGCAGCTTACGGTCGAAGACAAGGGCCGGGTCAGCGGCTTCGTTTCCCGGTACGGCGACCAGGAGAGCGACCGCGGCGCCTTCCTCGATCATTTCTTCAAACCGGGCAAGGGAAAGCTCGACGGCAACCTGCTGACGTTCGCGACCGAGACGGTGCACGGCGTTTGGTTCGAATTCCGGGGCGCGGTCGAGCGCGGCGAGGGCAAGAAAGCCGGCGACGAGGCGTTTTATGTGCTCAAGGGCACGCTTACCGAGTACTCCACCGATGAGGCTCAGAAGACCTCGGCCCGTTCGCGTGAGGTGGCTTTGAAGAGCTTCCCCAGGGATTTGGCTCCGGTACCGCCGAAAAGGGATTAGAACTGGTCAGACCAGCTCTGGAACTGGCTTCAAAACTATCCACTGTTCTGTTGCCCGCTGTACTCTGAAGTCGTGCTCCCGGAAAATTCCAGCATTCGCTCCCTCTTTCTGCACGGAACCGCCGGCCGGCTGGAAGGGCTGTTGAACACGGGGTTGCCGGACGCGACGCATACGGCAGTGGTGTGCCACCCGCATCCGCTCTATGGCGGGACGCTGCACAACAAGGTCGTCTTTCACACCATGAAGGCGCTCAACCGCTTGGGGTTTCCGGTGCTGCGTTTCAACTTCCGCGGCACGGGGTTGAGCGAAGGCGAGCACGCCGGCGGGATCGGGGAAGTGGATGATGTCCGGGCGGCACTGGATTGGCTGGAGCACGAATTTGCGTTGCCGGTGATCTTTGCCGGCTTCTCGTTCGGCGCGGCGGTTGGCTTGCGGGCGGCGTGTCCCGATCCGCGCGTGACCGCGCTGATTGCCTTGGGTCTGCCGGTGACGCCCCTTGACGATCGCCTCTACGAATTTGAGTTTCTGTGCGCCTGCTCGAAACCTAAGCTTTTTGTCAGCGGCTCGCGCGATCAGTTCGGGCCGCCGGGGAAACTGGAGGCGCTGGTCGGCTCCTTCGCCGATCCGAAAAAACTGGTGCGCATCGAGGCGGGAGACCACTTTTTTGAAGGCAGGCTCAAGGAATTGCGCGATGTGATCGAGCGCTGGGTGCGGGAGATCGTGCCTCCGGGTGACGAACGACCAGCGTCAACCACCAGCCGCTAGAACTGGTTTCAAGAATCCTTCTGAAGGTCCCAAAGGCCGGCCCTCAGGGGCTAAAGCCCGCATTCTTGGCGCGTCTCGGCGGCACGGCTGAAGCCGCGCCCTGCCCAAAACCGATAATTGAGACCAGTTCTAACCACTGACCACTAGCTACTAGCCACTGTCTTTATAATCCCCACCATGCCCGATCTCTCTCCCGAGCGCGAGCGCCAATTTCGCCAAATGCGCGAGGTGGCCCGCGAGATCTTCACCTCCGCTCTGAAGAACGCGTCCATCGGGCAAGCCTTCGCCCGGCACGTGCACTGCGAGCGCGGCGTGTTGCGCATTTGCGATGACCTGTACGACCTGAGTTCCTACTCCCGCGTCTTGGTGGTCTCGATCGGCAAGGCGGCGCACACCATGGTCGAGGTGCTGGCAGCCCAAGTCGGAAGTCGTCTGGAGGGGATCGTTGCTTCACCGGTTGAGCCGGCCAGCATGGGTTTCGAAGGGCAAGTGCGCGGCTTTCGCTATTTCCACGGCGGACATCCCACGCCCACGGCGGAATCCATCGAGGCGGCCGAGGCCATCCGCAAATCGCTCGATTCGCTGAATGCAGCCGCGCTGGTGATTTTCCTACTCTCGGGCGGCGGATCGTCCATCGTGGAAAAGCCGGTGGACGACGACATCACGTTGCCGGACCTGGTCGCGACTTACCGCGCCCTGGTGCATTCGGGAGCGCCGATTGCCGAGATCAACGCCATCCGCAAGCACCTGTCGGCGGTGAAAGGTGGAAGGCTGGCGCAGGCTGCGTATCCGGCGCAACAGGTATCGATCCTGGTTTCGGACGTGCCGGACGCGACTCCGGATGCGCTGGCCTCGGGGCCGACGATGCCGGACTCGACGTCGATTGCCGATTGCCACCGCATCGCCGAGCAGTACGGACTGGTCGAACATTTTCCGCCATCCGCTGCGAACCTGTTCCGCCGGCACGGCCTCGATGAGACGCCCAAGTCCGACGACCCGGCATTCGTGCGCTCCCGTTGGTGGACGGTGCTCTCGAACCAGGTCGCGGTCGAAGAAGCCGCCATCGCGGCTACCAAAGCCGCCTTCGCCGTCGAAGTGGACAACTCCTGCGACGATTGGGATTACGCGAAAGCAGCCGACTACCTGTTGCACCGAGTGCGCGAGTTGCGCCACTCGGTGTCGCGGGTCTGCCTGATTTCGGGCGGTGAAGTGACGGTCAGCGTAAGCGACGGCGGGACCGGCGGACGCAATCAACAATTTGCGCTGGCCTGCGCGGAAAAGATCGCCGGAGAAGGCATCACCATTCTGAGTGCCGGTACCGACGGCATTGACGGCAACAGTCCGGCGGCGGGCGCCGTGGTGGACGGCAGCACGGTGGGCCGCGCGGGTGGACCGGAAGCGGTGCGCCACGCGCTCGCCACCTTCAACGCCTTTCCTCTTTTCGACACGCTAGGCGACGCCATCATCACCGGACCCACCGGAAATAATCTTCGCGACCTGCGCATCCTGCTGGCTTACTAAGAGACCACAGTTGTGGATTTTGCCCCGAACTTGCGGGACACAGCAGTCGTTGGCGCCGCCAGTTGTCTAAACGTTCATGTCCTCCCGCGCTAAGTAAATTCTTGTAAAGCGGCATTTCTTCGGCAGCGCCCATGCCGCCGCCTGCATCTAAGCTTGCAAAGCCAATCTTTCGCGGGAGGTGTCTCTTGAAACAGGCTTTAGGTGTGACCACACTTCTGTTTTTTGCCTTTGCGGCGATGTTCATTTTCTCCAATGCTGCCCAGGCCCAGCGGATCGACTTTGCTTTCGGCGTCAGCTCGGTGACTGCCCCAAGTGCGAGCGCCGCGAACGGCATCGATCACCAACCCGTGTCCCTCACCGGCGGTGCCTATCCAGGTTTTAGCGGAAACGTGATCTTTTTCCACAATCTCGGCTTCGGGGGCGAACTCTACTGGAAGGCATCCCAAGGCAAGTACGGCGGCGACCCTACCCTCCCGTTTCGCCCGATCTTTTACGACTTCAACGCCGTTTACTCGCCCAAACTCGCGAACCACACCTATCTTGAGCTGGTTGCTGGTGTCGGTGCGCAGAGCACCCGCTTTTATTGTTCCACTTGCTTCAATCCCTTCACCGGCACCAATTACCAGTCCAGCAACCACTTCATGGGAGACTTCGGCGGCGGCATCAAGTTTTATCCCAAGGGCGGTTTCTTCGTCCGTCCCGAAGCGCGCCTTTACCTGGTGAATAACAACCTCGAGTTCAGTTCCCCGCGCGTCGCACGCTTCGGTCTCTCCATTGGTTATACGTTTCGGTAGGCAGGGCTGAAGCGAGGCAGCGCCGGCGCCTTGCCGGCTGTCGCGAGGGCGCCCTTGCCCTCGCAAGTGAGGACGGGACTCCCCCATGACAGCCGCTGGCGCAGCGCTGCAAAGGCTTCGGGCCGCGTCTTTCTTTGCCGCATGACGCCACTTGCGAGTGGCCTGTTCTGCCTGTCCCGCATTATCATACGGGTATGAATCTCGGCTTCTCGGAGATGGTGTTCCTGTTTGTTCTGGCGCTGCTCATCTTCGGACCTAAGAAATTGCCGGAAATCGGACGCCAGATCGGGCGCTTCATGAACGAGTTCAAGCGGGCCTCAAACGAGTTCCGCTCCCAGATCGAGTCCGAGATCCATTCCCTCGAAATGAGCGACAGGCCGCAGATTCTGCCGCCCGCGCAGGCCCCGCTGGGATCGCTCGCGAGCCGCATCTTTAATCCGCCGCCGGCGGAAAAACTGAAGGCTGCCGAAGCCGAAACGGCACACGATTCCCAACCCACACCACAGCCGGAGCCGTCTCCCGCGCCGAAAGTAGCCCCCGATGCCTGAGATGGCCGCCTCCCCACCCGTTTCCGAGCCCGCGCCGGAAGAAATGCCCACCATGGGCTTTCTTGATCATCTCGAAGAACTGCGGCGGAGAATCATCTACTCGATCGTGGCTGTCGCCGTGGCTTTCTTCTTCTGCTGGGGATACGCCGACAGAATCTACGACATCATGCAGCGTCCCATCATGGACGCGCTGCGCCACAACGGGATGGCAGAGAAGCTCGTCTATCTGAACCCGATTGAGCCTTTCAACCTCTATCTGAAGGTGGCGGCGCTGATGGGCCTGTTCGTGGCCTCGCCGTTTGTGCTTTACCAGGTCTGGCTGTTCATCTCGCCGGGCCTCTACCGGAATGAGAAGCGCTACGTCGTGCCCTTCATGATTTCCACGGTGGGGTTGTTTTTGGCGGGGGGATACTTCGGCTACAAACTCGTCTATCCGCAGGCGCTGGAATTCCTGATTGGATACGGCAAGCAGTTTCAGCCGATGATCACCATCGGCGAGTACACCAGCCTGTTTCTGACCATCATCGTCGGCATGGGCGTGATCTTCGAGATGCCGATCCTGGTGTTCTTCCTGGCGCTCATGGGCATCGTCAGCGCCGGCTGGATGTGGCGCAACCTGCGCTATTCGATCCTGGTGATCTTCGTCATCGCCGCCATCCTCACGCCCACCACCGACATCCTGAATATGTGCATCTTTGCCGCGCCCATGGTGGCGCTCTACACGTTAAGCATCGGCATCGCGTGGGCGGTGCATCCCAAACAGCGCAAGAAACGCGCAGAAAAGAAAGACTAGCCACAGAGGGCGCAGAGACTCCCCAGCCCCAAAGGGGCGGAACAGGATAGCCCCGGACGGAAGTCCGGGGTAGGAGCGGAAAATGAGTGAGTCCCGTAGGGACGGCACCGCGGCTGTCGCTTATCTCGCAGGAGTTTGCTTCGCAGGGCTGTTGACGCTCGCGAGCGGAGCCTGCAGCCAAGGATCGTCGGCGCCCTCCAAGGATAGCTCTACCGCCGTTGCCGCGAACTCGACCGCTTCGGATTCGCTACCCGCCGCCCCCGCGCCTGCCGATACCGCCCCCCCCGACTCCGGCCCGCTCCCGCAGATCGATTCCAAGCGCGCGTTCCAATACATTAAGGAAATCGTCGCCTTCGGTCCGCGCCCGATGGGCAGCGAAAACCACAAGAAGCTGGAAAACTACATCACCGCGCACCTGAAAGGCGACCAGGTCGAAGACGATGCCTTCACCGCAGACACGGTGGAAGGGAAGTTCCCGGTCCGCAACATCATCGCCAAATATCCCGGCACGAAGGACGGCATCATCGTGATCCTCGGCCACTACGATACGAACTATCCGCTGCGCAATACCGGATACGTGGGCGCGAACGATGGCGGTTCGTCGACCGCCATTCTCCTCGAATACGCCAACCAGTTGCGCGGCAAGAAACGCGATGGCTACAGCGTCTGGCTGGTCTGGACCGACGGCGAAGAGGCGGTGCGGCAGTGGTCCGACACAGACAGCCTCTACGGCACGCGCCACCTCGCAGAAAAGTGGGAGAAAGACGGCACCCTGAAAAAAATCAAAGCGCTCCTGGTCATGGATATGATCGCCCCCACCGATCTTGCCGTCCTGCGCGATACCAACTCCACTCCCTGGCTGCTCGACCTGATCTACGCCGCTGCCGAGCGCGATGGTTATCAGTCCCATTTCTATGCCCTTCAAGCACCGATCGAAGACGATCACATTCCCTTCGTGAAACGCGGCATCCCCTGTGCCGATGTTATTGATATGCCCTACGGCTACAACGACGCCTTCCACCACACCCCGTTGGATACGATGGACAAGCTCAGCCCCAAAAGCCTGGAGATCGTCGGCAACACGACGCTGGAAACGATCCGGCTGCTCGACCGGCGGTGAGCGCACTCATAACCTCAGAGAGCACAGAGTGTCACACGGGCGGCGGCCTATCGGTTCGGCAACGTCGGCGACACCCCCAGGGGCTGCATCTGGAAGGTGAATCCGCCCCCGGTGGGGAGAAGAGGTTAACGGATCGGCTTGCATACCAGTATGTCCATCGATATAATAGAGATTAGCATGTCTGGCTTCTTGACGTGCCCTCCTGGAAGCCCCGGCCGTTGACCATCGCGGCCGGGGCCATTTTTTTCCATCCCGATGCCCGCTGCTTGTCTCCTGCCGCGCCGCCCGCTTGACCCTTTTTCCGGCTTTCTCCTAGGATAAAAACTGCACCCGTGGGGGTGACTCTGATCGGCTTGCCGCCGTGAGTGTGGGGAGTTTGCTTGCTCCGACGAGTTTGTCTAGCAGTGATTCTGTTTGGTTCCATGCGCCCGGTGAGTGCGCAAGCCCCGAGCGGCCCCGGCAAGCCTCTGCCGCCTGGTCCCATGCGAGCCAAAGTCAAGGTTACCTGTACTCAGTGCCACAACGCCGCGCGCATCACCGAGCAGCACATGACCCGCCAGCAGTGGTCCATCGAGCTCGACAAAATGGAAGGTCTGGGTGCGGTCATTGCCGAATCCGACCGCAGCGCGTTCCTGAATTATCTGACGAAAAATTTCGGCTCGGGGAAAAGCGCTGCCAAGACTGTTCCCAAGAAGAACGGAAGCGGGGCGGACTAGCCGATCGTCCGGAGACGGCAAAGCGCTACCGACCCAGCTCCGAAGAGGCGCTACGGTAGCGCTGCCACAGCCAAGCCCAACTACCTGGAAGCATGTGCGATCTGGTCTGCTTCTTCAAGTGATTGTTTAGGTGCGGGCAAGAGCGGGGTGCGCCCGCTGAAAACTGAGAGCTACTCCCCCTCAGCGTCTTCTGCGGCCAAAGGTTTTTCCGCCCGCAGCTGCGGGAACAGAATCACATCCCGGATAGTGTGCGAGTCCGTCAAGAGCATGGCCAGCCGGTCCACGCCCACGCCGACGCCGCCTGCCGGCGGCATACCGTATGACAGCGCCCGGATGTAATCCTCGTCCATCTGGTGAGCTTCTTCGTCGCCGCGCTCTCGCGCCTGCAACTGCGCCTCGAAGCGGCGGCGTTGATCTTCGGGATCGTTCAGTTCGCTGAAGCCGTTGGCGATCTCCATTTTTCCGGCGAAGATTTCCCAGCGCTCGGTCCAGTCGGGCTCGTCCGGTTTTTGCTTGGAGAGCGGGGACACCGCGGTGGGGAACTCGTAGATGATGGTCGGCTGCGTGAGATGTTCTTCGGCCACGGCCTCGAACAAGCCAGCGATGGTCTTGCCCGGCGGCTCGTTCGGATCGTAGGCCAGATCGCCCCCAGCGCCGCGCACGCGCATCGCCAGCGCCTTCACCGCATCGTGCGTAGCGAAGTCGCCTATCTCCGGTTTCTCTCCCGCCTTCTCCGGCCAGAACTGGATAATGGCCTCGCGCATGGTCATGCGCCGCCAGTTTGCGCTCGCCCAGTCGATCTCCTCGTCACCCCACTTCGTTTTCGTTCCGCGGGTCACATCGCGCACCGCCTGCTCGATCGCGCCCTGGGTCGTGTTCATGATGCCGAGATAGTCGGTGTAGGCCTGGTAGGCCTCGAGCATGGTGAACTCGGGATTCCAGCGCCAGCCCAGTCCCTCATTGCGGAAGTTGCGGTTGATTTCGTACACGCGGTCGAAGCCGCCGACGGTCAGCCGCTTCAGGTAGAGTTCGGGCGCTATGCGCAGAAAAAGATCCATGTCGAGCGTGTTGTGGTGCGTCTTGAACGGACGCGCCACCGCCCCGCCCGCGATCGGATGCATCATCGGCGTCTCGACTTCGATGAAGCCCAGCGCATCGAAATAGCGGCGGAACGACTGCACCAGCCGGCTGCGCTTCAGGAAGACTTCGCGGACCTCAGGATTCATCATCAGGTCCACGTAGCGCTGGCGGTAGCGCAGTTCGACGTCGGTCAGGCCATGCCATTTCTCGGGCAGCGGCAGCAGGTCCTTGGCGAGGAATGTGAGTTCTTCGACGTGCACGCTGAGCTCGCCGGTGCGCGTGCGAAACAGATATCCGCTGACCCCGATGTGGTCGCCAAGGTCAAGCAGCTTCCAGAGTTCGAAGCCCTTCTCTCCGACCGCGTCTTTCTTGACGTAAATCTGCAGCCGCTGGCCGTCCTGCTGCAGGTGGGCGAATCCGGCCTTGCCCATCAGGCGGATGGCCATGATGCGTCCGGCGACGCGCACGTTGACGCGCGCGGCTTCGAGTTCCTCCGTCTTCTTGCCGCTGTAATCGGCGAGGATCTGCGGGACGGTGTGGGTGAACTCGTACTTCCGCGGATAGGCCGGCTGCCCGAGAGCCTCAATCTTTTTCAGCTTCTCGCGTCGGATTTCATAGATATTTTCGTCGAGGGCCAAGAGCGTTCCTATCGATAAGGTGAATCAGCGATTATAAACAACGCGGGAGTGGCGAGTAGAACTGGTTTCAAAAAACGGTTTTGGGAAGGGCACGGCTTTAGCCGTGCCGCTCAGAGCCGCAAAAGATGCGGGCTTTAGCCCCTGAGGGCCACGCTCTTGACCCTCCGAGTGGATTTTTGAAACCAGTTCTAGCAAGTGGCGAGTCGCGAGTGCGCCGGGGCCCGGCACTCTCCAGGCCAGGGGCTCGCGTTTTTAGTATGTACCATGGTACATTGGTACCATGATTGACGAATCCAAGCTCCTCGTTGAGCGCGTCCAGACCGGCGTCCGGATGGAAAAGCGCATCCTCAAAGTCCTCAAAGGCTTCGCCGAGTACCACGACATGACGCTCGGCGACGTGCTCGAAGGCATCGTGCTGCACGCCTTCGACGGCAAGACTCCGTTCAGCCCGGCATCGCTGGAGCGTATCCGGGAACTCAAGAAGTTCTATGGCCTGGATCTCGACTCCAGCGCCAGCCACCGCCTGACCGAGATCAGGAAGGGCCATGGCGGAACGAAGGCCGCCCGGGAGAAAAAGAAATGACCAGCGATCGCTCGCCTACCGCCCTAGTTGTCTTGCAGTGGGTTCTCGGACTCGTGATCCTGGCGGAATCGGCGGCCTTCGCCTTCTCGCCCGCCGCGGCTCACGCCTTCGCGAAAACCGTGCTACCCAACTTTGTCCGGCTGGCGCTGGCGTGGACCGAGATGGCCGCCGCCATCCTGTTCCTCATCCCGCGCGCCACCATGGCCGGGGGATGGTTCCTCACGGCCGTGCTGGTTGCGGCCATCGTCCTCCACCTTCTGCACGGCTGGCTCGACGTGGGCGCGCTGGTGGTCTATGCCGCCGCGACCTGGGCGGTGATGGCCGGGAAGAAACAGGCGACGTAGGGACCGCCGTCCTCGTCTGCCCGCTTCTCGCGCTTCTTGAGAAGTGGGGATTTCGCCGATCCGTCTCCTGCCTTTCATCGCGAGACGGAAGCGCCCAGCCCACTATTCCCTTGACAGACTATTCCTTGTATGGAATAGTGTTTCCATGGTGTGGGAAGTCGAGTTTACCGGCCAGTTTGAGACCTGGTGGAACTCCCTTTCCGAAGATGAGCAAGTCGAGATCAGCGCCAAGGTTGAACTGTTGCAGGAGCGCGGCCCGACGCTGCCCCGGCCTCATGCCGACGTGATTTCCGCTTCCCGCCACGCCAACATGAAGGAGTTGCGGGGCAAGGTGGAGGACCGCCACCTGCGGGTGCTGTATGCGTTTGATCCTCGGCGCACGGCACTGCTTTTGCTCTCGGGGGCGACAAGACCGGCGATCCAAACTGGTACGAGAAGTTTGTGCCGATTGCCGACGATTTGTTCGATCAGCATCTGAGGCAACTCGAGAAAGAACGACAAAAGTAAGCTCTGAATCACGGCTTAGCGGCCGATACAGGAGAAGTAAGTGCCCAAGAACTTCAATTCACTCCGCGCAAAGATGTCTCAGGCAGCCCAGGAACGTTCCCGTCTTCTGGCGGCCGAGTACCGTTCCGGGATGGCTCTGGATGAACTCCGGCAGGCGCGCGAGATGACGCAAGTGCATCTCGCCAAGATTCTCGGTGTCAACCAGGCCGCCGTATCCAAGCTCGAACGCCGCGCCGATATGTACGTGAGCACGCTTCAGGATTTCGTCAAAGCCATGGGCGGAGAACTCAAAATCACCGCCCGGTTCCCGGAAGGAACCGTCGAGATCACCCAGTTCGAGGACGCAAAGAAAGCGGCCGCTGGCAAGGATTGAACCGTGGGTTGACCACCCGCCCCGTTAGCTTGGTCATTGACCTCACGGTCCGGGCAGGCGTACGTTGAATTCGTGCCTGTCCGTTGCTTTTTCGCAACCGTTGACCAGACTTCATAACGGATCGGAAAGGAGTTCTTTGCCATGTTTGTGCGACTGGTTGAAGTGAACACGAAGCCGGGAAAGGCCAAAGAGGTTTGCAGCATGCTGCACGACAGAGTGCTTTCCACTTTGAAGGCGCAGACCGGCTTTGTGGATGAAATTGTGCTCGTGTCCGATGCCGAGGGCATCCGAGCCCTGAGCTTCTGGAAGACGAAAGAAGATTCGGAACGGTACAACCGCGAGGACTATGCCAAGGTCAACGAGATGATCCAGCACCTGGTGCACAGCAAGCCCAAGGTGCATGCCTTCGACGTGGAGACCTCGACCTGCCACAAGATCGCGAAGGGCCACTCGGCTTGAGGAGAAAATTTCGCTGGACATCCTGAGCGACAGGGTGGCTCCTTCCCCGCCACGTCTGCGCATGGTTTCCACGACATGCGCCGTGGAGTGTGCTCGATTCGCGCAGGCCGTCTGCGCGATCGTGTCCCAATACGCGGTAAGACCTCAGGCAAGTTTCTTGATCACTGACTGCCACGTCCATATTCAGCCGTTCGAGTTGCTGCTGAGTCCGCCTGCTCTGGAGGTGATGAGAAAGCATCAGCGCGACTTCGACCGCGTCATCGAGTTCACCCGATCACCCAAAGCCTTTCTGAAATACATGGACCAGGCGGGTCTTGATCGTGCGGTGCTGATCAATGCGGCTGCTCCCGACGTGACCGGCTTCCCCGCCGGACTCAACGCCCTGGCTGCAAAATACGCGAAGGAAGATCCCGAGCGGCTGATCCCGTGCGGCAGCCTGCATCCTCGGCATTCCCGCAACATCATGGCCGACATCGAGGAGGTCGTGCGGCTGGGGTTGCGGCTGATCAAGGTTCATCCCCCGCATCAGCTCTTCTATCCGAATGACTATCTCGAGGGGATGAAGGAACTGGAGCTTCTGTATCGCGCCGCCGAGAGCAATGGTATTCCGGTTATGTTTCACACCGGCACATCAATTTTTCCTGGCGCACGCAACAAGTATGGAGACCCGATTCACATCGACGATGTAGCGGTTGATTTTCCGCAACTCAAGATTGTGCTCGCCCACGGCGGGCGCCCTCTCTGGATGGACACCGCCTTCTTCCTGGTGCGTCGCCATCCCAATGTCTACCTGGACATCAGCAGCATTCCACCCAGACAGCTGCTCAAATACTTTCCTCGTTTGGCGGAGATTGCGCACAAGACGTTGTTCGGCAGCGACTGGCCTGGTCCGGGTGTGCGCGACATCAAGGAATCACTGGATGCCTTCCGGGCCCTGCCGCTGCCGGAGAAGAGCAAGCACCAGATTCTTGGGCAGACCGCACTGGCCATCTGGCCTCGGCGATAGCTCCAGTGGCGTTTATCCGCCGAGATTTCGGCCGCCAGTCTGCCCTAACTACTGGATCTCGTAACGCCCTCGACTCATCTCCCAAAATCGGCATCAAAGAATCCGATACCAGGTGAGGCCCTATGAAGCTGACCCGAGGGAGGCTTGCCGTTATCATCTCTGTTGCTGTCACTTGCCATCTCGGCGGCCCCGAAACGGCCCGCGGAGACCTGCACTGGCAGTTGCCCCAAAGTGAATCCGTGCGGCTGCGCCTGGTGGCCCTGGCCTGGAATCACCCTGGTTCTTCTTTCTTCGGGAATGAAGAAATCTTTATTGCCGAGAAGCAATTGAGCAAAGACGAATCGCGTCTGGTTAAACTGGTCTATAACTTCCTTCCATACCAGCCGCGCCTGTCCGACTACGGCATGGATTACTCGACGGTTCACGAGCTGCGCGCGGTGCGCGATCCGGGCTGCGACGAGACGCTGGCGCAGCTCACCGGCGGTGCCTTGGGAGACTGGCGCCAGGAACGATCGGGACTGAAATATACAACTGATGCTCCTGTGCTGAACCTGACAAGACACAAGAGCCACTTGCCTTGCTATGTGACCAGCGCCGACGATTATTCCCGGCCAGTGCTTGAGCCGACCCTGGATTCGGAGCGGTAGCCACATCTCTCCCGTTCATCGGTCCTTGAAGCGAGAGCGGTTCGGCGGTAGTATTCGCTTTTCGCCTTTATCGCGATTCTTCGAGGACTCATGCCGCAGAACTACGTTCCGATCTTCCTCTTTCTAGCCGTGGTCGGGATTTCGATCCCGGTGGTGCTGGTCATCGCGCGCATTGTCCGCACCCAGAGTCCAAACCGCACCAAGCTGATGCCGTACGAATGCGGCATTGATCCCTACGACAGCGCCCGCGGGCGCTACACGGTTCGTTACTACATCATTGCCATCCTCTTCGTGGTCTTCGACGTGGAGACCATTTTTCTTTTTCCCTGGGCGGTGAAGTTCAAGGCGCTGGGCATGTTCGGGCTGATCGAAATGCTGGTCTTCCTCGGCATCCTGATCGTCGGTTATGTGTGGGTCTGGAAGAAGGGCGCGCTGGAATGGGTGTAACTTCGGCGGGTCCAAATCCGGCTGCCTCCGATCAGACTTTCACCGCGAGCCGCTGGACCAGAGGGAACCTGTGGTTTCCGACGCGGATCGTGGTCAGCCCGCTCCGGGTGAGCCGGGTGAAGAAGCGCCTGTTCGGCAGCAGCGAGGAAAGCATTTCGATCTCCCAGGTAGCCTCGGTGAAGATTTCGACGGGAATCTTTTGGTCGGACATTTTGATTGAGTCGACCGGAGGCACCGATCCGATCACCAGTCACGGCCATCGCAAAGCCGACGCTTTGCGCATCCGCGACTTGGTGGAAGGATTTCAGGCGGCCCGGCGCTAGGGGTAAACGGCACCGGTCAAAGTGATGACGGTCGTTGACGGTGACCTCAACCACCTGTTAGAAGTGTAGGTTTCCCAATACTAGCGCGGTATTTGTAGCAACAGACCCTAGCATGGCCGAGGAAGTCAAAACGCCAGGTCCACCACCGCCGCCGGAAGGTGAGAAGAAGCCGGTGGCGGAGAAAGCAGTTCCTCCCGCGGAGGCCGTTGCTCCAAGCGCGCCTGCGAAGCCTGCCGAGCCTGCCGCTGCGAAACCGTCAGCGGCTCCCCCGACCGCTGCGAAAACGCCTGCCGCCGCTCCGGCAGCGGGCGCTCCCGCCAAACCCGCTGCTCCCGCCAAGCCGGCCGGGCCGGTTCCGGTGCCGTGGTCGTCGCCCATGGTCGAGAAGTACAAGCGGCAGTACGGCTCTGGCATGGAAGCCCTGACCTATCTGGGACAGAACTATCTAAGCGTCGACCGGTCGCTCATTCCCAACATCTTGAAGCTTCTCCGCGATGAAGAGCAGTTCGATTACTGCGTGGACATCACCGCCGTCCACTATCCCAAGCGCGAAAAGCAGTTCGACGTGGTGTGGATCCTCTATTCTTTCCCGCGCAACGAGCGGGTGCGGATCAAGACGCAGATTGCCGACGGCGAGTCGCTGCCCTCAGCCGTGCCCATCTGGCCGACGGCGAACTGGCTGGAGCGCGAAGTCTATGACATGTTTGGCATCAAGTTCGATGGCCATCCCGACTTGAAGCGCATCCTGCTGCCAGACGGCTGGAAAGGTTTCCCGCTGCGCAAAGATTACGACATCCTGAAGCAGGATCAAGAGTGGGTCCAGATCAACCTGGGAATCGAGAGCGGACAATGAACGACCCCACGAATACCCTCTCGAATCTCGACCTCGAAACTCCCGAGAAGCCGTATCTCGATTCGAACGAGCTCATCATCAACATGGGGCCGCAGCATCCGGCGACGCATGGCGTGCTGCGCGTCATCCTCAAGCTCGATGGCGAAAAGGTGCTGGGAACCGAGTGCGTGATCGGCTACCTGCACCGCGGCGTGGAGAAGATCGCGGAGAACCGCACCTACGCCATGTTCAATCCGTACGTTGACCGCATGGACTATGTTGCGGCGGTCTCGAACGGGCTGGGCTACTGCCAGGCGGTTGAGAAGCTCCTGAATGTGGAAGCGCCCCCGCGCGCCAACTACATCCGCGTGATCCTGACCGAATTGAACCGGATCGCCAGCCACCAGCTCTGGCTGGGCACGCATGCGCTGGATATCGGCGCCATGACGCCGCTCTTCTACACATTCCGAGATCGCGAAGAGATTCTCAAGATTTTCGAGAAGTATTGCGGCGCGCGCCTAACCACGCACGCCTTCCGCATCGGGGGATGCCAGTACGAGACCTACGCCGGCTTCGAAAAAGACGTCAAGAACTTCCTGGCCTTCTTCCCGCCCAAGATTGTCGAGTACGAAGAACTGCTGACCGGCAACCGCATCTGGCTGGAGCGGACGAAAAACGTCGGCGTGATCTCGGGCGCCGACGCCATTGCGCTCGGCGTGACCGGGCCGGTGCTGCGCGCCAGCGGCGTGAAGTGGGATATCCGCAAGGCGCAGCCCTATGCTAACTATTCGGCCTTCGACTTCGAGATTCCCACCGGCGAGAACGGCGACACCTTTGACCGGTATATGGTCCGCATCATCGAGATGCGGCAGTCGCTGCGCATCATTGAGCAGGCGGTGAACGGCATCCCCGAAGGCCCGATCATGGCCAAGGTCCCGAAAGTGATTAAGCCCGCGGTGGGCGAGATTTACCACTCGATCGAGGCGCCCAAGGGCGAGCTAGGATACTTCATCGTCAGCGACGGATCGACACAGCCCTATCGCGTGCGCGTGCGTCCGCCGTCGTTCGTCAATCTGCAGGCACTCGACCTCATGGTGCGCGGCATGCTCGTGGCCGACGTGGTTGCCGTCATCGGAACCCTCGACATCGTGCTGGGCGAGGTGGACCGATGATGCTCAACGCGTTCAAGTCCTACCTCGGCAGCAGAGTGACGCCCGGCGATGCCAACAACCAGCTCTGGGCGCTGATCTACGTACTCATCATTTTTGCCGGCGTGTCGGTCGCCGTGATCGCGATGAACTGGCTGGAGCGCAAGGCGCTGGCCCATTTCCAGGTGCGGTTAGGGCCGATGCGGGTGGGTCCGCACGGATTGCTACAGCCGATCGCCGACGCGCTGAAGTTGCTGCTCAAAGAAGACATCATTCCCGCCCAAGCCGACCAGGTCGTCTTCTGGATTGCGCCGCTGATCGGACTGCTCGCCGCCTTCACCGTCTACACGGTCGTGCCCTTTGGCCCCTCGCAGGCCGTCAGCGATATGAACATCGGCATCCTGTTCATGCTGGGTGTGTCGTCGCTGGGCGTGCTTGGCATCGTGACCGCCGGATGGGCCTCAAACTCGCACTATCCGTTGATCGGGGCGCTGCGTTCCAGCGCGCAGATGGTGTCGTATGAAGTGGCCATGGGCCTGGCGGTGGTTTCGGCGATCCTGATGACCAGCCTGAACGCGAGCGGCACGGGAACGCTGAGCATGATCGACATCGTGAAGGCCCAGCAGGCGCAGCATGTCTGGTTCCTGTTCAAGTTCTTTCCGCTGGGACTGATCGCGTTCGTGATTTTCGCCATCGCCATGGTGGCGGAAACGAACCGATCGCCCTTCGACCTGGCAGAGGCGGAATCAGAACTAACCGCCGGATTTCACACTGAGTACAGCGGCCTGCGCTGGTCGCTGTTCATGCTGGCCGAATACGCGGCCATGATCGCAGTCTCGTCGATCGCGGTGACGCTCTGGCTCGGCGGATGGATGCATCCATTTCCCAACCTGCTGAACGGACCGGCCTGGGAGTTCATCTTCTCGCTGTTTCCGGGACTAACGTTCCTCGGCCTGGCCGGCATTGCGTTCCTGGGCACAGCGCGGATGCCGTCGCACTCGTTTTTCAGAATTCAGCGGGCCGGGCTTGGCGTTTTCGCCGCGCTGCTCGGATTCATTGCGCTGCTCCTGCTCGTCATCGCCGTCGCTGGACGCAACGCCGACTCAAGCGTCGCCGCCAACTTCCGCGAAGGCATCGACTACGTGTACTGGTTCGTGCTGAAGGTGGCCGTGTTCATGTACCTGTTCATCTGGTATCGGGCGACGTGGCCGCGCTACCGTTTTGACCAGTTGATGAAAGTGGGATGGAAAGTAATGCTGCCGATCTCGCTCGGCGTGCTGATCGCGACCGCCATCGTGGGGGTGATCGTCGGATGAACCAAGGAATGGCTCCAGGCATGGCTCCGGTCGCGACCCCGTTCTTCTTCTACCTGCTCTCGGGACTGGCCGTCATCAGCGGCCTGTTGGTCATCACGCGGCGGAACGCCGTGCACTCGGCCTTGGCGCTGATCGTGACGCTGCTGGCGGTGTCGGGCCTCTACCTGATGCTTTACGCGCCGTTCGTTGCCGGCGTTCAGATCATCGTGTACGCCGGCGGCATTATGGTGCTGTTCCTGTTCGTGATCATGCTTGTGAATCTGGAGCGCAACATCAAAGAGCGCCAATTCAACCGCATGTGGCCCGTCGGCTTACTGGCGGCCTGCGCGCTGCTGGCGCTGTTTATGTCGGTGTTCGCGAAAGGCAAGGCGCTGTTTCCCGACCGCGGCCTGCCGCTCGCCGAAGCGGACAACACGCAGAAGATTGGCATGATGCTGTACGGCAATTACATGTTCGCCTTCGAAATCGCCTCGCTGCTGTTGCTGGTGGCGATCGTGGGGGCGGTGATTATGGCGAAGAAGAGGATCTAGTCGTTGGTCGTTAGTCGTCGGTCGTTCGCGGTTTGGCGAACCATTCCGACATGCCGAACGACCAACGACCAGCGACTAACGACTGAACTTATGGTTCCCATCACTACGCTTCACTATCTCGTCGTAGCGGCGGCGCTGTTTGCGCTGGGCGTGATCGGTGTGCTCACGCGCCGCAACGTCGTGATCGTGCTGATGTCGATTGAGTTGATCCTGAATGCGGTGAACCTGAACCTGGTGGCCTTCTCGAGGATGTGGGGCGGCCTGCACGGGCAGGTGTTCGCGATCTTCATCGTGGTAGACGCGGCGGCCGAAGCGGCCGTCGGACTGGGCATTCTGATCGCCTTCTTCCGCAACAAGGAGACGATCAA
>JBAVUO010000037.1:0-2011 GCA_049696815.1 Terriglobales bacterium | reverse complement strand
CGCAGATGATGTTGCCTTACTCCGGCGAGCGTTCAGAAAACGGCGATTTCAGATGATCGATGACATGCTGCGGGTGCTTCAAGCCCAAAAACCAAGACAGGCTCCCGAAACCGTGCTGCAATTTCGGCACTGCGGCAGAGTGGGTCCCGGCAGCGCTGCGCATAAGTCTCTCTCTGCTTGGCCTCTGGGAGGGCGCGGGCCTGGGAGTATCGCTGAATTCGTGCTCGCCGGCGGCCGAAGCTCCCGCATGGGGCGCGACAAGGCCCTAGTATTACAACGTTAAGTATTGACACCAATTGTAAACCGTGGTAGCCTCTGGTATGACCGACGGTCAAATCAGAAAGTGCCATGAACGTTTGGAACGATTTCTAGTCGATTTGTTGGAGCCAGTGGGTCGCAGCGAGCGGCGGCATTGGGGTGCTGTCTACGTGCGTGGGCTATTGCTGGATGGCGAACGCAAGTCAGTCGAACCGATGGCATCGCGTTTGCCGGATGGGAACGTGCAGGCCATGCAGCAGTTCGTCGGACAGAGTCCTTGGGATTGGAAGCCCATCTGGGAGCGATTGGGCCGTCGCATGACGGCGGAGTTGGAACCGGAATCAGCCTGGGTCATTGACGATACCGGCTTCCCGAAACAAGGGGATCACTCGGTGGGAGTCGAGCGGCAATACTCCGGCACCTTGGGAAAGACGGGTAATTGCCAAGTCGCCGTCAGTCTGCACCATGTCGGAGCCCAGGGCAGTACAGCGCTGAACTGGCGGTTGTATTTGCCGGAAAGCTGGATCAAGGATGGGGAGCGTCGCGCAGAAGCGGGCATCCCCGACGAGATCGAGTTCAAGAAGAAATGGCAGTTGGCTCTGGAGATGATCGACGAAGTCCGCGATTGGGGCTTGGCTGACCGAATCGTAGTAGCGGATGCAGGCTACGGAGACGCGACGGAGTTCCGCGACGGTTTGGAAGCAAGGCAGCTTTCTTATGTGGTGGGTGTCTCATCACAGGTGGGGGTCTGGGCCAAGCCGCCCAAAATCCACATTCCCCAGCACAGCGGACGCGGTCAGCCTGCTACGCGATATCAATACGGGAAACAACGACCGAGTTCGGTTCGCGATCTGGCGCTCCCCGCCAAGGGTTGGAAGAAGATCCGCTGGCGCGAGGGATCAAAGGGTTGGCTGGAATCGCGGTTCCTGGCGGTGCGGGTGCAGCCCTCGCATGGGTTCGTGGATGGCGAGGCCCCGCATAAAGAGGTTTGGCTACTGGTGCAATGGCCGGAAGGGGAAAAGGAGCCCACTCGATATTTCCTTTGCGATCTGTCGCCCACTCACGCCTTGCGCCGTTTAGTGCGGATCGCGAAATCAAGATGGAAGATTGAGCAGGACTATCTTCAACTCAAAGACGAGTTGGGACTCGATCACTATGAGGGGCGGAACTGGGCCGGCTGGCACCACCACGTCAGCATGGTCATGATAGCGCACGCATTCCTGACTCTGGAAAGCCTCCGCACTAAAAAAAACTTCTGGGTGGACCCTGCCACGGACGCGACGTGAGATTCAATATGTCTTGTTCACTTGGACCGGTTTCTGCGCATATTGCGGGTGCCCCGCCGGAGACGCCTGCGGCCCAGGCACTTAACGTTGTAATATTAGTGTCTTATCCTGCGGACGTTACGGACGTTTGATGAGCACCCATACGGTTCGGACAGGCCCGGTCATTCGCCGCTACTACCGGTGCCGATCGACTGCGGGTGGTCGCGAGCCATGCAAAGGCGTGATGGTCGACGCGCACGAGATCGAAACAGCGGTCTTGGGACAGATCGGCGCTGGGCACCATCTGTTGTCGAAGGAGCAGGCGGCCGCCGTCAAGGAACGGGTCCGGAAGATCGTCTATGATGCGGACACGGGAAAAGTGCGGATCGAGATGATCAAGCCGCCTGATGACTCGGCTCGTGATGAAGCTGAAGCAACTGATCGGCGCGGAGGGAAAGAGTAGCGTACGTCCGGCCGTCGTCATCGCT
>JBAVUO010000036.1:0-3888 GCA_049696815.1 Terriglobales bacterium | reverse complement strand
AAGGCCACCCCTTCCCGCAACGACTTAGTCCCCACCCTCGCAAGACACTCTTCCCGCGTGCGGTACTCAATACCCGCCAACTTCCAGCTCCGAGCAAGCCCTTTTTCAACAACCACGCCTGTTAACGACAGTTATGAAACTCAGATTGATCCCGCTCATCATTTGCGGCATGAGTTGAGGATGTTCTCAACCTTCCAAACCTTTACGTCTCTGCCGCCCCCGTCTGCGGCCAACCAGCGGCCATTGGGGCTCAGCGCCATCGTGCCGTTCCCCATCTCTTTCGCTGTGCACATAAGTTTTCCGGTAGTATCCCAAACGCCGAACCCGCTGCCCGCGTATGTGAATATGAACGAGCCAGTCTCGTCGAATGCTGCGAAGTTCGTGTAACCGGTGCTAAGTCTTGCGATTTGCTCGCCCGTACTTATCCGAATCAGTCGGGCCAAGTTTGGTCCACCAACCACAACCAAATCTTTACCGGGACTGACCGCGAAGCGTGTCACATAGTCGGGTCCGTTCGGGAGGTCGCGGGCTTGGCTCCAGTCTTTCGTGTTCCATGAAATGATGTGCTTCGCGTTCCCGCCAATTGCGAGGAGTCCATCCCTCGAAAACTGTGCTTCCTGCGTGTTCGTAAGCGAAGCTACTTTTTCGCCGGTTTTCACATTGAATACCGTGTCATTCTCTCCATTAGCTCTGACCATGAGCCATATGCCGCTAGGATCAAACGACATCCGCCAAATGGTCGCACCACCCCATGGCATACGTGCAATTACCTTACTGGACACCAAGTCCCAAATCATGACGTCCTTGCCATTGGTAGCGAGCAAGTGACCGTCCGGAGACAGTGCCACTGTCGATCCTGCTGGGAAAGAGCTAACGCTGGTGCGTGTTTCTAGATCCCAGATATCAACGGTACTCGGAGTGCTCCCCACAGCCAGCGACTTGCCATCGGCGCTAAACGACAAGCTACTAACCTGAACGAGCGAGGAACCTCCGTATACGGCGCCTGAGCCCGTCGTTCTTCCGTGGCTATCAGTTTTCATCGGCCCGAGATCGGTGTGAGGCTTCTCAGCCTTGACCTCGACGTGGAGCAGAAAGTCGGGGGGCGGGACGGTCTTTGGCAGGGCGGCTTCTTGGGCTATGAGTGGTAGGGACACGCACGCAAGAAGAATCGAAAAGAGTGTTTTCATTTAGCCATTATGGGAAGGGACGACCGTCAATGCAAACGCCCGACTGTTGCAGGGACAGTCAATTGGCGAAAAATCGCCATTACACCCATTGACCCCGGTCTCGAGTGCAAACGAGGCCAAGCTGATTCCCAGATTCTTACTCACGTAGCGGCGGCGACACACTGACCGAGGTTCTTTTCCCGGCCAAGATTGTCCGGTGACGCCGACGGTCGCGTCTGCTCCCTCGCCCCAAGCTTCTTCCCCGCCTCAGCGGTCCCAAACCCATTGGTTTCGGCTATTGATGAAACTTTTACACGGTCCTGCAAATCTGCAGGACTCGTGTAGTTCTTACGCTACGGCAGCTTCCCGCCCTGGGCGCCGGGGTGGGTGTCGGGCGGGTAGCTACTTCATGTACAGAATCGGACCCTTCTCCAAATCCAGCGGCCAACTCATTCAAGAACTGCATCGTTGTCCTCACGTGATTCCGATTCGTCGAAAAGGAGCAAGGACTCAACGACACGATTCACCGGACCATGTGCGCGATGTCCCGTGTGAGCATCGAATCTTCGATGATCCGAGCCGTTGCACCGGACGTAGCCATCGCCGTAGCGACGATTCAAAGTCGGCCCACTCACCACTCCGTCGGGGCAAGAGATCCCCGAGTTGAAGACACGAGGGTCGTTCATCCTGGTTAAACACGGTGCTAACTGGAAGATTGCGCATTTCCAGAACACAACGGTGGACCCCGAGGCGGAGCAAAACGATCCAGTCACCTGGGACGCCACTGGCTTCTGGCGAGGTAACAAGTAAGCGCCTCTTTGTTGTTGGCGTAACATCGCGATAGCGCTCATTGACCGGGATCTGGGTGTAAACGCCTGTTCACGTCGATTGCCTTCCACAAGTCGAGTCGCGCCCCTTTTCCTTGCGAAAATTGCTCCTCCAAAGACATGGACCACGTTCTCAACCGGTCAGATGACCGGTCCTTGCCGTTTCTCTGAAGCAAGCCGAGGCGGAGTGCGCGAAGCTGCAATGAAACCATTCAGGACGCAGGTATAATCTCGCTTCATGGATGGGGGCATCCGAGAGCGAGTCGAGGCGCTGAGGCGAGAAATAGCCGAACTCCAAGGGCTAAATCTAGGGTATTCGCGAAGGCCCAGACCGGACGCTGTGGCAGTGAGCGATCACGAGAGACGCGAACAGAGATTGAAGGAAATTATGGGCGAATTAAACTCCATGACTGATTGGAAGAAACCATGAAACGGGTGCACGTACCCGGACCGGCCGCAACCATGCCCGCCTCCGCCGCCGGGGTGGTGGGAGCCGTCCAGGGGGAGTTGGCTGGGTCCTGGTAAGCATGCTTTCTGCACCCATCAGCAAACAGGTTGTGCAGAATCGTTTTTTCGTTCACCGTGGTCAATGAGTGAAATCGCTGATTTCGCCAATTGAGCCACGACGGGGATTCAGGAACTGGGACGCGGGGGATCGCCCTATTTCGGCCCGTTACGTTCCCGGCGGAGTCTCTTCATCGCTTTCCAAAAGGCTTTCGGCTTCCGGTTCCGATGAAAATGTTCGACGAATATTTGCTCCGACTGGGCCGTGAGACAGTCGGCGACGTTGATCGGGTGCGGAGGAGTGTGAAGGGAGAGCGCGCGAATCCCTTGATCGACCGTCTTCCCGATGTTGAGCACGAAGGACAGGCCGGGGACTTGGAAACGGAACCCTCGCCATCTCAGTGTGCCTTCATCGCCTTCGTGCTGATCCCGCGTCTGCTCGAACGGCAAGCAAGCGTTAGGCTGTGTTGTTTGCGGTCGAGAGACGATGGCAACGGGATACACGTGCTAGCGATCAGGAATAGCGGAGTAAGTATTTCCACCTGGCGATGCGGCGGGGACGGAAGATCGCCAAGGTGGAACTCCTCCTCTGGCGAAAAGTGTGCGTGAATAAGACAATGACTCTCGATCAGGCGAAGACACTTTACTTGAAGGGGTGGACGAAGCTTCTCCCCCAACCTTGAGGCTGCCTCCGCGAGTGGACAATGCAGCGACGACCCAGAGCCCACCCACGGAGAAGCCGCACACACGGCATCGGCGAATAAACTGGTGGATGCTTCCGTAAGCCCTGCCCGCCTGTGGGCACGGCTGCCGAAATCTCGGCGCGGTTTCGGGCTCGACACCCGTATGGCTGTCCTGCGACCCTTTGTTTCCCAGCGGATTGCCAGACTGCGACGTGGAACCCTGCGTGCCTCTCTCTTTTGCTGCGGTGCAGGAGCGCCTGATGCCAACCGACACGACCCTGATCATCCGCTGCCCGCATTGCATGGCCGGGATCGACTTCCGGCCAATGATCGCTTACAAGGACGGGCGGTTCAAATGCCGCGATTGCGCCCACACTGTCCGCCCCGGCGAGCGCGAGTACAGGTGCACTTGCCGCCCCTGCTTGAGGCTGTCCCGAAAGACATTTTTGCCTGACGACAGAAGCCATCTTCCGACCCAGTGATCCCCGCCTAGGCACGCACCGTCATTTTGATGAACAATCCTTAATCCACTGGAAAGGAGCGCCCGATGACCAACATCCCAGCCGCCCAATACCTCCGGGTACGCTCCTGGATCACCATCTGATAGATTTCGCGCACGCACGAAACCTCCTCCGTGGGGCCCGGAACCAGCTTTACTCGATCAGTCACTAAGTTCTTGCGTTCGCCACAATTCAAGAGTTGCTTGGG